>NZ_BLTG01000014.1 GCF_017312405.1 Mycobacterium sp. PO1
AACGACCCCAATGACCCACCACCGTTCTGACCGGGGCGTGCTGTCAGGCCACCTGGCCCTGCACCACCGGCAACCCGGGATCGCTGACAGCGTCCAGCGGGGACGGCTCAGCGCCGGCCGCGATCAGGTGCGCGGCGAAGGAGGCGATCATGGCGCCGTTGTCGGTGCACAACCGCGGGCGTGGAATGCGCAGCGTCATCCCGGCCGCCTCACAGCGCTCGGCGGCCAGTTCCCGAAGCCGCGAGTTGGCCGCCACTCCTCCGGCGATCAGCAGCGTGGACACCCCCAACTCGCGTGCGGCGCGCACTGCCTTGAGGGTCAGCACATCGGCCACCGCCTCTTGGAAGCCCGCGGCGATGTCGGCCTGCGAAGCCTCGGGATGGCGCTCCACATAGCGGGCCACGGCGGTCTTCAGGCCGGAGAAACTGAAGGCGTGCGGGTCGTCGCGCGGCCCGGTCATCCCCCGCGGAAACACGATGGCGTCGCGGTCCCCGTCACGGGCGAGCTCGTCGAGCACCCGGCCCCCGGGATAGCCCAGCCCGAGCAGCCGCGCCACCTTGTCGTAGGCCTCCCCGGCAGCGTCGTCGACAGTAGAGCCCAGCTCGACGATCGGCTCCCCCAGCGAACGCACATGCAGGAGATTGGTGTGTCCGCCCGACACCAGCAACCCGACGGCTTCGGGCAGTGGGCCATGGTCGAAGACGTCGGCGGCCAGGTGTCCGCCCAGATGATTCACGGCGTAGAACGGAACCCCCCAGGCCGCCGCGTAGGCCTTGGCCGCGGCCACCCCGACCAACAACGCGCCCGCCAGCCCCGGGCCGATCGTCGCCGCGACGACGTCGGGCCGCGCGATCCCGGCCGCGGCCAGGGCACGGCGCATCGTCGGCCCCAACGCCTCCAGATGCGCACGCGAGGCGATCTCGGGCACCACCCCACCGAACCGGGCATGCTCGTCGACGCTGGACGCCACCTCGTCGGCGAGCAGCGTGACCGAACCGTCGCCGCCGAGTTCAGCGATCCCGACACCGGTTTCGTCGCAGGAACTCTCGATAGCCAGAATGATCATCGCCGATCCCGTTTCATCGTGTAGGCGTCCGCGCCGCTGACCCGGTAGTACCGCTTACGCAGCCCCACCTGCTCGAAGCCCTCGCTCTCGTACAGCGCGATCGCCGCCGCGTTGTCGGTGCGGACCTCCAGGAAAATCGTGGCGTCGCCGGCGAAGTCGAACAGGCCGCGCAGCAGCTGCCGGCCGATTCCCTGCCCTTGATAGGCCGGATCGACGCCGATGGTGTGGACCTCGTACTCGAAGGGCTTCACGCGGCCCAGGCGTGCGATCCCGGCGTATCCCACCAGCTTGTCGTCGACGCGTGCCGCGACATAGTGGTTGTGCTTTGCGGCGAGCTCGGCCAGGAACGCGCGCTCGGGCCAGGGGTCGTCGCCGTCGAACAACAGCGACTCGAGCTCCGCGCAGCGGGCGGCATCACGCGGGGTCAGCGGGCCGTACACGACCGTGCTCATCGCGGGGCCGCCGGCGGCTTCGCGTCGGGCCTGCGCAGATAGAGCGGCACCAACGGCTGTGGCTCGACATCCCAATCAGCCACGGCGGCAACCAGTCCGGCGGCGCTCGGATACACCGGCGCCAGCCTGGGCAACTCGAACAACGCCGCGTGTTCAGGGGAGCCGGCCACCGCCCCGGCACCTGCGGGAACGTCGGTCGCAGCGTTGACGGCCGGACCGTCGACACGCACACCGTCACGGTAGCGACCCCAATACACTTCCCGGCGGCGCGCATCGGTGACGACCAGCACGTCACCCGTCGTCCCCGCCGCGATCGCATCCAGGCTGCACACCCCGCGCACCGCGATCCCGAGCGCATGCCCGAACGCTGCGGCGGTCGCCATCCCGACGCGCAGTCCGGTGAACGGGCCGGGCCCGCACCCCACCACGACCGCGTCGAGACGATCTGCGGCCAGCCCAGCGTCGGACAAGGCGCCCACGATGTTGGGGGTCAACTGCTCGGCGTGGGCGCGCGCGTCCACCGTGACACGCTCGGCGAGCACCTCATCACCCGACTCGTCGCACCGAACCACCCCCGCGGTGACGGCCGGGGTGGCGGTGTCGATCGCCAGGACAAACCTGCTCACGGCCGACTCCAATTCCAGATCGCCGTGCGGGTTTCGGTGTCGGGGGCGCGTTCCAGCCGGATGTCGAGGTGGCTGTCGGACAGCCGCTCGGCGACGCCTTCACCCCATTCGACGACGACGACCGCGTCGTCGAGGTCGGTGTCGAGATCCAGGGAGTCCAGCTCGCCGAGCAGGTCCACCGACGTCTGGTCCAGCAACCGGTACAGATCGACGTGCACCATCGCCGGCGCGCCGGCGCGACGAGCCCGATGCACCCGCGCCAGCACGAACGTCGGCGAGATCACCGGGCCCTCGACGTCCATCGCCTGTGCGATCCCCTTGGCCAGCACCGTTTTCCCGGCACCCAACGGCCCGGACAGCACCACCACGTCTCCGGCCCGCAGGGAGCGCCCCAAAGAGGCGCCCAAGGCGATCGTGTCCTCGGCGGTCGACAGCTCGGCCGTACCTCCCCGGTCAGCCATGCAACCCCACCCGCTGCCGCATCCGACGGGTCAACGCCACGAGTTTGGACGGCGTCGCCCGCTCGACGAGACGCACCAGCGCGTCGTCGATGACGTCGGGACGCTCGAGCTGCACGAGATGACCTGCGCCGCCGACGATCACGAGCTGAGACTTGGCCAGTTGGTCGGCCATGTCCTGCGAGTAGTCCATCGGCGTGAGCAGGTCACGGTCCCCGCAAGCGACCAGAGTCGGCACCTTGCTCAGCGTCGTCAGCCCCGCGGTCTCGTCGTGCACCTCCAGCGCATGCAGGAACTCCACCAGCGTCGCGATCGGGGTGTCGTGCATCATCCGCTCGGAGAAGGCATTCACGCTGCGACTGATCCGGTGATCCCCATAGGACGCCGCTCGCAGGATCGGACCGATCACCGAACGCGCCGCACCGCGTCCCCGATGTACGAGCGCCGGGGCGTACCTGGCTGTGAACCGAACCGCCTCCAACGCCGGGTTGTTCAGGATCTCACCCAACGGCGAACGCGCCACCCCCTCTGCGGCAGAGGCGATCAACGCCGCACCGACGACACTGGTGGGATAGCGCTGCGGATACTGCCGGGCATGCGACAGCACCGTCATGCCGCCCATCGAATGCCCGACCAGCACCACCGGGCCGCGGGGGGCCACCACTGCGAGCACGCTCTCGAGGTCCTGGCCCAACTGTTCGACGGTGTAGGTGTCCGGTGGCGCCTCCCCGGACTGGCCATGCCCGCGTTGATCGTAGAAAACCATGCGGACCTGCTCACCCCACTGCTCGCTGAGCCGGGCCCGCTGAAAGTGGAACGATCCCATCCGAAGGCAGAACCCGTGCGCGAAAATGACAGTGAGGCCTGCGTTCTCGGGACCGACCTCGCGCACGGCCAGCGGCACTCCGTCGGGCGTGGTGACGACAGAGCTGCGGTCGGCGTCGAGCAGCTCGAAATCCTCGTCCCGGTACGGATCGTCGTCGCTGAACTTGCGCCGCAACGACTTCGCCACCGACAGACCCGCGGCAGTGCCCACGGCGGTCACCCCGGCCGCACCGGCCAGCCACCCCGCCCGGGCGCTCACCGGGACCGACCTCCGCGCAGGTAGGCCCGTGCGATGCGCCGGCGGGGACTGGTCACGACCTCGTAGCTGATGGTGCCGAGCAGGTCCGCCCACTCCTGTGCGGTCGGTTCCCCGTGGTCACCGGGCCCGAAGAGGACGGCCTGGTCGCCCTCGGCGACGTCGACGGCTCCGGGTCCCAGGTCGACCACGAACTGGTCCATGCAGACCCGGCCCACATTGGGGTAGCGACGTCCGTTGATGCTCACCTGCATCCGATTGCTGAGCAACCGGAACACGCCGTCGGCGTAACCGGCGGGGATCAGCGCCAGTGTGGTGTCGCGCGTCGCCGTCCAGGTGTGCCCGTAGGACACGCTTTCACCCGCGGCGACGGGGCGCAGCAGGGTCACCGGGCACGTCACCGTCATCGCCGGACGCAGCCCGAGATCGCCGCGCTCGGGAACAGGGCTGAGTCCATAGGTCGCCAGGCCCGGGCGCACCATGTCGAAGGCCAGGTCCGGGCGCGTCATGGTGGCGGGCGAGTTGCTCAGGTGCACGACCTCGAACTCGAGTCCGAAGTCGCGGGCCAGCATCGCGCGGGCGGTGAGCCGGCGGGCCTGCTCGTCGTTGAAGGGATGTTCGGGGTCGTCTCCGTGCGCCAGGTGCGACATCAGCCCCCGTACCCGCACCGCGTCGTCGGCGCAGGCCCTGCGCAGCCCGTCGAGCACCGCCGGGTAGTCGCTCTCCCCCACGCCGTTGCGGTTGAGCCCGGTGTCGGTCTTGACGGTCACCGTGGCCTGACAGCCGGTGCGCGACACCGCGTCGAGCAGGTCGGCGAGCTGGCGGGGCGAGGAGACGGCGATCTGGACGCCGGCCTGCAGTGCGGGCGCGAAGTCGGTGCCGGGCGGGTGCAGCCAGGCCAGCACCGGTGCGGTGATACCGGCCTGGCGCAGGTGCACCGCCTCGGCGACGGTCGCGACCCCCAACTCGGCGGCACCCGCTTCCAACGCCGCCCGGGCCACCTCCGTGGCGCCGTGGCCGTAGCCGTCGGCCTTGACGACGGTCATCACCGCGGCTGACCCGGCGCGTTCGCGCAGCACAGCGACGTTGTCGGCGATCGCGTCGAGGTCGACTGACGCGACGGGCAGAGCCCCCGACAGGTGCTGGGTCATGTTCGGCGTGGTGGTCACTGCACCCGATTGTCCCAGGCGCGGTGTCAGTGGGCGAAATGCGCCTCGTCGGCGAACCCGCCCACGTCGATGGCATCGAGCTTGTCGAGGACCTTGACCAGGTCGTCACGCAGGGCGCGGGCCAGGTTCGCCGAGAAGCCCTCTCGGACCACGATCCGCAGCACCGCGATGTCGGCCGCGTCGTCGGGCATGGTGTAGGCGGGGACCTGCCAGCCGAACCCGCGCAGCAGCGCCGAGACGTCGAAGACCGTGTATTTGATGCCGTCGACCAGCTTGAACGCCACCACCGGGATGGCCGATCCGTCGGAGATCACCTCGAAGACCGGCTTCCGGTCGGGTCCGGTCATCCCGGCCAGTTCGTGGGCCAGCCACTGCGCGTTCTCCGACAGGCACCGCATCACCTGCAGATAGCCGTCGCGGCCGAGCCGCAGGAAGTTGTAGTACTGACCCACCACCTGGTTGCCGGGCCGGGAGAAGTTCAGCGTGAACGTCGGCATGTCGCCGCCGAGGTAGTTGACCCGGAACACCAGGTCCTCGGGCAGGTGCTCGGCATTGCGCCAGACCACGAAGCCGATGCCGGGATAGGTCAGCCCGTATTTGTGTCCGCTGACGTTGATCGACACGACCCGGGGAAGCCGGAAATCCCACACCACGTCCGGATGCAGGAACGGCACCACGAACCCGCCGCTGGCGGCGTCGACGTGCACCGGCACATCGCACCCGCCGTCAGCAGCGAGCTTGTCCAGCGCGGCGCAGATGTCCCCGACGGGCTCGAGTTCGCCGGTGAACGTGGTGCCCAGGATCGCCACCACCCCGATCGTGTTCTCGTCGACGGCGTCGACGACCTGTTCGGGGGTGATGACGTAGCGCCCCTCCTCCATCGGCAGATAGCGGGCTTCGACATCGAAGTAGCGACAGAACTTCTCCCACACCACCTGCACGTTGGAACCCATGACCAGGTTGGGGGTGCGGTTCTTCCAGTCCCGTCCCTCTCCGGAACCGGCCCGCTCGCGCCACCGCCACTTCATCGCCAGCCCGGCGAGCATCACCGCCTCGCTGGAGCCTACGGTGGACACCCCGGTCGCACTGGACGGATCGTCGTCGCGCAGGTCCTCGGCGTGGAACAGGTCGGCCACCATGCACACGCAGCGCTGCTCGATCGCCGCGGTGACCGGATACTCGTCCTTGTCGATCATGTTCTTGTCGAAAGTCTCCGACATCAGCTGCCCCGCTTCGGGATCCATCCACGTGGTGACGAACGTCGCCAGGTTCAACCGTGAGCTGCCGTCGAGCATCAACTCGTCGTGGATGAACCGGTAGGCATTCTCCGGGTCGAGGGACTCGTCGGGCAGCCGCAGCGCCGGGATGGGTGAGGTGGACATCCGGCCCGTGTAGGCGGGGGTCAGAGACGAGTGACGTGAGACGTTGGGCATGCCCCTATTTCTAGAGGATCGAACCCAACGCTGTGCGCAGATGCGCCAGGATCTGCGACGACGACGTCGGCACCGGAGCCGGACCGGGATCGCAGGCCGCCGCCCCGGCGGCGCGCGAGTGCACGAACGCCGCCGCCGCTGCGGCCTCACCCGGCGGCAGACCGCCGGCCAGCAGCGCTCCGATGACCCCGGTGAGCACGTCACCCGAGCCCGCGGTGGCCGCCCAGGAATTGCCGGCGACGTTGAGGTAGACCGGCCCGGCCCCTGGCTCGGCGATGACGGTGACGTTGCCCTTCAACAGGACGGTCACCCCCAACCGATCGGCGAGCTTGCGGGTGTCGGCGATGCGGTCGTCGCCCGGCGGCGACCCCGCCAGACGGGCGAACTCACCGGCATGCGGTGTCAGCACCGTGGGCGGCTCCCGATCGGCCACCAGCTCCGGGTGCGCCGACAAGATCGTCAGCCCGTCGGCGTCGACGATCACCGGCAGATCGGACTCGAGCGCGAAGCACAGCGCGGACGCGCCCGCCTCGTCGGTGCCCAGCCCGGGTCCCACCGCCCAGGCCTGGACCCGGCCCGCGGTGGCGTGGCTGGGTGTGGCGATCACCTCGGGCCAGTGCGAAACCACCTCGCCCGCCGCGGTTCCCGCGTAACGCACCATGCCCGAGTGGGCCGCGACCGCCGCACCGGTGCACAGGATCGCCGCCCCGGGGTACGTCGACGACCCTGCCATCACGCCGGTGACGCCCTGGCTGTACTTGTCGTCGGCACGTCCGGGCACCGGCCAGCGCGCGGCGACGTCGGCGGCCTCGAACCCGAGAATGTCCGAGGGCGGCAGGTCCAGCCCGATGTCGACGAGTTCGACCCTGCCGCAGCGTCCGAGCGCATGCACCGGTTTGAGTCCGCCGAACGTGACGGTCAGCGCGGCGTCGACGTGGGCCCCCTCGGCGGCCCCGGTGTGCACGTCCAGACCGCTGGGCAGATCAACGGCGACGACGGGGATACCGGCCTGCTCCACGGCGGCGAACACCTCGGCCGCATTCGGCCGCAACGCACCTGAGCCCGAGATTCCGACGACGCCGTCGATCACCAGATCAGTTGCCGCTGGCACGGTTTCGACGATGCGGCCACCGGCGGCGCGGAATGCGGACAGCGCCTTGGGGTGCGCTTTGTCGGGGTTGAGCAGGACCGCGCGGGCACCGGCACCGCGACGCTTCAGCAGCGTCGCCGCCCACAGCGCGTCTCCGCCGTTGTCGCCGGAACCGACGACTGCGCACACGGTGCGACCGTTGACAGTTCCCAGCTCCCGGCTGATCGCGGTGGCCAGCCCGAACGCCGCGCGGCGCATCAGTACCCCGTCGGGCAGCGCGGCCAGTAGCGGCGCCTCGGAGTCGCGGATCTGCTGGGCGGTGTAGTAGGACCGCATGAGTTCCACGCTACGCGGCGACGTTCTGGTCATGGAGCACAGTGGGTATGACGACAGGCATGACGTTGAGTGAACTGCTCGAACTCGAACACGCCGGCTGGCGGTCGCTGTGCGACGGCACCGGCGATCAGTTCTACGGCTCGCTGATGACCGACGACGCGGTCATGGTGTTGGCCAACGGCATGGTGATGGACCGTGCGACCGTGACGGCGGCGCTGGGCCAGTCACCGCCGTGGGCGCGCTATGACATCACCGACGTGCGGGTGATCGAGATCTCCGCGGACACCGCCGCGCTGGTCTACACCGGCACCGCGCACCGGGACGGACAGCCCGAACCGTTCGTGGCGGCGATGTCGTCGGTGTATCACCGCACAGCCGATGGGTGGAGACTGGTGCTGTACCAGCAGTCGCCTCGCGGCTGAGTCAGGTCGCGGTGGCCGGTCGTCCGGCTCGCGCGTCCTCGAGGGTCGGATAGAGGTCGATGATCTGGTCGACGCACATCAGGCGCATCGGCCTGCTCGTCGCCGGCCCCTCGGCGACCACCCGCAGCGACACCCCCGCCGGTTCGGTCAGGCGGTGCGTCTCGACGAGCACGCTGATTCCCGCCGAGGACAGAAACGTGACGTCGAGGAGGTCGACGATCAGCAGCGCAGCACCGCCGCTCAACGCGACGTCCAGGTGTGTCATCAGCGTCGGCGCGGTGAGCACGTCCAGATCGCCGGCGACGTGCAGCACCAGCGCGTCACCGTCGCGGCGTGGGCTCACCGTGCAGCGACCGCTGCGTTCGTACCCATGGTGTTCCAGCATGTGATTTCCCGACCTTTGTTTGCGCAGATAAGCGCGGTCGCACCGGATTCGTCAGAGGAGCCACGGCAGCGGCGACCAAGCTGCCAGAAAACTCATACTTTTCTTATCGAACCCACATGCTTCGGCGTTACTACTCGACGGTCACCGACTTGGCCAGGTTGCGCGGCTTGTCCACGTCGTAGCCGCGAGCCCGGGCCACGCCGGCAGCGAACAGCTGCATCGGAATGGTCGACAGCAGCGGCTGGAAAAGCGTTGGCACCGAAGGGATCTCGATCAGGTGATCGGCGTAGGGCCGCACCGTGTCATCGTCCTCCTCGGCGATGACGATCGTGATGGCCCCGCGGGCCTGGATCTCCCGGATGTTCGACAACAGCTTGGCGTGCAGCATCGCGGCGTTCTTCGGCGACGGCATCACCACGATCACCGGCAGGTTGTCCTCGATCAGCGCGATCGGGCCGTGTTTGAGCTCGCCGGCCGCGAAGCCCTCGGCGTGCATGTATGCCAGCTCCTTGAGCTTGAGGGCTCCCTCGAGCGCCACCGGGAACCCGACATGGCGACCGAGGAACAGCACCGTCGGCGACGGAGCGAACTGCTGCGCCAGCTGCATCACCGGCTCGGCGGTGGCCAGCACCCGCGAGATCATCTCGGGCATGGCTTCCAGATCGTGGTACTCGCGGGCCACCTCGTCGGGGTATTTGGTGCCGCGCGCCTGGGCGAGGGCAAGCCCGACAAGATAATTGGCGGCGATCTGGGCCAGGAACGTCTTCGTCGAGGCCACCCCGACCTCCGGTCCGGCGCGCGTGTAGAGCACCGCGTCGCACTCCCGGGGAATCTGGCTGCCGTTGGTGTTGCAGATCGCCAGCACCTTGGCCTTCTGCTCCTTGGCGTGGCGCACCGCCTCGAGCGTGTCGGCGGTCTCACCGGACTGTGAGATCGCCACGACCAGCGTGTGGCTGTCCAGGACCGGATCGCGATACCGGAACTCGCTGGCCAGTTCGACCTCGACCGGCAGCCGCGTCCAGTGCTCGATGGCGTACTTGGCCAGCATCCCGGAGTGATAGGCGGTGCCGCAGGCCACGACGAAGACCTTGTCGATGTCGCGGAGCTCCTGGTCCGACAGGCGCTGCTCGTCCAGCACGATGCGGTTGTCGACGAAGTGGCCCAACAGCGTGTCCGACACCGCGTCGGGCTGCTCGGCGATCTCCTTGAGCATGAAGTACTCGTAGCCGCCCTTCTCGGCGGCCGAGGTGTCCCAGTCGATGTGGAACCTGCGGTAGTCGACATCGGCCACGGCGGGGTTACCGTCGAAATCGGTGATCCGGTAGCCCCCGGCGGTGACGACCACCGCCTGGTCCTGACCCAACTCGACGGCCTCGCGGGTGTGTTCGATGAACGCCGCGACGTCGGAGCCGACGAACATCTCGCCATCGCCCACACCGAGCACCAGCGGGGTCGAGCGGCGCGCAGCCACGATCGTGCCCGGCTCGTCGGCATGGGCGAACACCAGGGTGAAATGCCCCTCCAGGCGGCGCAGCACGGCCAGCACCGACGCCGCGAAATCGCCGGCGTGCCTGCCGTGGGCGAACTCGCGCGCCACCAGGTGCACCGAGACCTCGGTGTCGGTGTCGCTGGCGAACTCCACGCCTGCGAGCTCCAGCTCGTGACGCAACGCGGCGTAGTTCTCGATGATGCCGTTGTGCACGACCGCGACCTTGCCGGTGGCATCGCGGTGCGGGTGGGCGTTGCGATCGGTGGGCCTGCCATGCGTCGCCCACCGGGTGTGTCCGAGCCCGGTCGCTCCGCTGGCGCCGTTGATACCGGCCTCGTCCAGCGCTGCTTCCAGGTTCGCCACGCGACCCGCCTTGCGACTCACGATGAGCCCACCACTACCGTCGAGAAGCGCGACGCCTG
The DNA here is from genome assembly GCF_017312405.1 of Mycobacterium sp. PO1. Classification (GTDB taxonomy): domain Bacteria; phylum Actinomycetota; class Actinomycetes; order Mycobacteriales; family Mycobacteriaceae; genus Mycobacterium. Next base: position 10,430 of record NZ_BLTG01000014.1, read on the forward strand.
CCGAGTCGTAACCCCGGTACTCCATGCGGCGCAGCGCATCGACGACGATCTCGCAGGCAGGGCGCTGCCCGACGTAGCCGACGATTCCGCACATAGGCAACCAGGGTACGGCAGAAGCACCTCGAACCCTGGTGGGCTACGGTCTTCGGGTGGCGAGTACCAAGAAGCTCTTTGGCGCGCTGACCCGGCGCGGTCCACAGCGCGTCATGCGGGGTGACCTGGGTTTTGCCGGTCTGCCCGGGGTCGTCTACACCCCGGCGGCGGGTACGAACCTGCCTGGAGTGGTGTTCGCTCACGACTGGATCACATCGGCACACCGCTACCACGCGACACTCGAGCATCTGGCTTCCTGGGGCATCGTCGCCGCCGGTGTCGACACCGAGATCGGGTTCGCCCCGTCGGCACTGAATCTGGCCTATGACATGGGCACCGCGCTCGACATCATCGCGGGCGTGCGCCTGGGCACCGGCGACATCAGCGTGCATCCCGAGAAGCTCGGGGTCGCCGGTCACGGCTTCGGTGCGTCGGCGGCGGTGTTCGCCGCGGCGGGGATGCCGAGCAGAGTCAAAGCGGCCTTCGCGGCCTATCCCACGGTCAGCAGCCCGCCTGCCGAGCAACCTGCGGCCACCCTGACGGTGCCGGGGCTGATCTTGACCGCCCCCGGTGACCCCATGACGTTGCGATCCAACGCGGTCGAGCTGGCGCGGGTGTGGAAATCCGCGACCCTGCGCTCGACACCCAAAGCCAAGTCCGGCGGCCTGGTGGAGGGCCGGCGGCTGGGCCGTGTCGTCGGACTGCCCGGCGCCGACAAGAGCTCGCAGAAAACCGTGCGGGCGCTGATGACCGGATATCTGCTGTACCAGCTGGCAGGCGACAAGCAGTACCGCGACTTCGCCGATGCCGAGGTCGAGCTGCCGAAGGCGCCGGTGATGGACCCGTTCGCCGACGATCCCGTGGACCTCGAGAACAAGGTCGTCGCGCTGCTCAAGCCGTAGCATCCCGCCCACGCGCACCCAACCAACCGGTTGGGGTATATAACTTTGTGATGCGCACCGGCATCTTCCTGAGTTACGCGGGCGGCTTCCTGGAGGCCGTCGACGAGGTCGTCGAACTCGAGAAGCTCGGGGTCGACCTGGCCCTGGTGGCCGAGGCCTACTCCTATGACGCGATCAGCCAACTGGGTTTCCTGGCCGCCCGCACCTCCCGCATCGAGTTGGGCACCGGCGTGGTCCCGATCTACACCCGCACCCCCGCTCTGATGGCGATGACGGCCGCCGGCCTCGACTACGTCTCCGACGGCCGCTTCCGGCTGGGACTGGGCACCTCCGGCCCGCAGGTCATCGAGGGCTTTCACGGTCTCCCGTTCGACGCACCGCTCGGGCGTACGCGGGAGGTCGTCGACATCTGCCGGCAGGTGTGGCGACGGGAGCGGCTGGCCTACGACGGCAAGCACTACCAGCTTCCGCTGCCCGCCGAGAAGGGCACCGGCCTGGGCAAACCTCTCAAGCTGATCAACCATCCGGTCCGCGAGCGCATCCCGATCACGATCGCTGCGCTCGGACCCAAGAACGTCGAGCTGACCGCCGAGATCGCCGAGGGGTGGCAGCCGGTGTTCTTCTACCCGGAGAAGGCCGACGAGGTCTGGGGTGACGCGCTGCGCGCCGGTGCCGCCAAACGCGACCCGGCCCTGGGTCCGCTCGACGTGATGGTCAGCGCGAGCCTGGCCATCGGCGACGACGTCGACGAACGGCTGTCGTGGGCCAAGCCGCAGCTGGCGCTCTACATCGGCGGTATGGGGGCACGCGGCCGGAACTTCTATCACAGCCTGGCCACGCGGTACGGGTTCGGTGAGGTCGCCGACCACATCCAGGATCTGTACCTGGCGGGCAAGAAGGCCGAGGCCATCGACGCGGTTCCCGATGACCTGGTTCGGCAGGTCTCGCTCGTCGGACCGGCCGGCTTCGTCAAGGAGCGAGTAGCCGCCTTCGCCGATGCCGGCGTCACGACCCTGTTGGTGCATCCGCTGTCGGGTGATCGCCGCGAGACCGTCGGCTTCGTCGAGGAATTGCAGAAGCTGCTGCCCTGACGGCGACCGTAGGCTGAGTCCATGGCTGAGCTGACCGACGACGTCATCGAATTCCTCTCCGAGGGCACCCGCACCGCCAAGCTGGGCTACGTCGCCGCCGACGGGCGGCCACTGGTCGCGCCGGTGTGGTTCGTCGTCGACGGCCGCGAGCTCGTTTTCAACACGGGCAGGGACACCGCCAAGGGCCGGGCGCTGCGCCGGGACCCGCGGGTCGTGGTGTGCGTCGACGACGAACGGCCGCCGTTCTCGTTCGTCCAGGTGCAGGGCGAGGTGACGCTCAGCGAGGACCCCGAGGAGCTGGTCGCCACCGCCACCCGGATCGGCGGCCGCTACATGGGTGCCGACCGCGCCCAGGAGTTCGGCCGCCGCAACGGAGTGCCTGGTGAACTGGTCGTGCGGGTGCGGCCGACCAAGATCGTCAAGGCTTTCGACCTGGCCGACTGACAGCCGGCCTCAACTGCCCGACAGGGTGTTCTCCCAGAACAGCAGTCGCGCGCGGAACCGGGGGTGAGCCACTTTGTCCAGCACCGTGAGCCCGGCTGTGGTCAGGGCGGGCACGCCGACCAAGCGGTGGAACATCCTCCCGCGCCGGTACTCGCGGCCCCACGTCGCGTTGACCGCCTGCTCGTAGTGGGTGAAGTCGGTGGGCCCACCGTTGGCCAGCGCGGCGACCGCGCACTCCCCGGCGGCCAGCCCCGATTGCAGCGCCTTGGAAATCCCGGCACCCGATACCGGGCGGGCGGCGCCCATCGCATCACCGGCGAACAGCACGCCCGGGCGCCAGGGCGGCCAGGCCGTGAAACCCATCGGCAACCGCCAGCCCTGCAACGCCTTGGACTTCTGCAGAGCGCCGACCGGCGGCAGCTCCCAGTCAGGCGGCAAAGTGGCCATGAACTGTCCCAGCAACTCGGCTGCGTTGATCTGTTTCCAGTGCCGGTAGCTGTTCACGTAACCCAGCCCCACGTTGACCCGTCCGTCGCCCAGAGGGAACACCCAGCCGTAGCCGGGCAATTGATCGCCGCGGTGGGAGATCTTCAGATGAATGTCCAGAGAGTCGGAGTCGGGGCGAACCGCGGACATCTCGGCACGTATCGCGATGGCTGAGTAACCGTGATAGCGACTGTCCAGCTTCAGTGAGCGTTTGACCGGCGAATAGGCGCCGTCTGCAGCGATCACCGCGTCGGCACGCACCTGCTCGCCGCCCTTCAGCGTGATGCCGGTGACGCGGCCGTCCTCGTCGGTGACGGCACCGACAACCTCCTCACCCTGCCTCACGTCGGCCCCGGCCGATGCGGCGTGGTCGATCAGCATGGTGTCCAACTGGGTGCGGCGGATGCCGTGGCCGTGGTCGGGCATCCCGGGCCGGTTCGGGAAAGACAGCTCCCATTCGCTGGGACTGAAGATGGTGGCGCGGTTGAGCCGGTGGAAGCGAGCCACCTCGTCACCCAGCCCCATCTTCTGCAGGTAACTCACCGCGCGTGGAGTCAGTCCGTCGCCGCACGGCTTGTCCCGCGGGAATTCCGCCTTGTCACACAACAACACGCGGGCCCCGTTCCGGACGGCCTGCCAGGCGGCCGCCGATCCTGCCGGCCCACCGCCGGCCACCACTACGTCGTATCGGTCAGTCATCGAATACCGCCTTCGCTCGCCTGAGTGGTCGTCAGGTATTCGACGCTGTCAGCGTTGCGGACTGCCCGTTCAGCAAACTGACAGGAATACCCTGCCCATCAGGCTCGGATGCCCGCGGTGACTATCGCGGCGAGCTCGCGGTAGGCATCGGCATCGTCGAGCCCGGTGGTGCGCCGCACCACGCGCTGTTGGATGCGCACCATCGCCGCGGCAACCAGATCGGCGGCGAACGCGGCATGCACGTCACGGAAGTCGCCGGCCGCGACGCCTTCGGCGATCAGTTCCTGCACCCGGCGGGCGGCGATGCCGGTGTTCTGCTCGTAGACCGCCCGAGCCGGAGCGAAGCCGTCGAGGTCGGTCATGAACTGCTCGGAGGCGGGGTCCAGTGCCGCCCCGACCGCGGACAGATAGGCGGCGATCCGGTCCCGCGCACCGGTGGTGGCCGCCACCCGGTCCTCGACGAACTCGGTCGCCGAGCGGAAGAAGTGCACCGTCGCCGCCTGGACGAGCTGCTCCTTGCTCGCCGCGAGCGTGTAGAGCGTGGACTTCGAACAGCGCAGCCGTGCGGCCATGTCGTCGAGGGTCAGATGCGCGAAACCCTCGGCCAGCAACAGCGCGACCAGCGCGTCGAACAATTCGGTCCGCCGCCGGGTGGCGAACGCTGGCCTGGTCACCCGCTCAATAGTACTGCAGAACGTCCTGTAGTACTGTTCGCGGTATGGCTGTAGACCGGCTGCTGCCGACCGACGAGGCCCGCGACGTGGTCGAGCTCGCGCGACAGATCGCCGACAAGACCCTCGCGCCGATCGTCGACCATCACGAGAAGCACGAGACCTATCCCGAAGGCGTGTTCGCCACGCTCGGCGAAGCCGGGCTGCTGAGCCTGCCCTACCCCGAGCGGTGGGGTGGCGGCGGGCAGCCCTACGAGGTCTACCTGCAGGTACTCGAAGAACTTGCCGCCCGCTGGGCGGCCGTGGCCGTCGCGGTCAGTGTGCACAGCCTCTCGTGTCATCCGCTGATGTCCTTCGGCACCGACGAACAGCGGCAGCGTTGGCTACCGGACATGCTGGGCGGTGCCACGATCGGCGCCTACAGCCTCTCCGAACCACAGGCCGGGTCGGACGCCGCCGCCCTGAGCTGCCGAGCCGCCGCCGACGGCGACGGCTACCGGATCACCGGCGCCAAGGCGTGGATCACCCACGGCGGGATCGCGGACTTCTACAACCTGTTCGCCCGCACCGCGGAGGGTTCGCAGGGCATCTCGTGTTTCCTCGTGCCCCGCGACACCGCCGGCCTCACGTTCGGCAGACCCGAAGAGAAGATGGGGCTGCATGCGGTGCCCACCACGGCCGCACACTACGACGACGCATTCGTGCCAGCTGACCGGCGCATCGGGACCGAGGGGCAGGGTCTGCAGATCGCCTTCAGTGCACTGGATTCCGGGCGCCTCGGTATCGCCGCGGTGGCCGTCGGGCTGGCGCAGGCCGCCCTCGACGAGGCAGTCTCCTACAGTCAGCAGCGAACGACGTTCGGCCGCAAGATCATCGACCATCAGGGGCTGGGATTCCTGCTCGCCGACATGGCCGCCGCAGTCGACGCCGCACGGGCCACCTATCTCGACGCGGCCCGCCGCCGCGACGCCGGGATGCCGTACTCGCGCCAGGCGTCGGTCGCCAAGCTCATCGCGACGGACGCGGCGATGAAGGTGACCACCGATGCCGTGCAGGTGTTCGGCGGAGCCGGCTACACCCGCGACTACCGGGTGGAGCGGTACATGCGCGAGGCCAAGATCATGCAGATCTTCGAGGGCACCAACCAGATTCAGCGGCTGGTGATCAGCCGCCACCTGGCTCGCTAGGTTGCGCTTCGCCGACCTGCGGTAGTTCGTCGGCAGCGATCTCGCACGGAGTGCGCTCGTCGACCTCGGTCTCCGCCACCGGCGGCAGCGGCTCGGCCGGCGGGGGCGGCGGAGGCGGCGGTGTCGGTGCGGGCATCGGTTCACCGGCGGCACCCTCCCCCGGCTCCTCCTCGGGCTCGCCCTCGGGGTTCTCGTCGAGGTCCTCCGCGGGGTCCTCACCGGCGTCGCCCTCGGGGTCCTCGTCGTCCTCGTCGTCCTCGTGGGCGTCGTCCTCGAGCTCCACGGTGTCGACAGGGTCGTCCAATTCGGGCACGTCGAGCGGTGGCGGGTCGGGCAGGCCACCGCCGCCGCCCAACAGTCCGGTCAGCGCGTCGGCGAACGGCTGACCCAACCCGGACAGACCGCCGCCCCCGCCGAGCCCGGGCAGCGCCGGGCCCGCCGAACCCAGTGACGGCATGGCAGGCGGAGCCGCTTCCGCGGGCGCAGGAGACATATCGGCCGGAGCGGGTGCCGGCCACGCGGCGGGCACCGTGGCCGGAGCAGGTACCGCGGGAGCGGTGACGCCGCCGGCCGAACCGACAACCGGCGCCGGAGCCGGAGCCGGAGCCGGCATCGATGCCACCGACCGTGGCTCCTCATCGGGCCAGTCACCGCTCGGCGGTGTCGGGGCGCTCCACACGGGGCCGAGATCACCGGGAATCGCGAAATCGGCAAGCCGCGCTCCCGCGATGTCGCCCGTCGCCTGCCGGTAGGCGGTGGTGACCGACGACATCGCGGTCCGCATCGCTGCGAGCCAGTCGGTGCGAATCACGCTGTCCACAAACGGTTTCACCGCGTGGTCGACAAGCTCGCCGGCCGTGGACCGGTCACCCACACCGGACGTGACGGTCGCAGCGGCCGCCGACCAGTCGGTCCGCGTCGTGGCGGCTCTGCCCTCGATCTCGATGACCGCGCCGACCTTGTCGTCGACGGCTTCCCAGAGTTGTTCCCGCAGCGCCTCCATCGCCTCGCGAGCCGTATGCAGGGCGGCCGCCAGCGTGGCCGATGCGTCACTGTGACGGCGCAGGAACTCCGCGGACGTGGCCGCGCCGACTCCCTGCCACAGGTCCGGCAGCGCGGCGCGTTGCCGGTCCTGCACCTGGACGGCCTCGTCCGCGGCGGATGCGGCCGCCTCGAGCACACCGCAATCGTGGAGCAGCGCTTCGAGGTCCATGCCGTCCTCGTTGCGGTACCAGTCCTGCAACTGGCCCGCGTGCACGGTCAGGTCGGGGTGCCGGTACCCCACCTGCGCGCTGGCGGCGACATACTGTTGCACCGTCAGTACCGCTGGCATGCCGTCGGCCAATCGCGCTGTGACGTCACACATCTCAGCCATGTGCGGCGATCTGGTCGGCCGACCGGTCAGCGGCCGCCCCGTACCGGATCGCCGAGTTCTGCAATGCCACAGCGATCTCGGCTGCGGCGCGCGACCACAGACGCATCGCCGTCGACAGCTCGGCGAGGGCCGTGGCCAGCTCGCCGCCGTGCGCGGCGTAGGCACGGCCCGAAAGCGCGGCGCCGAAACGTAGACTTCCCAATTGGTTACGCACCGCCGCGTCGATGATCGCCGATGCCGTGTCGTATTCGCGCGCCATCGCGCGCAGTCCTGCGGTGTCCACCCGCGTCGCCCCAGCCGATCCCATACGAGATCAGACGCGGGCGAGCCGCGATCGGTTCCCTCAGTTCTGGGCGCTGACCGACTCGGCCACGCGCGCCGCCAATTGTCTGGCGGTGTCCTCATCCGCCGCCTCGACCATCACGCGCACCATCTGTTCGGTGCCCGAGGGGCGCAGCAGGATCCGTCCGGTGTCGCCGAGCTCGGCCTCCGCCCGGGCGACCGCTTCTTGCACCGACGGCGCTCGGGCCACCGCTGCCTTGTCTGTGACCTCGACGTTGATCAGCACCTGAGGCAGCGTCTGCATCGGTTCGGCCAGCGCGGCCAGGCTTCGGCGGGTCTGGGCCATCCGGGCCATCAGCCGCAACCCGGTGACGATGCCGTCGCCGGTGGTGCCGAACGCCGGCAGCACGATGTGGCCGGACTGCTCGCCGCCGAGCGAGAACTCACCGGCACGGAGTTCCTCGAGCACATAGCGGTCGCCGACACCGGTGGTGCGGACCTGCACACCGGCCGCGCGCATCGCCAGGTGCAGACCCAGGTTGCTCATCACGGTCGCCACCAGCGTGTCGGAGGCCAGCTCGCCGGCCTCCTGCATGGCCAGGGCCAGCACCACCATGATCGCGTCACCGTCGATCACCGTGCCGTCCGCGGCCACGGCCAGGCAGCGGTCGGCGTCACCGTCATGGGCCAGGCCCAGATCGGCACCGTGGCTGACCACGGCCGCGCGCAACGTCTCCATGTGCGTCGAGCCGCACCCGTCGTTGATGTTCAACCCGTCCGGCTCGGCGTGAATCGGCACCACGGTGGCGCCGGCCGCCCGATAGGCGTCCGGCGCGGCCGTCGACGCGGCACCGTGCGCGCAGTCGACCACCACGGTCAATCCGTCGAGCCGGGTGGTGGCGGCCTTGCCGACGTGGCGCAGATAACGCTCCAACGCGTCCTCGGCGTCGACGATTCGCCCGATTCCCGCGCCGGTCGGGCGGTTGCCCGGGCCCTGACGGACCAGCTCCTCGATGCGATCCTCGGTCGCGTCGTCCAGCTTGAGGCCGCCGGGGCCGAAGATCTTGATGCCGTTGTCGGGCATCGGGTTGTGCGACGCGGAGATCATCACGCCGAAGTCGGCGTCGTAGGCGCTGGTCAGATACGCCACGGCGGGGGTGGGCAGCACGCCGACCCGCAGCGCATCCACTCCTTCGCTGGTCAGCCCGGCGATCACCGCAGCTTCCAGCATCTCCCCGCTGGCGCGCGGGTCCCGACCGACGACCGCGACCCGCCTGCGGGTCGCGCCGGTTCTGATGAGCCGCCGGGCCGCGGCCGCCCCCAGCGCTACCGCGAGCTCAGCGGTCAGGTCCTGGTTGGCGACGCCGCGCACTCCGTCGGTGCCGAACAGTCGAGCCATCGTGCCAACCTCTCACAGCCGCCCGCGAGGAAGCCAACCGGCGACAGGCCGGTCCGTGCCGTCGCCGGATCGATACAACCGCGTGATTCTCCCACGCCGAGCCCCGAACAGAGCTCACCGCCCACACCCGGTGCGGGTGTGGGCGGTGAGTCGGCTGCTACTTACCCAGCCTCTTGACCAGCGTCGTCCGCAGCGCCGGCCTCAGGCTGCTCCATTTCTGCGCTCACGTTCTGGGTGAGCATCAGATCGCCACCCGGCAGGCCCGCACACACGGTCTGGTCGGTGCCGTCGGCATCGACCTGCTCGGCGAGCGCGTTGACGTCCTCGGGGGCGCTGGCACAGAGGGCCCCCGCCGTGGCGGCGGCCGCGTCGGTGGGCACGCCCTGCAGGATCGTCGTGTCGCCGACGGCGATGTTCACAAGACCGTCCGGGGTCGTCTCGACGGGCTGCGCATTCGCTACGCCGAGTCCCGCGGTGAACAGCACCGACCCTCCGAGGACGGCACCCGCTGCGGCGTTCTTCACGAAGCTCATCAATTCACTCCTTCTCAGTCGCGGAGCCGCGGACTGTCGTTGCCGCGCTCCGCAATCGAGGCTGTCCGAACCCGGCCGGGGAATTCAAGCTGCGCTCGGCCAGATGGCGTCGGTCCGGTCCCGCAAACGACCCGTCGGTGAGGGTGACTAGGTAGCTGAACCGGCATCAACACAGTTCACACCGCAATAGCGCGTTACCAGAACTGCCGCTGCGAGTTCGCTGTGCAAACCCGTACAGACGACTGACGCCCGGCCGCTCGCGATGCGAACGAACCGGGCGCCATGCCGTGCTGAGATCAGCGCTTGCTGTACTGAGGCGCCTTGCGCGCCTTCTTGAGGCCGTACTTCTTGCGCTCGATGGCGCGCGGATCACGGGTCAGGAACCCGGCCCGCTTGAGCGCCGGACGGTCCTCGGGCTGGACCAGGATCAGCGCACGGGCGATCGCCAACCGCAGCGCGCCGGCCTGCCCGGAGGGGCCGCCACCGTCGAGGTGGGCGTAGATGTCGAACTGCTCGAGGCGGTCGACGGTCACCAGCGGAGCCTTGATGAGCTGCTGGTGCACCTTGTTGGGGAAGTAGTTCTCCAACGTGCGCCCGTCGAGGTGGAACTGTCCGGTGCCGGGCACCAGGCGCACCCGCACCACGGCCTCCTTGCGGCGGCCGACAGTCTGGATCGGACGGTCGAACAGCAACGGATCGGCCGCGACGTGGGCATCTTGGTCGTCGGCGAACACCGCGTCCTCGACAGCCACGGGGGTCTCGGCGCCCTCAGGGACCTCGACGGCCTCGACGGCCTCTGCGGTCTCGATCGGCTCGGGCACCGCGGCGGTTTCGGTGAAGTCGGATTCAGTCACTGGGACACCTGCTTGACGTCGTACGGAATCGGCTGCTGAGCGGTGTGCGGATGCTCCGATCCGGTGTACACGCGCAGCTTCTTCTGGATCTGGCGGCCGAGCTTGGTCTTCGGCAGCATGCCGACGATCGCCTTCTCGACGAGGCGGTCGGGATGCCGTTCCAGCATCTCGGCGACCGAGCGGCGGCGCAGACCACCGGGATAACCCGAGTGGCGGTAGTGGAACGTCCGCTGCGGCTTGTTACCGCTGACGGAGATCTTGTCGGCGTTGATGACGATGACGAAGTCACCGCCGTCGACGTTGGGCGTGAACGTCGGCTTGTGCTTGCCGCGCAGCAGATTGGCAGCTGCTACGGCGAGCCGGCCGAGCCTCACGTCGGTGGCGTCGATGACGTACCACGAACGCGTGGTGTCACCCGCCTTCGGCGTGTACGTAGGCACAGCGCGTACCTCTTCCTCTTACTCGGGTGGATCCCGGGGTGATCCCAGGTGCCGGTCCGGCGTGCACGTCAGCACGACCTCGGCGACCGGCGGGGACCCGAGGCGACCTGTGGCCGCAAGGCCAGCACACGCCAACGTGGCAGCCTACCCGGGGGTGTCTGCGCAGGTCAAAACGCGCTCCCGGGCGCGGCCCGCGGCTCGATTACGGATCGACGCCGAATCGGCCATACCATTTCCTCTGACATGACCGACTCTGCCCTCGACGCCGCCTCGCCGACCACCACCGGCGGCGGTGACCGCGCCACCGCTCGCATCGCCGCCGAAGCGCAGCGCCGCCGCACCTTCGCCGTGATCAGCCATCCCGACGCCGGTAAATCGACGCTCACCGAGGCCCTGGCCCTGCATGCGCGGGTGATCACCGAGGCCGGCGCCATCCACGGCAAGGCGGGTCGCCGCTCGACCGTGTCGGACTGGATGGAGATGGAGAAGGCCCGAGGCATCTCGATCACCTCGACGGCGCTGCAGTTCCCGTACCGGGACTGTGTCATCAACCTGCTGGACACGCCCGGCCACGCCGACTTCTCCGAGGACACCTACCGGGTGCTGACCGCGGTGGACTGCGCGGTGATGCTCATCGACGCCGCCAAGGGGCTCGAACCACAGACGTTGAAGCTGTTCCAGGTCTGCAAGCACCGGGGCATCCCGATCATCACCGTCATCAACAAATGGGACCGGCCGGGCCGACACGCCCTGGAGTTGATGGACGAGATCCACGAGCGCATCGGGCTGCGGACCACCCCGCTGACGTGGCCGGTGGGCATCGCCGGGGACTTCCGCGGCGTGCTGGACCGCCGGTCCGGGATGTTCATCCGCTTCACCCGCACCGCGGGCGGCGCCACCGCGGCACCGGAGGAACACATCGCCGCCTCCGACGCCCACGCCGCCGCGGGAGTGGACTGGGATACCGCTGTCGAGGAGTCCGAGCTGCTCTCCGCAGACGGGTCCGACTTCGACGAGGACCAGTTCCGCAGCGGCGCAGCCTCACCGGTGCTGTTCACCTCCGCGGCACTGAACTTCGGGGTCAACCAGCTCCTCGATGTCCTCGTCGAGCTCGCCCCGGCGCCCGCCGGCGCGGTGGACGTCGACGGCAATCGGCGCGCCGTCGCGTCGCCGTTCAGTGCGTTCGTGTTCAAGGTCCAGGCGGGAATGGACTCCGCGCACCGAGACCGGATCGCCTACGCGCGCGTGTGTTCGGGCACCTTCGAACGCGGTGAGGTCCTCACCCATGCGGCCACCGGCAAACCGTTCGTGACGAAGTACGCGCAGTCGGTGTTCGGCCAGCAGCGCTCGACGCTCGACACCGCGTGGCCCGGCGACGTGATCGGCCTGGCCAATGCCGCCGCGCTGCGTCCGGGCGACACGTTGTATCGGGATGTGCCCGTGGAGTTTCCACCGATCCCGAGCTTCTCCCCCGAGCATTTCGCAGTCGCCCGCGGCACCGACCCGAGCAAGCACAAGCAGTTCCGCCGGGGCATCGAACAACTCGAGCAGGAGGGCGTGGTGCAGGTGCTGCGATCCGACCTGCGCGGCGACCAGGCTCCCGTGCTCGCGGCCGTCGGCCCGATGCAGTTCGAGGTGGCCACCCACCGGATGGCCACCGAACTCAGCGCCCCGATCGCGCTGGAACCGTTGCCCTACCAGGTGGCCCGCATCGTCGACCCCGAGGACGCCGAGTTCATGAACAAGCAGGTGTCGGCGGAGGTGCTGACCCGCTCCGACGGGGTGATGCTGGTGCTGTTCTCCACTCCGTGGCGGCTCCAGGGTTTCCAGCGCGACAACCCGGACATCACGTTGCATTCCCTGGTAGCCGCCCAGAGCTGAGGCGTTCGGTCAGGCGGGCCGGGGAACCCCCATCGGATTTGGCACGGGCACCACGCCGCGATCGACGAGGACAGTGGCGAGCCGGCCGAGGGTGCGCATGGTCCATTCGGCGTCGTCGAGCGCGCGCCACGGGCCGGTCGCCAGGTCATCGGTGAGCCGCTCCACGTTCTCGCGTAACGCCACGCCTGCGCCGGTGAGCGCGCTGTCGGCGCTGAGCACCCCGCGCTCCCGCAGCTCCTCGATCGCTTCCGCCCACTGCTCGTCTGTCCAACCCCGGTTACGTTGCAGCACATCGCGATCCAGCGCTCCGGTGGCGACATGGGTGATCGATGCCTGCAGACCGGTCAAGCCACACGCGGTCGCGGCGACCACATGCCCGTCGCCGCGGTGCTCCCGCAGCGCCGTCACCGCCAACCACAGGCGCGCACACCACGACGCCGGACGCGCCACCGACTGCCACGCGCCGGCCAGCGCTCGGCCGTCGACCGCCAGCGAGTCGACCACCCGTTCCACGTTGGCGGTGACCCGGCGGAGGTCGTCGGTGGACCCGGCCGCCGCGTGAACCCCCACCACCGCGTCGGCGGCCGCGAAGCGCGCCTCACGCACACCGGCGGGGGTGATCCGGTTCCAGATCTTGGGGACGGCACGGGCCACCATCGCCGGTGCAAACCCGTAGAACAGCGCGGTCACCACCTGCGCAGGCGGAGCGCCGAGCGGAAAGGCGCGACCGGCGAAGTAGCCGTTCCAGCCGCCGGTGAGCCCCGCCTCGACCATGGCCGCGGCGAATGCCGGGTCGAAGTAGCAGACGGCGTGCACGGGTTCGTAGACCCGCCAGAACCGGCGTTCGGGTCGTTCGATGGCCATGCGCGGCATTCTGCACGCCCGCCCGACCTCCGGGCAGCGCCAATCCCGCAGCGGTGGACCAGTCCACTTTCGCCGAATTGGCCGCTGACAGCGGCGATTGGATCACGTTGACTGGGCAGTCCGACCGATCCTGAGGAGGAGACGAGCGTGACCCAGCAGACGCTGCACGCGCCCGACACCGTTGCCCACGGTGGTTTCCGCGTGACTCTCAATCCGGCCGCCCGCTCCGAGCGAGACCGGGCGGCGGTGCTGGCCGCCCCGGGCTTCGGCGCGCACTTCACCGATCACATGGTGCTCGTCGACTTCAGCGAGCGAAACGGCTGGCACGACCGGCGCGTGGTGCCCTACGGGCCGTTGCCGATGGATCCGGCCGCGACGGCGCTGCAGTACGGGCAGGAGATCTTCGAGGGTTTGAAGTTGTACCGCCACCGCGACGGTCACCTGCGCCTGTTCCGGCCCGACATGAATGCCCGGCGGTTCGCCGCCTCGGCGGCACGGTTGGCCTTGCCGGCCGTGCCCACCGGGTTGTTCGTCGAATCGATCCGCCAGCTGGCCCTCGTCGACGCCGCGTGGGTGCCCGACCGGCCCGGAGACAGCCTGTACGTGCGGCCGTTCGTCATCGGCACGGAGGCTCTCCTCGGTGTGCGACCGGCCCGGCACGCGACGTACGGGGTGATCGCCAGCCCCGCCGGCTCGTACTTCGACGACGCCGAGTCCGGGATTTCATTGTGGTTGTCGCCGAGTCATTCCCGCGCCGGCGCGGGCGGCACGGGCGCAGCCAAGTGTGGCGGTAACTACGCCGCCGCGCTGGTGGCCCAGACCGAGGCCAAGGCACACGGTTGCCAGCAGGTGCTGTTCACCGACGCCGCCACGCGTACCTGGGTCGAGGAAGCCGGCAGCATGAACATCTTCTTCGTCTTCGCCGACGGAACCTTGGTCACGCCGCCGTTGAACGGGGCCATCCTGGCCGGGGTGACCCGCGACAGCGTGATCGAACTGGCTCGCGATCGCGGCCATCGGGTCGAGGAGCGGCCGATCAGCATCGCGGAGTGGAAAGCGACGGCCGCCACGGGTGAGCTCACCGAGGTGTTCGCCGCGGGCACTGCCGCGGTGATCACACCGATCGCCGAACTCGTCACCGAAGACACGGTGATCGCCACCCGCGCAAGCGGAAGCGCCTCCATGGCAAGGGAACTCAGGGCGCAGCTCACCGGCATCCAGCACGGCACGATCCCGGACCGGAGAGGCTGGCTGCTCGATCTGGGACCTGCCCGGCGATGACGCGGTCTCTCGCCCGGGCACACATCGGAGCCAGGCAACTGGTCGCGCTGTTGGGTGAGTGGGAGGTCGGCGATGCGGTGTACAGCGCGCTGGCCGCGCGCATCGCCCTCCTGCTCGACGACGGCCGCATCGCCACCTACACCCGGTTACCCGCCGAGCGGGAACTGGCCGACGCCCTCGGACGCAGCCGCACCACCGTGGTCGCCGCCTACCGCGCCCTGCGGGACAGCGGACATCTCATCAGCGTGCGGGGTTCCGGCAGCGTCGCCGTGCTGCCCACCTCCCCCACCGCGACGTCGGGAACCGAGGTCGACTTCGCGCGCGCCGTTCCCCCGCCGGTCCCCGGACTGAGCGACGTCTTACGCCGCGCCGGTGAAGCCGCGACGACCATCCTGGCGCACCCGGGTTTCGATCTCGTGGGGGAACGGCACCTCCGGGAACAGATCGCGGAGCGCTACTGCGCGCTGGGTGCCCCGACAACCGCCGAACAGATCATGATCACCGTCGGCGCCCAGCACGCCATCGCGTTGGTGTGCCGAACAGTGCTGCGGCACCGGGACAACGTCGTCGTCGAAGCACCGACCTACCCCCATGCCTACGAGGCCGTTCTCACCGCCGGCGGCCGCCTGGCGAGCACGCCGGTGTCGAATCTCGGTTGGGACGGCGAGCATCTCGCCAGCGTCGTCACGCGCGTGCGACCGCAGCTCGCGTACCTGATTCCGGACTTTCACAACCCGACCGGTGCAACGATGCCCGAAGCGGTCCGCGAGCGGGTCCTCGATGCGGCACGCCGGAGCGGGACGCTGCTGCTCGTCGACGAGACCACCGCCGACCTCGACATCGACAGGCCGAGCGCGCCACCATCGTTCGCCTGTCTGGCCGGCCGGCACTCGGCCGGCACCGTGGTCAGCGTCGGGTCGTTGAGCAAGACCATCTGGGGTGGGCTGCGCATCGGCTGGGTCCGCGCCGACCCTGTTCTGCTCAGCCGGATGGTCGGCGCCCGTCCCGCCGGTGACCTCGGCACATCGGTACTCGACCAGACGGTCGCCGCCGACGTGCTCGCAAACTACGACGACTTCCTGACCCACCGGCGCGCGCTGCTGCGCGATCGACGCGACCTGCTCACCGAACTGTTGCGCACCCAGCTGCCCGACTGGGACATCCCCGTCGTCCGCGGCGGGCTCTCGCTGTGGGTGGGGCTGGGAGCCCCGATCAGTTCGGCGCTGGCACAGGCCGCGCAACGTCGCGGGGTCCGGATCACCGCGGGCTCCAAGTTCGGCACCGACGGAGCGCACGAACGATTCATCAGAGTGCCGTTCACCGGCGACCCCGACCGCATCCGGCGCGGCGTCGGCATCCTGCGCGACACGTGGGAGTCGCTGCTCCCGCTCGCCGGTGCGGCCGCGCACCACCGGCTCCCACCGACCCTGTAGCACCTCGACCAGCGAAAGGACCGCCCATGGCGAAGTCCGGCGACCTCGACGCCGACATCACCCGGCACATCACCGACAGCTTCTCCCGCCAGGGGCTCATGACACACCTCGGCGCGACCATCGCCGAGCTGCGTCGCGGCTTCTGCGCCCTGCACCTGCCCTATCGCGCCGAATTGACCCAGCAACACGGCTATTTCCACGCCGGTGCCACCAGTGCCCTGGTCGACACCGCCGGCGGTTACGCCGGGATGTCCACCTATTCGCCGCGGGACTCGGTGCTGACCGTCGATTTCACCGTCAACCTGCTGGCCCCGGCGATCGGCGACGTCCTGGTCGCCGAAGCGACCGTGCTCAAGAGCGGTCGGACCCTGACCGTGTGCCGA
This sequence comes from Mycobacterium sp. PO1, assembly GCF_017312405.1. Classification (GTDB taxonomy): domain Bacteria; phylum Actinomycetota; class Actinomycetes; order Mycobacteriales; family Mycobacteriaceae; genus Mycobacterium. Next base: position 26,728 of record NZ_BLTG01000014.1, read on the forward strand.
CTCGAGGCCTTCGCCGTCAACGCCGGAAGCCGCACCCACGTGGCGACCGGGCGACAGACCGTGATCCGGCTGGTCGACACCGCCGACACGGAGTGACGGGTGGATCGCGCCGTTGCGGCGTTCGCCGGGATCGCCGTCGTCGTCGTGCTCATGCCCGGGGCCGACACCGTGCTCGTGCTCAACGCCAGCCTGCGCGACGGCACCCGCGCCGGCATCGTCACCGCGACAGGGGTGGTGTGCGGGCCGGTGCTGTGGGGCGCGTTGGCGGGGCTGGGCGTCGCGATGATCCTGGGCCGGAACCCGCTGGCCTCCGGACTGATTGCCGCGGCAGGCGGGATCTATCTGTGTCACCTCGCGATCCGCAGCTTCGCGGCCGCCCGCGCTTCGTGGCGTGAGGCGGTCGACATCGACCTTGCGCCGCCGCACCCACCGCACCGCAGGGCGGCGGTCACCCACTTCCTGACGGGCCTGACCACCAACGTCCTCAACCCGAAGATCGGCGTCTTCTACCTCTCGGTCATGCCGGCGTTGTTCTTCGGCCGGCCCGTCACCGTCTGGCTGGGCGCGCTGCTGGGACTGATCCACGCCGCCGTCGGGATGGTCTTCCTCACCGGCGTTTCTGTGATGTCCGGATTGGCCCGGCGACGCCTGAGCCGCCCACACAACCGTGCAGTCCTCGAATCGATCTGTGGGCTCTGCCTTCTCGGCTTCGGCGTCTACGCGCTGGGCCAGGCCTCAGCTGCCGTGGCCGGTGCGGTGCCAGCGCGCGAGCAGAGCGTCGTCATTGGCCTCGATGACCGCCAACCGCAGCGCGGCACACACCTCGACGCGCAGCCGGGCGATTCCCGGCGAACCTGAATTCGGCAGCAGCGGGCCGGAGCACAGGTCCAGCGCCCGCGAGATGTCCCCGGTCGCCAGCGCGTCGAGCACACCGTCGAGGTCGCTGGTCACCGGTTCGAGCAGCCGGTAGGGCTTCGAGCCCAGGAATCGGGCCCCGATCGCGCGGCGCAGCCGCGACATCTCGGCGCGCACCGAGACCGCGTCGAGGTCGTTGTCGTCGAGCAACACCGCCAGATGGTCGGCACTGAGCCCCTCGGGGTGCTGCATCAACAACACCAGGATGTCGGCGTGGCGCGGGGCCAGGTTGACCGACTGCCCGGCACCTGCGCCGCGACAGACCGTCCACGTGGGGCGGCGGGCCGTCAACACGGTCAACCGCGCGCTGCAGGAGCCGGGCCCCGCCTCGGCGGCGGTCTGCGTCAGCCGCTGCAACGCGACGTACTTGCCGACGGCGAGCGCGGTGGCCCGCAGCAACGCCAGGGTCTGGGGTGCGGCCGCGTCCGCGTGGCCGGTCAGGTCGATCACGCCCAACAGCTCTCCGGTGGTCGGGTCACGCACAGGAGCGGCCGTGCAACTCCACGGCTGGGCCACGCGGGAGAAATGCTCCCACCGCCTGATCTGCACCTCGCGGTCCACCACCAACGCCGTCCCGGGAGCATTCGTGCCTGCGCTGCGTTCACTCCAGTCCGCGCCGGGAAGGAAGTTCATCGCCTCGCCCTTGCGGCACGCCCGGCGGTTGCCCTCCACCCACAGCAGCGTCCCGGAGGCGTCGGCCACGCCGACCATGTGCCCGGCCTCGGCGGCGTCGTCGACCAGCAGACGGCGGATCAGCGGCATCGCCGTGGTCAACGGGTGCGCGCGGCGCAGACGCTCGAGTTCGTTGTCGTCTGCCGACTGAGGGCCCTGACGATCGGGATCGACCCCTCTGCTGATGCTTCGGCGCCAGCTGTCGGCGACGATCTCGCGAAGCGCCATGTCACCGAGCTCGGTCGGGTCGACCTGGCCGGCCACGACGAGTTCGTGCAGCTCCTGCACCTGCCTGTGGGCCATCCGGTTATGCGGCACGCTGCCAGCCGACGGCGGGGAGCAGCCGCCTCCTTCCCGTGATCTGTCCTAATGACCTGTCTAATGAAACGTTAGCCGAACTTCCTGTGAACCAGATCTCTCTTGCCCGGTCCGGAGGCGGGCCTAGACGTTCGTCGGGAAGGCGGGACTCAGCCTGTCCGGCGCGGGCAGGCCGGGTTAACGTCAACGCATGGGCAGTGATGAGCGGGCGCCGGGGAAACTCTGGGCGGTGGGCCTCGGCCCCGGCGACAGCGAGCTGGTCACGTTCAAGGCGGCACGCGCAATCGAGCGGGCCGACGTGGTCGCGTTCCACTGCGCCCGGCACGGCCGCAGCATCGCGCTGTCGGTGGCTCAGCCGTACCTGCGCGACGGGCAGATCCACGAGCGGCTCGTCTACCCGGTCACCACCGAGACCACCGACCATCCCGGCGGCTACCGGGGTGCGCTGGCGGAGTTCTACACCGCGGCCAGCGACGTGCTGGCGGCCCATCTGAGCGCCGGCCGTGACGTCGCGCTGCTGGCCGAGGGAGACCCGCTGTTCTACAGCTCCTACATGCACATGCACAAGCGGCTCGCCGGACGGTTCGACACCGAGATCATTCCCGGTGTGACCTCGGTGTCCGCGTCGGCGATGGCGGTGGGGACTCCGCTGGTCGAGGGCGAGGAGACGCTGACCGTGTTGCCCGGCACGCTGCCGACCGCCGAACTGGTGCGCCGCCTGCGGGACTGTGACGCCGCGGCGATCATGAAGCTGGGGCGCAACTTCGCGAAGGTCCGCGAGGCCCTCGACGCGGCCGGTGTCGCCGATCGCGCATGGTACGTCGAGCGCGCGTCCACCGGTGCCCAGAAGGTCGCACCGGTCGACGAGGTCGACCCGGCGTCGGTGCCGTACTTCTCGATGGTGGTGGTGCCCGGGCCGCTGAACAACCCGTCGGTCGGCGATCCGGCCCAGGCCGGCGAGGTCGTCGTCGTCGGACTCGGCCCCGGCGCCGACCGGTGGACCACCCCCGAGGTGCGGACCGAGCTGTCGCGGGCCACCGATCTGGTGGGCTACAAGACCTACCTGGGGCGGATCTGTCCGCGTCCCGGCCAACGCATGCACCCCAGCGACAACCAGGTCGAATCCGAGCGCGCCTGCATGGCCCTGGATCTCGCCCGCCGCGGCGCGCGGGTCGCGGTGGTCAGCTCCGGTGATCCCGGCGTCTTCGCGATGGCCGCAGCGGTGGCCGAGGTGGCCGCCGAACCGCAGTTCCACGACGTGGCGGTGCGGGTGGTGCCGGGGGTGACGGCGGCCAACGCCGTCGCTGCGGCGGTGGGCGCGCCGCTGGGCCACGACTACATGACGATCTCGCTGTCCGACCGGCTCAAGAGCTGGGAGGTCATCGAACGCCGCCTGCACAGCGCCCTCGACGCCGACCTGGTGATCGCCGTCTACAACCCCGGGTCGCGCAGCCGCGGCTGGCAGGTGGCAGCCTTGAAGGAGCTGCTGCAGCAACGGTTGCCGGCAGACCGGCCCGTCATCCTCGGTCATGACGTGGGCGGTGAGCAGCAGCGCCTGACCTCGACCACGGTCGCCGGGCTGGATCCCGCCGCCGTCGACATGCGCACCCTGCTCATCATCGGGTCGTCGACGACCCGCGTCGTCGCTCGCGCCGCCGGGGACCTGGTGTTCACGTCGCGGCGCTACGAGCAGCCGGCGGACTGAGCCGCAGGGGCACCCCCACGACGATGCGTGCCGCGTTGTGCCCGGCCCGTCGCGCGGCGCCGGCGGACGCGGCGCCGTCACACGCGAGCTCGGGCATCGGCGCCGTGAGCATCTCGTGGCTGATGCGCACCCGGCCGCGCCGGTCGATGCCCACCCCGACATCGAGCGACGACGCCCGCGCCGCGGTGTGCGCGAGTTCGTCGGCGTCGGTGTCGGTGGCGGGTCGGCTGAGCTCGAACGGCACCCCCTCCTCCTCGATCCCCGCGAGGACCTCGCGCTCGACAGGTCCGGCGGCGACACTGAGCACGTGGACTGCCGGCCGTTCGGGTTGACCACCGTCACGCATAGGCCGCCACCAGGCCGGTGGCCACCGCGTTGCGGGGCCCCTCACTGCCACGAACATTGCCGGTGCCGCAGACGATGCCGTAGGGCGCCAACGCGTCGGCTATCAGCTCGGGGATCTCGAAGTCCAGTGCACAACCGCCCAGCAGCACGACGAACCCGATCCGGCGCAGATCGCCGCCGGGGGCGACCGAACGCAACGCGCGCAGCGCGTTGACCACGAACACCCGCTCCTTGGCGGTACGGCGCACCTGCCGGATGCGGTCGAGGGAATGCCGCGTCGGGATCGGCGACATACCTTCGGGCGACAGCGTCACCACCCGGGCGAATGCGGTGGCGGGGAGAGCCTTCTCGAAGAACTGCGCGGTGCCGTTCTCCATCCTGACGTGAAAAAAGCTCTCCGCCTTGGCCGCCGGGTACTTCTTGACGCCCTCGGCGAGTTCCAGGTTGTCCAGGCCGAGTTCGGCGTCGATGAGTTTGGTCACCAGATCGCCCGCCCCGGCCAGGTGCACCGCCTGCACATCGCCGCGCGTCCCGAGAACCGCGGCATCGGTCGAGCCGCCGCCCATGTCGAGCACCACCAGCGGCGTATCGGTGCCGGGCGTGGTCAGCGCGCCCCGGACCGCCATCTCGGCCTCCACCCCCCCGACCCGCACGGTGATGTCCCGGCCCGCGGCCTCGCTGAGCTGCTCGGCGATGACGGCCGCGACAGCCTGCATACCGCTTTCCCGGGTCCGCACCATCGCCGCGAGCGCGACCGCGTTCTCGAGCGCTACCTCGCCGGCCACCCCGCCGCGCACCTCCTGCGGGACCAGCGTGTCGATCGCGAGGAGATCCCTGATCTTGACGTCGCGCAGCTCGTGCTGGGAGAGGTCCGCCATGCTCTGGCGGACGGTGGAGATCATCCCGCCGGTGTTCGTGCCCGACTCCCCGGCGACATCGGCCAGCGGAGAGACCCGTTCGACCTCGGCCATGATCTCTGCCGCACCACGGGAGACGTCGACACACACCGTGCGGTTGACCCCGATGAGCTCGAGTGACCCGGCCGGGATGGGACGGTCCTCGACGTCTCCGGACGGGGTGCGCACCACGACCGCCGACCGGTTACCCGTCAACGCCCGCGCGACCGGGGACACCGTCCTGGTCTGTTCGGCGTCCAAGCCGAAGATCGTGGCCAGACCGTAGGCGTTGGACAGCGTGCGGATCGACTGCCCGGGCGCGGCCACCTCGACGGCGGCCAGCATGCCGACCGGCACCGCGTCGATCCGCGACACCTCGTCGACGATCGGCATCGGCACCGTCAGCCGGTTGGCGACGAGCACGGCGTCGTCGTTGCCGAGTATCGCCGCGACGACGTCGATTCCGCGTGCCATCGCGGCATTGAGGGTGGCCGCGGTGACATCGAAGTCCACGCCACCGGCGACCAGCACGATCACCGGTTCGCCCGGTGCCTGATCGGACAGGGTCTCGGCGGCGACGATGGTGCCGACGCCCAGGCCCCGGCCTCCCGGCGTCCGCGGATCGTGGCCGATCATCGTGGACTCGGTGATGATCGTTTCGGTGATGGTCTCCATCGCCAGCCCGCTGATGACCGGTGTCGCCTCGTTCAGCAACACCACGTCGACGGCACCGAGCCCGACCCCGGCGTGCTCGGCGGCGCGGGTGACGACCTTGACGACACCGTCGACGTTCTTGACGGTGCCCTTGATCCCGGTGGTGCGGGTCAGTGCGCCGCCGAGATAGTCGACCGTGCCGTCGGGGCCGATGCGGGCGAGACTGGCTTCCGTGGTGGAATTGCCGATGTCGACCCCGACGACCGTCCGGTGCACCGTCAGGACAGCGCCGCCGGGGCCGCCGAGGAGAACTCGGCCTGCACCTCGACCGGTTTGGCGCCCTTGCTGATCTGCTCGGTCTCCTTCAGGTGCAGCAGCGCCGCCTTGGCCTGCCACCGCGGACGGGCCATCTGGTCGTTGAGCGTCGGAACCGGCTGCGGCGACTCACCTTTGGCGTACTGGGCGGCGTTGGAGCCGATGTTGCGGTAGGTCTCGAGCGTGAGCAGCGGACACTGCGGGAACAGTTCCAGACTCGACAACCGCGGCAGGTCACGCTGATGGATCATCGACGTGCCGCGAGACAGGATCCCGATACCGATGCCCGAACCGGACAACTTGGCCGCCGTGTGCGCCACCACCGCCAGATCGGAGCTGTGCCGGACCCGGATCACCCGGGCCGCGACCTCCTGCTCCTCGATTCCCGCCAGGATCTGACGGATGACCTCGGCGTGCGGGATGTTGACGATGGTCTGGGTGAAGAAGTCCGCGAAGGCCGGCGAGACGGCGAGAACCACCTCGTCGGAACGGGCTCCGCGCTGCGCGGGCCCGATCTCGCTGAAGCTCATCGTCCGCTGTACGTCGCTGGTGGTGCTCGCCACGGTCACTCGACCTCCATCTCGGGGTTCGACGCGCTGGTCACGTGTCGCAGTTTCTTCATCTCTTCCCACCGCGCCCCCGACGGGCGGTAGCCGGTACTCGGCCCCTGGTAGTCGTTGGCGTCGTTGACCGCCGACAACGGCTCCAGCGCGGGGGTCATGATCGCCGAGGTCTGCAACAGGTCACCGGACACCCGCTGACGCAGCACGGCCAGCAGGTTGGCGGCGACATCGGAGAACCCGGTCGACTCGAGCGCCTTCACCAGGTCCAGGCCGGTGATGCCGCGGTCCATGACCTGCTGGGCACCCTTGAGATCTTCCAGCACATCGCGGGGCAACAGGTCGGCCGAGCCGTTGGCGTACACCGCCGCGTCGATCTCCGCGTCGGAGATCACCGGCAGATCCAGGTAGTCGAACACCGCCTGCAGCGCTTTGGCGGCCCGGGTGCGCACGGCGAGGATGTCGTCCTCCTTGACGTGGCGCAAACCCCCGTCGATCTGCAGATCGCGCTGAATGGTGTTGAAGTCGTCGAAGTCGTCGCTGTCGACATTGGAGCCGGCGAACATGTTGTCGTAGTTGGGTGTTGCCGAGTATCCGGAGCAGACGAAGTCGGTGCCGGGCATCATCTGCGGCATCAACCGGGCGGTTCGGCGCATCGGCGAATGCGAGAACGACTGGTCGTTACCCGAGGCGCATTCCAGGTCGACCGCCGAGGCGATCATGTTCTCGGCAGCCACCGCGCGGATTCCGGCCGGCACCGCACCCGGCACGCCGATGCACGAGATCGAGCCGTTCTGCAGCCCCTGCACACCGGCACCCTTGGTGACCAGGATGCAGCGGATCTCCAGGTACAGCATCGACTTGCCCTGGGCGTTGCCCATCTGCACCTCCGAGCCGGTGCCCGAGGTGAATCTCATCTTGATGCCCCGGGAGGCGTAGGCCGCGGCCAGGAACGCCTTCGACCACGGGGTGTCGTCTCCGTCGACGAACACCGGTTCGGTGCCATACACCGAGATCGTCTCGGCATAGGCGGTGATGCCGCGCATGCCGAGTTCGAGTTCGGTGGCCTCTTCGAGGGCGCACTGGGTCAGCGCCACCCCCTCGCCGACCTGGCTGCCGATCTGTAACGCCATGGCCACCAGCGGGGCGTAGCGCACCACGCCCAAAGTCGTTTCCACCTCGGAGAATCCACGGATCGAGGCTTCGGCCGCCTCACACACCACCTGCACCGGGTTGTCCCGGGCGCTGGTGCAGTGCGCCTGGTTCGCCGGGGTACGACGGGCGCGCATCTTCTGCATCCCCATCATGATCTCGACGATGTTCATCGTCTTGGCGACCTCGAGCAGCTTCGCCGGGGTCAAACCCTTGGTGACCGCGATGACGTCGCTGCGGGAGGTGTTCGGGTCGACCAGCATCCGGGCGATCTCGACGGCCGGCAACGCCATAGAGTCCTCGGTGGTCTCGATGTCGATCGCATGGTCGGCGATGAACTGGTCGATGAAGTCGAAGTCGGCCCGCGCGACGCCGTCCATCTCGACGATCACCCCGTCCTGCACCCGCACGCTGGGCGCGGGGTCGAAGGGGCTGTCCATTGCGACCATGCCGACCTCGGGCCATTCCTCGACGAAGCCGTCGAGGTTGACCGGCCGGTTCTCCAGCACCTCGGTGCGCAGCGAGTGACGCACCCCGTCGAGCGGGGAACCCTGAGGGGCAACTGAGGCAGTCATGTCCGTCTCTCCTATTCGCTCGTGGCCAGAATGTCGCGGCGCTCGTAGACCTCCGCGGCTTCGCGCACCAACGCGGCGAGCAGTTCCGCGTGGTAGGTCGAGGACAGTTCGTCGGCGATCGCCTCCAGCTCGGCCCTGCTCGACGCGTTCGGGCGCAGCGCGTTGTAGATCTGCAGGACCCGCTCGTCGGACAGCGCGGTCATCTCCGCGGCGCGACGCAGGTTCGCGCCCAGCGCGGGGCGGCCGGACTTCTCCGAGATCTGAGCCTGCAACCGCAACGTCTCCGGGCTGATCCGCAGATCGGCGGCGTCCACGTCGCCGGCCATCACCGCGGGCATCGTGATCGCATCCAGCGGCTTGCCGGTGGGCGTGACCAGCAGGTCCCTGCGGTTCACGCTCAACGGGTAGTCCACCGCGGGGTCGAGGTCGGGTTCCGTCATGCACTTCTCCAGCGGTACGGGGCGGCACCGGCCGCCCAGGTGTGTCGTGACTTGGGAAAGTCCGCGAACCAGTGTGGCTCGGGTCACGTTGCACCGACGTTGCAGTTTCGCCGGTACTAGCGTGTGCGCCCGATGGACGACCACACCGATCCGGCCGTGCCGGAACGCGTTGCCCGCCTCGGCGGATACTTCGCGCTGGACACGGCGACGGGCTCCGGCTGGCGGCCCCTGGCCGAACTGCTCGACACCGCGGCCCTCGCCGATCGGGTGGGTGCCACCCGGGCGGCGATCGCCGGCTTCTCGGGGTGCGCACCCACCGATGTCCCGGTGCGGGTGGCCGCCTCCTCGCTGCAGATGGCGATCGCGGCCCGACTGATGTCACCGGCGCTCGGATCGTTCGCCGCGCTGCGCGCCGTCCCCATGTTGACCGCGCGCTCGCTGCGCTGGCGCACCGCGGGGCATTCGGTGCAGTTCGGCGCCACCGGGCTCGAGTGGCGCGACACCGGGGACGCGCTCACCGCCGCCCGCGCCATCGACACCGCGCTGCTCGGCGACGCCCTGGCGCCGCTGATCGACCGCCTGCATGCCGACGTCGCGCTGTCTCCGCAGGTCATGTGGGGCAACGTCGTCTCGTCGGCCAACGGAGCGGCGACCGTGCTGGGCATGACAGACCGGTCGCTGGTGAGCGCGGGCCGCCAGCTCGTCACCGCGCTGGCCGACACGCAGAGGCTGCGCGGGACCGTCGACACTGCCCAAGGCGCGTTCCGCAGGCGCAGCTGCTGCCTGTTCTATCAGGCACCGCACGGGGGCCTGTGCGGGGACTGCGTGCTGCACGGCGCCGACGCGCCACGCTGAGCGCCGCCCTCGGACCCGGGTCTCATTGCAACGTCGATGCAACGCAGGCCTCATTAGCATTCGGCCCGCCGACCGACCGGACGGAGTCACCGATGAGTTTGTCCCCCAGCGACTACGCAGTGCGCACCGCGCCCCCGCCGCGCGCCGACCTAGCCAGAAGCACGCAAATTCCCAGCGCACGAAGGGGTTTGGTGTCACCGCGCCGAATGCGGGCCGCGGTGGTGACCGACGACGAACTGCTCCGGCACGGCCTGGTGCACATGATGTCGCGCACCGACAGCGTCCTGCTCGTCGGCAACATGCGCCCCGGGGCCGAACTGGTGGGCCGACTGCAGAGCCTGCGACCGGACCTGCTGGTGTTCGGCACCGACCGCGACGTCACACTCCCCACGCTGCTGGCCGATCTGCATCCGCGGCCGAAGGTGGTCGTCGTCATCGACACCGACGACCCCCAGACCGACCCGCTGGATCTGATCCGGGCGGGCGCCGACGGACTGATCGACCGGCGGTCGACCTCCCACGAGTTGCTCGCCACCCTGATGCGGGTGGCCGCCGGGCACAACGCGCTGGACGCGTCGTGCGCGAACGCCGTGATCACCCGGCTGCGCGCGCCGGTCGCCGCACCGGACGAGGCATGCACACCGGTGTTGACGCGTCGGGAGCACGAGGTACTGCACCTGCTCACCGACGGCCTGGACAACCGCACCATCGCACGCAACCTGTTCATCAGCGAGGCGACGGTGAAGTTCCACCTGCACAACATCATGGGCAAGTTCGGTGTGCACCGCAGGGCCGCGCTGGTGTCGACGGCGTTGCGCGGCAGGGTGATCGGGGGACGGTGATGACTTCGGCCGCCGTCGGGACGAACCGATGACCGCGGGTGTCACCGTCGAGTTACCGGTGCACGGACGTCGCGTCCTGCTCGCCGGAGCCTCGGCACGCGCCATCTCGACCGCAGCGGCGCTGGTCGATGCCGGGGCCGTGCTGACCATCGTCTGCCCCTCCCCCGCCCCGTACTTCGACGATCTCGCCGAACGCGGTCTGCTCACGTTGCACCGGCGCGAGCCGACGGCCGCCGACATCGGCTCCGCGACAATCGTGTTCGCGCAGACCGGCAGCCGGGACGGCGACCACGACATCGCGCGACGGGCAGAACAACTCAACCGGCTCTGCATCTGCGCCGAACCGCCGGCCGCCCCCACCACCCGCCGTGCGGGCCCCGGCCGGGTCGTCATCGTCGGCGGCGGACCCGGCGACCCGGGCCTGCTGACGGTCGCCGGGCGCGACGCGCTGGCCGGCGCGGACGTGATCGTCACCGACCGGCTGGCACCGGTCGCGGCGCTGGCCACCCTCGCACCGAACGCCGAGATCGTCGACGTCTCCAAGATCCCCGGCGGGCGGCGCACCGAGCAGAGCACCATCAACGCGCTGCTCGTCGAGCATGCCGCGGCGGGCCGCACCGTCGTCCGGTTCAAGGGCGGGGACGGATTCGTCTTCGGCCGGGGCGGCGAGGAGCTCGACCACTGTCTGCGCGCCGGGATCCTGGTCGATGTGATCCCGGGCGTCAGCGCCTCGATCGCCGCGCCCGCCGCTGCGCTGATCCCGGTGACCCATCGTGGCCTCACCCAGGGATTCACGGTGGTGTCCGGGCACGTGCCGCCGGGGCACCCCGACTCCACCGTCGACTACGCCGCGCTGGCGCAGGCGAACACCACCATCGTGTTGATGATGGCCGTCGCCAATCTCGAAGCCATCAGCCGCGCGCTCACCGAGGCCGGACTCGATCCTGACACCCCGGCCGCGGTGATCGCCGACGGATGCCTGTCCAGCCAGCGGCAGGTGCGCGCCACGCTGGCCACGATCGCGCAGGCCGCCCGGTTCGCCCGGATCGGCCCGCCCGCGACGACGGTGATCGGCGCGGTGGCCGGATTCATCCCCGGGCGGGTGACCGCCGAGTCGGTTCAGCCGGTCGCCATCCTGCAAGCCTGACAGGCACTTTCGTCGCCGCCGCCGGCGGCTCAGGTGAGCACGCCGGCCAGCAGTGCTGCCAGCGCCGCCCCGATGAAGGGGCCGACGATGGGCACCCAGGAGTAGGACCACAGCGGGTCACCCTTGCCCTTGATCGGTAGCAGCGCGTACGCGATGCGGGGACCGAGGTCGCGGGCGGGGTTGATGGCGTAGCCGGTGGGACCACCGAGGCCGAACCCGATGGCCATGATGACGAAGGTGACCCCGGCGTAACCCAGCGTGTCGTTCACGGCCGGGGTAGTGAAGATCCACAGCAGCAATACGAAAGTCGCGATCACCTCGGTGACCAGGTTCCACCCGGTGCTGCGGATCGCGGGGGCCGTGCAGAAGATCGCCCGGGTGCCGGAGTTGTCGTCGTTGTGGTCGTACTGCAGCTTGAACGCCGCCCAGCACAGAACCGCGCCGAGGATGCCGCCCAGCAGCTGACCGCCCATGTAGAACGGCACACTGCCCCAGGGGACACCGCCGTTGATGGCCACCGCCAACGTCACCGCGGGGTTGATGTGCGCGCCTGACGGCTCGGCGATGCTGGCACCGGTGAAGACGCCGAAGCCCCAACCCAATACGATGACGAGCCAGTCGCCACCGCCGCCGTGCGAGAACGAGTTCTTCAGCACGACCGCCGCGACGGAACCGTTGCCGATCACCACGAGTACGCCGGTGCCCAGGAGCTCCCAGATGAAGATGTCGGTGTACGACACTGCCAGCCTTTCCGAAGTGGGTGTCCTGCCAGTGTCGGCGCCGGCGGCGCGGAAAGCCTCGCTACAGAGCAGGTCCCAACCGGCAACTGGCCGTAGCACTGGGCTTTCGGTTAGGTTGGCGGGCCCGGCGACGCCGAAGCCGCACGAACACGGTGTGTCTCGGCGCTCCAGGCCATAGCATCGGAGCCGAATCAAAACAGTTGCCGTACCGCTCTTTCGAAAGGTTCACCAATGACCTCGTTGCCGTTGACGAAAGCCCAGGCCGTCCTGGAGGCCGCCATCGCCAAAGCCGACGAGATCGGTCAGCCGATGAACATCGCCGTCGTCGACGACGGCGGGCACCTGGTCACGTTCGCCCGCATGGACGGTGCGATCAAGGCCAGCATCGACATCTCCACGCGCAAGGCCACCACATCGGTGTTGATGAACGCGCCCACCGCCGCCCTGATGGGCCTGGTGCAGCCGGGTGCCGAACTGTACGGACTCGAACAGCTCTCCGGTGGACTGGTGGTGTTCGGGGGCGGCATCCCGCTCCAACTCGACGGCGTCACGGTCGGCGCCATCGGTGTCAGCGCCGGCAGCGCTGCTCAGGACGTCACCGTGGCCGAGGCCGGCGTCGCAGCCCTGGCGGGCTGACGCCGGCCCGGCGCCGCGCGGTCCGTCGACCGATCAGTCGACGTCCACCCAGTCCAGCGTCCGCTGAACGGCCTTCTGCCACCCCGCGTACCCGGACTCGCGCTGCTCCTCGCTCCAGTCGGGTGACCAGCGCTGCCCCTCCTGCCAGTTGGCGCGCAATTCCTCCTCGTCCTTCCAGAACCCGACGGCCAGCCCGGCGGCGTACGCCGCGCCCAGCGCGGTGGTCTCGGCGACGACAGGCTTGACCACGTCGACGCCGAGCACGTCGGCCTGGATCTGCATGCACAGTTCGTTGGCGGTGATGCCGCCGTCGACCTTCAGTACCTCCAGATGCACACCGCTGTCGGCTTCCATCGCGTCGACGACGTCGCGCGACTGGTAACAGATCGACTCCAGCGTCGCCCGGGCCAGATGGGCGTTGGTGTTGAAGCGGCTGAGCCCGACGATCGCGCCGCGGGCGTCCGAACGCCAGTAGGGGGCGAACAGCCCGGAGAACGCGGGCACGAAATACACCCCGCCGTTGTCCTCGACCTGGCGCGCCAGCGATTCACTCTGTGCCGCACCGCTGATGATGCCGAGCTGGTCGCGCAGCCACTGCACCGCCGAGCCGGTCACCGCGATGGACCCTTCCAGGGCGTAGACCGGTTTGGCGTCGCCGAAGCGGTAGCACACGGTGGTCAGCAGCCCATGCTCGGAGCGCACGATCTTCTCACCGGTGTTGAGCAGCAGGAAGTTGCCGGTGCCGTAGGTGTTCTTGGCCTCACCGGAACTCAGGCACACCTGACCCACCATGGCGGCCTGCTGGTCACCCAGGATTCCGGTCAGCGGGATCTCGGTGTCCAGCGGACCGGCCGGATGCGTCACACCGTAGGCGTCCGGGGACGACGACGACGCGATCGCGGGCAGCATCTGGCGCGGAATCCCGAAGAACGACAACAGTTCATCGTCCCAGTCCAGCGTCTCCAGGTTCATCAGCATGGTGCGGCTGGCATTGGTCACGTCGGTGATGTGCACCCCGCCGCGGGTACCACCGGTGAGGTTCCACAGCACCCAGGTGTCACAGGTGCCGAAGATGGCGTCACCGCGTTCGGCGGCCTCACGCACCCCGTCGACGTTCTCCAGGATCCACTGGATCTTGCCGCCGGAGAAGTACGTGGCCGGCGGCAGACCGGCCTTCTGGCGGATGACGTCACCGCGGCCGTCACGATCCAGCGCCGAGGCGATCCGGTCGGTGCGGGTGTCCTGCCACACGATGGCGTTGTAGTAGGGCCGGCCGGTCTTGCGGTTCCACACCAGCGCGGTCTCGCGCTGGTTGGTGATGCCGAGAGCCACCACGTCCTGTGCCGACAGATCGGACTTGTTCAGCGCCGTCTGCAGGACCGAGCCGGTGCGCTCCCAGATCTCGACGGGATTGTGCTCCACCCACCCCGCCCGAGGCAGGATCTGCTCGTGCTCGAGTTGGTGTCGGGCCACCTCACGTCCGGCGTGGTCGAACACCATCGCCCTGGTGCTGGTCGTTCCTTGGTCGATAGCAGCTACGAAGTCGCCCAATTCCCGCTCCTTGAATCCTCGACCGGCGCCCCGCCGGTGACACCGTCCAACCTATCGGCCGTGCTGCGGACTCAGGCCGTATTGCCGCAAACTATCCGAACGGTGGGGCCGAAAAGCGTTGCCGTGCTTGAGCATGTCGGGCGACTACCGGTGAAAACACAAACTCGCACGGATCGAGGGAAATCCGTGCGAGTTTGCGTCCAGGAGATCAGAAGAACCCGAGGGCCTGATCGCTGTAGCTGACCAGCAGGTTCTTGGTCTGCTGGTAGTGGTCGAGCATCATCTTGTGGTTCTCGCGGCCGATGCCGGACTGCTTGTAGCCACCGAACGCGGCGTGCGCCGGGTACTGGTGATAGCAGTTCGTCCACACCCGGCCGGCCTTGATGTCCCGGCCGGCCCGGTAGGCGGTGTTGCCGTCGCGGCTCCACACCCCGGCGCCCAGGCCGTAGAGCGTGTCGTTGGCGATGCTGATCGCGTCGTCATAGTCGGTGAAGGACGTGACCGCGACCACCGGTCCGAAGATCTCCTCCTGGAACACCCGCATCTTGTTGTTGCCGGTGAAGATCGTCGGCGCGACGTAGTAGCCGCCGTTGAGTTCACCCCCGAGCTGGGCCCGCTCGCCGCCGGTGACCACCTGCGCGCCTTCGCTCTTGCCGATCTCGATGTAGGACAAGATCTTCTCGAGCTGGTCGTTGGACGCCTGCGCGCCGATCATCGTCTCGGTGTCCAGCGGGTCGCCCTGGCGCACCGCCTTGGTGCGGATCGCCGCCAGCGCCAGGAACTCGTCGTAGATGTCGGCCTGGATCAACGAGCGCGACGGGCAGGTGCACACCTCACCCTGGTTCAGGGCGAACATCGTGAAGCCCTCGAGCGCCTTGTCCTGATAGTTGTCGGCCGCGGCCATCACGTCGTTGAAGAAGATGTTCGGGCTCTTGCCGCCGAGCTCCAGCGTCACCGGGATCAGGTTCTGCGACGCGTACTGCATGATCAGCCGGCCGGTGGTGGTCTCACCGGTGAACGCGATCTTGGCGATCCGGTTGCTCGAGGCCAGCGGCTTACCCGCCTCGACGCCGAACCCGTTGACGATGTTGACGACACCGGCGGGCAGCAGATCACCGATCAGCTCGAACAGGTACAGGATCGAGGCGGGCGTCTGCTCGGCGGGCTTGAGTACCACCGCGTTGCCCGCGGCCAGCGCCGGCGCCAGCTTCCACGTCGCCATCAGGATCGGGAAGTTCCACGGGATGATCTGTCCGACCACACCGAGCGGCTCGTGGAAGTGGTAGGCGACGGTGTCGTCGTCGATCTCCGACAGCGAGCCCTCCTGCGCGCGGATCGCGCCGGCGAAATACCGGAAGTGGTCGACGGCCAACGGGATGTCGGCGTTCAGCGTCTCGCGGATCGGCTTGCCGTTGTCCCAGGACTCGGCCAGCGCGATCGACTCGAGGTTCTCCTCCATGCGGTCGGCGATCTTGTTCAGGATCAGCGCGCGCTCGGCGGCGGCGGTCTTACCCCAGGCCGGCGCCGCGGCGTGGGCGGCGTCGAGGGCCTTCTCGACGTCGGTTTCGTCCGATCGCGGGATCTCGCAGAACGGCTGTCCGGTGACCGGTGTCGGGTTCTCGAAGTAGCGACCGGCGTTCGGCGGTACCCACTGACCGCCGATGAAGTTGTCGTAGCGGGCCTTGAACGACATCAACGAGCCGTCCGTCCCGGGTCGGGCGTACACAGTCATGGTGAGTCTCCTGCTCGTGTGTGGTGCGTCACTCAACCTACGCGCGGAACCGTTGCAGCACGGTTGCATCGTGGAGCGGAAAGCGAGGACAATTCCGGGCATCGCCCCACCGAGCAACACACCTCGCCGCCGTGCCCGCCAGAAGCGCTCCCGCGACACGGTCGACATGCTGGTGGAAGCCGCCGCTGCGGTGTTCTCCCGGGAGGGTGCGGGCGCGACGACCAACCGCATCGCCGAGCGCGCCGGGTTCTCGATCGGCACTCTCTACCAGTACTTCCCCGACAAGCTGGCGTTGTTGCGCGCGGTGGCCGAGAAGCACCTGAACGACGCCGATCGCCGGCTGACCGAGGTGTTCGCGCAACTGCGCGCCGACGCTCCCCCGTTCGACACGACCCTGCGCACACTCCTCGACGCCGTCGTCGCCGAGCACGCCGACCGGCCGCGGCTGCACGCGCTGGTGCACCGGCTGGCACCGCGCGGGCTCGACGAGCTGGCCACCGTGCAGGCGCTCGAGGACCGGATCTGCGACGAGGTGGCGTTTCATCTGAAGCGCTGCGACCGCGGTGGCGACGACCCGCAGCGGGCCGCGCGCACGGTGGTGCACACCGTCGACGCGCACCTGCACCGGGTGATGACCCGGCACGGCTTCGACATCGACGCCCTGATGGCGACCGTCAACCAGCTTGTGCCGCCACCTGGCCGCGGAGTGTGAGCATCGCCTCGCGCAGCTGGCCCAGCCCGGGCTCCTCGATCGGGTAGTGCCCGCAGTTCTCCAGCCGCACCAGACTGGTGGGCGCCGAAATGCGCTGCAGGAAACGGATGCTCAGCTCCGGCGGAGTCCAGGTGTCGGCGGTGGGCGCGACCAGGGTGACGGGCGCGGCGGTGAAATCTTCAGCAGCGGTGTGCCGGAAGTTCATCCAACTGGACACGAAGCCCAGCGGCACGCTGGCCCCGCCGCCGCGGGGATCGGCCGCACACTGGCGGGAGAGCGCGGGGTCGTTGCTCATCTGGGTCATGTCGGCCAGCCAACGGATCGGGACCCGAACACGGCCCAGGGCCGGGTCGAGCGCACGCAGCACAGCGGGCGCGGACCGGCCCAGGAACGGGTAGCGGGTGGCCGCGGCCCGCGCGGCAGGGTCGGCCACGTCGAGCAGGCAGGTCGCCACCACGGCGGCCACCTGACCCGTCCGCGCGGCCACCTCGTAGGCGAGCATGCCGCCCATGCTGGCGCCGAACAGGATCAGCGGGCGCGGGTCGGCGGCGCGCTCGGCGGTCACCAGATCGGTCAACAGCGCCACCCAGTCCGGATAGCGCACCCGCGCGGGCTGCGCCACGACGGTGTCCCCGTACAACGGCAGGTCCGGGGCGAGCACGTCGGCCCCGTCGACATCGCTGCCCGCGGCGACCGCCGCGACGGGCCACAGTGCCCCGCCGTACCCACCGCCGCCGTGGATGAGCATCATGCGCACGTCGGCTCCGGGCGCCGGCGCTCTGGAGATGTGCACCCGGGTGCCGCGCCACTGCCACCAGGTGCTGGTCGGTGGCGCGAGATTGTTCACGTAGCGGGCGGGCAGGAACTGTGCGTAGCTCCGGTAGTCCATGGACTCATGGTCGGAAGCGCGGGCGCCGCTGACAACTCGCCTTGGCATGGCCGCTGAGCTGGGGATCGTTTCTGTTGCTCAGGTTTGGTCAGCCGAGCTCGAAGTCCAGGCCGGCCAGATGGCCGCCGGCCTGGGCACGGGCCACCGCGGTGAGGCCGGCGCTGTCTCGCAGCGCCTGCCAGCCGTCGCGGTCGTCGCGTCCCTCCGGAAGCTCGAGCCAGCGACGCAGCGGGCTGCTGCGCCCCTGGGCGTGTTCGGCGAGCACCGCTTCCCGCAGCGTGGTCGACAGCTGGGTGCGCAGCCGGCCGATGGCCGGCGACACCGAATGGGTGAGCAGCGGGCCGGGGTAGCGCGTCAGCGCGGTCTCGACGTCACCGGCGTCGAGGGCGGCGAACACCTCGCCGATGTCGCTGGTGATGGGGGCGAGCAGCCGGTAGGGCCGTGACCCGAGGTTCTCGGCACCGACGACCTTGCGCAGCCGCGACATCTCGGCGCGCACGGTGACGACGTCGAGGCTCTTGTCGTCGAGCAGCACCGCCAGGTGATCGGCCGACAGACCCTCGGGGTGCCGGCTGAGCAGAACCAGGATGTCGGCGTGCCGGCCGGTCAGGCTGGCCGCCCGCAGATGGCCGTAGCTGTCGGTGGTGACCCAGCGGGGGCGGTCGCCGCCCAGGACGACCAGATGCGGTTTGCGGGCAGCCGGTTCGGCCGAGATCCCGGAGATACCCGACACCCGCAGCAGCGCCAGATGGTTCTCGACGGCGACCGCGGTGGCGCGCACCAGCGCCAGGGTCTGGGTGGTGGCCACCTGGTTGCCGCCGGTCAGGTCGATGGCGCCCAGCAGCGCGCCGGTGCTCGGGTCGTGCACCGGCGCCGCGGTGCAACTCCACGGCTGCACGACGCGGGAGAAGTGTTCGGAACCGCGGATCTGCATCTCGCGATCCAGGGTGAGGGCGGTACCGGGCGCGTTGGTACCTGCGCCGCGCTCGCTCCAGTCGGCGCCGGGCACGAAGTTCATCGCCTCGGCCTTGCGGCATGCGGCCGGGTCCCCTTCGACCCACAGCAGAGTGCCGTCGGCGGCGCTGACCGCCACGACGACGCCGGAGTCGGCGGCGTCGGCGACCAGCAGCCGCCGGATGACGGGCAGTGCGGGCGCCAGCGGGTGCGTCTCGCGCAGTCGTTCGACCGCGGCGACGGCCGCGGCCGCGCGGGCGCCGTCCAGGTCTGGATCGACCCCGCCGGCCAGGCTGCGCTGCCAGCTCTGTGCGACGACGGGCCGCACCGAATTCGTGTTCAGGAAGTTGGCGTCGACCTCGCCGGCGACGAACAATTCGTGGACCGTACGCAGCGCAGAAGACGACGGGCGGGTCGTCGCCCGTCCGCGCGATGCTTTCGGAGTTGTCACCCGCCGTTCACGCTCCTCGCGGTGGACCTGGCAGCAGCAACGGGCACTGTGCCGGTCATCACACCTGGCGCCAGGGTAGCGCACGAGACGCGTCTGAGGGTGTACTGCGCGGCCCCGGCCGGCTCCCCTCCGTGCCGAGGCCGCGCAGACTCTGGTGGGGCGGCGATCACCCGCCCCAGGCTCGGGCGGCGCTGCGGTCGGTGGCGGCGACGTCGTCGGCGCCGTCGCGGACCGCGTTGCCGAGGCTGATCAGGATGTCGTTGAGCGCCGCGGCGGCCTGCTCCCACCGGGCCTGTTCGACGCGGTAGGCCTCGGCCGCTTCGCGACTCCAGGTCGCCTGCAGCGGCGCGATCTGAGCGCGCAGGTCATCCAGTGCCGCGTTCAGCCGGGCAGAGGTGGCGTGGATCTCCTGGCGCACGGTGTACTCGATCTCACCGAAGTCGTAGGACAGTGTGGCGTTCATGGATGTGGGCTCCTCAGATCGTGGCGGCGACGGAGCCGATGCGGTCGGCGTGGCCGTCGGTGGTGGTCCGCAGGATGCGCTCGTTGTCCCGGATCGTCTCGGCGATCCGTTGCAGCGCGGCGTGCAGTTTCAGCGACTCGCCGTTCCAGCGCTCCATGACCTCACGGAACCGGGTGGCCGCGACCCCGCCCCACACCGAGGGCGGCACACTGCTCATCGCGGCGACGAACGACTGCAGCATCGCGCGGATCTCGTCGTTGCGGGCGTCGGTCTTCCCGGCGACCGCCAGCATCAGGTCGAAGTCGGTGGTGAGGGCAGATCCTGCAGATTGCGGGGGCGGTGGCGGGGTCGGCATCGCGATCCTTCCGGGTTCGGGCGGGTGATCTATGAGATTGGACGCGCCGAGGCGCCCGTTCGGTTCCGTGCCGTCGACGAAAACTTTCACCGCACCGCCCGCGCGGACCGCACCGCCTCCAGACAGGGCCCGGCGACGGCGTCGCGGTGTCCGGCGGCGCTCTGGCAGCCGATCGCGATACGCAGCGTGCCGTCGACGACGACGGCCCAGGTGATTTCGGTTCCGGCCCGGTGCTCGCGGTAGGTGACCGCCGGTCTGCCCGCGACTCGGGCGCCGGCGTCGAAATCGGAGAACACGCCGGGCGGCTCGGCTTCAAGGGCGCGTCTGAGCGACTCGCCCACCGGCTGCGCGGTGGGACCATCGGACTGAGTGACGTGCAGCGCCGTCGACCCACCAGGCGGACCGACGCGTACCCGAGCCGAGCCGGGGCCGTCGGTGAGGCGCTCGGCGACCCAGTCGGCGGGCACCCGCACGGCGGCGCGACCCTCCACCAGAATCGCTGTCGCGTCAACCTGTTCCGCCGGCCCATGCGCCAGAACCGCCCCGGTCGCCACGGTGACAGCCGCCCCGGCGAACAGCGCCGGCAGACGTCGACGACACCACGCCGCCGGCACCGGCCGGGGCGCGACGGTGCACGACCGTTCGGCGGCCGCTGCCACCCGGGCACGGTCGGTGAAGGACACGGGTGCGCCCCCGGCGCGAAGGCGTGCGGTGACCGCCGGGGCCGGCGGTGCCACGGCCGCGGGGACATCGACGATCACCTCGTTCGCACCCGCCAGAAGATCGACCAGAGCCTCGTCGTCGCGGCGAAGCACCGTGGGCGACACTCCGGGAGCGGCGATCACGACGAGCTCGCTGCTCAGTTCGACCACGGTGGCGCGGGCGTCCCCGCCGAGAAGCGCGGCCCGTCGCACCACCGTGACCGCGGCACCGAGACTTCGGGCGGCCGCGGTGAGCACCTCGACCCGCGCAACCGGCCACCAGGTGGGCACCACCACCGCCAGAGGTCCCCCGCTCCCGGCGGCTGCGGCGCCGAGCACGTCGCACCAGAGCCTGCCCACCGGCAGCGGTCGATCGTCCAGCAGCGTGGTCGTGTCGTCGATACAGTCGACGGCCTGTCGGCTCCGTTGCGGTGCAGCAGCTCCCGGACCTCTCACCGTCACCGGACCGACCTCGATCACCGCCGTCACGGTGGCGGCACCCAGCCGAGCTGGATCAGTTCGTCGGCTCGGCCCCGGACCAGCAAGGTGCCACGGCCCGGCGGTTGCAGCGTGGGCCGGGTGGAGCCGAGCAACACACCCTCGTCGGGGCCGGCGCTCATCATCAACCCCGAGCAGCCCATGTCGCGCAGCCGGGCCAGGACGGGATCGAACATCGCCCGCGCGGCGCCGCCGGAGCGGCGCGCGACGATCAGATGCAGCCCGAGGTCCTTGGCGTGGGGCAGGTAGTCGGCCAGCGGCGTCAGCGGGTTGCCGGTGGCGCCGGCGACGAGGTCGTAGTCGTCGACGACGACGAAGATGTCCGGCCCGTCCCACCAGGACCGGTCCCTGAGCTGCTGTTGGGTGACGGTCTCGTCCGGCATCCGAGCGTCCAGCTGGGCAGACAGCGTCGCCATGCGGGCCGACAGCGCCGGCCCTGACACCGAATAGCCGCCGAGATGGGCGGTTTCGACGACGCCGAGCAGGGTGCGCCGATAGTCCACGAGCTCGATGCGTGCGCTGCTGGGCTCTGCGGTGCGGATCAGTTCGGTGCACAGCAGCCGCAGCGCCGCGGTCTTGCCGCATTCACCGTCACCGAGGACCAGCAGATGTGGGTGTCGGTCGAAATCTATGGTGATGGGCGCGAGCTCACGTTCACCGAGACCGAGCACCACGTCGCCGCGGCGGTCGATCCGGTGGTGGGGAATCAGCGCCGGCAGCACCTCGACGGGCCGGGCCCGGCCGGTGTCGGACGGTCGGCGCACCGCGGTTGCGTCGGGCAGGGCGAGCAGCATCTCCTTTCCGTCGCGGGTCAGGCCGCGTCCGGGCGGTCGGGTGGTGAGTTCGCGGGCGCGCCGCCGGTCCATCTCCGAATCGGCCGGGTCACCCAGCCTGAGCTCGATCCGGGTGCCGATCTGGTCTTTGAGCGCCGGGCGGAAATCCGCCCAGCGCGCCGTCGAGAGCATGACGTGCACGCCGAAGGCCAACCCCTGTGCGGCGATTGCGGTGATCGCCGAGTCGAGGCCGTCGAACTCCTGGCGCAGCACCGCCCAGCCGTCGACCACGAGGAACACGTCGCCGTAGGGGTCGTCGACACTGTCCGGCTCGGCCGCGGCGCGGCGGCGGTACTCGGCGAACGACGTGAGGCCGAGCCTGCGCATCGCCGATTCCCGCGCTCGCAGCAGGGATTCCAGCACCGCGACGGTGCGCCGGCACAGGTCGGCCTCGGCGCGGGTGGCGACCGAGCCGACGTGCGGCAGCCCTGCCACCGCGCCCAGCGCGCCCCCGCCGAAATCGAGGCAGTAGAACTGCATCTGAGCCGCATCGTGGGTCGCGGCCAGCGCGGTGATCACCGTCGCGAGCGCCGTCGACTTGCCCGAGCGCGGCGCACCGACAACGGCGACATGACCGGTCGCCCCGGACACGTCGACGAGCAGCGGATCGTATCGCTGCTCGAACGGGGAGTCGACGATGCCGACGGGCGCCCGCAGGGGCGCGGCGGGGGTCGCGGCCAGCAGCGCCGGTAGTGGCGGCGCCCGATGCAGCGGCGGCAACCAGATGCGGTGCGCGGCCGGTCCGCGTCCGGCCAGCGCGTGCAGCACCACCTCCAGCAGCGGCCGCGACGAGTTGGCCGATGCCGGGGCGGGAGGTGACGCGGTGTCGGCCAGGGTGAACCGCCGCACCGCGACAGGCCCCTCTCGACGAACCACGGACAGGTGCGGACCGGAGACGAACGCGGTGTGGAACCGGGTCAGCCGGCCGTCGGCGGTCTTGAGATAGCCGGCTCCGGGATCCGGTGGCAGGTGGTGGGCGTCGGCGATACCGATGACCGCCCGGGATTCTGCGGCCGAGAACGTCTTCAGGCAGATCCGGTAGGACAGGTGGGTCTCCAGTCCGCGCAACCTGCCCTCGTCGAGGCGCTGGCTGGCGAGCAGCAGGTGCATGCCCAACGAGCGGCCCAGCCGCCCGATCGCGACGAACACGTCGATGAAGTCGGGATGCTGGCTGAGCAGTTCGGAGAATTCGTCGACGACGATGAACAGTGCAGGCAGCGCCGCCATGGACCGATCGCGCTCCCACATTCGCTGGTACTGGCCGATGTCGGTGGCGTTGCCGGCCGCCCGAAGGAGTTCCTGGCGCCGATTGATCTCCCCGGTCAGTGCGTCGCGCATCCTGGCCACCAGTGGCGCCTCGTCGGCGAGGTTGGTGATGACAGCGGAGACGTGTTGGACGGTGTCCATCCCCAGAAATGTTGCGCCACCTTTGAAGTCGATCAACACGAGGTTGAGGGACTCGGGTGAGTGGGCGGCGATCATGCCCAGGGCCAGTGTCCGCAGGAATTCCGACTTGCCGGATCCGGTGGCGCCGACACACAGTCCGTGCGGCCCCATGCCTCCTGCGGCGGCCTCCTTGATGTCGAGATGCAGCGGCGCGCCGTCGGCGGCCACTCCGATCGGCGCGGTCAACCTCGCGCCCCACACCTGGTCCACGTCGATCCCCGCCGGATCCTCGATGCCCATCAGCGCCGGCCAGTCCGGCGCCCGACCCGCCCCCGCCTGCCGGCCCGGGGCCGCATCGGCACTCCCGGCGATCCGCCGCGCGCAGGCGGTGGCGTCGGGTAACGCCAGCACGTCGAGCGCCACCTGGTACACCACCCCGTCGACGCGGATCGTCGGCGCGGCCGCCGGCTCTGTGGCATGCAGGACGACAACGGTGCAGCCCGGCGCGGCCGGCGGCTCCGCTGCACCGTCGACGAGGAGCACCCGGTGTGACGCCGCATCGGGGTCGCGGGTGTGCGGCAACCATTTCAGCCAGTCCCAGTGCGGCGCCGCCGCGTCGTCGAGCAGGGCGGTGACACCGAGATCGTGGGGTGCGTGCAGCATCGCCAACTGGCACAGCAGCGCACGCGCGACCGATCGTGCCGCCGCCGGCTCACCCTCGACCGACATGCTCCGGCTGTCGTTCAGCCGCAACAGGACCGGAACACCCCTGCTCAGCGACCACCGACGCACCAGCTCGTGCACCGCGGCGACGGTGACGGGGTCGGCCGCGCCGGCAGGCGGGGTCCGCGGCGCCACCACGGTGGTGGCGCAAGGCCCCTCGCCCACCCCGATCCGGGCGGTCAGGTGATCGGGGTGCGCCGGGCCCCGCTCCCACATCCGGTCGCCACCGGCCAGGTTCCAGAGCGCCGCGGGTTCCGGGTGGGCCCGATGCAGGCGGCGGTGTTCCTGGTCGGCCGACTCCGCCAGTGTGGCGTGCACGGTGTCGAGGTAGCGCAGGTATTCGGCCCGCTGGGCATTGATCTCGGCGCCCCGGCCCGCTCCCCTGGCACCGTAGACGAGGGTGCCGACGAGGGACACGGCCATCATGACCGGGAAGAGCAGGAAGGTCGGGCTGCGCGGTGCACCCGAGGTCAGATACACCGCGCTCATACCCGCGACGGCGACGATCATCACGACCGGCAGCAGTCTGGCCATCGGGTTGGGTGGTGGTGTCCGCGGCACCTCCGGCGGAGGGTCGATCACGAGTTGGCCTGGCGGCGGCCGGGACCGCGGCGTTTCGGTGTGCTCCATCATCTGAATAGACGCATCGAGGCATTAGCGGGTTCCATCCACAGGCGGACGAAGATCTGCGCGACGCCGGGTTGCACCCGAGTTACGTTGATGCCGTGACGGATACGTTGCGCCGGGTGACCGTTCACGCCGCCGGGCCGCGCGGATGGTCGCAGGCCGATCTGATGCTGCCCACCGGTTGTCCGCTGGGCTCGATGATGCCCGAGATCGTCGACGCCGTCGTCGGGCCCGCCGAACCCGGCGGCCCCAGCTCGGCATCGCCACCGCTGGGGTGGTACGCGTCCCGATTGGCCGGCCAGCGCCTGGACCCGTCGCTGACCCTGCACGAGAGCGGCATCGCCGACGGCGAGCTGATCCTCCTGTCGACGACCGAACCGCCGACGCCTCAACGGGTTCCCGGCGACGGGTGTGCCGCAGTACTCACCGCCGCGGACGGTTCCACCACCGGCTGGAGCCGCGCCGGGTCCTGGGTCGGCCTGACGGGATGCCTGGCCGCCGCAGCGACCCTGGCATGGTCGGGGGCGCAGACGCCGGCCCCGGGCCCCTTGTGGGTCGCGGCGGTACTGGCGCTGTCCAGCTCGGCGGCCGCCCTGGCCGTGCGACGAACCGCACACGCGGCGACGACGCCTGCCGGCCTTGCCGCAGTGGCATTCGCCGCCGCCGCGGGATTCCTGGCCGTCCCGGATCCACCTGCGCCGGCAGCGCTGCTGCTGACCGCCTCGGCGGCACTGGTGATGTCGACGTCGATGGCGCGCAGCGCATGTCGCGACAGTGTCGCCCTCGGTGCGGTCGTCACCGCTGCCGCCGGCGTGGTGGCGGTTGCGGCAGTGTGCACGCTGAGCTCGCCGAGGATTGCGGTGGCGGGCTCGCTGCTGGCGGTCACCGCGGTGGTCGTGTTGTCGGTGGCGCCCAAACTCGCCATCACCGTTGCCGGAATCGGCCCTTCCCACAGCGTGGTCGACGAGAAGCGATCGGCGGATGCGCACCGGCTGTTGACCAGTGTGGTCACCGGTTCGGCGGGGACCGCGGCCCTGGCTGTCGCCCTGGTCGCGCTCGACGCCGCGCGGTCCCCGGAGGCGACGCTTCCCGTGCGCCTCGCGGCGGTGCTGCTCGCGGTCGACATCGGACTGGTGTTGTCGCTGCGCCAGCGTGTGCACTCCGACGGCCGACGCCGTATCGCGTTGGGCTTCGCCGCAATGGCCGCGCTGGCGACCGCCCTCGCGGGCGCAGCGGTCACCGCACCGGCGCAGGCGTACTGGATCGCCGGGGTCACCGGGGCAGCGGGCCTGGCTGTCATCGGTGTGCGCCGTGGGGATGAGATCGCCAATCCTGTTCTGCGTCAGTCGGTCAACGTGCTGGACTATCTGTCCGCGGCGGCGGTGGTGCCGCTGGCGGCGTGGGCGGGCGGCCTGTATGACGTAGCGCGCAACCTGGGCTTGCCGTGAGGTCGCCCAGGACTCTGGCCGCCGCGACGCTGGTCGCCGCCGCGGTGTGGGCCCCACCCTCCGCGTCCGCGGTCACCCCGCCGCCGGTGGACGAGAATCTCCTGCCGGCACCGGCTCCGCCGGGTCCGCCGCAGCCCACCACCCGGTTCGGCGACTGTGTCACCGCCGATCCGACGGCGTCGGACACCGGCGGCCGGCCGGGCCAGGTCGCCGGACAGGATCTGCGCGCGGTGTGGGCGTTGACCAGAGGAGCGGGCCAGACCGTCGCCGTGATCGACACCGGGGTGGCCCGGCACCGACGTCTGCCGCACCTGCGCGCCGGCGGCGACTACGTCTCGAGCGGTGACGGCACCGACGATTGCGACGGGCACGGCACCGCGGTCGCCGCGATCATCGGGGCGGCGCCCGACCCCACCGGGAACGGGTTCACCGGCATCGCCCCAGATGTCTCGATCATGGCGATCCGCCAGTCCAGCAACAAGTTCCGGGCCGACACCGATCCGGCCGGTTCGGGTTACGGCGATGTGGCCACGCTGGCAGCCGCGGTGCGGACCGCCGCCGACCTGGGTGCGACCGTCATCAACATCTCATCGGTGGCCTGCCTGCCGGCCGGCGCCGGCCTCGACGACCGCGCGCTCGGCGCTGCGCTCGCGTACGCCGTCGACGTCAAGAACGTCGTCGTGGTGACCGCGGCCGGCAACACCGACGGGCCGGGTCAGTGCCCGGCAGGCAACCCGGACGCCTCGAGCGACTGGGCCGACGTCGCCGTCGTGGCGAGCCCGGCCTGGTACGACGACTTCGTGCTGACCGTCGCCTCGGTCGGGCCGGGCGGCGTCGCCTCGCCGTTCACGCTTGCCGGGCCGTGGGTCGACGTCGCCGCGCCCGGCGAGGACATCGTGTCGCTGGCCGCGGCCGGTGAGGACACGGTGCGGGTCACGGGCACGAGTTACGCCGCACCGACGGTGAGCGCGGTCGCCGCGCTGGTGCGGGCCCGCTTTCCCGAACTGACCGCACGCCAGGTCATGCGCCGTATCGAGGACACCGCACGCCATCCCGGCGCCGGCTGGAACGCCGAGGTGGGCCACGGCCTGGTCGACGCGCTGGCAGCGGTCAGCGGCGGATCATCGCCGCGCCCGACGCCGTCGACAGAGCCCCTCACCCTCACACCGGCGGCGCCGGTCACCGATACCGGCGCCCGGGATACCGCGCTGCGGGCAGCGGTAATCTGCGTGGCGCTCAGCGTGGCCGTCGCCGCGGGTGCCCGGTCACGGCGACGCCGCGACCCCGTCCCGGGCGACTGAGGCCGCCGCCCGGCTGAGGTCCGGTCCGGCGGGCAGCGCAGCCAGCACCGGCCAGGGGGCGGGCACCGGCGGGTCGGGCAGACCCAGTGCCGCCGCGGCGTCGGCGTCGGGGACGCCGTATCGCACCCCGGCGTCGCTGACGAGGAACGTGGGTCCGGCTTGGTGTGCGTCGCCGCTGAGTCCGACGGAACGGACATAGCTGCCATGACCCGCCGGGATCGCCACCGCGTCCAGCGCCGGACCGCCACCATCGGCTTGTGCGAGAGGCAGCGAGGTGTGGCCTGCCGCCGGCTCGGCACCTGTGAGCAGCGCAGTGTGCGGTTCGGCGTCGGCGTCCCAGCGCGCACACACGACGGGATCGGCGCTGACACCGGCACGCTGTGGAAAGGTGGTGACGGGCAAGCTGTCGACCACCGGCAGGGCACCGATGCGGTCGGCGCCCACGGCAGGGATCTCCCGGGCCGCCCGGGCGTCGGTGTAGCGGATGAGATCGGCGGCGACCTGCCCGACGCGCTGGACGCCGCCGGCGAGGACGACGAACAGCTCGTCGGAGGCGGGCGTAGCGCCGGGCACCCTCAGCACGGTGCCGGCCGCCATGCCCGGCAGCGCGGAGCGACCGGAGGGGATGTGTGGCGGCACGATCGCCGGTGCCTCCGGAATGGCAGCCAGCAGCAGCGGGGACACCGGCTGCGGCACGAGTCCGTCGAGCCGCAGGGCGCGAACCACGGCGGGATGGCGCAGGTCGACACGTGCGCGCCAGGCGCCGTACAGCAGGTAGGTGGGGGCGGCGGGTTCGCCGCGCGCGGTGACCAACACGCTGCGCCCCTCGGTCAGGTCCCGGGGCGCTGCTCCGGCGATGACGGTGGTGAGCTCGGAACGGGCGTCATCGCACACCGTCCACCGACCGTCGGCCACCGGCGGCGCAACGTGCGGTGGGGCGCCGGGAACGCCGACCATGGGTCCACGCAATGCGCGGTCGACCGCCTGCTGCGAGACGATCCGGGGTTCTGCAGGGGAACCGATGATCAACCGGGCCGAGGCGAGGTTGAACACCGGGTGCACGCGGTCGTCGATGCGCACGTACAACGCGCCGCTGTCCCGGACCAGCATTATCGGTGCGTCGCCGAGATCCCCGGCCGGTCGTAGGAATGCCGGCACGGCCGCGACCGCGACGGCCACCACCGCGAGCACCGCCCCGATGACCAACGAGATCGACTGAGCGGCAAGCGGATCGTCGAGCATCCGGGCGTCGCCGCGCACCAGCGCATGTGCGGTGCGCCGCATCAGGAACCGGTGTCCGCTGATCTGTAGCCGTGTGGTCGGTTGTCGTCTCATGAGCCCCTTGGTGAGCGTAACCACGGCCGGGGCGGGCTCAGATCACTTGTTGGAGCGGCGCTCCCGGTAGGCGGCGACATGTTGGCGGTTGCCGCAGTTGCCCGTGTCGCAGAACTTGCCGGACCGGTTGCGTGACAGGTCGACCAGCACCGCTTCACAGTCGGGGGCGGCACAGATCTTGAGGCGGCGCAGCTCCCCCGACCGGATCAGGTCCGCCAGCGCCATCGCCATCTCGGCACCCATCCGTTGCCACAGCGGATCGTGGATCGACGCCAGGTGCAGGTGCCACTCGGGCATCTCGGGATGGCGGGTCAACCACGGCGCCGCCCGGGTGTCGGAGAGCAGCGCGTTCACTCCCCCGACGGCGCGGGCCTCGTCGTCGGCGGCCTCCCAGATCCGGCCGAGCCGGTCACGCAGCCGGTGGACGGCAGCCAACTCGGCAGCGTCGTGGTCGCGCCGGCCCGTCCAGCCGAAGCTGTCGAGATACTCGTCGAGCGCGGCGAGATCGCCCAGCCGTTCACCGTCGACCCGGTCGCTGTTGATCAGGACAGCCACGGCGCGCAGCGTGTGCTCGGTGTCATGATTGAAAAGCATTTGACTCATGACCTCCTCCGCCAGTACTGTCATGACCGAAGCTCATTTTACTCCTTACATCCAGCCCGCGTAGGCGGGCTACCTGGCCTTTCTCTGGAGGTGGAACCATGGCCGCCGATCTGACGCAGTCCTCGCCGCGCGCCGGCGCCACCCAGGCGCACCAGTTCCAGATGGGTCTACTCTTCGCCATCGGCTCCGCGCTCGCCTTCGGATCGTCCGGACCGTTCGCGAAATCACTGATGGAAGCCGGGTGGAGCCCCACCGGTGCCGTCACCGCCCGGCTGGCCGGCGGCGCGCTGGCCATGGCCGTGTTCGCCTCGTTCGTGCGGCCGGGATGGCTCACCGAGGCGCGGGCCCATGCCCGCACCGTGGTGCTCTACGGGTTGGTGCCCATCGCCGGCGCCCAGCTGTTCTACTACAACGCCGTGGCCCACCTGTCGGTCGGCGTGGCGCTGCTTCTCGAGTACACCGCGCCGATCCTGGTGGTCGGTTGGCTGTGGGCCACCACGCGTCGGCGCCCCACCAACCTGACACTGGGCGGTGTGGTCCTCGCCGTCGCGGGCATCATGCTGGTGCTCGGCGTCGTCGGGCCGAACGGGGTTTCCGGTGCCGACATCAACCTCGTCGGCGTCGGGTTCGGGTTGGCCGCCGCGGTGTGCGCGGCGTGCTACTTCCTCTGGTCGGACACCTCGCGGACCGCCAAGCCCGGCGCCGGGGACGCGGCGCCGCTGCACCCGATCACGCTGGCCGCCGCCGGCCTCGTCGTCGGCGCGGCGGCGGTCGCCGCGCTGGGGGCCACGGGGGTGATGCCGCTGGCCTTCGCCGCCAACGACGCCGTGATCGCCGGAATGACCACGTCGTGGATCGTGCCGGTCGTCGCCCTGGGGCTGATTCCCACCGCGATCGCCTACACCCTGGGCATCGTCGGCATCGCCAAGCTGCAGCCTCGCTTCGCCTCCCTGGTCGGGCTCTCCGAGGTGATGTTCGCCGTGCTCGCCGCCTGGCTGCTGCTCGGCGAGGCGATCACCGGCACCCAGGCCATCGGCGGCGCCATCGTGTTGGCCGGACTCGCGCTCGCGCGGGCGGGCGACCGCGGCGAGGCGTTGGGTCTCGACGACACGGTGACGTGGCCCGATGCGCCCGCAGCCCCGGAGGCGTTGCGCTAGTACGGGCGGCCGATAGCCCGGCTAGCTATCATCGCGAGGGTGACCTCCGATCTTGATGCCCGGCCCACCCGACCGATCACCCGGCTGATGTCGGTGTGCGCCGCGGCGCTCGTCGCGGCCACCGCCGTCGTCCTCGGCCCGGGCGCCACCACGGCGCAGGCCCAGGGCTGTCCCGACATCGAGGTGATCTTCGCGCGCGGCACCGACGACACACCCGGCCTGGGCCGCGTCGGCGCAGCGTTCGTCGACTCGCTGCGCGGCAAGGTCGGCGGTCGGTCGGTCAACGCGTACGCGGTCAACTATCCGGCCAGCTTCGACTTCCTCGCCGCGGCCGGTGGGGCCAACGACGCCAGCAGGCAGGTCCAGTTCATGATGGCCAACTGCCCCGGCACCCGGATGGTGCTCGGCGGCTACTCGCAGGGTGCGGCGGTCATCGACATCATCGCCGCCGTGCCGTTCCCCGCGGTCGGGTTCACCAACCCACTGCCGCCCAACGCTCCCGACTTCGTCGCGGCTGTCGCCGTGTTCGGTAACCCGACCGCGAAGGTCGGCCTGCCGATGACAGCCAGCCCGGTCTGGGGAACGCGGGCGATCGACCTGTGCACGGTCGGCGACCCGGTGTGCTCGGACGGTGACAGCGTCCCGGCCCACAGCGCCTACGTGTCCAGCGGACTGACCAACGAGGCTGCGTCGTTCGTCGCCGGTCTCGTCTGACTTCGGACGTCTGACCGGCATACGCTACGGTGTCTTGTGCTTTCCCACCGATTCGTCCGCCGCGTCCTGGCGGCGACCGCCGCCGCGGTGTTCCCGGTGGCGGCGACAGTCCTCTCGCCTGCCACGGCGTCCGCGCAGCCCTGCCCGGACGTCGAGGTGGTGTTCGCGCGCGGGACCAGCGAAGCGCCAGGGGTCGGACGAGTCGGGCAGGCGCTGGCAGATTCGCTGCGCGCACAGCTCGGCGGGCGCACCGTCGGCACCTACGGAGTGAACTATCCGGCGACGTATGACTTCCTCAACGCCGCGGGCGGCGCCACCGATGCCGAGAACCGCATTGCGCTGATGGCCCAGCAGTGCCCCGGCACCCGCATCGTGCTCGGCGGCTACTCCCAAGGTGCCGCGGTGGTCGACATGCTCGCCGGGGTGCCTCCGCTGGGCAACCGCATCGGCACTATCGGCTCGGCGCCCCCGTTGGCGGGCAGCCTGAACGGCAACGTCGCGGCGGTGGCGGTGTTCGGCAACCCGGCGACCAAGTTCGGCAATCCGGTCTCGGCCACGGGCTCGTTCGCGGGCAAGGCCATCGACCTGTGCGCCGACGGCGACCCGATCTGCTCGGACGGCCGCAACCCGTTCGCCCACACCCGCTATGAGACCCCCGAGTTCATCGGACCGGCGGCGGGCTTCGTCGCGGGAAGGGTCTGACCGCCTGCCCGCTTTCACCTTCGCCGTTAATATCGGGCAGGTGATCGTTGCTCTGGCCCGGCGATGCCGAGCCCTGTTCCTCGTACTGACCGTGCTGATGCCGGCCGTCGTGGCGTTGGCCCCCGGTGCCGCGGCCCAGTCCTGCCCGCAGGCCGAACTGATCTTCGCGCGGGGCCGCGTCGAACCGGCGGGCGCCGGGCAGATCGGCAGCGCGTTGATCGGTGCGCTGCGGCAGAAGACCGGCATGGACATCGACCTGTATTCGGTCAATTATCCCGCCGACACCGAGATCGACATCGGCGCCAACGACATGAGCCGGCGCATCCAGTACATGATGGACAACTGCTCGGACACCCGGCTGGTGCTCGGCGGCTACTCGTTGGGCGCGGCCGTCACCGACGTGGTCCTCGCCGTGCCGATCGCAGCGTTCGGATTCCGCAACCCGCTGCCGGCCGGGGCCGACCGGCACATCGCCGCGGTGGCGTTGTTCGGCAACGGCATCGCCTGGGTCGGGCCGATCTCCAACTTCAATCCGCTCTACAGTGACCGGACCATCGAGCTGTGTCACGGCGACGACCCGATCTGCAACCCCACCGATCCGGAGAACTGGCAGGACTACTGGGCTGACCACCTCGCTCCGGCCTACATCAACGCCGGCATGGTCAACCAGGCCGCCGACTTCGTCGCGGGCCGGCTCTGAGCGGTCAGCCGACCTCGTCGGACGTGCGCATGTCCCGGGTGACCCGGTTGCGCTCGGCCAGTTCGGCGTCGGGCGGGTAATCCACCGACACCAGGGTCAGGCCCCGGGCCGGGGCGGCCGCGAAGTCACTGGACCTCGCCGTCGCGGTCAGCAGTCGCGCACACCATCGGGAGTCGCGGCGCTGCTCCCCCACCGCGAGCAACGCTCCGACCAGTGAACGGACCATGTTCCAGCAGAACGCGTCGGCGCTGACCTGCACGCTCACCCGGTCGCCGTCGGCGGTCACGTCCAGCCGCTGCAGCTCCCGAATCGTCGTCGCCCCGTCGCGGTGCCGACAGAACGCGGCGAAGTCGTGCAGGCCCAGCAGCGCGGTGGAGGCGTCAGCCATCGCGGCCACGTCCAGCGGACGCGGCCAGGGGGTCACGAACCGCGCCTCGTGCGGATCGGCGCCGTACCGCGCCGTCGTCAGACGGTAGACGTAGTGACGCCGCAGCGCCGAGAACCGTGCATCGAATCCGGTCGCGGCGCGAGTGATGTCCCGCACCCGGAGGTCCTCGGGCAACATCCGGGCGAGGCGGCGCACCAGCGGCCCGAACTCGGCTTCACCGGCACGCACCGTCCGCGGATAGGCGTGCGACACCACTGTCGACGGGATATCGGCATGGGCGACCTGGCCGGCGGCGTGCACGCCGGCGTCGGTGCGTCCCGCCGCTCTGGTGACGACCGGCACCCGGAAGATCGTCGACAGGGCCTCGTCGAGCACTCCGGCCACCGTGCGCTGCCCGGCCTGCGTCGCCCAGCCGGCGAAGTCCGTTCCGTCGTAAGCGATGTCGAGACGCAGACGGGTCTCGTCACTCGACGAAGGAGGAGCACCCGCACGCGAGGAGGAAAAGGGAGACCCCGCACGCGAGGAGGGAAACGGAACAAGCCCGCCACCGGTGTCGATGGCGGGCTTGTTCACAGCAGAATCGCTAGGACTTCTTGTCATCCTCGTCGGCTGCCTCGGCGGCCTCTTCCGTCGCGACGGCCTCGGCCTCGGAGGCCTGCGCCTCCTCGATCGCGGCGTCCTCGGCCTTGATCTCGTCCACCGTCTCCTCGACCGACTCGTCCTCTGTGGTCGGCCCCTCGGCGGCTTCCGGCTCGACAGCAGCCTGCGGCGCAGCGGCGGCGGCGACCTTCTGGGCGCCGGCTGAGCCCGACTCGATGTCGCCGCCGGAGCGGCTCCGGCGGGCCCGGTCGGCCTCCGACGTCACCGTCTTCTCCCGCACCAGTTCGATGACCGCCATCGGGGCGTTGTCGCCCTTGCGGTTCTCGACCTTGACGATGCGGGTGTAGCCGCCGTTGCGATCCGCGTAGAACGGACCGATCTCGGCGAACAGGATGTGCACGACGTCCTTGTCGCGGATCTTCTTCATCACCTCACGCCGGTTGTGCAGCGTGCCCTTCTTGGCGTGGGTGATGAGCTTTTCCGCATACGGCCGCAGCGCCCGGGCCTTCGGCTCGGTGGTCTTGATGCGGCCGTGCTCGAACAGCGACGTGGCCAGGTTGGCCAGCAGCGCCTTCTGGTGCGAGGACGACCCGCCGAGGCGAGGACCCTTGGTGGGTTTGGGCATTGCGACTATCTCCTAAATGGGGCCGGCCCCCGTATCAGGTAGGACCGGGACGGTTTTTCTTCAGAGCCGGTGGGCTCAGAGCTGTTCGGTTTCGCGCCTAGAGCTGTTCGGTCTCGGCGTAGTCCTGGTTGTCGTCGGCCTCGTAGCCCGAGTCGTAGCCGGCGTCGCTGTTCCACGTGCCGGTGGCGACGTCGTAGCCGGCGACCTCGGACGGGTCGAAGCTGGCCGGGCTGTCCTTGAGCGACAGACCCAGCTGGTGCAGCTTGATCTTCACCTCGTCGATCGACTTCTGGCCGAAGTTGCGGATGTCCAGCAGGTCGGACTCCGTGCGGGCCACGAGCTCGCCCACGGTGTGCACACCCTCGCGCTTGAGGCAGTTGTACGAGCGCACGGTCAGGTCGAGGTCGTCGATCGGCAGCGCGAAGCTGGCGATGTGGTCGGCCTCGGCCGGTGACGGACCGATCTCGATGCCCTCGGCCTCGGTGTTGAGTTCCCGTGCCAGACCGAACAATTCGACCAGCGTCTTACCCGCCGAGGCGAGCGCGTCGCGCGGGCTGATCGAGTTCTTGGTCTCGACGTCGAGGATCAGCTTGTCGAAGTCGGTGCGCTGCTCGACGCGGGTCGCCTCGACCTTGTAGGTGACCTTGAGCACCGGCGAGTAGATGGAATCGACCGGGATACGGCCGATCTCGGCGCCGGAAGCCTTGTTCTGCACGGCAGGCACGTAGCCGCGGCCGCGCTCGACGACGAGCTCGACCTCGAGCTTGCCCTTGTCGTTGAGGGTGGCGATGTGCATGTCCGGGTTGTGCACGGTGACACCGGCCGGCGGGACGATGTCGCCCGCGGTGACCTCACCGGGTCCCTGCTTGCGCAGGTACATGGTGACCGGCTCGTCCTCCTCGGAGGACACCACCAGGCTCTTGAGGTTCAGGATGATGTCGGTGACGTCTTCCTTCACCCCGGGGACGGTGGTGAATTCGTGCAGCACGCCGTCGATGCGGATGCTGGTGACGGCTGCGCCCGGGATCGACGACAGCAACGTGCGCCGCAGCGAGTTGCCCAGGGTGTAACCGAATCCCGGCTCGAGGGGCTCGATGACGAACTGCGAGCGGTTCTCGGCGACGGTCTCTTCGCTGAGGGTGGGACGCTGAGAGATCAGCATGGTGTTTCTCTTCTCCTTCTCGGCAACCGCTATTTGATGCCGTTAGGTGTTTCCGGGGCGGCGGATGCCGCCCCGGAACAGTGAGCGCTACTTCGAGTAGAGCTCGACGATCAGCTGCTCGGTGAGCGGAACATCGATCTGCGCGCGCTCGGGCAGCTGGTGCACGAGGATGCGCTGACGCTCGCCGACGACCTGCAGCCAGCCCGGGATGGGACGCTCGCCGGCGGTCTGGCGGGCGACCTCGAAGGGCAGGGTGTTGATCGACTTGTCCTTGATGTCGATGATGTCGTACTGCGCGACCCGGTAGCTGGGGATGTCGACCTTCACGCCGTTGACGGTGAAGTGGCCGTGGCTGACCAGCTGACGCGCCATCCGGCGGGTCCGGGCCAGGCCGGCACGGTAGACGACGTTGTCGAGCCGGCTCTCCAGGATGCGCAGCAGGTTGTCACCGGTCTTGCCGGGGAGGCGGTTGGCCTCCTCGTAGTAGCGACGGAACTGCTTCTCCATCACGCCGTAGGTGAAGCGGGCCTTCTGCTTCTCCTGCAGCTGCTGGCGGTACTCGCTCTCCTTGATCCGCGCACGGCCGTGCTGGCCGGGCGGGTAAGGGCGCTTCTCGAAGGACTGATCTCCACCGACGAGGTCGACGCCGAGGCGGCGCGACTTGCGGGTGACGGGTCCGGTGTAACGAGCCATGTGTTTCTAACTCCTCTTCCCTAGACCCGGCGCCGCTTGGGCGGACGGCAGCCGTTGTGCGGCTGCGGGGTGACATCGGAAATTGCGCCGACCTCGAGACCGGCGGCCTGCAACGAACGGATCGCGGTCTCGCGGCCCGAACCCGGGCCCTTGACGAAGACGTCGACCTTCTTCACGCCGTGCTCCTGCGCCTTGCGGGCCGCGTTCTCGGCGGCCAGCTGCGCGGCGAACGGTGTCGACTTGCGCGACCCCTTGAAGCCGACGTGCCCCGACGACGCCCAGGCGATGACGTTGCCCTGCGGGTCGGTGATCGAGACGATCGTGTTGTTGAACGTGCTCTTGATGTGCGCGGCGCCGTGCGGGACGTTCTTCTTTTCCCTGCGGCGGGTGGTCTTACCCCGCTTACCGGCGGTACCCGCGGCCTTCTTCTGTGGTGGCATGTCTGATTACCTGGCCTTCTTCTTGCCGGCGATGGTGCGCTTGGGACCCTTGCGGGTGCGCGCGTTGGTCTTGGTCCGCTGGCCGCGCACCGGCAGGCCGCGGCGGTGCCGCAGGCCCTGGTAGCAGCCGATCTCGATCTTGCGACGGATGTCGGCCTGCACCTCGCGGCGCAGGTCACCCTCCACCTTGAGGTTGCCCTCGATGTAGTCGCGCAGCTGGGTCACCTGGTCGTCGGTGAGGTCTTTGGTGCGCAGTTCGCGGCTGATGCCGGTGGCGTCCAGGATCTCCTGCGACCGGGTGCGGCCGACGCCGTAGATGTAGGTCAGTGCGACCTCCATGCGCTTGTCGCGCGGGAGGTCAACGCCCATTAGTCGGGCCATGTGTGCCATTCCTCGTTCTCTGCGGAGGTCTTGTCCCAGCCCGTTCCCCGTGTGGGGTCCGGCCTCCGTGCCGGACGTGTGTCGAGGGCCCTATGCCCTCAGTGGTGCTGGGATTTCTGCATTCAGTTGTGGGTGCTGCTCAGCTGGTCTGCTGTCTAGCCCTGCCGCTGCTTGTGGCGGGGATCGGAGCAGATCACCATGACCCGCCCATGCCGGCGGATCACCCTGCACTTGTCGCAGATCGGCTTGACGCTCGGGTTCACCTTCACGGCTCGTTCGATCCTTCTCTTGCTTCGGTCGGGGTGGTTGTGCGTGTGCGACGGACGCGTGCGCTCGGTTGTCGATCCCTCGCGCGAGCGATCGTCACTTGTAGCGGTACACGATGCGGCCGCGGGACAGGTCGTAGGGAGACAACTCCACCACGACGCGGTCCTCCGGGAGGATGCGGATGTAGTGCTGCCGCATCTTTCCGCTGATGTGGGCGAGGACCTTGTGTCCGTTCTCCAGCTCAATGCGGAACATCGCATTGGGCAGAGGTTCGACAACACGGCCCTCGACCTCTATGGCACCGTCTTTCTTGGCCATACTCTGTAGCGATCCTTGCTTTCGTTTCGTATCGGCTTGTTGGCCTGCTCAGCCTCATCGGCCTGGTCAGCACAGCCTTCGGTCCGACTTGAAAACGTGGGCCGGATCTGGAGAATTCCCGGGAATTCCCGACAGGGCACGCAAAGAAGTCGGCGCGGTAGCCGCACCGTTGGTCCATGCTACTCCGAGAGCGTCCGGGCCCAAAATCCGCTGACCAGCGGTCCCGGCACGACAAACCCAGCCGTGGTCACCCGCAGTCGGGGTGGGCCTGGCGATACGCCTCGACCGCGGTGGGCAGCGTCATGAAGATCAGGTCGGGCCCGATGCGGTCGAGAAGCCCCGCCGCGGCGAGCGCGTCGCGCAGATCCTGTTTCACTCTCGCCATCGCGAACACGATGCCGCGGCGCTCGCACTCGGTTCGCAGCTGTTCCAGCGCGTCCAGAGCGGTCAGGTCCACCTCGACATTGGATTCCGCGTTGAGCAGGAACCAGCGCACGGGTCGTGGCGAGTCCTCGATCGCCGCCAGGGCGCGGCGACGGAAGTCGGCGGCGTTGGCGAAGAACAGCGGCGCGTCATAGCGGTAGACCAGCAGTCCGGGCACCACCGTCGCCGCCGGATAGTCGTCGACGTCGTGCATTCCCGGCAGGCCGGGCACCAGGCCCTGGACGCTGTCGTGGGCGTGCGCCAGCCGGCGCAACAGGTCTGCCACCGACAACCCGATCGCGACCAGCACGCCGTTGAGCACCCCGAAGACGACCACCGCCGCGGTGGTGGCCAGTGCGATCACCAACTCACTGCGGCGGAAGCGGGCCAGCCGGCCGAACTCGGCGACGTCGACCAGCTTCGTGGCGGCGAAGACGACCAGCGCTCCCAGCGCGGCGGACGGGATGGCGGCCATGACGCCTCCCCCGAAGACCAGCGCGGTGGCGAGCACCCCGAGCACCACCAGCGAGTAGACCTGGGTGCGGGCCCCTGCGGCGTCGGCGAGCGCGGTACGGCTGCCACTCGAGCTGATCGGGAATCCCCGGAACATCCCGGCGACGAGGTTGCACACCCCCAGCGCACGCAGCTCGGCATGGGGGTCGATGTCCTCACCTCGGCGCGAGGCGAAGGCCCGCGCGGTCAGCACGTTGTCGGAGAACGCCACGACGGCGATCCCCAGTGCGGGGACGACGAGGTCGCCGAGCATCTCGCCGGACAACGCAGGCCAGTCCGGAACGGGCAGTCCTGCCGGGATCGCGCCGACGACGTCGACTACGTCGGCGCCGTTGCGGGACCCCGCGAACAGCGCGACCGCGGCGGTCGCCGCGAGGATGCCGATCAACGGGCCGGGAAGGCGCGGCGCGCGAGAGTCGAGCGCGAAGATCACCGCCAGCACCGCCGCGGTGAGCGCCACTGTGGGCCAGTGCAACTCGGGCACCACGGTCACGAAGGTGCGCACCTGCTCGATGACCGAGTCGCCGGAGACCGTCACACCGGTCAGCCGGCCCAGCTGGCTGGCCACCATCATCGCGGCGATGCCGGCCAGATATCCGACCAGCACCGGCCGGGAGAGCAGGTTCGCCAGGAAACCCAGCCGGAGCAGCCCGGCGACGACGCAGATCACCCCGACCAGAAGCGCCAACGTCGCGGCGTGTGCGGCGTAACGGCCGGGGTCGGCGGAACCCACCACCGGCACCAGCACCGCTGCCGTCATCAGCGCGGTGGTGGACTCGGGACCGATGGACAGCTGGCGCGACGAGCCCAGAAACGCGTAGATCACCAACGGAGGCAATGCGGCCCACAAACCGGCAACGGGAGCGAGCCCGGCGAGGGTGGCATAGGCGAGGGCTTGCGGCACCAGATAGGCCGACACCGTCAGACCGCCCAGGACGTCGCCGCGCACCGCGGTACGGGGGTAGCCGCGGAAGTTGGCCAGCCCGGGTACGACCTGCGTCACCCACCCGGCGCCGATCATGGCCCTCCTCGGCGTGCGGCCCTCCCCGGTCCGGATCGACGTTAGATCATCCGGCGCTGACCGGTAGAGGCATTTGGACCCTGCCGCACGGTGACGTATGCCTCCGGCGCCGGTCGTCGCTGCGCCATACCGTCGATCCAGGTTCGCCGGCACTGCCGGATCGTCGGTTCGAGGAGGTCATCATGGCATCACATCGAGGAATCGTGGTCGGGGTGGACGGCTCGCCGGAGGCCGAATCGGCCGTCGAATGGGCCGCGCGGGAAGCGCTCCTGCACGGGGTACCGCTGACGCTGGCCCACGTTCTGCCCACCGCGCAAGCCCTCACCTGGTACGAGGTGTCGGTATCCGGTGAACTCGACGAGATCGCGCAGCGCCGCGCCCGCGAAATCCTGCGCCAGGCAACGCTGGTGGCCGAGCAGGCAGTCGCCGACGACGGTCCGATCACGATCAGCGAACACGTGGAAGAAGGCAACGCCACGAAGACGATGGTCGACCTGTCCAAGGACGCGCAACTGCTCGTGGTCGGCAACCGGGGACTCGGCCGGGTGGGCCGGGCTCTGCTGGGCTCGGTCAGCTCCGGCCTCATCCACCACGCCCACTGCCCGGTGGCGGTGGTCCACGAGCAGGCCGACGCGACGATGCAGTCCGAGCAGGCCCCGGTCGTGGTGGGTGTCGACGGGTCGCCGGCGTCGGAGACCGCGGTGGCGGTGGCTTTCGACGAGGCGTCCCGGCGGGCGGTGCCACTGGTGGCGGTGCACGCCTGGAGTGACCCCACCATCTATGCGTTCCCCAACGAAGAGTGGATGACGTTGCGCCCCCAGGCCGAGGAGCTGCTCGCCGAGCGGTTGGCCGGCTGGCAGGAGCGCTACCCGGAGGTGCAGGTACGGCGCGTGGTGGTGCGCGACCGGCCCGCCCATCAGCTGCTCGAGCAGGCCGAGTCCGCCCAGCTCGTCGTCGTCGGCAGTCACGGCCGCGGCGGTTTCGCCGGCATGCTGCTGGGTTCGGTGGGGACCGCGGTGGCCCAGTCCGCCCGGACGCCGGTGATCGTTGCACGCTCCAGCTGAACCGGGCGATCTGCTCGCCTCCGCCGACGCGGCGCTGCACCACGCCTCGACCCGGGTCCCCACCGCTGATGAGCTGACCCCGGTCGACGCGGCGCTCGACGCCATGCGGGGCCGCCGGTTCGACAGCGCCGCAGCGGTGGCCGTGCTCGACGGCCGGCACCTGGTGGGCGTCGCCACCATCGAGCAGTTGTTGGCCGCGCCTGCCGGCGCCTGCCTGCGTGACGTCATGGATGCCAACCCGCCGGTGGTCGCCCCGGACACGGACCGCGAGCACGCCGCGTGGCAGGCCGTGCAGCGTGGGGAGCCAGGGCTGGCGGTGGTCGACGAGGACGGTCGCTTCCGTGGACTGATCTCGCCTCAGCAGTTGCTCACCGTTCTGCTCCAGGAACACGACGAGGACCTGGCCCGCCTCGGCGGCTTCCTCAGCGATGTCGAGCATGCGCGGTCCACCAGCGTCGAGTCGATCGGGCGGCGATTGTGGCACCGGTTGCCCTGGCTGTTGATCGGGTTGCTCGGGGCCATGGTGTCGGCGGTGTTGATGACGGCGTTCGAGGCGCAGTTGTCGGCCGACCTCGCGGTCGCCTATTTCGTCCCCGGCATCGTCTACCTCGCCGACGCGGTGGGCACCCAGACCGAGACGCTGGCGATCCGGGGGCTGTCGGTCGGGGTCGGGATCCGCCGGATCACCGGCCGTGAAGCGCTGACCGGGTTGTCGATGGGTCTGCTGCTCGGTGCTGTGATGTGGCCGCTCGTCGCTGTCATGACGGGCAACGTCGCGCTGGCGCTGGCGGTTTCGGTGGCGATTCTGGGAGCGAGCACGGTGGCCACCGTGGTGGCGTTGTGTCTGCCGTGGCTGCTGCACCGCCTCGGCAAGGACCCGGCGTTCGGTTCGGGACCACTGGCCACCGTCGTGCAGGATCTGCTGTCGATCCTGCTGTACTTCGCCGCGGTCTCGGTGTTCCTCGGTTGAGCCGGTCGTCATAGAGTCGCCCATAGCGGCCGGGTCATCCGGCCCGACGCCCGTAGACAGCGAAAGGAAGCCCCTGATGACTGACGCCGCCGAGAGCACGGAGATCGTTGTCGGGGTTGATGATTCGCCGTCGTCGCAGGCAGCACTCGAGTGGGCAGCCCGAGACGCGAAGCTGCGCCAGACGGCACTGGTCGTCGTCTACGCAGCCACCCTGCCGATGGGGACGTGGCCGATCGCGCCGGTGCCGACCGGCATCATGGACTTCCAGCGTCAGATCGGCCAGGACATCCTCGACGACGCCACGACGATCGCCAGAGAGATCACCGGGGACTCCGTCCCCGTCTCCGCCGAGTTCGCCGTCACCACCCCCACGGCCGCGCTGGTGGAACGCTCCAAGACCGCCGGCCTCGTCGTGGTCGGCACCCACGGCCGCGGCGCCCTCGGCCGGATCTTCCAGGGCAGCGTCAGCACCGGGTTGGTGCACCGCGGTCACGGCCCCGTGGCGGTGATCCCGGAGATGGAGAACGAACCCGATCCCGCGGCGCCGGTCGTGCTGGGCTACGACGGGTCGCCCGCCTCGCAGCCGGCTATCGCGTTCGCCTTCGACGAAGCGAGTCGTCGCGGCGTGGAACTGGTGGTGGTGCACGCCTGGTGGTCACCCGGCGCCTTCGAGATGCCCGGTTTCGACTTCGAGGAGGTGCGCTCCACGGTCGACGCCGAACTGACCGAACAGCTGAGCCCGTGGCACCAGCGCTACCCCGATGTGACGACACGACGCGTGGTGGTCGTCGACCAGCCCGCCCGTCGCCTCGTGGAACAGGCTGAGTCCGCCCAGTTGCTGGTGGTCGGCAGCCACGGCCACGGCACCGTCGCAGCGACACTTCTGGGGTCGGTGAGCAGCGCGGTGGTGCAGGCAGCCACGGTGCCGGTCGTCGTCGTGCGGCCCCGCTGAGCGAAGCACTCTCACAGCTAGGGACGAAAGTCCCTACGGATAGCCGTCGACCGGGCCTGGCAGCAGCCGCGTCGGCTTGAGACGGTGAAGTGGTGAACACCGCAACCATCGTCGTAGCGGCTGTCGGCTGGATTCTGATCGGGCTGCTGTCCGGTATCTGGATGGCGCGGCGCGGTTTCGACGCCCTGTGGATCCTGCTCGCCGCCCCACTCGGGCCGTTGTTCGTGCCCATCGCGGTCGAGCGGGTCCGGCGCCGGCCCGACAGTGCTGAGGCCACGCCGTCGGAAAGTCTGCCGGCAGGCGCCGGGCCGCGGATCCTGATCGGAGTCGACGGGTCGCCTGAGTCCGTGCACGCAATGACGACGGCGCTGCGCACCCTCGGCTCCCAGGGCAGCATGCTGGTGCTGGCCGAGGTGGTGAACTACGAGGCGGCAGAATCCGGAGACGGGGCCGACATGGATGCGGCGACCCGGCGACTCGAGGCGGCGGCCAACCGCGTGAGGGTACCGGCCGCGGTGCATACGCGGGTGTTGGTCGGGGCGCCCGGTCCGGCGCTGCGTGAGTTCGCCGCGCGGCAGGGCTTCGACATCCTGGTGGTCGGGCGCCGCGGCCGCGGCCTGTCCCGCCATGTGCTGGGAAGCGTGTCCACCGATCTCGTCACGCATTCCACGGTCCCGGTACTGGTCGTCGAACCGCAGCGCGAGGAATAGGGATGGTCGTGTCGGACGCAGTGACGGCGAACGCGCACCACGGTCTCGCCGCCCACGAGGTCGTGCTGCTGTTGCAGACCGACCCCCATCGGGGGCTGACCACCGAGGTGGCCGACGAACGGCTGAAAGAGTTCGGGCTCAACACTCTTCCCGCGCCGCGAGGGGCCGGCCTGGTCACCCGGGTACTTCGCCAGTTCCACCACCCCCTGATCTATGTGCTTCTGGTAGCCGGCGTCGTGACCGCCACGCTGCGCGAATATGTCGATTCGGTCGTGATCTTCGCCGTCGTGGTGGTCAACGCCATCGTCGGATTCGTGCAGGAGACCAAGGCCGAAACCGCCCTGCAGAGCCTGCGCTCCATGGTGCGCACCGAGGCCAAGGTGATTCGCGACGGCCGCGAACGCACCATCGGCTCCGATCAGTTGGCGCCCGGTGACCTCGTCCTGGTCGAGGCCGGCGACAAGGTGCCGGCCGACGTCCGACTGATCCGGGAGAGCGAACTGCGCGTGGACGAGTCCGCGCTCACCGGGGAGTCGGTGCCGGTGGACAAGACCGAGGTGATGCTGCCGGAAGCCACGCCGGTGGCCGACCGCTGCAACATTGTCTATTCCGGGACGCTGGTGACCGCCGGTTCGGGAGCCGGGATCGTCGTGGCTACCGGTTCGGAGACCGAGATCGGTGAGATCCACCGCCTGGTCGGCGCGGCCGAGACGCTCGCTACGCCGCTGACCGCCAAACTCGCCTGGTTCAGCAAGATCCTGACGATCGGCATCCTCGCCCTGGCCGCTGCCACCTTCGCCCTCGGTTTGGCACGCCGGCAGGACGCAGTGGAGACCTTCACCGCCGCGGTCGCGTTGGCGGTCGGCGCCATTCCGGAAGGCCTGCCGGCGGCGGTCACCATCACACTGGCCATCGGTGTCGGACGAATGGCCAAGCGACGTGCGGTCATCCGGCGGCTGCCCGCGGTCGAGACGCTGGGCGGCACCACAGTCATCTGCGCCGACAAAACCGGCACCCTCACCGAGAACCAGATGACGGTGCGCAAGGTGTGGACTCCGCAACGTGCCGTGACCGCAACCGGATCCGGCTACGCGCCCACCGGAGCACTCCTCACCGGTGACGGCGAGCCGATGCCGGTCGACGCCGACGAGTCGTTGCGCTGGACGCTGGTCGCCGGTGCCGTGTGCAATGACGCCGCACTCTCGCCCGACGGGCCACGGTGGCAGATCGCCGGCGATCCGACCGAGGCCGCGATGCTCGTGGTCGCCGCGAAGGCGGGCCTGGCGATCGAGGACCTTCGGAACGACTTTCCGCGGGTGGGGGCGATCCCGTTCAGCTCCGAACGCCAGTACATGGCCACCCTGCACCAGTCCGCACGGCACCGTCACGTCGTGCTGGTCAAGGGTTCGGTCGAGCGCCTGCTCGAGTTGTGTGAACGACAGATGGATGCCGA
The DNA here is from genome assembly GCF_017312405.1 of Mycobacterium sp. PO1. Lineage (GTDB taxonomy): Bacteria > Actinomycetota > Actinomycetes > Mycobacteriales > Mycobacteriaceae > Mycobacterium. Next base: position 71,310 of record NZ_BLTG01000014.1, read on the forward strand.
CGGCACGCTACGCCGCGTCGACCGATCCGCGGCGGTGGCCGCGGCCGAAGCGCTGGCCGCCGAGGGGTTACGGGTCCTCGCGTGCGGAGTGGCGGTACCGGCCGATCCGTCGCGCTTCACCGAGGCGCAGATAGCGGGATCGATCACGTTCACGGGCCTGCAGGCCATGCTGGATCCGCCGCGGGACGCGGCCGCACCGGCGGTCGCGGCCTGCCACTCCGCGGGTATCGCGGTGAAGATGATCACCGGCGACCATCCGGGTACCGCCAGCGCGATCGCGGAGTCCGTGGGCGTTCTCGCCCCGGGAGGGCCCGGACAGCGGTCGGTGATGACCGGCGCGCAACTCGCCGCGTCGAGCGCGGACGAATTCCCCGACCTCGTCGACGAGGCCAGCGTCTTCGCGCGGGTTTCCCCCGAACAGAAGTTGCGCCTGGTCGAAGCTCTTCAGGCCAAAGGACATGTCGTCGCGATGACGGGCGACGGCGTCAACGACGCACCGGCGTTACGGCAGGCCAGCATCGGTGTGGCGATGGGTCGGGGTGGCACCGAGGTCGCCAAGGACGCAGCCGACATGGTGCTCACCGACGACGACTTCGCCACCATCGAGGCCGCGGTCGAGGAAGGCCGCGGGGTGTTCGACAACCTGACCAAGTTCATCACGTGGACGCTGCCCACCAACATCGGTGAGGGACTGGTGATCCTGGCGGCCATCGCGATGGGGGCGATGTTGCCGATCCTGCCCACCCAGATCCTGTGGATCAACATGACCACCGCCGTGGCGCTCGGCCTGATGCTGGCCTTCGAACCCAAGGAGGCCGGAATCATGACGCGGCCGCCACGCGATCCCGGTCAACCGTTGCTGACCCGAGCTCTGATGGGCCGAATCCTTCTGGTATCGAGCCTGCTCGTCGCGGGCTCCTGGTGGTTGTTCGAATGGGAACTGGCACAGGGCGCTTCGCTGGCCGAAGCGCGCACCGCGGCTCTCAACGTGTTCGTCGTGGTCGAGGCGTTCTACCTGTTCAGCTGCCGATCGCTCACCCGCTCGGCCTGGCGGATCGGCCTTTTCACCAATCGGTGGTTGATCGTCGGCGTCGCTGTGCAGGCTGTCGCGCAGATCGCGATCACCTATCTGCCGGTGATGAACACGATCTTCGATACCGCCCCTCTGGACGCCGAGGTCTGGCTACGGATCTTCGGCATCGCCGTCGTCGTGAGCCTGGTGGTGGCGTCCGAAAAGTGGCTACGCGCCCGCAGCAGCACGGTTCGTCGAATCTAGGAGTACCGCGGGCGCACCCGCACCTCGGTGATCGCGTTGCGGTCTACGGCAGTGACATCGATGCGGTAAGTCCCGACTTCGACGTGGTCTCCCGGCTCTGTCGGGATGCGGCCCAGGACCGACAACACCAACCCGGCGATGGTCGTGTAGTCACCGCCGGGGAAGTCGGTGACATCGATACCGACGTCGACGAGATCGTGAACGGGGAAGGTGCCGGGCAGTATCCGGCTACCGTCCGACAGCACCCGTGCCGATCGGATGTCCTGGTCCGCTTCGTCGTAGATTTCGCCTACGATCTCCTCGAGCAGATCCTCGAGGGTGACGATGCCCGCCACGCCGCCGCGTTCGCCGATCACCAGCGCGAACTGTTCGCGTTCGGCGAGCATCCGGTTCAGTGCGGCGGTGACCCGGACACTGTCGGGCAGGCTCAGCACCGCGCGCGCCACGTCGGAGACCGTGCCGTCGGCACCGAGTAGCTCGCGCAGGTGTACCACTCCGACAGTGTCGTCGAGCTCGCCGGCGGCCACGACCGGCGCCCGGGTGTGCCCCGACTCCGCGAGCTCGGCACGCGCCTGCACCACCGGCATGTCCCCGTTCAGCCGGAACACCGCCGTGCGTGGCACCACCACGTCGCGCAGCGGACGTTCGTGGATCTCCAACGCACCCGAGATGATGGTGCGCTGCTCGGCGGTCAGGCCCCCGTGGCTGGTGATCAGTTGCCGCAGTTCCTCGAAGGTCAGCTCTTCGCGCCCCCGATGCGGGTCGCCGCCGAGCACGCGGACCACCACATCGGTCGCCTTGCCCAGCAACCACACGATGGGCCCGGTGATCGTCGCAAGGGCGCTGAGCGGCGAGGCGACCAACGCTGCCCAGCGCCGGGAGTGCTGCATCGCGAGACGTTTGGGTGCGAGCTCACCGACCACCAACGTCGATGCCGTGACCACCACCGTGACGATGGCGATACCGACCGGTTGCGCTGCGCCGCCGAGGAATTGGAGTTGGGCGGTCAGCGGTTCGGCGAGCGTGACGGCGGCGGTCGCCGAGGCGAGGAAGCCGGCGAGCGTGATACCGAGTTGGATGGTCGCCAGAAACCGATTGGGTTCGCGCGCCAGACGCACGACGAGCCGATCACGATGCTTGCCCCGGCGTTCCAGCTCACGCAGCTGCCCTTCCCGCAACGAGATGAACGCCGCCTCGCTGCCGGCCAGCAGCCCGTTGACCAGAACGAGGAACGCGACCAGTGCCAGGTCGAACCAATATCCGTCCATCGCTCGCTACCCGCGAACCGTCATGCTGGTCACGCTTAGCAGCCTGCTGGGCCGCCGCCTGCGGCGCAAGTATGCGCCTCCGGCGAGGCCGGGCCGGACAATGCCTCAGCGGTGGCGGATCGCTGCGTCCACCTCGTCGGCGGGAAGCTGCTTGGTGCAGAAGAACCAGTCCTCGCACTCCACCCCGTCGACGCCGCCGGTCATCCGGTCGTCGGCCGTCCCACACGAGCCGGCCGGCGGCACGATCACGGCGTCGCCAGGGCGCCAGTCCGCCGGGGTCGCGACCTCGAAATGGTCGGCGGTCTGCAGTGCCTTGACCACGCGCAGCAGCTCGTCGAAGTTGCGGCCCAGACTCAGCGGGTAGTAGATGATGGCCCGGATCACGGCCTTGGGATCGATGACGAACACGGCGCGAACCGCCTTGGTGGAGTCCTCACCCGGCATGATCATGCCGTACTTCTGCGCGATCTCCATCGACACGTCGTCGATGAGCGGGAACGTCACCTCGACGTCGCGCATGTCACGGAACGTGATCTTGTCCTTGATGGTGCGCAACCATGCGATGTGGCTGTAGAGACCGTCTACCGACAACCCGACCAGCTCGGTGTTGTAGGCCGCGAACTCTTTCTGCATCGAGGCGAATGTCATGAATTCACTGGTGCACACCGGGGTGAAGTCTGCCGGATGGGAGAACAGGACGACCCACCTGCCGACGTAGTCGGACGGAAAACTGATGTCCCCTTGGGTCGTGCTTGCGGTGAACGACGGTGCGGGGTCACCGATTCGGGGCATTCCCGTGACGGGGATCGGTGTCTCGATGGCGGTCATGAATGCTTCCTCTCTGCGCGATCACTACTGATGAACTATACCCTATGGGGTATCCGACGATAGGGTCCAATGACCCGACCTGAACAGCTCGGTTGTGTGATGCCACACAGTGGGAGGCAGTGCGCAACCGATACGCCGACGGGCCCTGTACGGCGACGAAATCGGCTGCAAAGAAAGGTCTGAAGTCCCTCACAGCGACGACCAACTGCTCCGGATCCGCGAGGGATTCCTGAATAGAGTGAAGCTGCAACGAAGCGGGGACGGGAGAGCCACATGACCGACATGTCATCTCATGGCGTCGTGGTAGGGGTCGACGGGTCCGCGTCCTCGGCCGCCGCAGTGACCTGGGCCGCGCAGGACGCGCAATCGCGGGGCGTGGCCCTGAGCCTGGTGCATGTGGTGCCGCCGATCGTGCTGCCGTCGTCGCCGATGCCGGACATGCCGGCGAGCTATGCGCGGGCTGAGGAGGACCGGGCACGTCGCATCGTCGACGACGCCCGCAAGCTGGCTTGCGAGGTGGCGCCACAACACATGTCGCGAGTCAACACCGAGGTGATCATGGGGCCGATCGTCCCCACACTGGTCGACATGTCGAAGTCGGCCGCGCTGGTGGTGGTCGGCTGCCTCGGACAAAGTGCCGTGGACCGTGCGCTGTTGGGTTCGGTCAGTTCCGGACTGGTCCATCATGCGCACTGCCCGGTCGCGGTCATCCACACCGAACACACTCCTTCCCCGCGGGATCCCGTCCTGGTGGGTATCGACGGTTCACCGGCGTCGGAACGGGCCACGGCGATCGCGTTCGACGCGGCGTCCCGCCGTGGCGTCGACCTGGTTGCGCTGCACGCGTGGACGGACATGGGCCCCCTCGAATTCCCGAGTGTCAACTGGGCGCCGATCGAGTGGCGCAACATCAAAGAGCGCGAAGAAGAGGTGCTCTCCGAGAGGCTGTCCGGCTGGCAGGCTCAGTACCCCGACGTGGGCGTGCATCAGGTGGTCGTCGCCGACCGGCCGGGCCTGCGGCTACTCGAACATGCCGGCCGCGCCCAGCTCGTGGTGGTGGGCAGCCATGGCCGCGGCGGCTTTTCGGGCATGCTGCTGGGGTCGGTGAGCAGTGCGCTCATGCACTCGGCGCAAGTTCCGGTGATCGTCGCGCGGCAGGACTGATTCGCCTCAGCCGGTCTGGGTGTCCGGACGACCGGACCGGTCGGCGGGGTCGGCTCCGGTGACCAACCCCGACTGGATCAGGGCGTCGGTGACGAACTGCTGCACCGGACGGGACTGGAAGAAGCCCGCGTGACCGCCCCGGTACCACTCGATCTCGGGCCGGCCCCAGTGGTCCCACAGCCTGTTGACCTGCTCGCGCGGATGAACCACCTGATCGGCGAGACCGGCATAGATGAAGCGGCCGGACATCGGCACCTTCGGTGTCAGCGAGAGCGGCGAGATCATTCGGCCGAGCGGAGTGGCCAGCGCGATGGTCTCTCGACGGGGATCGTCCTGCGACAACCCCGAATGCCGCCCGAGCAGTTCGATCAGGTCGGCGACCGGAACACCGAGCACCGCGCAGGTCAGGTGGTCGTCGAGGCTGGCCACGAGAGCGGCGACGAAGCCCCCCAGCGACAACCCGTAAATCCCGATCGAGGCGTCGGGTTCCTGTGCCCGGATCCAGCCCAACACGCCCCGGACATCCCAGACGGCGTTGGCCGTGGCGTGGATGTCGTCGAGCACGTCTTCACCGGGGAACACAGCGCCTTTGGGCAGCCCCTTCGCACGGGGACCGTGCAGGGGCAGGACCGGGAGAACGACGTTGAGCCCGAGCCTTTCGTGCAGGTACCACGCCCGGAACAGCGCCAGGTCGATCGCCGCCCGGCCCATTTCGGTGCCGTGAACGCACACCAGCCACGGCCGAGGCTCGCGGTGGCGCAGCATCAGACCGTAGCCATGACTGACCGCCTGGTAGCCCAACCATCTGTCGGCGCCGGGCTCGTCGCGACGCGGGCGATAGCCGCTGTTCCAGCGCAGCCGAAAATACGACCGGTTTCGACGCTGCACCGGGCGGACCTCCAGCTCGTCCAACCGCCCCGGGGCACGAAAGAACCCCTTCGGCTTGTCCAGCCATCCACCGGCGCCGTAGAACTCGAGCGCCGCCAGGACCTCGGCGTGGATACGTTCGAACGCCTGGGGATCGCTGACCGGACGGCGCGCCCGCAGGCCGAGCAGGACGACTTCGTCGCGCAGGGCCTCGGCGGCCAGCGCGACGGTGGGCCGGGCGATCGGCATCTGCTGGGGCCCGTCGTCGAGATAGTCGCGCCACGACCGTGCGTAGTACCTTCCTGTCCTGGTCAAAGGCCCAATGACGTTGCGCACCGGAGCCGAACCAGGCACGCGGTCGACGACGGAACGCCGCAGTGGCCGGCTCGATCCGGCGGCGTCGCTGGAATCCATTCCCCCGACGCTAGCGGCAGGCCTGGGACGCCCACAGGAGTCCTTGGTCACACGGCGGGTGACCGTCTGGCCGAAAATCGGCATACGCTCCACACATGGTCGGGTACGGAGCCCGCGAGGTTGCCTTCGAGTCCGGCGGGTCGACGATCGCCGCTGTGTTCTACCGGCCGGACCGACCGGGGCGTCATCCGTGCGTGGTGATGGCGCACGGCTTCTCCGGGACGATGGACTGGATTCTCCCCGACTTCGCCGCAGTGTTCGCCGCCGCTGGGTTCGCCGTGCTGACGTTCGACTACCGCCATTTCGGCGCGAGCGAGGGCCGGCCGCGGCAACTGGTGGATTCGCAGCGCCAACTGGCGGACATCCGCAGCGCGCTCGCCCACGTTCGGTCTAGCGATGACGTGGACGCCGATCGTGTCGCCCTGTGGGGGACCTCGCTGGGCGGCAGCCACGTCATCGTCATCGCGGCCGAGGACCCCGGGTTGGCAGCGGTGGTCGCCAACGTGCCCGCTCTCGACATGTACAGGGGTCTGCGGGGGCGCTACAGACCACCGCATTTTCACCCCGGCCCCGCGCGCAGTGCGCTGGCCGCGGCGCGACTGGTGGGTTCGGCCCTTCTCGACGCGGCTCGGGGACGGCTCGGAGCGTCACCGCACTACCTGCCCGTCTACGGACGTCTCGGCCATGCCGCGTTCAGCGATCCCGCGCTGGCGGGCCTGTTCCGACAGGTCGAGCAGGGCTCTCCCCGCTGGCGTAACGAGTTCACCCCGCGGTTCCTGTTTCACGCTCCCCGGTACCGAGCCGGCACGGTCGAGAAGATCCGCTGCCCACTCCTGGTGACACTGGCCCGTGACGATTCGGAGGTGTCATCGGCTTTGGTGTTGCAGAAGGTGGGCCGGGCACAGCATCCCGAGATCCGGATATACCCGGTCGGGCATTTCGACATGTACCACGGTGCCGTCCGCGACGAGGTCGCCCGGGACCACCGCGACTTCCTGCTGCGTCACCTGATGCCGCTTACTGCTCGGTGATGCTGCGGTTCACCAACTCCAGCGCATCGTCGAGATGCCTGTCGGCCTGCTCCAGTGTGGAGGCGAACTCGCCGTCGTAGTTGTTCAGCGATCGCTGCAGCACCGAGAGGCACATGTGCGCCGCGGCGTGGGCGTCGCCGGCGGCCGCAGTCAACTCCGCGGTGACGTACGGGTCGGGCGCCGGCAGGTGCGCGGGAACCGCCACCGCCGCGGCGTCGTGCATCCGTTGGCACGCCGATGCGACCACCGTTGCGTCCAGCTGCTGCATGGCGCGGGTCGTGTCGTTGACGCCGGTTTCGAGATCGTGGACGGCCGGGTAGGCGCTCGACCACCATTCGGCCAGTGCAGTGCGGTCCGCGGGCGTGAGGCGTGCCGTGTCGTCCGGGTGATCGGACAGGGTGACGGCGAGGAACGCCGACGTCAGTACCACGGTGCCGACCACCGTCGCGGCGATCCACACAGAAAACCGGCGGTACCAGGGGCGGTTTGCGGGCTCCAGCCACGCGTCGAGCTGCGCCCCACACGCCGGGCAGGTGCCGGGGTGCCCGGCGTGCGCACCCGGCGGCGACGCGGACTGGGTCATCTCGATGTCACTTCGACGTTCGAGACGCGATGTAGGTGCTGACCACCGCCATCACGGCGATGATGGCGGCGATGAGCACGGCGGCGGTCGGCCAATCCATGGCGCCCTCCCGAAGCGATCGATACGAAACCCCGTCACGGACGACGCTATGACCGTGACAGCCCTGGCATCAGGGCCGTAGGTCCCGTCTTCGCGGCGGATTCGGGTCAGCACCGTGGGACGGACAGGTACAGCGCTGCGAGGGCGGCACAGAGCGCATGACCTCGTCGACGTGCTGACCGCATCCCTGCCAGCCCGTCTTTCCGCAGACGGGACACGTGGCCGGATAACACATGGGAAACCTCCTCGGTGATCGAGCGGGTCAGACCCGCGCGTCGGCTTGGCGCTCGGCGATCGTGGCGCGCACCTGCGCCATGTCCAGTCCCTGAACCTGTCCGATCAGGTCCTCCAGCGCAGCGGGCGGCATCGCACCGGCCTGGCTGTAGACCAGGACTCCCTCTCGGAATGCCATCACCGTCGGAATCGACTGGATGCCGAGGAGTGCCGAGAGCTGCTGCTCGGCCTGGGTGTCCACCTTGGCGTGCACGACATCTGGGTGGGCCGCGGCGGATCGCTCGAAGACGGGGGCGAAGGCGCGGCACGGTCCACACCACGAGGCCCAGAAGTCCACGAGGACGACAGGGCTTTCCGTGATGGTGGCTTCGAAGTCGGCGAGGGTGAGGTTGCGGGTGTTCATCGGTTGATCCTGTTCTCGTGTCGGTATTTTCGGTCAGGCACTCACGTGCGCGTCGGCCCAGGCGTGGTAGCCGCCCTCGAGGTCCGAGACGGTGTCGAACCCTTCGGCGCGCAGCAGCGAGGCCGCGACGCTGGAGCGCCACCCGCCGGCGCAGTGCACGACGATCGGGCGCTCTTTCGGGATGTCGGCCAGCCGCATCCGCAGGTTCGCCAGCGGCATCGGGATCGCGCCCGGGATGCTGCCCGCCTCGACTTCGCCCGGGTTGCGGATGTCCACGAGGGTGACGGCATCGTCGGTGAGCATGCGGTCCAGCTCGGCCACCGTGACGCGGGGCGCGGTGCGGACCAGATCGGCCAACTCGGCGGGGAACCCACCAGCGCGACCCACCGCGAAGTAGCCGATGACGTTGTCCGACCCCACCCGGGCCAGCCGCAGCGCGGCTTCCTGCTCCTCCCCGGGATAGGCGATCAGCGCGATCCTGTCACCGATCCCGGCCACCATGCCCCCGGTCTCGGCGAAGCGGCCGTCGAAGCCGACGTTGACCGAACCCCGGAGGTGGCCCGCGGCGAAGTCCTCGACGCTGCGCGCATCGACGACGCGCACCCCGTCGGCCAGCGCCTGGCGGATCTGCGTCGCCGTCAGCACCGGGATACTGCGGTCCTGGACCAGAAGCGGGTGGACGCGCTTGTTCATCGCGGCGTCGACCGAGAAGTACGCCGGCGCGGCGGGTTGACCGTGGGTGACCAGTTCGACGAAGTCCTGCTCGGACATCGGCTGCACCGACGGATTGGTGCGGCGCTGTTCGCCGATGGTCGAGGTCAGCTCGGTGGACAGATTCTTGCCGCAGGACGATCCGGCGCCGTGTGCGGGCATCACCGTGACGCTGTCGGGCAGCCTCAGCAGCTTGTCGTGGAGGGTGTGATACATCGCCCTGGCCAGATCGCTGGTCGAGCTGTCGCCGATGTTGACCAGGTCGGGGCGCCCGACATCGCCGATGAACAGCGAGTCGCCGGTCAGCACCGCGGTGGGCACGGCGTCGGGGTGCTCACGCACGAGCACGCTGATCGATTCCCAGGTGTGACCGGGCGTGGACAAGATCTCCAGATCGACCTCGCCGAGCGACAGATGCTCCCCATCGGCCAGGCGGCGAATCGGGTAGTCGGTTTCGGCGGCTTCACCGAAACCGATCCACGCTCCGGTCGCCTCGACGAGTTCGAGATGCCCCGAGACGAAGTCGGCGTGGAAGTGGGTGTTGATGACCCCTTCGATGGTCAGCCCGTACCTCTGGGCATCGGCGAGATAGTCGGTGATGTCCCTGCGCGGGTCGACGACGATCGCGCGACCGGTGGACTCGTCGCCGATCAGATACGACGCGTGTGACAGGCATTCGATGTAGTACTGCTCCAGAACCATCGGATTTCCCTTCCTGACGTGGTGGGCGGCGAGAACGTCGCTCGCCTATATACCCCTATGGGTATTATGAGCACCGGTTCCGCCGTTGCTATTCCCGCTTGACTATACCCCCTAGGGTATGTATGAATGATGTCAGTTTATACCCCTATGGGTATCTTGAGAAAGGATTCACCGATGACCGCACCGATGCCCGCCATGATCGATTCGGCCGAACTGAACCGGCGCCTGGCTTCTGCCGCGCCCCCGCGCGTGCTCGACGTCCGTACCCCCGGCGAGTTCGAGACCGTCCACATGCCCGGCTCGTACAACGTGCCGCTCGACCTGCTGCGCGAACACCGCGACGAAATCATCGCCCACGTGGACGAGGACGTGGTGCTGGTGTGCCGCTCCGGGCAGCGCGCCGCCCAGGCCGAGGAGACCCTGCGCAAAGCGGGGTTGCCCAACGTGCACATCCTCGACGGGGGGATCACCGCCTGGCAGACAGGAGGATTCGTGGTGAACCAGCGCGGCCAGCGCTGGGACCTGGAACGTCAGGTGCGTCTGGTGGCCGGGCTGATCGTCGCCGTCAGCATCCTCGCCAGCATCCTGGTGCCCGGGCTGAAATGGGTGGCCTTCGCCATCGGGGCCGGCCTGACCTTCGCCGCCGTGACCAACACGTGCGCAATGGGCATGCTGCTGGCCAAGCTGCCCTACAACCGCGGCGCAAGCTGTGATCTGCGCACGGTGGTTGCCCAGTTGGTGGACGCGAAATGACTGCCATGATCGCGCTGACGGTGGGCCTGGCCGTGCTGGTCGGCGTCTCCCTCGGCTTGCTCGGAGGCGGCGGATCCATCCTGACTGTGCCGCTGCTGGCTTATGTGGCCGGCATGGACGCCAAGCAGGCCATCGCGACATCCCTGCTGGTGGTCGGGGCCACCAGCGCCGTCGGCGCCATCTCCCACGCCCGGGCCGGCCGGGTGCAATGGCGCACCGGCCTCTTCTTCGGCATCGCCGGCATGGCGGGCGCCTACGGCGGCGGCCTGCTGGCCCGCTTCATCCCGGGATCGGTGCTGCTGATCGGTTTCGCGGCGATCATGATCGCCACTGCCGTGGCGATGCTGCGCGGCCGAAAGGACGTCGACCCCGGTGCCGCGCCGTCGTCGTTGCCCGTCGGCAAGGTCGTGGCCGAGGGCCTGGTCGTCGGCCTGGTCACCGGCCTGGTCGGTGCGGGCGGCGGCTTCCTCGTCGTGCCGGCGCTGGCCCTGCTCGGCGGGCTGCCCATGCCGATTGCGGTCGGGACCTCACTGGTCGTGATCGCGATGAAGTCGTTCGCCGGCCTGGCCGGATACCTGTCCAGCGTGCAGATCGACTGGGCGCTGGCCGGTGCCGTCACCGCGGCAGCCCTGGTCGGCGCGCTCATCGGCGCGCGCCTGACCGCGGTGATCGACCCCGACTCCCTGCGCAAGGCATTCGGCTGGTTCGTGCTGGCGATGTCCTCGGTGATCCTGTGGCAGGAGGTGGGCCCGGCCGTCGGCGCCGCCACCGCCGCGGTGGTCGCCCTCGCAGGGGCAACCTCGCTGGTCTGTGCCCGGTACGCGCGGTGCCCGCTGGCGCGGTTGGCCGGGCGGCGTGACACCACTGCCGCAGCGACGTGACCCGGGGAGAATACCCCGGGGCGTACCATGGAGTCATAGTGACAGAAAGGAGTGACCGCCATGACCGGAGATGAAGACTCCACCGCAGCGGTGCTCAACCGGCTTCGCCGCGCCCAGGGACAGCTGTCCGGCGTCATCGCGATGATCGAGCAAGGGCGCGACTGCAAGGAGGTCGTCACGCAGTTGGCGGCGGTGTCCAGGGCGCTCGACCGGGCGGGATTCAAGATCGTCGCGACCGGGTTGCGGGAATGCGCCACCGGCGACACCTCGGACGCCGGCAAGCCGATGACCGAAGACGAACTGGAGAAGCTCTTTCTGGCGCTAGCGTGACACCACAGGCCGAAGAAACGTACTTCCCCGAAAAGGAGATCCCATGGGATTCGCACTGTCCACCGTGCTGCGCACCTCCTTCGACGACGCCGTGACCCGCACCCGAGAAGCACTCGCGGCGCAAGGATTCGGCGTGCTCACCGAAATCGACATGCAGGCCACCCTGAAAGCCAAGCTCGGTGAGGACATGGAGCAGTATCTGATCCTCGGCGCATGCAACCCCCCGCTGGCCCACCGCGCCGTCGACGTCAATCGCCAGATCGGTCTCCTGTTGCCCTGCAACGTCGTTGTGCGCGCCGACCCGTCCGATGAGGCCGCGGTGCTCGTCGAGGCGATGGATCCGCAGGTCCTCGTCGACGTCACCGGTGAAGAGCAGGTGAAGCCGGTCGCCGACGAGGTCGCGGCCAAACTGCGCGCGGCCATCAACTCGCTGCAGAACTGACGTCGTCGCCGGGGTCGGGGCCGCCGACGCGTCCCGCCAGGCCCAGCACCTCGCCCCAGCGTGACTCGACTTCGTCACGATGGTCGAAACGACTGGAGACACCACTGGTCAACGAGATCAGGGCGCGGCTCAACGCCGTCGCGCCGATGCCCGTCTGACGGGCGGCCTCCGCGATCTCCGCGAACGCCGTTGCGGCCGAACAATGTCGACGCCCCATCAGTACTCCGACGGCGGTATCGAGTTCGGTGCGGGTGGACTCGGCACGCATCATGACGCTCCTCACGCCGACCCCATCGCGGAGCGGTCGGCGAGGTAGCCGATGACGTCGTTCAGCGTGCGCAACTTCCGGTAGTCGGCTTCGGGAATGTCGACACTGAACCGCTTGTGCAGGCCGACCAGGAAGTTCAGCCAGTCCATCGAGTCGAGGTCGACCTGGTCACGAAGCAGCGCGTCGTCGCGAATCTCGTCCGGCTCGACTTCGGGAGCGATCGCGGTCAGCACCGCCAGGACCTCGTCGCGGATGCCAAGGTGGGTCTGCGTCATCTCTTCTCTCACTTCTCCAGGAGTTCCGGTTGCTGCAACAGGTCGTTGATGGCGCTGAGGAACAGCGCCCCCCGGTGCCCGTCACTGGCCCGATGGTCGGCCGCCAGCGTGGCCTGGACGGTGGTCGCGATCCGGATGCCGCCGTCCACCGCGCACACCCGCTGGGCCGGCTTACCGAATCCGACCAGCGCGACCTGCGGTGGATAGATCACGCCGAAAACGGTCGCCGATCCCTGATCGCCCAGGTTGGTGACCGTGATCGTCGGGTCCGACATCTCGGAGCTCCGCAGCGAGCCGGCGCGGGCGCGCGCCACCAGGTCGGTGAGGTCGGCCATGAGCTCGTCGAGATTCTTGGCGCCGACTTCGTGGATCGCCGGCGCCACCAGGCCGCCGCCGCGCAACGAGATCGCCACCCCGACGTGCACGGCGTCAGCCGCAACGAACCGATCGTCGCGCCAGAAGCCGTTGAACTCCGAAAACCGTTGCGCCGCCATGCCGACCGCCTTGAGCAGAAGGACCGCCGGTAACGCCCGCTCGGTGATCGGCCGAGCGGCGTTGCGCTCACCCAGCCACGCCATTGCCGAGTCCATCACGACCTCGTCGGCCAGATAGTAGTGCGGGATCTCACGCTTGGACCTGCTCATCGCGGCCGCGATGGACCGGCGCATCTCCACAGCCCGGTCTGCTGGGGTGCGCCCGCGCAGGGGCTTCTTCGCCTCGGCCGCAACGTGTTCGACATCCCTGATGGTGACCGCACCCTGCGGGCCGGAACCGGTCACGGCATCGACGTCGACGCCCAGCGTGTGGGCAAGACGGCGCGCCGCCGGCGAAACCCACCGGCGGTGTGAGGTTGCCGCGGGACCCGCGGTCGGAGCCGGCATGATCTCCCCTCGAGCCGGCTCGACGACCGCGGGTGGCTCAGGGACGGTCGCGGGTTTCGCAGCAGGTGTCTGACCGGGGCGCTCCCCGGGCTCGAGCAACGTCGCCAGCGGCGTCCCGACCTCTACGGTCTGCCCCACCGGCACCAGCAGCTCCCCGACCGTTCCTTCGTGCCAGCACTCGACTTCGACTGCCGCCTTGGTCGTTTCGACGACCGCGACGACCTGACCGCGCTCCACCGTGTCACCGGGGGAAACCAGCCACTGGTCGAGCGTGCCTTCGTCCATGTCCGAACCGAGGGCCGGCATCGTGAACTCGATCACGGCTGCCCACCCATCGTGGTGCGCACCGCCGCGACGATGTCGTCACGCTGCGGCAACGCCGCCTGCTCCAGATGCTTCGCGTACGGCATCGGCACCTCCGCGCTGCAGACACGGGCGATCGGCGCGTCGAGGTCGAAGAACGCGTTCTCGGCGATCTGGGCACTGATCTCACCGGCCAGACTCCCTGTCCGCCATGCTTCGTCGACCACGACAGCGCGATGGGTCTTGCGCACCGAGTCCAGGATCGTCTCGGTGTCCAACGGACGCAGCACCCGCAGATCGATGACCTCGCAGTTGATTCCGGCCAGAGACAGCTCGTCGGCGGCGTCCAGTGCTTTGGCCAGACAGCCGCCGTAGGCGATCACCGTGACGTCGGAGCCCGTCCGGCGCACGGCCGCCGAGCAGATGTCCTGCGCCGCCAGCGTGTCGACATCGGCAGCGGTGTTGTACAACGTGACGTGCTCGAACACCACGACCGGATCGGGGTCGGCCAGCGCGGAGGCCAGCATCCCGTACGCGTCCTGCACCGTCGCGGGGGCAACGACTTTGATGCCCGGGATGTGCGCATACCAGTTCTCCAGGCTGTGCGAGTGCTGAGCCGCCAGCTGCCGTCCCGCCCCGGTGGCCATCCGCACCACCAGCGGAACCGAGAATTGACCTCCGGACATGTGGCGCAGCGTGGCGGCCGTGTTGACGATCTGGTCCAGGGCCAGCAGGCTGAAGTTGACGGTCATCACTTCGACGATCGGGCGGAGTCCCCCCAGCGCGGCACCGATTCCGACCCCGACGAACCCCAGCTCCGACAGCGGTGTGTCCCGCACCCGGTCGGGGCCGAATTCCTCCAGCAGGCCTTTGGACGCCGCGTAGGTGCCGCCGTAACGGCCGACGTCCTCGCCCATCAACACCACGCGGGGGTCGTCGCGCAGTGCGTCTCGGAGCGCGTTGTGGACTGCGGTGCGATATGTCGTCTTCATCGCCGAACCTCCGCTGCCGGGGTGAGCACATCACGTTCCAGGTCCGCGACGTCCTCCCACGTGCCGGCGTCGGCGAAGGCCACGGCCGCATCGACCTCGGAGTCGGCCGCCTGCTCGAGGTCGGCGATGTCCTGGGGAGCCAGCAGTCCGTCGCGTAGGCACCGATCGGTGAACAGCGTGATCGGGTCCCGGGTGCGCCATTCCTCGACCTCGGCCTTGCCGCGGTAGAGCTCGGGGTCGAACATCGAGTGAGCGCGGAAGCGGTAGGTGCGGAACTCCAGGAAGAAGGGGCCGCCCGCGGTGCGGATGGAGTCGACCGCCTTCGCTGTGGCGTCATGGCATGCCGCGACATCCATTCCGTCGACGGTCAACGTCGCCACGTTGTAGGCGGCAGCCTTGGCGGCGAGATCGGTCTGGGACTGGGCACGTTCGAGCGCGGTGCCCATCGCGTACAGGTTGTTCTCGCAACAGAACAACACGGGGAGTTGCCACAGCGCCGCCATGTTCAACGATTCGTGAAAGGCGCCCTCGGCGACCGCACCGTCACCGAAATAACACGCGGTCACGCGGTTTCGCTGCTGCATGGCGTCGGCGAGTGCCAGTCCGACGGCCAGCGGCAGTCCCCCGGCGACGATGGCGTTACCGCCGTAGAATCTGCGGTCGGCGTCGAAGAGGTGCATCGACCCGCCACGGCCCCGCGAGCAGCCCTCCTGCTTGCCGAACATCTCGGCCATGATCGACGCCATGGGCACTCCGCGCAGCAGCGCGTGCGCGTGTTCGCGGTATGTCGCGACCACCGCATCGTCGGCGTCGAGGGCCCGCAGCGATCCCGCGGCCACCGCCTCTTCCCCCACGTACAGGTGCAGGAACCCGCGGATCTTCGTCTCACCGTAGAGTTCGGCGCACTTCTCCTCCATGCGACGCACCCGGACCATGTCCGCCAACAGCGGCCGGGCCAGCGGGTCGGCGCTCATGAGCGCACCTCCTGCACATCGGGACGCTCGACCGTCTCGATCGTGGACGTGTCGCCCTCCGGGAGCCCCAACTCTCGGGCCTTGAGCAACCGCCGCATGATCTTGCCGCTGCGGGTGTGCGGCAGCGCGTCGGTGAACTCGATCTGTTTGGGGGCCACTGCCGCGCCCAGTCGGGTGCGGGCGTGCGCCATCAGTTCTCGGCGCAGGTCCTCACCGGCCGTGTAGTCGTTCTTCAGCGTGACGAAGGCCTTGACCACTTCACCCGACGTGGCGTCCGGGATGCCGATCACCGCGGCCTCGGCGACGGCGGGGTGGTCGGTCAGCGCGTTCTCGACTTCGAACGGTCCGATCAGATGTCCCGCTGATTTGATGACGTCGTCGGCGCGGCCGACGAACCAGAAGTAGCCGTCCGAGTCCCGGCTGGCCAGGTCACCCGACAGGTACAAACCGTCGACGAAACTGTCGCGATAGCGCTGCTCCTGATTCAAGTAGCCCCGGAACATCGACGGCCACCCCGGCTCGAGCGCCAACTCCCCGTCGACGCCGGGTTCGGTGACCACGGCGACGGTCCCGTCGTCGCGGCGGTGGACGATGTACGCCTCGACGCCGGGCAGCGGGCGGCCCATGGAGCCAGGCTTGATGTCGAAGGCCGGGGTGTTGGCGATCATGATGCCGCCGGTCTCGGTCTGCCACCAGTTGTCGTGGATGGGCAATCCCAGTACCCGCTGGCCCCACCAGACCGCCTCCGCGTTGAGCGGCTCGCCGACACTGGCGATGAAGCGCAGCTTCGGGAAACGGAACCGCGAAGCGAGTTCGGGACCGGCTTTGATCAGCATGCGGATCGCGGTCGGTGCGGTGTACCAGATCGTGACGCCTTGGCTCTCCAGGATGCGGTACCAGCGCTCGGCGTCGAAGTCCGCTTCGTCGACGATGGAGGTCACCCCGTGCAGAAGCGGCGCGATGACCCCGTAGGACATCCCCGTCACCCAGCCCGGGTCCGCTGTGCACCAGTAGATGTCGTCGGGATGCAGGTCCAGCGCGTACCTCCCGGTGACATAGTGCATCGTCACCGCGCCGTGTACATGCAGGGCGCCCTTGGGTGTGCCGGTGGTGCCGCTGGTGAAGTGCAGCAACGCCGGATCCTCGGCGGTGGTGACCTCGATCGGGGCCTCGGGGCCGGCCGCGTCCAGCAACGGCCAGAATCCCAGCGTTCCGGGAACGGCGTCGTCGGCATCGCCATCGATGATCAGCACGTGGCGCAGCGACGGCACCCGGTCGCGGATCGTCGCGACCTTCTTGCGGTACAGCGCCTTGGTGGTGACCAAGACGTTCGCTTCGCCCAGGGTCAGGCGGGTGGCGATGGGCTCGGGTCCGAAGGCCGAGAACAGGGGCGAGACCACACTTCCGTTGCGCAATGAGCCGAGAATCGCGACGTAGAGCTCGGGGCAGCGGCTGGTCAGCGTGAACACCCGGTCGCCCTTGCCCACACCCAGGGCGCGCAGGACGTTCGTGAATCGGTGCGCCCAGCCCGCCAATTCGGCGTAGCTGAGATCTTGGGTCTGCACGGCACCGTCCGAGCCCGCGGCGGAGACGAACCGCAATGCGGTCCGCGTGGCCGCCGGACCGTGCACATGCCGATCGAGCGCCGCGAAGGCGATGTTGCACCCGCCGCCCTCCATCCCTTCGCACACGTCGGGTGCGTCCTGCCACGCGAACCTCGCCCGCGTTCCCTCGTAATCCGTGAAATTCGGTTCCACGCGCCAGTCATCGGCGCGTTTGTGGATCACATTCATGGCAGGCTTCCCTAATTCTGCTGCGGCACAACGCCGGTCTGCAGGGCGGCGCCGATGTTGGCCATGACCCTGTCCAACAGGGCCTCGTAGGCGGTCCCGTCGTCGTGGAGCTGGTCGTATCCGCGGTGGCGCAGAAACGCGTCGAGTCGGCGGTCGATGGGCCAGTCCAGGTAGATCTCGCCGGCGAACTCCGAACGGAGGAACTGCCAGGCGACGTCGTCGAGCGCACTGCGGACCCCGGCTGTGTGGTCGGTCGATGTCATCGTCACTCCTGTCGACAGACGAACCGAACCCATCGTTTTCCAGCCGGGTGCCCGGCAATAGAGACGAAAGTCACATCCCGGAGATCGGGTGCCTTTGGTCCTTCGAGGACAGTCCGCTCGGCCCTGACGCGCGACTTCGGGGCCCGGCGACCATGTGGGCATGTCTCGCGACACGATGAGCCCGGTGCGCGACGCGGTGCGGACGTTCAACAAGCACGTGCTCAACCCGATGATGGTGCGGGCCGCCGGACGCAAACACTGGTATGCAGCGCTTGTCGAGCACGAGGGGCGTTGCTCCGGCAGGAGGTACGCCACCCCCGTCGTGGCGGACAAGGTCGCGGGCGGGTTCCTCGTCCCCCTTCCCTACGGAATCACCGTGGACTGGCTTCGCAACACCCAGGCGGCCGGCGGCGCAACGATCACGTCGAAAGGTGACACGTACGAGGTGGCGGGTCCGACGATCGTCGACGCCTCGACGGCAGCTGGTCTGCTCCCGCCCGGTCGACTGCGTGTTTTCCAGCGCTTCGGGATCGATCACTTCGCCAGGTTTGCTCTGGCGTCCGACCTCACCGGGCGGGATCGAGACCAGTGAACGCGTCCGCATACTCGTCGACCCACCGGGACCCTGGACAGAAACGAATCGGATTCCGGCCAGATCAGCGGTGACGCGCCACGATCACCGGAGCCCGGGCGTGCTCGGCGACCGCCGCACTGACCGATCCGAGCAGGGCGCCGCTGACGCTGCCACGACCGTGGCTCCCGAGCACGATGAGCTGCGCCCGCTCGCCTTGCCTGAGGAGTTGGCGTACCGGATTCCAGAACCGCACCAGGTGGTGGACCCGGACGGCGGGATGTTGCGTCCGCAACGCCGACAGCGACTTCGTCAGGATGGCCTCGGCCGCCTCGACGAGCAACGGGTCACGCTTCCCGCCGGCCGGTGGCGCCTCGGAGTCGTGACAGACATGCATCGCGAGCAGATCCACACCGCGCCACGCCGCTTCGTCGAACGCGATGACCGCGGCGAGGTTCGAGGCGCGGGACCCGTCGACACCGACCAGGACGGGGCGATGGTGTGGCGACGGGTGGCTGGGCTCCTCCCGGACGACGGCGACCGGGCAGTGCGCATGCTGGATGACGCCTCGGCTCACCGGACCCAGCCCGCGCCGATGCCTGCCGGTGACCCCGTGACCGCCCACTGCGACCAACTGGGCCGACCTGGACAGCTCCGCAAGCGCCGCCACCGGTCTGCCGTGGCAGAGCACCGCACGGATCTCGTGCACCCCCTCTCCGCTCTCCTCGGCCGCCGCGACCGAGCGGGCGAGCACGCCACCGGTGTCGCGTTCGGCGAGTTCGCGAACCTCGTCGGGTGCCCGGCCGGTCGGCCACGACCAGGTCGCGCCCACGGTGTCGTCCGCGTGGTTTCCGACGACGTGCGCGACTGTCACGTCGACGTTTCGGAACGCGGCGGCCCGGGCGGCCCATTGCGCCGCCACGAGCGCGTTGGACGATCCGTCCGTGCCGACCACAACTCCGTGAGCGGCGGATCTTCCAGACACGTCAGCGCCCACGAATCGTCTCTTGCACCTGCGTCATCCGTTCGCGGGCTCGTTCGTCGGCAGACCTCTGTTCGGCAGCCGTCACGACGATCGCGTCCGGGCCCGGGAACACCATCGCTTCGCGTCCGGTGTCCAGCCAGCGCACCACGAAGGGCGGGGTCCCGTCGGCGGAGTGCACCTCGGTGATCAACCCCCGCTGCTCGGAGCGGTCGACGGTGGGGCCCTTGAGCACCAGCCAGTCACCAACCTCGGCTCTCATCGGTCTCCCTTTCGCTGGTTCGGCCGGCTAACCCGGGTGGTGCAGGGCAGCGCCGGCCGCTGACTCCGAAGCGCCCGAACTCTCCGGCTGGGCTCGGCCCTCGGCGCGCCGTTTGATGCCCAGCAGGATCCCCCTGGTGATGAAGGCCCTGGCCGGTCCGAGAAGTTCGGCGAACGCGACCTCGGCAGGGTGGCGCAAGGCCAGCCGCGACCGGATCACCAACCGGCACCGGTCATCCCAGTGCGGGATGACGTGGAAGGACCACACGGCGTCCCAGGGCAACCCCGGCTGCGCCCGCAACACGATCGACTGACCGTCGATCAGCTCCGCGACGGCGAGTTCGATCCCGTCCGGCAGGCCCAGCCAGCCCTTCGGCACGAGCCGGACCACGTCACCGACCGTGATGTGCTGCCATTCGGGATGGATGCAGTCGGCATTGCGGTACCCCAGACCCACGGCGCTCTCCAGCTTCTCGAAGCTGTACAACCCGCCACGGTCCTGCCCCATCTGCACCAGCCACGGCCACACCTCCCCGGCGCCGGCATCGATCCACACCGCTTCGGTGGCCTGCAGCACCGGCGGAGAGATCAGTTCGTCACCGGGCATCTTTCCGCTGCATTCGGCCTTGGTGGTGCCCCAGTCACGGAAGTAGCGGCGCGCCCCGTACAGCAGTGCCCCCGCTGCGAGCGCCTTCACGATCGTGTTCGCCATGAGGCAAGCTTGCGGGCCTTTCCGGCCGGACGATAGGGCCGGTGGTCCTCTGCTCACCCGTGGTGGCCGGCCCGATCGGCGACGACCTGATTCCGCTCCCGGGCGGGTGCACCGCCCCGGGACCATCATGTCCTGCGCCCCTTTGTGCACCGAAATTTGCTCGGATGCAGGACTTTCGGCTCTACCAGCCGGGAGCGTGCCGAACCTACCGTCGAACCATGGGAAGGTACCGGCCGGGGCTGGCGGACATCATGGCCGCCGTCGGGATCGCAGCGTGGTACCACGTCCACCTGCGGCCGTGGATGTACACCTGGGGCGCCCGCAACGACGAGATCGCCGCGGTGATGCCGGGTGACGACATGGTCGAGGCTATTCCGTCGCGGCCGTCCCCCCGCACCACACGGGCGGTCACCGTCGACGCACCGCCGGCCCAGGTCTGGCCGTGGCTTGCTCAGATCGGCGAGGACCGGGGCGGCTTCTACAGCTACTCGTTGCTGGAACGCGCGGTCGGCGCCGACATGCACAACGCGGCCATCGTGCATCCCGAATGGCAGCAGCTCAACACCGGCGACACCGTGTGGCTGGCGCGCCGTTACGGTCCCGCCGCCCGGCAGATCGTCGCCGCCGTCGAGCCCGGCTCCCACCTCGTGCTCGTCTCGCCGGCCGATTTCGACCGTCTGGATCGAGGGCAGAAGGCTTCGGGCTGCTGGTCGTTCACGCTTCGCCCCGACGGCGACCGGACCCGGCTGATCGCGCGCGGCAGCGGCGGCCCCGTCGGGCACTTCTGGTTCGATGTCCCGCATTTCGTGATGGAGCAGAAGATGCTGCGCGGCATCGCCCGCCGCGTTGAGCGTTCACGGGGCGCCACCGCACCCCATGCGGAAGTCGCCGCACTTCCCACGCCCTGATCATCCGTGCACGACGAGCACCGGGCGGTGCGTGCGGTGTACCGCCCCGCGCGCGACGCTCCCGAGCAGCACCTCGCGGATGGTCGAGCGTCCCCGCGAGCCTACGACCAGCACCGCGGCGTCGTGCTGGTCGGCGCACTCGACGAGCAGGTCGGCCGCCACCCGCGAAGCCGGGCCGGCGAGCTTCGGCATCCGCAGCGACAGCAGCTCGGCGTCACGCGCCGCGGGACCCAGCGGCACGTCCTCGTCCCCGTCGCGGACGGCGGCGAGCAGCAGCCGCCGGCCCGGAAACAGCCGGCGCGCGCTGTCGAGCGCCTTCTCGGCGCCGTCGGAACCGTCATAGCCCACCACCACCGGCCCGTCGGCCAGCGCCTCGAACTCCTTGATCAACAGCGGATTGGGCACCACCAGCACCGGCACCGTCGCGTAATGCACGACCAGGTCGGAGACACTGCCCAGCACCGCGTCGGTACCGCTGAGGCCCCGGCTGCCCACGACGATGACATCGCCGTGCAACTGCTCGGCCAGTTGCGCGAGCCGCAGGCCGTCGGATCCCATCGTGCGATTGACGAGCGGTTCGGCGTCCCACTCGGCCGCGGTGGCCAGCGCGACTCCGGCGGCGGCGATGGCGTCGGCCTCCCGCTGCCCTTCGCGCTCGATCAGCTCGACCAGGTCGTCGATGTCGCGAGCCGAGGTGCGCAACCGCCGACGCAGCCTCGTGCTGCCGAAGGGCGGCGTCCAGACGTACACCACCCAGGCATGCGCCTCGGGGAACAACGACGCCCCGGCGCTGATGGCCTCACCCGCCGAGGGCGAGCCGTCGTATCCCACGATCACGTTGGTCGGCATGCACCCACGCTAGGCCGCTCCGCCGCGGCGGGGAAGGGTACCTTTCACCCGCCAACCCGACCGCGATTTCCGCTGGACACGAGGCGCATACTTGAGGCGATGACTGGACCTGAGCACCAGCCCCGCAAACCGGTGATCCTCACCGTCGACGACGACCCCGCGGTGTCCCGTGCGGTAGCCCGCGACCTTCGTCGGCACTACGGCGAGAAGTTCCGCATCGTGCGGGCCGAGTCGGGCCCTGACGCGCTGGAGACCCTCAACGAGCTGAAGCTGCGCGGAGAGACCGTCGCGGTGTTCGTCGCCGACTACCGGATGCCGCAGATGAGCGGCATCGAGTTCCTCGAAGCCGCGATGGATGTCTACCCGGCGGCCCGGCGCGTGCTGCTCACCGCCTACGCCGACACCCACGCCGCGATCGACGCGATCAACGTCGTCGACCTCGACCACTACCTGCTCAAGCCCTGGGATCCTCCGCAGGAGAAGCTCTACCCGGTCATCGACGCGCTGATCGAGGCGTGGCGGGCGGCCGGCGACCGGGCCATCCCGCACACCAAGATCATCGGGCACCCGTGGAACGCGCGGTCGTCCGAAGTGCGTGAGTTCCTGGCCCGGAACCGGCTGTACTACACCTGGTTTCGGTCCGACGAACCGCGTGGCGCGCAACTGCTCGAAGCCGCGGGCCAGGACGGTCTGATCCTGCCGGTGGTGATCACCGAGCAGGGCGAGACGCTGGTCGACCCCACCGACGCGGAGCTGGCCGCGACGCTGGGCCTCACGACGACGCCCGCGGGCGATTTCTACGACCTCGTCGTCGTCGGCGGTGGGCCCGCCGGCCTGGCCGCCGCCGTCTACGGAGCATCCGAGGGGCTCAAGACCGTCCTCATCGAACGGACCGCCACCGGCGGACAGGCCGGCCAGAGCTCCCGCATCGAGAACTACCTCGGCTTCCCCGACGGCGTTCCGGGATCACAGCTCGCCGAGCGCGCCCGTCGGCAGGCCGAGAAGTTCTCCGCCGAACTGATCACCGCCGCCGAGGTCACCGGTCTGGACATCGACGGCAACGCCCGCACGGTGCACCTGTCCGACGGCCGCTCGATCGGCACGCGCGCGGTGATCCTCGCGATGGGTGTGGAATACCGCCAGCTGTCGGCGGAGGGGTGTGCGGATCTGACCGGTGCCGGCGTGTACTACGGCGCGACCACGTCGGTCGCCTCGGACTGTGAGGACGACGAGGTCTATGTCATCGGCGGCGCCAACTCGGCCGGGCAGGCCGCGATGTACCTGGCCCGCACCGCCAAGTCGGTGACCATCGTCAGCCGGCGCACCCTCGAAGACTCGATGTCGCACTACCTGATCCAGCAGATTCGCGCCCAGGACAACATCAAGGAGTTGCCCTACACCGTCGTGCACGCGGTGAAGGGGGACGGACACCTGGAGAGCATCTGTCTGGAGAACAACCAGACCGGCGAACGCGAAGAGTTCCACTGCGGCCGGATGTTCATCTTCATCGGCGCCGAACCGCGCACCGACTGGCTCGACGGCGTCGTGGTGCGCGACGACCACGGATTCGTCGTCGCCGGCCCGGACCTGCGCGACGTCAGCGGATGGACCCTGGAACGCCCGCCGCACCACCTGGAGTCCAGCGTGCCAGGGGTGTTCGTGGCCGGCGACGTGCGCGCCGACTCCGCCAAGCGGGTGGCCGCCGCGGTCGGTGAGGGGTCGATGGCCGTCATGCTCGTGCACCGCTACCTGGCCGAAACGTAGGGCCGAGCCGGTCATGGAATCCACACCGGGTGATTCGCGTTTCACTTCTCCAGTGCCCCTGCACGCTCCGACACAGCAGGTTCCGAGTTGACCGTTGGAAGGATCCACCGTGGGTGAGAAATGCCTGCCCGATGAGCTGCGCAGCCTGTTCCTGTTCGAGGCGCTGTCCGACCGTCAGCTGCAGATTCTGTGCGAGAACGGCCACATCGCGACGTTCGAACCGGGTCCGATCCACGTCGAGGGCGAACCCGCCACCTGCTTCTACGTCCTGATCGACGGCGAGTTGGTCATGTCCAAGCGTTCCGGCGGTGTGGACATCGAGACCAACCGGACGTCGCAACGCGGGGTGTACTGCGGGGCCTGGTCGGCCTACATCCCCGGTGAAGAGCACGTCTACCAGGCCTCGGTGCGGGTGACCCGCCCGTCGCGGTTCTTCGTCCTCGACGCCGACGCGTTCGCCCGGTTCATGCGCGACGAGTTCCCGATGGCGGTGCACCTGCTCGAAGGCCACATGGTCGGCGGGATGCGCCAACGCCAGATCGTGGGGCAACGCGAGAAGCTGCTGGCGCTGGGCCAACTGTCCGCAGGGCTGACCCACCAGCTCAACAACCCCGCCGGCGCGACCGCCCGCGCGGTGGCCGACCTGCGCGAAGGGGTCGGCAAGATGCGCCACAAGCTGGCCATGCTGGCCGAGGGCAAATTCACCCCCGCCGCACTGAAGGTGCTGGTCAGCATCCAGGACGAAGTCGCCGAACAGGTCGCCAAGTCGAAGTCCCAGGAGCTCACCGCGCTGGAGACCTCCGACCGGGAGGACCACATCGGCGACTGGCTGGAGTCACACGGCATCTCCAGCGCCTGGGATTACGCCCCCACGTTCGTCGAGGCCGGCCTGGACGTGGACTGGCTGGAACGGGTACAGGCGTCGATCGACGACGTCGACTGCTCGGCGACGCTGCCCGGAGCGATCGGCTGGCTGAAGTACACCATCGACAACGAGCTGCTGATGAACCAGATCGCCGAGGCCAGCAAGCGGATCTCGGCACTGCTGGCCGGCGCGAAGCAGTACTCGCAGATGGACCGTGCCGAATACCAGAGCGCCAACGTGCACGAGTTGCTCTACAGCACCGTCAAGACGATCTTCGGCGACAAGGTCGGCAAGGACAAACCGGTCGAGCTGGTGTGGGAGAAGGACACGTCGCTGCCCGAACTGCTGTGTTACCCGGGCGATCTCAACCAGGTGTGGACGAACATCATCGACAACGCGATCCAGGCGATGGACGGCCACGGCACGTTGACCATCCGCACCCGGCGGGAGAACGAGGACATGATCCGGGTGGAGATCGGCGACACCGGGCCCGGCATCTCCGAGGACAACATCGAGCGCATCTTCACACCGTTCTTCACCACCAAACCGTTCGGCGAAGGTACCGGGCTCGGTCTGGACCTGGCCTGGCAGATCGTCGTCAAGAAGCACCTCGGCAACCTGTCGGTGCAGTCCAAGCCCGGCGACACGACGTTCATCGTCTGCCTTCCGCTGCAGGCGCCGGCCCCCGACGCACCGATGACCGCCGGCGAGGGAGACTGACCCGGCTTCGGCGCGGGTACCCCCGGTGACTGAGAAGCTGATACCGCACCGACGCCACCTCCGACCGGAAGGAACCCCTCCCCCATGACATCCGACGAGCGCTCGCGCGAGGACGACCAGACCACACAGGGTGTCTCCCTCAAGCCCGCACTCGGGGATTTCGGGGTGTGGACCGGCGCACCGGTCAGCCCTGACCAGGCGGTGGAGATCGAAAAACTCGGCTACGGCACGGTGTGGGTGGGCGCCTCTCCGGCGGCCGACCTCGCCTTCGTCGAGCCGATCCTGGAGAAGACCGAGAACCTGCAGGTCGCCACCGGGATCGTGAACATCTGGACCGCCGACGCGCGCGAGGTGGCCTCGTCGTATCACCGCATCGAAGAAGCATTCCCCGGCCGCTTCCTGCTGGGCGTCGGCGTCGGGCATCCCGAGCACACCGAGCAGTACACCAAGCCCTACGAGGCGCTCGAGGAGTATCTGGACGTGCTCGACTCGGCCACGGTGCCGACCAGTCGGCGGGTGCTGGCCGCGCTGGGTCCCAAGGTGCTGCAGCTGGCGGCCCAGCGGTCCGCGGGCGCGCACCCGTACCTGACCACCCCGGTGCACACCGGTCAGGCGCGCGAGTTGCTGGGCCCCACGGTCCTCATCGCGCCCGAACACAAGGTCGTGCTCACCGACGACGCCGAGAAGGCCCGTGAGGTCGGTCGCGAAACCGTCGACTTCTACCTCGGGCTGTCGAACTACGTGAACAACTGGAAGCGTCTCGGATTCACCGACGACGACGTGGAGCGCCCGGGCAGCGACCGGTTGATCGACTCCCTCGTCGCCTACGGGTCGCCCGACCAGATCGCCGCGCGGCTGACCGAGCACCTGCAGGCCGGCGCCGACCACGTCGCCATCCAGGTGCTCGGTGGTCCCGACGAGCTGCTGTCGACGCTCGAGGAGCTGGCGGGTCCGCTGGGGTTGTCCAGCTAGGCCGCTACGCTTGCGGGCTATGCGGTTGCTGGTCACCGGCGGCGCCGGGTTCATCGGTGCCAACTTCGTCCACGCGACCGTGCGTGAGCGCCCGGACGTGCAGGTCAGCGTGCTCGATTCGCTCACCTATGCCGGCAGCCGGGAGTCGCTGGCGCCGGTGGCGCACCAGGTCAGGTTGATCGAGGGCGACGTCACCGACGCCGCCCTGGTGACCAGCCTGGTGTCCGACGCCGACGCCGTCGTGCACTTCGCCGCCGAGACGCACGTCGACAACGCGCTGGCCGACCCCGCACCGTTCGTACACACCAACGTCGTGGGAACGTTCACCGTTCTCGAAGCGGTGCGCAGCCACGGCGTGCGCCTGCATCACGTCTCGACCGACGAGGTGTACGGGGACCTGCCGCTCGATGCGCCGGACCGGTTCACCGAGTCCACGCCGTATCAGCCGTCCAGCCCCTATTCGTCGACGAAGGCGGCCGCCGACCTGCTGGTGCGGGCCTGGGTGCGGTCCTACGGGGTGGCTGCGACGATCTCGAACTGTTCGAACAACTACGGCCCGTACCAGCACGTCGAGAAGTTCATCCCGCGCCAGATCACCAACATCCTGACCGGGCGGCGCCCCAAGCTCTACGGGCGCGGCGCCAACGTGCGGGACTGGATCCACGTCGAGGACCACAACAGCGCCGTGTGGCGCATCCTCACCGACGGCACCCTCGGACGCACCTACCTCATCGGCGCCGAGGGCGAGCGCGACAATCTGACCGTGATGCGCACGATTCTGCGGTTGATGGGCCGCTCCGAGGACGACTTCGATCACGTCACCGATCGCGCCGGGCATGACCTGCGCTACGCCATCGACCCGTCGGCCCTGTATCAGGAACTCGGCTGGCGGCCCGGCCACACCGACTTCGAGCAGGGGCTGCGCGCCACCATCGACTGGTATGAGTCCAACGAATCATGGTGGGGGCCTTTGAAGAACGCCGTGGAAGCGACCTACGCGGGCCGCGGCCAGTGACCGCGCGCGAGTTGGCCGTCCCCGGCGCGTGGGAGATCACCCCGCGCCTGCACGGTGACGCCCGGGGGACGTTCTTCGAGTGGTTCACCGAGTCGGCGTTTCGTGAATTCGCCGGACACGACTTCGCGCTCGCACAGGCCAACTGCTCGGTGTCCTCGGCCGGTGTCCTGCGCGGTCTGCACTTCGCCGAGCTGCCGCCGAGCCAGGCGAAGTACGTGACGTGCGTGCGCGGGGCGGTGTTCGACGTCGCCGTCGACATCCGGCTGGGCTCGCCCACGTTCGGGCGCTGGGACGGCGTGTTGCTGGACGACCGCAGCCGCCGCAGCATCTATCTGTCCGAGGGCCTCGCCCACGGATTCCTTGCGCTGGAGGACGATTCGACGGTGATGTACCTGTGCTCGGCCCCCTACACCCCGGCGCGCGAGCACACGATCCTGGCCACCGATCCCGCGATCGGCATCCAGTGGCCCATCGAACACCACCTCGCGCTGTCGGGCCGGGACGCCGAGGCGCCCACCCTCGCCGACATCGAATCCAGCGGTGTGCTCCCCACGTGGCAGGACACCCGCGCGTTCGTCGAGGCGCTGCGCGGACGCTGAGCGCCGTCCGCGTCGAGAACCTCTTGCCATCCCCGCCGGCCAATTACTAGGATATCCAAGTATCGACGCGGAAGGTTTGAGCATGACCACACGGATCCCCCACTTCATCGACGGCAAGCGCACCGAGCTGGCATCCACCCGGACCGCCGACGTGATGAACCCCAGCACCGGCCAGGTGCAGTCGCAGGTCGTCCTCGCCAGCGCGGCCGACGTCGACACCGCCGTCACCTCGGCGATCGAAGCCCAGAAAGAGTGGGCCGCCTGGAACCCGCAGCGCCGCGCCCGGGTGATGATGAAGTTCATCGAACTGGTCAACGCCCACACCGAGGAACTGGCCGAGCTGCTGAGCCTCGAGCACGGCAAGACCATCCCGGACGCCAAGGGCGACATCCAGCGCGGCATCGAGGTCATCGAGTTCGCCATCGGCATCCCCCACCTGCTCAAGGGGGAGTACACCGAGGGGGCCGGCTCGGGCATCGACGTCTACTCGCTGCGTCAGCCCCTCGGCGTGGTCGCCGGCATCACGCCGTTCAACTTCCCGGCGATGATCCCGCTGTGGAAGGCCGGCCCGGCACTGGCCTGCGGCAATGCGTTCATCCTCAAGCCTTCCGAGCGCGATCCGTCGGTGCCGGTGCGGCTGGCCGAGCTGTTCCTTGAGGCGGGTCTGCCCGCCGGGGTGTTCCAGGTCGTGCAGGGCGACAAGGAGGCCGTCGACGCGATTCTCACCCACCCCGACATCCAGGGGGTCGGGTTCGTCGGAAGCTCCGACATCGCGCAGTACATTTACTCCACCGCCGCCGCCAACGGGAAGCGCTCGCAATGTTTCGGGGGCGCCAAGAACCACATGATCGTGATGCCCGACGCCGATCTCGATCAGGCTGTCGACGCGTTGATCGGTGCCGGCTACGGCAGCGCCGGTGAACGTTGCATGGCGATCAGCGTGGCGGTACCGGTCGGCGAGGAGACGGCGAACCGGCTGCGCAACCGCCTGGTGGAGCGCATCAACCAGTTGCGCGTCGGGCACAGCCTGGACCCCAAGGCCGACTACGGACCGCTGGTCACCGAGGCCGCGCTCAAGCGGGTGCGCGACTACATCGGCCAAGGTGTGGAGGCCGGTGCCGACCTGGTGGTCGACGGCCGCGAACGCAGCTCCGACGAGCTGACTTTCGACGACCAGGACCTCTCCGGCGGCTACTTCATCGGGCCCACCCTGTTCGACCACGTCACCACCGACATGTCGATCTACACCGACGAGATCTTCGGTCCGGTGCTGTGCATCGTCAGAGCCCAGGACTACGACGAGGCCCTGAGCCTGCCGAGCAAGCACGAGTACGGCAACGGGGTGGCGATCTTCACCCGCGACGGCGACGCGGCCCGCGACTTCGTGGCCAACGTCCAGGTCGGCATGGTCGGGGTCAACGTACCCATCCCGGTTCCGGTGGCCTACCACACCTTCGGCGGTTGGAAGCGCTCCGGATTCGGCGACCTCAACCAACACGGACCGGCGTCGATCCAGTTCTACACCAAGGTCAAGACCGTCACATCGCGCTGGCCCTCGGGCATCAAAGACGGGGCTGAGTTCGTCATCCCCACCATGAAGTAGGTACCCGCACCGATGGACTACTTCGGCCTCGACGAGGACGAACGCGTGATCGCCGAAACGGCGGCCGCGTTCGCCGACAAGCGGCTGGCTCCGCACGCCCTCGACTGGGATCAGAGCCACCACTTCCCCACCGACGCGCTACGGGAGGCCGCCGAACTCGGCATGGCGGCCATCTACTGCCACGAGGACGTCGGCGGCAGCGGGCTGCGGCGCATCGACGCGGTACGGATCTTCGAGAAGCTCGCCACCGCCGACCCGACGGTGTCGGCTTTCCTGTCGATCCACAACATGTGCGCATGGATGGTGGATTCGTTCGGCACGCCGGAGCAGCGCAAGAGCTGGGTGCCGCGGTTGGCCTCGATGGAGGCCATCGCCAGCTACTGCCTGACCGAGCCGGGCGCCGGCTCCGATGCAAGCGCCCTGCGCACCAAGGCGATTCGGTCCGGATCGGACTACGTGCTCGACGGCGTCAAACAATTCATCTCCGGGGCGGGCTCCTCAGACGTCTACCTGGTGATGGCCCGCACCGGAGGCGAAGGGCCGCGGGGCATCTCGGCGTTCCTGGTGGACAAGGACACCCCCGGGCTGAGTTTCGGAGCCGACGAGCAGAAGATGGGCTGGAATGCCCAGCCCACGCGGCAGGTCATCCTGGAAGGGGCCCGCGTACCCGCCGAGGCGATGCTCGGCGGCACCGACGGCGAGGGCACCGGATTCGGCATCGCGATGAACGGCCTCAACGGCGGCCGCATCAACATCGCCGCGTGCTCGCTGGGCGGCGCGCAGGCCGCCTACGACAAGGCCGCCGCCTATCTGGCCGACCGGCAGGCCTTCGGCGGCGCGCTGCTCGACGAGCCGACCATCCGATTCACGCTGGCCGACATGGCAACAGCGCTGGAGACCTCGCGGATGATGCTGTGGCGCGCCGCCCGGGCCCTCGACGATTCCCACCCCGACAAGGTCGAACTGTGCGCGATGGCCAAACTCCACGTCACCGACGCCTGCTTCGAGGTCGCCGACAAGGCACTGCAACTGCACGGCGGGTACGGCTACCTGCGCGAGTACGGGCTGGAGAAGATCGTCCGGGATCTGCGGGTGCACCGCATCCTGGAGGGCACCAACGAAATCATGCGGGTGGTCATCGGACGGTCAGCGGCCGCCCGGGCACGCGCGTCGTAACGAAGCGACGGGAGAACACATGACGACGATCGCGTTCCTGGGGCTGGGCAACATGGGTGGACCCATGGCGGCCAATCTGGTCTCGGCCGGCCACACCGTGCACGGCTTCGACCCGGTGACCGCGCTGAAAGAGGCCGCCGCGGCCAAGGGGGCCACCGTGTTCGACGCCGCCGCGGACGCGGTCGCCGGCGCCGACGTGGTGATCACCTCCCTGCCCAACGGCGACATCGTCAAGAGCGTCTACGCCGAGGTGGTTCCCGCGGCGACATCCGGTGCACTGCTGATCGATACGTCCACGATCTCCGTCGACGACGCCCGCGCCGTCAACGCGCAGGCGACCGAGCGTGGGCTGGCCCAGATCGACGCCCCGGTGTCCGGGGGCATCAAGGGTGCGACCGCCGGCACGCTGGCATTCATGGTGGGCGGTGACGAGTCGGCGTTCGAGCGGGCCAAGCCGGTGCTGGAACCCATGGCGGGCAAGATGATCCACTGCGGCGCGTCGGGCGCCGGGCAGGCCGCCAAGTTGTGCAACAACATGGTGCTGGCCGTGCAGCAGATCGCGATCGGCGAGGCCTTCGTGCTCGCCGAGAAGTTGGGCCTGCCCGCGCAGTCGCTGTTCGACGTCATCACCGGTGCGACCGGCAACTGCTGGGCCGTGCACACGAACTGTCCGGTGCCGGGCCCGGTTCCGACGTCCCCGGCCAACAACGGCTTCAAACCCGGATTCGCCACCGCGTTGATGAACAAGGACCTCGGCCTGGCGATGGCGGCCGTGCAGTCCTCCGGCTCGTCGGCGCCGCTGGGCAGTCATGCCGCCGAGATCTACGAGCAGTTCGCCGCCGAGCACGCCGACAAGGACTTCAGCGCGATCATCGAGATGCTGCGCAGCTGACGTGAGTGACGTTCAGACTGCGCTGGCCGCGCGCTCCACTCGAACTTCTCCGCACCTGACGCAGTCTCGACGATCTCGTCAGGCCGCTGAGGGGCGGCGGGCGTGCGGCGACGCGTCACGCAGTCGCTGGCAGTCGGCGACCCGCAGGGGCGCGCTGCCGTCGGCGACCAGCACACTCGCCAGGCCCGCCAACGTACACATGCGCTGAGTCGCCGGGGACGCCACGAAGGCCAGCGAGTCGGATGCGGTGACGCCGAGCTCGGCCAGCGCCGCGCGATACAGTTCGCCGGCCGGCGCGTCGTCGGCGGTGACCACCACACCCACGACTCCGTCGCCGACCAGTTGACGCACCAACGGCTCGACCCAGGCGTGGTTGCCACTGCTGACGATGCCGATGCCGATGCCGGCGCCGAACGCCTCGGTGATCAGGTCGACCATGCCCGGCCGCGCGGTGATGTCCGCGTCGAGAATGGTCTCGGCGAGGATCATCTCCTTGGTCGCGCAGACCTCGTCGACCAGCAGCTCCGCCAGCACGTCGCATTCGGTGCCGATGCCACGCTTGCGGAGTTCGGCGGCGACCCGGCGGCGTTCGTCGCTGAGCACCAGCAACTGCCGGTACCGAGCCTCCGACCAGTGGATCCCGAGGTTCAATTCGTCGAACGCCGCGTTGAACGCGGCGCGGTGACCCGCGGTGTCGATGTCGGCCAGCGCGTCGAGATCGAAGATCATCGCGCGCAGTGGTTGCACTGTCGTTTCGCTGGGCTGGGGCCAATCCCACCAGAATCGACCGGCTCGCCAAGCTTTCTGCTGTGTGGGCTGCACGAGAAACATCGTGTCCCAGATCACACAGTGCGCGCCTCCCCCATGTGGGGGATTCGGCGCGCCAAGTTGTCCGGGCGCGCCCCCGGGCAGCCTTAAGGTATGGCCATGGGTTCAGCCCCGCCGGTGCGGATCGTCCTGGTCGATGACCACGAGATGGTCATCGAGGGGCTCAAGGCGATGCTCGCGGCGTTCGACAGCCGGGTGACCGTGGTGGGGCAGGCTGTCGGCGCCGAGCGGGTGCTCAGCGTCGTGGGTGACCTCGATCCGGACATCGTGCTCTGCGACGTCCGGATGCAGGGGTCCAGCGGTCTGGACGTGTGCCAGCAGCTGCGCGAACGCGACCCCGACCGCAAGGTCGTCATGCTGTCGGTCTACGACGACGAGCAGTACCTGTTCCAGGCGTTGCGGGTCGGCGCGTCGGGCTATCTGCTCAAGAGCATCAGCAGCGAGGAGCTGGTCCGTCAGCTCGAGTTCGTCAACAGCGGCGAGACCGCCATCGACCCGGGGATGGCGGCCAGGGCTGTCGACACCGCGGCCCGCATCCAGCGCGCGGAGTTCTGGCCCGGCGCCCGCCAGGGCTTGACCCAGCGGGAGAGCGAGATCCTGGCGCTGGTCGTCAACGGGCTGTCCAACCGGGCGATCGCGGCCAAGCTGGTCATCGGAGACGAGACCGTCAAGACGCATCTGAGTTCGATCTACCGCAAGCTCGGTGTCAGCGACCGCACCGGGGCAGTCGCCACGGCGCTGCGGGAAGGCATCTACCAGTGAGCGCGCGTCCCCTGCTGGCCGCCGACCGCGAACTGGCGCTGTTGCGCGAGCTGATCCAGGCTGCCTCCAGCGGCCCCGGGGTGGAGCCGCTGGCCGCCGCGGCCGCGCGGATCATCACCGCCGCCACCGACAGCGATGTGTGTTTCGTGCACGTCCTCGACGACACCGAGCGGTCGTTGACGCTGGCCGGGGCGACCCCCCCGTTCGACTCCGAGGTGGGCAAGATCCGGCTGCCGCTGGGCCAGGGCATCTCGGGCTGGGTGGCCAGCCACCGGGAGCCGGTGGTGATCCTCGACGACAAGGAGTCCGATCCGAGGTACCTGCCGTTCCAGTCGCTGCGCGGCCGGGACTTCACGTCGATGGTGTCGGTGCCGATGGAGACCGA
Organism: Mycobacterium sp. PO1; assembly: GCF_017312405.1. Taxonomy (GTDB): domain Bacteria; phylum Actinomycetota; class Actinomycetes; order Mycobacteriales; family Mycobacteriaceae; genus Mycobacterium. The sequence continues at coordinate 104,909 of NZ_BLTG01000014.1, forward strand.
CCCCGGCGGGCTGGTGGGGGTGCTCAACGTGCACACCGTGGCGCAGCGCGAGTTCGGTGACCGCGACGTCGAGCTGCTGCTCGTCATCGGCCGGCTCATCGCCGGCGCGATGCACCAGGCGCGGCTGCACCGGCAACTGGTCGCCCGTGAGCGCGCCCACGAGAACTTCGTCGAGCAGGTCATCGAGGCTCAGGAACTGGAGCGCCGGCGACTGGCCGGCGACATCCACGACGGCATCTCCCAGCGGCTGGTCACGCTCAGTTACCGGCTCGACGCCGCCGCACAGGCCGCCAAGTCGATCGACGACCGGTCGGCGCTGACCGAACAGCTCGACCGCGCCCGTGAGCTCGCCGAGCTCACGCTGCAGGAGGCCCGCGCCGCGATCAGCGGGTTGCGGCCCCCGGTGCTGGACGACCTGGGGCTCTCCGGCGGGCTGGCCAGCCTGGCGCGCTCCATCCCGCAGGTCGACGTCCGCACCGACCTCGCCGACGTGCGCCTGCCCGACCACATCGAGCTGGCGCTGTACCGCATCGCCCAGGAGTGTCTGCAGAACGTCGTCAAACACGCCGGGGCCACCGAGGCCCGGCTGACCTTCACCGTCGACACCGGTGACAGCGGCGACGTCGCCCGGCTCGAGATCGTCGACGACGGTGTCGGCTTCGACACCCTGGAGCATCCGCTGGGCAGCGACGAGATGGGCGGCTATGGGCTGCTGTCGATGGCCGAGCGCGCCGAGATCGTCGGTGGACGGCTCAACATCCGCTCACGGCCCGGCTCGGGCACCGCGGTCACCGCCACGATCCCGGTGCCCAGCTCGGCATCGCCGCCCGCGACACCCTGACCGCGAACGTGCATTCCCTGTCGCAGATCGGCTCGGACAACTACCGAGCGTGCACTCTCGCGGCGGACCAGCCCGCTCAGAAGTCGCCGGCGCTGTGGCGCAGCGTCTGGATCGACGCCGCCAGGGCGCGCGACTCCTCGTCGGACATGCCGATGTCGGAGAACACGTCGTCGTTGAGCGTGACCGTGGCGTCCTCGACGGTGGAGCGACCCAGCTCGGTGATCCGCACCAGGGTGGTGCGTCCGTCGGTGGGATGCGGCAACCGCTCGACCAGGCCGTCGGCCTCCAGCCGTCGGATCGCGTGGGTGACGCTGGTGACGTGCACCTGCAGCCGGTCGGAGGCCTTGGTGATCGGCAGCGCGCCGGTGCGGCTGAACGCCAGCAAGCGCAGCAACTCGAAGCGCGAGAAACTCAGGTCATAGGGCCGCAGCGCCGTTTCGACGCGGGCCAGCAGAATCTGGTGCGCGCGCATCACGGACGTCACCGCGACCATGCCGTCGGCCACCTCGGCCCATCCGGAGCGCTCCCAGTTGGTGCGGGCGACGGCGATCGGGTCGGGCTTGTCGCCCTCGTCGGCCGGCGGTCGGGCAGGCACAGCTGTTCCTCGTGGTCAGACGGCCTGCGTCAGGATGCGCGGCCCGTCGTCGGTGACGGCGACGGTGTGCTCCCAGTGCGCGGCGCGCGAGCCGTCCGCGGTGACCACGGTCCAGCCGTCCTCGAGCACGACGGTCTTGGTGGTGCCGAGGGTGAGCATCGGTTCGATGGCAAGCACCGAACCCACCGCCAGGTAGGGGCCCCGGCCGGGCGCACCCTCGTTGGGCAGGAACGGATCCATGTGCATCTCCCGCCCGATGCCGTGGCCGCCATAGCCGGCCACGATCCCGAACCGCCGGTCGTGGCGCTTCTCGGCGGCGCGGGTGCCCTGCTCGATGGCGTGCGAGACGTCGGTGAGGCGGTTACCCGGCACCATGGCCGCGATCCCGGCCTGCATCGACTCCCGCGTCGCCTGCGACAGCGCGTCGTCGACGGGGATGACCGCACCGACCCCGAAGGTGAAGGCGGAGTCCCCGTGCCAGCCGTCGAGGATCGCACCACAGTCGATGGAAACCAGATCGCCGGCGGCCAGTGTCTCGGTGGCCGACGGGATGCCGTGCACGACGCGATCGTTGACCGACGAGCAGATCGAAGCCGGGAAACCGTGATAGCCCTTGAACGACGGGATGCCGCCGCCGTCGCGGATCACCGCCTCGGCCACCTGGTCGAGGTCGAGGGTGCTCACGCCGGGCGCAGCGGCCCGGTGCACGGCGCGCAGCGCGGCGGCGACGAGCGCGCCCGCCGCTGCCATCGCGTCGAGCTCACCGGCGCTTCGCTGGGGCACCGTCTTGCGGCCACGCAGGCCGGGCAGGGAGACCATCAACGCAGGATCAGCGGCCGAGCGCCTTCAGCGCACGGGCGAAGACCTCGTCGAGCTCACCGACGGCGTCCACGGTGGCGAGGTTGTCGCTGTAGTAGTCGAGCAGCGGGGCGGTCTCGTCGCGGTAGACCTTGAAGCGGTTGCGGATGACGTCTTCGGTGTCGTCGGCGCGGCCGCGGCCCTTGAGACGGGTGACGAGTTCTTCCTCGGGGACCCGGAACTCCAGGACGGCGTCCAGCGACAGGTTGCGCTTGGCGAGCATCTCGTCGAGCGCCTTGGCCTGCTCCACCGAGCGGGGGAACCCGTCGAGGATGAATCCCTGCGCCGCATCCTCGTCGTCGAGGCGGTCGTCGACCAGCGCATTGGTCAACGTGGCCGGCACCAGGTCACCGGCGTCGAGGTACTTCTTCGCCTCCAGACCCAGCTCGGTGCCGTTGGTGATGTTGAACCGGAACAGGTCGCCGGTGGAGATCTGTGGGATCTCGAGCTTCTCGGCCAGCTTCTGCGCCTGGGTGCCTTTGCCCGCCCCCGGCGGTCCCAACAACACGATTCTCACTTCAGGAACCCTTCATAGTTGCGCTGCATGAGCTGGCTTTCGATTTGTTTCACGGTGTCCAGGCCGACGCCGATCATGATCAGCACCGCAGTGCCGCCGAACGGCAGGTTCTGCACCGACCCGGTGTTGCCGACCTGCAGGAACAGGTTCGGCAGGACGGCGATGCTGCCCAGGTAGATCGAGCCGGGCAGCGTGATGCGCGACAGCACGAACCGCAGGTAGTCCGCGGTCGGCTTGCCGGGCCGGATGCCCGGGATGAACCCGCCGTACTTCTTCATCTCGTCAGCACGTTCGTCGGGGTTGAACGTGATGGAGACGTAGAAGTAGGTGAAGAACACGATCAGGCCGAAGTACAGGGCGATGTAGACCGGATCGGCCGGGTTGGTCAGGTAGTCGGCGACGAACGACTGCCACCAGCCGGTGCTGGGGTTGTCGCTGGCGCTGGTGATCAGCTGGGTGATCAGGTGCGGGATGTAGATCAACGACGACGCGAAGATGACCGGGATGACGCCGGCCTGGTTGACCTTCAACGGCAGGTAGGTCGACGTGCCGCCGTACATGCGCCGGCCCACCATCCGCTTGGCGTACTGGACCGGGATCCGGCGCTGGCCCTGCTCGACGAAGACCACACCGATGATGATGATCAGCGCCGCGATGCAGACCAGCGTGAAAACCATGCCGCCGCGGCTGTCCAGGATGGACTTGCCCTCACCGGGGATGGCGGCGGCGATGCTGGCGAAGATCATCAGCGACATGCCGTTGCCGACGCCGCGCTCGGTGACCAGCTCGCCCATCCACATCACCAGCGCCGCGCCGGCGGTCATGACGATGACCATCGTGGCGAGGGTGACGAAGTTCAGGCCCTCGCTCTGGCCCTGGATGATGTCCAGCGAGCAGCCCTGCAGCAGGCCGCCGTTGGCGGCCAGCGCGACGACGCTGGTGGACTGCAGGATCGCCAGCGCGATCGTCAGATACCGGGTGTACTGCGTGAGCTTGGCCTGTCCCGCCTGCCCCTCCTTGCGGAGCTGTTCGAAGCGCGGGATCACCACGCCGAGCAGCTGCACGATGATGCTGGCGGTGATGTACGGCATGACGCCGACGGCGAACACCGACAGCTGCAGCAGCGCGCCGCCGGAGAACAGGTTGATCAGCGAATAGATCTGCCCGGACTCACCGCCGGTGGCCTGGGTGATGCACTGCTGCACGTTGGGGTAGTTCACGCCCGGCGAGGGGACCGAGGCACCCACCCGGTAGAGAAGGACGATGCCCAGCGTGAACAGGATCTTTCGCCTCAGGTCGACCGTTCGCAGTGATGAGATGAAAGCCGAGAGCACTCTTTCCTCCTGCACGGCCGAGTGACGATCGCGGCGTGCTCCGTGGCTGGCGTGACCAGCGTCGTGGTTAAGTCGTATACGCGACGGGACCGGCAGGCGATTGGCCTGCGCAGGTCACGCGTCCAAACAGTCTACGAGACTAACAGTTGCATCTCCGTTGGCCCGAATCCGAGCCCCATTCGACGCCCGATTCGACGCTCGATTCGGCGCGTACAGTGGGGGCAAGTCATTAACTCGCCTAACTAATACGTCTCGAGGGATGGGCATGCCACGTACTGACAACGACACCTGGGATCTCGCCTCCAGCGTGGGCGCCACCGCGACGATGGTGGCCGCCGCACGGGCGGTCGCCAGCCGCGCCGACCAGCCGGTCATCGACGATCCGTTCGCCGCGCCCCTGGTGCGCGCGGTCGGTATCGATTTCTTCACCCGGCTCGCCACGGGTGAACTGACCCCCGCCGATCTGGACGCCGGGGACGGCGACGGCGGCTCCTCCCCCGTCGGCATGAGCCGGTTCGCCGACGGCATGGCCGCCCGGACCCGCTTCTTCGACGACTTCTTCGCCGACGCGGCGGCCGCCGGAGTCCGCCAGGCCGTCATCCTGGCCTCCGGACTGGACGCCCGCGCCTACCGACTCGGTTGGCCGCAGGACATGGTGGTCTACGAGATCGATCAACCCGAGGTGATCGAGTTCAAGACGACGACGCTGGCCGGCCTCGGCGCCGAGCCGACCGCACAGCTGCGCACCGTCGGCATCGATCTGCGTCAGGACTGGCCGGCCGCCCTGGCCGCCGCCGGCTTCGATGCCAACGCCCCGACAGCCTGGATCGCCGAAGGCCTGCTGGGCTACCTACCACCCGATGGGCAGGACCGCCTGCTCGACCAGATCGGCGAACTGAGCGCGCCCGGCAGCCGACTGGGCGCCGAAGCGGTGCCGTCGCATCACGACCTCGACGAGCAGGAACTGCGGGAGCGGATGCAGCAGTCCACCGACCGCTGGCGCGACCAGGGTTTCGACCTCGACTTCTCCGAGCTCGTGTTCCTCGGTGAGCGCAATGACGTCACCGACTACCTGCGCAAGGCCGGGTGGACCGTGGACCCGACCCCCACCAACGATCTGCTGGTCCGCTACGGCCTGGCGCCGCTGGACGACGACGAGGGATTCGCCGAGGTCGTCTACGTGTCGGCGACGAAGTAGGGCTGCGACGATGCGCACCGACGGTGACAGCTGGGATCTGGCGTCCAGCGTGGGCGCCACCGCCACATCGGTGGCGGCGTCCCGCGCGTTGGCCAGCCGGGGGCCCGATCCGCTCATCGAGGACCCGTACGCGGCCACCCTGGTCAAAGCGGTGGGGCTGCCCCACTTCGTCAAGATGGCCGAGGGTCAGCTCGACGTCGACGACCCGTTGTTCAGCGCACGGCAGATGTGCGAACACATCGCTGTGCGCACCCGGTTCTTCGATCAGCTGTTCACCGATGCGTGCGCGGCCGGAATCCGGCAGGCCGTCATTCTGGCCTCCGGTCTGGACACCCGCGCCTACCGGTTGGCCTGGCCGGCGGGCACGGTCGTGTTCGAGATCGATCAGCCCGCCGTCATCGACTTCAAGACCCAGGTGCTCACCGACGCCGGTGCGACGCCGGCGGCCGAGCGCCGAACCGTCGGCGTCGATCTGCGCGACGACTGGCCGCGCGCACTGCGCGACGGCGGATTCGATCCCGGCCAGCCCACGGCGTGGATCGCCGAGGGGCTGCTGATCTATCTGCCGCCCGAGGCGCAGGACCGGCTGCTGGACGCCGTCACCGAACTGTCGGCGCCGGGCAGCCGGTTGGCCACCGAGCACATGGACGCCAAGGCGCTGACCGGTGACTGGGCCAAGGCGATGACCGAACGTGGCCGCCGCCTCGGCAGCACGATCGATCTGACCGAGCTGTTCTACACCGGGACCCGCAACTCCGCGGCCGACCACCTGCGTGCGCAAGGATGGTCGGTGACGGTGCAGCCGAATTCGGACGCCTACGTGGCCAACGGGTTTGCACCGCCGGCTGATGAGTTGATCGCGTTGACGGGCGACTCCGGTTACCTGACGGCGCAGCTGGGATAGGAGCGCGGATGGCACGCACCGGTGACGATTCCTGGGATCTGGCCTCCAGTGTCGGCGCGACGGCGACGATGGTGGCCGCGGCCCGGGCCATGGCCAGCGCAGCAGACGACCCGCTGATCGACGATCCGTGGGCGGCGCCGCTGGTGCGGGCGGTGGGGCTGGACTTCTTCACCAAGATGCTCGATGGCGACCTGGACCTGTCGCAGATTCCCAACTCGTCACCGGAGCGGTTGCGGGCGATGATCGACGCGATGGCCTCGCGGACCAAGTTCTTCGACGACCATTGCATCGACTCGACGGCGGCCGGGATCCGTCAGGTGGTGATTCTGGCTTCGGGGCTGGACTCACGCGCCTACCGGCTGCCGTGGCCGACGGGGACGGTCGTCTACGAGCTGGACCAACCGAAGGTGATCGAGTTCAAGTCGGCGACTCTGGCGGAGGCGGGTGCGCGACCGACCGCGCAGCGGCGGGCCATCCCGATCGATCTGCGTGAGGATTGGCCGTCGGCGTTGCGCGCGGCCGGCTTCGATCCCTCCGCGCCGGCCGCCTGGCTCGCCGAGGGGTTGTTGATCTATCTGCCACCCGACGCCCAGGACCGGCTCTTCGATCAGATCACCGCGCTGTCCGCGCCGGGCAGCACGTTGGCCACTGAATACGCCCCGGGCATCATCGATTTCGACGCCGACAAGGCGCGCGAGCTGTCCGCTCCGCTGCGGGAGCACGGTCTCGACATCGACATGGCCGAGCTCGTGTACTCCGGGGAGCGCAGCCACGTGATGCCGTACCTCACCGAGACCGGCTGGCAGGTGTCTGGAATCCCCCGCTATGACTTGTTCATGCGGCACGGCCTCACACCGCCCGACGTGGCCGAGGACACCGACCCGCTCGGCGAGATCGTCTACGTCAGCGCGGTGCGCTAGGGGTCGGCTTTTTGTGTCTGGCCGGTGGCGCCCGGGAGGCGCTCACCCTGACGCCCACTCGCCCTAGTTTCGCGGTGGTGGTTGGGGTTGGAAGGGTTCGTACCACCACCAGTCGGCGCGTTCGCCGGTCGGCCCCGTGCAGGGCGCGACGGCCGGTGGCGGCTGTGTGGGTGGGCGCGCCAGCGAGGCGTTGGTCAGGGCCTGGCCGTCGGCGTCGGTGACCACAAGCTGGTGGGCAGGGCCGGTCAGGGTGATCCCACCGGCGTGGTGCAGCCGGTGATGGTACGGACAGACCAGAGGGTGTCGCACGAATCG
>NZ_BLTG01000015.1 GCF_017312405.1 Mycobacterium sp. PO1
GCCACCGACGGCGCCGCCACCAGCAACACAGCCACCGTCAGCATCACCGTCAACGCCGTCAACGATGCCCCAACCGCTGTCAACGACTCGGGTTCGACCAACCAGGGAATCGCGCTGAACGGGAATGTCCTGACCAACGACACCGACATCGACGGCAACACCCTCAGTGCAACCCTGGTGGCTGGACCCGCCCACGGCACCGTGGCGCTCAACAGCAACGGCAGCTTCACCTACACCCCCACCGCCAACTACAACGGCACCGACAGCTTCACCTACAAAGCCACCGACGGCACCGCCACCAGCAACACAGCCACCGTCAGCATCACCGTCATCGACAACGTCGCACCGACCGCGGTCGACATCCAGGCCACAAACGGCGGTGGACTGAACATCTCTGGGTACCTGGAGCAGGGGGACTCGATCACCTACACCTTCAGTGAGCCGATCAATCCCAATTCGATCCTTGCCGGATGGAACGGCACCACGACCAACGTGGTCGTGCGCGGCGACAACGGCGGCAGCAGCAACGACACGCTCCGGATCTACAACTCGAACAACACTGCCTTGCTGCCCCTGGGCACGATCGACTTGGGCCGAACCGACTTCATATACCAGATCGGCGGCAACGGCCCCATCACGTTCGGAGCCACCGGAACCGCTTCGACGATGACAATGAGCGGCAACACGATCACCATCGTGCTCGGCGATTACGACTCCCCAGCTTTCGGTGACTATCGGAACATCACCTTGGTTTTGACGAGCGGGTCGCTGAGGTGGTCGCCGTCGTCGGCAATCTCCGACCTCGCAGGCAACACGCTCTCGGGCGGCACGGCCAACGAGTCGGGGTCCTCCGACCGGGACTTCTGACACTGCAGGTGGACTGGGGGCGGTCAGGATGCTTGGACGCTGACACGCACCGTGACGTCCAGTGCGGTGAAGATCCGATCGGCTGCACACCCACTTCGGAGCGAGCGATCCAGCTGACGGTGGCGAGCCCGTCGTCGACAACGCGACTCACGGAAAAAGTGGACCTTTGGGACAACTGTCGAACCAAGCCATCGTTGATCGGATACTTCGTTCGGCCACTTCAGGGGAATGAATACATCACTCCTACGACAAACTCGTAAATATTCGTCGTCATAAGAGGATAAACACGCCGTATTGCACGGCGCTCCAATCATTTCCGCTCTGCTTCTTGTCAGCGGGTGACCTCGATGAGTTCGCCTTTGATCGCCCAGTGTGGACCGACTTGATCCGCGGCAAGCAACTCGCCGGCAACGCACCAGTGGTCTGCGGGGTCCCACTTGACGCTCTCTCGGTAGGGGGATACAAGCCGGGGTAGAACGCCGAGCACAGCGCGGCGTTGATCGAGCAGGTGCTTCTCGATCTCTGCGGGGTCTGCCGGAAGCACTGTCGCGATCCGTGCGACGACCTCAGGCAATACCGTTGTGTCGGCGTGGGCCTGGAAGGCGCTAATCACCCCGTCGAAAATGCCCTTCACCAGATTGCCCAATACGGGCTGACGCCCGTGCGGTGGCCGGACCTGGACTCTGACGGCGAACGGTGTCTCGGGCGCGCACGCCGGCTCAGCCAACTCGACTTGGCTCTGGGCCAGTGCCAGCCAGACCTGCGCCAACTTCTTCTCGCCTACGAAGTCACCCAGGTCGGTCCAGTCGAACGAAGCGAGCGTCCGCCCCTCCTGCCAGTGGGTGAAGCTGCCCGACCGCGGCACGAGTTCATACCGGTAGCAGAAGGAACGCTCCGCCCCATCGGGAGTCGGCGGCGCAACGGCGCCGTACTCGAAACGAATACCGTTGCGGCCAGCGGTCTTAAACGAGTCGATGTAGTAGAGCGCAAGGTTCTCGACGTCCGCGTTGGGAAGTTTGGGGCCGAAGAACGTGGCATGCAGCACCTGCCCAGCCGATGGAACGAGCTGTCCGCAACGACTCCGGATCTCGCTCCGTAAGTGCTCTTGCCAGCTGGGCCGGCGCTCGAAGCGGATGTAGTCATCGGCCCAAGCCTCGACCACAGGACTGTCCGTGGCCGGTCCGTGTATGAAGCAGCGCCCCTCGGGCATCGGAACTGCAACCGTAAGTGGGTCCGCACTAAACGGCACAGTCTTCGGACTCCCGCCATCATCGCGAATGGGCGCGGGCTCACCGGCGGCAGGTTTGTCACCACCCGAGGGGTACGCCCGGGGGCCGGCCGCTCGTTCGGTCTGCTTGGTTGAAGTGGGTTGTCCGCCGCCGCTGGCCGGGCGGCAAGTCCCACACGGGGAGATTGGCTGCCCTAGTATCTCGATCGCCCACTGTTCAAGTTCGGCGAGATCTTCCGCGCACACTTTCACGTACGGTCCGGTCCACGCGCTCCCAACAGGGATCTGACCAGAAATCGTCCGGCAGCTGGCATGGTGCACACGCGCATGCGTCGCGTTGTGGCTGCGCGCGATGTTGATGACGTAGCCCTCCGGGTGGGCGGCGAGCCAGGCCAGGTAGCCAGCTCCGTCGTCCCGGAACTCAATCAACCCTGTCATGACGCACCCATTTTGCCTTCGACGACTGACAACCGGGGTTTGGCCTCAGAGCGCCCGCAGCGGTACGCCGCAGCGCAGCGCTTATCACCTCACGCCGAGGGGCAACAATCAAGCCTCGGCGGTTGAGATATCACGGCAACGATGGTCGAAACCATCAGGACGTCGCCAGCAAACAAACTACGCACCAGCACGAGCCGCCCGACCAACCGATGAACCATCAGACACAGATCCTTCAACTATCGACGCAGCAGCACGCAACCCAACAAGACGGAGCGGGCGCGGAGTCGACACCGCATCAGCGACGGACCGCGGCCTTTCGGCCATGTTTGAAGTAGGCCATCTCCACGGCGTCTGCGCGCACGCCCTCGGCGGCAGCGACGCGGTGCGCGTGGTCGATCCACTTTGCATAGGTGGACGGTTCCCACGGGCCGTATCGCGGGATATCCCAATCATCAAGGTCTTTCAGTGCTAAAGCGACGAATTGGTCCAGGATCAAAGCTCGTCCGGGTTGATGGTCACAGGCGTCTGCGGCGTAGAGGAACTTGGTGAAGAACGACGGGCCGAGGTGTTTGAGGTAGTGCGGGTGCCCCCGCAGCATCGCGGTGTAGGCATCAACGGTGTGGCCGCGCTGCAGTAATTCGGCCGTCGCGCGCAGGGCCTCGTCCACACGCTGCGAGTCGTTGTCCCGGAACACCCGCGCCCGACGCCCGACGAGGAACGCCGAGGCACCGGTCCCCCAGACGTAGCCAGCGAGCAGTGCATGTGGCAAACCGTAAGTGGTCGCGGTGTCGAGGAGATCCGCTCTTGTGATCGTGCGGTAGCCGCGGTCACCGGCGGGCAGCTGTTCGAGGAAGGCGCCCCACTCTTCCGTGACCCTCGGCACCCACCATGTAGGCCGGAAGGAGAAGCCGTGAGCGAGAACTACATCCTCAGCGGGGAATTCCACCGCGTCTATTCGGCTTTTCTGCGCGCGTCACCGAAGCTCCATCGGATTGCCGCCGCCAGATTCGACACGTACTCGTCCTCTAGTTCGTCGTCGTGCTGGCGCAGGATCCACGACGGGTGCTTCGCGTTGTAAATGAACGGCACATCCTTGGAAAGCCGTCCGCGAGGAGCCTCGAAGGGATGCCCCGAGATGCGGGCCCGCGGGTAGAAGAACCTCAGCACGCGTTCGGCGTCGCGACCCAGCGTGATTACCAGGCGCGGTCGGACGATCTCGAGTTCGCGGTGCAGATATGGGGAGCAGTTGACGATCTCGTGCTGCTGCGACGCGCGGTTCTTCGGCGGGTGGCAGTGCACCGCGTTGCTGATGAACAGATTCTTCTTCTGTTGGCCCGCGCCCCTGATGCCCTCGTCGATCAGGCCGCCGCTGCCCTCGGTGAACGGAATCTGGGTCTTCATGCACTTCTCGCACAGGCTCTGCCCCACCAGCGCCACCGGTGAGGTCAAGCAGCCGTAGCCGGGAGCGGACGCGGTAACGCCGGCGATGTTCATTCCGTCGCAGCGCCTACAACGTTTGATCTCATCGTCGAGGGCAAGCTTGCGCATCCGCCGTGAATCGGCGGTGTCGCGCTCTACGGCGTTCGAATTCACCAACGAAAGTATAGGTAAGCCGACATCCTGACCGCCCGCCCCGTCCAACGGGTTCGATCTTGATCCTAGGCTTCTGCAAGCGGCAGGTAGAAATCAAAGTGGAGCTAAGGGGAATCGAACCCCTGACCTACTCGATGCGAACGAGTCGCGCTACCAACTGCGCCATAGCCCCTGATATCGCTAAGGAGGTTACCAGTCCCCCGCGCGGCTGCCGAAATCGCGCACTACTGACCGGCTGCGCGGGGCAGGTCGTAGTGCCGCGCGAATGCGACGTGCTCGAGGTGTTCGAACTCGGGGTCCTCGTCGTCGATCTCCAGGACCGCGGCACCGGGCCGGCGTAGCCGTGCCGGGGTGACGTCGAACTCCGGGTCGGCGGTGTTCTCCACTCCCAACCGAGACCGGGCGATGCGCTGCGCGCGACGGCGTCGCAGCTGCTCCTCGATGCGGGTCTGGCGGCGCAGATAGGCCAGGTAGAGCAGCGTCACGGTGGCTACCGCGCCGAAGGTCCACCACATGGTCGACGACCAGGTGAACGCCGCGACTGCGCTGGCCAGCAGCAGCACCCCCATCACCGACAGGGTCCGCGCCCGGAAACGGTACTTGCGGGCCGTCACGGCTTCGGCGGTGCTGGATTCGTGCCGGCGCCGACGGGCCGCGCTGATCGAGTCGGCGATGCGCAGATCGCCGTCCGAGGGCGCTTCCAGACCGGAGGAGTCGTCGACGTACTCGTACTCGTCGTCCTCGCCGGAATCGGCGCGCGCCGCTTGAACCCGAGCATCATCGGAGACGTCGGCGTCCTGGGATTCATCGGTGTCGTGGGAGTCATCGGTGTCGTGGGAGTCATCGGTGTCGTCGGAGTCATCGAACGCCAACTGGTCGGACTCGGCCGCCATCACGGGCTGCTCGACGGGCCTCGCCCGACCCGCGGGCAAGGCCTCCGAGTCCTCGACGACGTCGACGTCGAGATAGTCGGGCTCGTCCTGCGTCGCTTCGGCGGCCACCTTCACCACGGAGCGCTGCGGCGCCCGGGCGCCGTCGTCAGCACGAACGTCGGCGCGAGCGTCCTGGAGGTCGGCATCGACGTCGGCATCGATGTCCTCGTCGAGGTCGTCCTCGGACGGCCGCCAGTCCGGATCGCTGCGGTGCCCGGCCGCCGGTCCGCGCCGACGCAGCCGGACCGCGGTGCCGCTGTTGAGCACTCGGGTCGCCAGCGCGACGTCGCTGGTGCGTCGCACCGCGTCGCGCTTGCTGATCAGCATCGGCACCAGCACGAACAGCCAGAGCACGACGAGAGAAATCCAGAGAAGAGATTGGGGGATGCTTGGCATGGCGCCTGCTCCTTTCCCCATCAGGCTAGGTCTGTGACCAGCGCATCCGTGGGCGGCGCGCCGAGACAATTACACACCTGTAATTCACCGAGTACAAGCACCAACAGTCACATGTGTCACATCAGCAACAGAATCGACGTGGATCAGGTCCATGCGGCGCGACCGGCACGCACCAGCGTCGCCGCCACCGAGCCGTTCAACTCCTCGACCGTCAGCGCCACCAGCAGATGATCGCGCCAGGCGCCGTCGACTTCGAGGTAGCGCTTGAGCAGCCCTTCCTCCCGAAACCCCGCCTTTGCCAGCACCGCGCGGCTGGCGGCGTTCTCAGGTCTCACTGTGGCCTCGACCCGATGCAACATGACCGGCCCGAAGCAGTGGTCGAGGCCCAGCGCCAACGCCGCCGTCGCGACTCCCCCGCCGGTGACGCCGCTGGCCACCCAGTAGCCGATCCATGCCGAGCGCAGCGCGCCGTGCGTGACGTTGCCGATCGTCAGCTGACCGGCGAACTGACCGTCCAACTCGATCGCATACGGCAACATCCGTCCCCGCCGCGCCTCACCGCGCAGTCCCGAACACACCGACGGCCACGCGGAAACCGAATGCCGCACTTCCCAATCGAGTTCGGTGACCGGTTCCCACGGCTCGAGGTGGGCCCGATCGGCAAGCCGTGCGCGGCTCCACTGCGCGGCGTCCCGAAGCCGTATCGGACGCAGCTTCACCACCCCGGCCGCCACCCGCAGCGGGCCGGCGGGCAACGGCCATCCCGGATGCTGCGACCGCGAACTCCACAGGCTCATCACCACGCACCCGGCCGCGCGTCAGCCGCGCTGAGCCAGGAAGGCCACGTCGACGACCTCACCGGTACGGATCTGGTCGGCGTCGCTGGGCACCACCACCAGACAGTTAGCTTCAGCCAGCGTCGCCAGCAGATGCGACGACGCACCCGGTGCGCCGCCGAGCGCCTGAACCAGATATTCGCCGGTGTCCTGATCCCGCATCAGCTGCCCGCGCAGGAAACCCTTGCGGCCGGCCACCGACGTGATCGGTGACAGCGCCCGGGCCTGCACGATGCGACGCATCGGTTGCCGCTTGCCCAGGGACAACCTGATCAACGGCCGCACCATCATCTCGAACACCACCAGCGCGCTGACCGGATTGGCGGGCAGCAAGAAGACCGGCACACCGTCGGGACCGAGTTGACCGAATCCCTGCACCGAGCCGGGGTGCATCGCGATCCGAGCGACCTCCATCTCACCGAGCTCGCCGAGCACCGCGCGCACACCCTCGGCCGCGGCACCGCCGACCGCACCGGCGATCACGATGACCTCGGCGCGGTTGAGCTGGCCCTCGACGGTTTCGCGCAGTTGCTTGGGGTCGGTCGAGACGATGCCGACCCGGTTCACGTCGGCGCCGGCATCACGACCGGCGGCGGCGAGCGCGTAGGAGTTCACGTCGTAGACCTGACCGTTGCCCGGGGTACGGCTGATGTCGACGAGCTCACCGCCGACCGACATCACCGACAGGCGCGGCCGCGGGTGCACCAGTACGCGCTCCCTGCCGACCGCGGCGAGCAACCCGACCTGGGCGGCGCCGATGATCGTGCCGGCCCGGACCGCGACGTCACCGGGTTGAACGTCGTCGCCCGTGCGCCGCACATACGCCCCCGACCGCACGCCGCGCAGCACCCGGACCCGGGAGCTACCGCCGTCGGTCCAGCGCAGCGGCAGTACCGCGTCGGCGAGCGTCGGCATCGGCGCGCCGGTCTGGATCCGCGCCGCCTGACGGGGCTGCAGCCTGCTCGGGGTCCGCTCACCCGCTTCGATCAGACCCATCACCGGCAGGCTGATCTCGCCGTCGGCCGACGCCTCCTCATCCTCGTCGCCCTCGTCCTCCGGCGACCCGCGGAAACCGAGCACATCGACGCTGCGCACCGCGTAGCCGTCGATCGCAGCCTGATCGAAACCCGGCAGCGGACGCTCGGTGACCACCTCTTCGGCGCACATCAGGCCTTGGGCTTCGGCGATCGCCACCCGAACCGGGCGCGGTGCCACCGCAGCCGCGGCCACTCGAGCCTGCTGCTCCTCAACCGAACGCACAACATGCCTTTCTCACCTGAAGAGGCCCCTGGCCGGCGACGACCGGCCAGGGGCGGATGCGCTCGGCGCAGCAGCCGCTACTGCTCAGCCGACCCGGACGCGAGCCCCAGCCGTTCGATCAACCACCGGCGCAACTCCGGCCCGTAGTCGTCTCGTTCCAACGCAAAGTCAACCGCAGCCTTCAGGTACCCACCGGGATTTCCCAAATCGTGTCGAGATCCGCGGTGCACCACCACATGCACCGGGTGGCCCTCCTCGATCAGCAGCGCGATGGCATCGGTGAGCTGCAATTCGTTCCCCGCGCCGCGCGGAATCCGCCGCAACGCGTCGAAGATCGCCCGGTCGAGCACATATCGACCGGCCGCCGCATAGGGCGACGGCGCGTCCTCGGCCTTGGGCTTTTCCACCATGCCCTTGACCTTGAGGACATTGGGGTTGACCGCGTCGGGCACCGTCTCGACATCGAAGACGCCGTAGGCGCTGATGTCCTCGGGCGGAACCTCGATCGCGCACAGCACCGAACCGCCGCGCTTGGCGCGCACCTTGGACATGGTCTCGAGCACCCCGGTGGGGAGCACGAGATCGTCGGGCAACAGCACCGCGATCGCGTCCTCGTCGGGCGCGAGGCTGGCTTCGACACAGCTGACCGCATGGCCCAAGCCCAGCGGCTCGGCCTGCACGACGGACTCGACCTTGATCAGCGCGGGCGCGCGGCGCACCTTCTCGAGCATCGAATGCTTGCCGCGTGATTCCAGCGTCCCCTCGAGCACGAGGTCTTCGACGAAGTGCGCGACCACACCGTCCTTGCCCTCGGAGGTGATGACGATCAGCCGCTCAGCGCCGGCTTCGGCGGCTTCGGCGGCCACCAATTCGATACCAGGAGTGTCCACCACCGGCAGCAACTCTTTGGGCACCGTCTTGGTGGCGGGCAGGAAACGGGTTCCCAGCCCGGCAGCGGGCACGACCGCGGTGTGCGGAATAGGAACTTCAGGCCGATTCATCGTTCACACACTAACCTCTCTGCGTCTGTTGTTCTCTCCTTACCCGACCTGTCGAGGACTACGCAGTGCAAGCGACGAAATCACAGCTACGCAGCAGAATCGTGGCTGCCAGACGGCGGCTCGGCGCCGCTGAGCGCGAGCGGGAGGCGGGTGATCTGGCCCGGCACGCCGCGGAGTTGGTGCGGCCCGGCGAGACGGTGTGTGGCTATGTTCCGGTGGGGTCCGAACCGGGATCGCTGGCGCTGATCGACGTGCTGGTCGACCGCGGCGCCGTGGTGTTGTTGCCGGTGGCCCGCCGCGACGCCGGGAAGGTGCCGCAGCCGTTGACGTGGGGCCGCTACCGACGCGGCGAGCTGGTCGAGGCGCCCTTCGGCTTGCAGGAGCCCTCCCCGCCATGGCTGGCCGGCACCGCGGTGCGGGAGGCGACTGTGATCCTGGTGCCGGCGCTGGCGGTGGACCGGCGCGGCGCGCGACTCGGGCGGGGTGCCGGCTTCTACGACCGCACACTGGGACTGGCCGACCCGGCGGCCGCGTTGGTCGCGGTGGTCCGCGACGACGAGATCCTGGAGCGGTTGCCCGCCGAACCGCACGACGTGCCGATGACCCATGCGCTGACACCACGACGGGGGCTGGTGGAACTCGGGGAATCACCCGGCCCGCCTGGCGGTTCTAGCACTTAAGCAGGTAGAGTGCTAACAAGTTTGACTGTCTCGGAGGTTTTCGTGCCTACCTATTCCTATGCATGTACCGAATGCGACAACAAGTTCGATCAGGTGCAGGCCTTCACCGATGATGCGCTGACCGAATGCCCGCAGTGCAGCGGACGGCTGCGCAAGCTGTTCGGCAAGGTCGGCGTCGTGTTCAAGGGCAGCGGCTTCTACCGCACCGACAGCCGCGAAGACTCCAAGAAGAAGAGTTCCAGCAGCTCGGGCGGCAGCTCCTCCGAGTCGTCGACCTCCTCGTCGAGTTCGTCGGACTCGTCGTCGAGCAGTTCGTCCACCACGTCGGCGGGCAGCTCGTCGTCCAGCACGTCGTCGAGCAGCTCCTCGGCTCCCGCTGCAGCCGCATCCAGCTGACCCGAGTTATCCACAGCCGCTCCGTCGGGGGCAGACGCGATGAGACATCGCGCTCTAGCGTGATTTCGTGGGCGACTCACTGGACCCGTCGCCGCTGCACCGCCTGAGTCGAGTGCTGCGGCCCGACTGGGTGCGCACCACAGCTGCCCGGCGGATGCTCGCGGCCGGTCTCGTCATTCTGGCAGCGGTCGCAGCATTGCGTGACGATCCGGGCGGCCGGCAGACCGATGTCGTCGTCGCCGGCCGGGATCTGACTCCGGGCACCGAGCTGACTGCGGCCGATGTCGTGGTCGAGAAGCGCAACGCGGACGAGATTCCCGACGGATCAGTCGCCGGCCTCGACGCGACCGCCGGGGCCACACTGGCCGGGCCGGTGCGTCGCGGCGAGGTGCTCACCGATGTGCGATTGCTCGGTCCACACCTGGCCGACGCCGCAGCGGGGCCTGACGCGCGGATCGTGCCGCTGACGTTGGCCGACGCCGCGGTGCTGGATCTTCTCCGGCCGGGCGACGTCATCGACGTGGTCGCCGCCGCACCGGAGGCCGGCACCGAGCCCAGACTGATCGCCACCGGCGCGATCGTCGTGCTGGTGTCGGCCGAGACGACCGGCCTGGTCGGCGGCAGCGGCAACCGGGTCGTGCTGGTGGCGTTGCCTGCAACGGCCGCCAGGACCGTGGCCGCCGCGGCCCTGGTCGACGCCATCGGGGTCACGTTGCACTGAGCAACAACACGGCACTGGGCAACAACACGGCACTGGGCAACAACAGCGAACTGAGCAAGAAATGGCACAGGGGAACAACACCGCACTGACGAAAATGGCGCACTGACGACAACGTCCCAGACGAGAACGTGCACCGCCGAGAAACCCTGCACCGACGAAAAACCTTGCATCGACCAAAAACACTGCCGCCCCCGGTAATCCGGGGGCGGCAGTGGAAGCTTCAGATCAGATCACCAGTCACCGATGGGCGGGCCGACCGGGTACTCGCCCTCGAATGCCGAGGCGGTGCCGCCGACCACGGCCTTGACGCTGTCGCGAACCTCGCCGAACGCGTTGAGAATGCCGGCGTCAGCCAGCCGCGCCTCCGAGATGCCGCGGGCAACCCCGAAGTCGTTGATCCGGATGACCGAGTTCTCCGAGGCCTGACGGCTCGTCACGACCGGGCTGGGACCGACCTCGTCGACCTCGGCGCTGGCCGTACCGCTGCCCAGGCCGACGATCGCGGCGGCGGCGGCGAAGGAGCCCAAGCCCACCAGACCCAGCTTCTTCGAACTGCGAGTGAGGGCTCTGGCGTATCCGGCCATCAGCGTTCCCCTTTTATCAGTGAGGACGCGCGCGTCCTCGTGGCATATTCAGGCTTCAACAGACTAGCAGTGAATTCACAGCGCCGCGCGGTTAGTTTGCGTTCCTCCAGATCGTCAAGACCCCAGTTCAACCGGTGTTAAGACAGTGTTAAGCGGTGACGGCGCCCGGCCGGGTCGGCAGTGGCGAAACGGACGGCTCCCGCAGCCGGTTCAGCCGTGTTCTCGCCTGTGTCACCAAGCGTCGGCGACAAGGGTCGCCCGGCTTGACCGACTTCGTCGGTAACCGGATATGCAGGCGCTAACGTTCGAGATGTCCCGGCATCCCGGCCTGGCATTCACACGGACGAGAAGTGACACGGACGAGAAAGGCTGGCGCCATGCTGAAGGGCTTCAAGGAGTTCATCTCCCGCGGAAATGTGATCGATCTGGCCGTCGCGGTGGTCATCGGCGCGGCATTCACCGGCTTGGTCACCGCCTTCACCGAGAACGTGATCCAGCCACTGGTCGACCGGATCGGCGCCGGCCCGGAAGCGGAGTACGGCATCTTGCGGATCCCGTTGGGCGGCGAACAGTTCGTCGACCTGAACGCGGTGCTGTCGGCGGCCATCAATTTTCTCATCGTGGCAGCGGTCATCTATTTCGTGATCGTGGTGCCGTTCAAGAAGCTCAGGGAGCGTGACGTGAAGGTGGAGTCGACCGAGACCGAACTGACCCTGCTGACCGAGATCCGCGACCTGTTGCGCAACGGCGCCGACGGTGACGCCGCCGCGGCACTGCGCGGCGGAGAGTCGCCAGAGGCCCGGGAGGGCCGCCACGCCACACCCGAGTGACCGACCCGCCAACCGGTCATCTCATCGTCCACGCCTTGCCGTAGGTCGTGACACTGTCGCCGGCGGAGGAGACGAGCCGCGCGAAGGGACGCAGCACCACCCCGCCGGCCGCGCCGGTGATGGCGCCGTGCGCGTTGGAGATCGCCACGATTCCGCCCGGCCCGCCGACCTCGACCGAGATCGTCGCCGCTTCGAGGATCCCGGGCCCGTTGCCCAGGTCCACCGAGATCGACACGGCCGGGAGCAGCGGGGGCGTGTAGATGCGGTCGGCGAGGTTCTCGTCGATCCCCCAGCCGCCGAAGGTGATGTTGGGTGAGGAGTACGCGAAGTCGACCGCGGTCCCCAGCGCCCACGGGAAGCCGACTTGGTAACCGAGCTCGAGGGTGCCGGTGAATTCGTGGGCGCCGTCGCCGATCACCAGGTACGCGGCGCGACCGGAGTGGAACCATTCGCGGGTCAGCCGGTTGCGATCCAGCGGGGACACCCCGTCGAGGAATGTGTCCCGCTGTTGCACGGTCAGAGTCCGGCCGAGACCGTCGACCAGGCTGACGGCGTCGTCGAGCTCCGCGCGCGAGATACCCGAACCGGCGAACAGCGCCGCGCAGGCGCCGGCGATCGCCGTGAGGATCCGGGTGATCGCTCTCATGGAACAAAGAGCTTCTCAGATCTTCCGCGCTCGGCAGACACTCTTGCCGATCTTGTTCATCCCGACCGGCCGGCGTGGCCCATGGCCAAGTGTCAGTTCATGTTCCACGGTTCGCCGTAGGTGGTGACGCTGTCGCCGGCCGCTGAGATGAGCCGCGCGTAGGGGCGCAGCAGCACACCGCCGGCAGCGCCGGTGACGGTGCCGTGTGCGTTGGACACCGCGACAGATCCCCCGGGGCCGGTGACGTCGACGGAGAACGTCGCGACCTCCTGGATGCCGGGGCCGTTGCCCAGGTCGGCCGCGATGGACACCCCCGGCAGCAGCGGTGGGGTCACGATGCTGTCTCCCAGGCCGAGGAACGGGTCGTCATCTTGGGGTCCGAACCCGAAACCGTCATAGGCGATGTTCGGGGTGGTGTAGCTGAAGTTGATCCCCACCCCGAGCGACCACGGGAAGCCCACCTGGTAGCCCAGCTCCAGGGTGCCCTCGAAGTCCTCGGCGCCCTCACCGCTGACGGTGTAGGTCGCTTTTCCGGAGTGGAACCACTCCCGGGTCAGCCGGTTGCGGTCGAGCGGAAAGACACCGTTGAGGAAGGTGTCCCACTGCTGGATCGTCAACGTGCGTCCCTGCCCGTCGACCAAACTCAGCTGATTGTCGAGTCCGGCGTGGGACGTGCCTGCGCTCACGAACACCGCCGAGATGGCCAGTAGCAGCGCGGTCAATGCCCTACAGAATGTCTTCATTTCTCTCCAAGTGGTCACACAGCTTGTCCGGAAAATGGGCCCAGCCCCCGGCAGATGCCGAGGGCTGGTTCGGGTCGAGCGAGTGGTGCGGGGGAATCAGGGCGGACGGGTGGCGCCACTGCCACCGGACGGGGAGATCAGCCGCATGTCGCGGCGAACGGGGAGCCGCGGCGGGCACTCCAGGATGTCTTCATCACCTTGGAAGTGACCTCACAGTTTGTCCCCGAAAAGGCGTTAGCCCCCGGCAGGTGCCGAGGGCTAACGCGAAGTTACTACGTGATCAGTTCATGTTCCACGGTTCGCCGTAGGTGGTGACGCTGTCACCGGTCGACGAGATCAGCCGTGCGAACGGACGCAGCAGCACACCGCCGGCAGCGCCGGTGACGGTGCCATGGGCGTTGGACACGGCGACCGAGCCACCGGGGCCCTCGACGTCCACGGAGAAGGTCGCGACCTCCTGGATGCCGGGGCCGTTGCCCAGGTCAGCCGAGATCGAGACGCCCGGGAACAGCGGCGGGGTCACGATGCTGTCGCCGAAGCCCAGCAGCGGGTCCGCGAAGTCCAGGCCGTAACCGTCGAACGCGATGTTGGGGGTGGTGTAGCTGAAGTTGATGCCGACGCCCAGCGACCACGGGAAGCCGACCTGGTAGCCGAGCTCCATGGTGCCCTCGAAGTCGTCCGCACCTTCACCAGCCACGATGTAGGTCGCCTTGCCGGAGTGGAACCACTCGCGGGTCAGGCGGTTGCGGTCGAGGGGAAAGACGCCATTGAGGAACGTGTCCCACTGCTGGATCGTCAACGTCCGACCCTGGCCGTCGACCAAGCTCAGCTCATTGTCCAGCCCGGCGTGAGAGGTGCCAGTGCTCACGAACAAAGCCGCGATGGATGCGACCATCGCGATCAGCACCCGACTGATTGCCTTCATGATCTCCCTTGTTGTCTAGGTCGGAACCCCCGGGCGGGGTACCGATTGTCCGTGCCTGGCTCTACCGCTACACCACACACTTCGCAAGGCGAACATGTGAGCGGAATTAGAAGACCCACATGCCGTTCTTACGAATCACTCATCGTTGACACGAGGAACATAACGGGGAGGCTTCGGACCGGCAACGCGTAGAGGCGGTGGTGTCGGACGACTCCACGAATTGCATGTCGTTTGCTGACGTCTCCCCGACAGCTGGCCGAACCCCCTCCACGCGACGACGGGGAGTGGCCGAAGAAACCGTCGCTGATCCTGACCCCGCATCTGGCTATTCGGAAACGAAGTCTCGAGTGTTACTGGAGATACTGACGAGGTTTTTTGCGAACTCACAGGTCAGTCATGGTGCGGCGGGACGTTGTCCCGCAGCCACCGCTCGTGACCGTCCTCGCCGTCCGGCGCCGCGGGGTCACGTTCGTCGCTCGTCGTCTCCGGCAGCGAATCCCCGAAGATGTTGTTAACTGCAATTCGCGAGTGCTTCGAAGGTTGCGACACGGCTCAACATTCCTGTGACGAACATCACAACGAGATCCAGATTGGAGTTCACCTGCTCGTAACTTCGCAGGTGAGGAAGTCGGCTTCCCAGCCCCTAGACAAACGGATGGGAGGAAGCCGACGCGGCTTCCTCCCACCATACCTTCAGCGAGTGGTACTCGATTAGATCTCCAAACTGGATAGCTGCGCGATGACCTGCGCGGCCAGCGGCCCCAGGGTGGCCATCCCGTCGCGCACCGCCGCACGTGAACCCGCGAGGTTCACGACCAGGGTGCTGCCGGAGATACCGGCCAGCCCGCGGGACACACCCGCGTCGACGATGCCCGCGGACAACCCGGATGCGCGCAGCGCTTCGGAGATGCCCAGCAACTCGCGGTCGAGAAGGTCGCGAGTGGCCTCGGGGGTGACGTCACGCGGGGTCACGCCCGTCCCCCCGACCGACACCACCAGGTCGACGCCGCCGATGACCGCGGTGTTCAAGGCATTGCGGATCTCGACCTCATCCGAGGAGACCACGACGACCCCATCGACCATGAACCCGGCCTCGCCGAGCAACTCCGTGACCAACGGACCACTGTGGTCCTCTTCATCACCGTGGGCGGTGCGGTCATCGACGACGATGACCAGGGCCCGGCCGACCAACGTATGAGCCTGTTCCATGGGCACAACCGTATAACTCGGCCCGGACAGCGGCGCAGCCACACGGAGCAGGCGGTCGGCCGGATCGGCGGACAACGTCACTGGGCTGCCCTGCCGAGGGTGACCTGCACGGTCTGGGAGCGGCCGGACGGGTCGACGTAGGTCAGCGTCACGGTGTCACCGGGGGCCTTCGACCGCACCGCCGCGACCAACGCGTCGGCGCTGCCGATGACCCGGTCGTCGAGCTTGGTGACCACGACGCCGTTGGGCAGACCGGCCGCCGAGGCGGCGCCGCCGGAGGTGACCTCGACGATCTTCGCGCCGTCGATGCCGGCGTCATTGCCCACCTGCACACCCAGCGAGGCGCGCGAAGCCGTGCCGGTCTGGATCAGTTCGTCGGCGATCCGCTTGGCTTGGTCGACCGGGATGGCGAAGCCGAGCCCGATCGAGCCGCCCTGCGCACCGCCGGCGTCCGCACCCAGCGTGGCGATCGCCGAGTTGATGCCGACCAGTTCGCCGTTCATGTTGACCAGCGCGCCGCCGGAGTTGCCCGGGTTGATCGCGGCGTCGGTCTGGATGGCGTCGAGCACGGTGTTCTGGTTCTGCGCGTCACCGCCGGCGGCCACCGGACGGTTCAGGGCGCTGATGATGCCGGTGGTCACCGTGCCCTCCAACCCGAGAGGCGAACCGATGGCCACGACGTCCTGGCCCACCTTGAGCTCGGCCGAGGAGCCCACGGTGATGGGGGTCAGGCCGGACACGTTCTCGGCACGCACCACCGCGATGTCACTGCCGGGATCCGTTCCGACGACGGTGAACGGGGCACTGCTGCCGTCGGCGAAGGTCACCTTGGTCTCCGCGCCGGACGACGCGGCCTGCGCGGCAGCCACCACGTGGTTGTTGGTCAGGATCAGACCGTCGGTCGACAGGATCACTCCGGAGCCTTCCTCGGACGCGCGACCACGATCCACCTCGAGCTTGACCACGCTCGGCACGACCTTCAGCGCAACCTGTTCGACCGACCCGGCGGGCACGCTGGCCGCAGGCACGCTGGGCGCTGCGCCCGTGGCACTGATGCCGGTGCTGTGGTCGGGGTGCACGAGCATCGCGACACCGCCGCCGACCCCGCCGGACAGCAGCGCCAGAGCGACGGCTCCGACGGCCAGACCCGTCCCGCGGGAGCGCTTGCGCGGTGTGTGCGGTGGTGTCGACCCGTCCGGACGCGGATACTGCCCGGGGCCCTGCGGCATCGGGACGCCCCGGTAGGGGTCATTGCGGTAGGTGTCACTGCGGTAGGCGTCATTGCGGTAGGACTCGTACTGCGAGCGGAACGCCTGGCGCTGCTGCTCGGTCGCGTAACGCCAGTCGTAGGGCTGCTGGGGCCCGACCTGTCCGGGCGGCACTGATCCGTGCATACCGGGTCGCGGTCCCTGGTTCGGGTTCTGCGGGTACCTCGGGTATTCGGTCATGTCGCTGCGATGCTCTTCCTGAAGTAGGTGTCTTCGCCTGGATCAACGAAGGGATGACGCCTACAGTGCCCACCCGGGCTGAGAATCCACTTAGAGAACACTCGGCGCACCCCTAGACTTCTGCCCCACCATCCTCGCTGGTGACACGCGTCACGGAAGGGTCAGTGGCGGCGTGTCGTCACTTCGTCAGATGACAGTTCGGTATCGGCGGCCGCCGGCCGACCGGGCAGCACCACGTGTATCGCCGTGCCCGGCGGCTGCCCGCCCGGCACGGTGTCCTCGACCCGTAGCGAGCCGCCGTGCTTGAGCACCACCTGCTGCACGATCGCCAGTCCCAGACCGGATCCCGGCATCGCGCGCGCGGAGGCCGACCGGTAGAACCGCTCGAAGATCAACCCCCGCTCCATCGGCGGAATCCCCGGCCCCTGATCGGCGACGACCAGTTCGGCGTGCTGCGAATCGATCTGCCGGAGGCTGACCGCGACCCGCCCACCCGGTGGGCTCCACTTCGCCGCGTTGTCGAGCAGGTTGAGCACCGCGCGCGCCAACCCCGCGGCGTCCCCGTAGACCCGCCACGGGCTGGTCGTCACGTCGAACTCGATGTCGTTGCGGCGCCGACGAACCCGCTCGAGCGAACGGTCGATCACCTCAGACATCTCGACGATCTCGTGGATCACGCCTCCGGCGTCCTCGCGGGTGAGGTCCACCAGATCGCCCACCAGAGTGGACAGTTCCTCGATCTGGCCGAGTACGTCGGCGCGCAGATCGGCCATCTCATCCTCGGGCAGCCGGGGCCTGCCCGGCTCCATGGACACCATGAGCAACTCGACGTTGGTGCGCAACGACGTCAACGGCGTGCGCAATTCGTGCCCGGCGTCGGTGACCAGGCGGGCCTGCCGCTCGCGTGACTCGGCGAGCGCGCGCAACATCATGTTGAAAGCCTCGGTCAGACGGGCGAGTTCGTCGCTGCCGAACACCGGGATCGGACGCAGGTCGTCGGTCCTGGCCACTCGTTCGGCCGCCTGCGTCAGCCGGGCGACGGGCCGCAGCCCGGCACTGGCGACCATGCCGCCGGCGATGGCCGCCACCGCCACCCCGATCCCGCCGACGATCAGCAGCACCGTGGTCAGCCGTCGCAGGACCTGGTTGGTCGGTTCCAGACTCTTGGAGATGACCAGTGCCCTGTCGTTACTCAACCGGATGGCCAACACGCGCTGCTGGTCCACGGTGCGCAGCGACATCCGCAGCTTGCCGTCGATGACACCTTGCTCCGGAGGGCCCACCGGCAGCGTCTGACCCGTCTGGGTCGCGGTGTATCTCATCTGGCCGGGGATCACCAGCATGGCGTTGACGTCGGAGTAGGCCGTGCCTTCGATGGCCTTGCCCGGGTCGACCTCCAACGACCCGCTCTCGATCAGCAGCTTCACCCGGCTCTGCAACTGGTTGTCGAGGTCGTCGTAGAGCGCGCGCGCCACCACCGCATACACGGCGAAGGCCATCAACACCACCGCCATGACCACCATCGACATGGCGAGCAGCATCACGCGCCAGCGCAGTGACACCGAGCGGGTGACGGGCACCGGCGCCGGGGCGCCCGGCCAGGGGGTCATCGGCTGGCCGTTCGTCACGGGGGTGTCTCCCGGAGCACGTAACCCACCCCGCGCACGGTGTGTATCAGGCGCGGCTCGCCCTCGGCTTCGGTCTTGCGCCGCAGGTAGCCGACGTACACCTCCAGGGCGTTGCCCGAGGTCGGGAAGTCGAAGCCCCACACCTCCTCGAGGATGCGGCTGCGCGTCAGCACCCGGCGCGGGTTGGCGATCAGCATCTCCAACAGCGCGAACTCGGTGCGGGTCAGACTGATCGGCCGGTCGCCGCGCGTCACCTCGCGGGTCACCGGGTCCAGCGTCAGATCGGAGAACGTCAGCGCCGCCGACTCGACACCCTCGTCCGGGCCGGTCCGGCGTAGCAGGGCGCGCATCCGCGCGAGCAGTTCCTCCAGCGCGAAGGGCTTGGGGAGGTAGTCGTCGGCGCCGGCGTCGAGGCCGGCGACCCGCTCGGACACCGAGTCACGGGCGGTCAACACGAGGATCGGCAGATCGTCGCCCGTGCTGCGGAGCTGACGGCACACCTCGAGGCCGTCCAGGCGCGGCATCATCACATCGAGCACCAGGGCGTCCGGCCGATCACTGGCGATCAGATCGAGCGCCTCGCGGCCGTCCTGCGCCAACTCCACGGAGTAACCGTTGAACGACAGGGACCTTCGGAGGGACTCGCGCACCGCGCGATCGTCATCAACGACAAGAATGCGCACCGCCACAGTGTCAACCCCGCGTCTGAGAGTGACCTGAGAGGCGCGCCGAGGGACTAGCGGCGGTCGAGATCAATCAGTCCCAGGCGGGCGGCCTTGAGCAGACGGCGCGGCACCTTGTGCTGCTGACCGGCGACGGTCACCGTGACCAGTCCGGTCGGCGTGGCCTTCCACTGCGCGCGCCGGCTACGGGTGTTCGCGCGCGACATCCTGCGCTTGGGCACAGCCATGATCAAGCTCTCCTCAGATATGGGGTGGCACTGCAGGCACGCCTGGACCTACCCGGCGCCGGCAATTGGTCACCAGGATAGCCGTTGGGCTGGGCGGGCTCCAAACTGCGGCGACGCGGGGACCGGACAGGGGCCGTCACCGGCGCAGACGTCGACACGGCCCGCTCTCGATGATCGAACGGTCAGCCGTCCATGCCGAGGCCGCCCGGAGGCATGCCGCAGCGGGCCCGGAAGTCGGTCATCGGCTGGCGAATGGCCTGCAGTTCAGCCTGGACCTGCGGGTTGGCCGACATGTAGTCCTGCATGTAGGCCGAACGCTCCTCACCGGACATATCGGTCATCGTGGACAGCTCGGCGTTGACCTCCGGATGGGTGAACAGATACGCCGACATCCCGGCGGACACACCGGAGAGGACCCCGGACATGTCGGCCAGGGTGCAGTTGGGCGGCTCGGCGGCTGCGGTCGCGGCGCTGCCCAGCAGCGCGGCACCGGCGATCGCCACGACGCCGGCAGAACGGACGATGAAGGACATACCCACTCCTCTTTCAGGTGTTCGAGTCATCTGTGTGCAGAATTGCAGAAAATTCAGTTGTCGGCGAGAGCCGGGTTGGGGGTCAGGAAGCCGCCGCCGAACTCGGGATCGTCGCGCTCGCTTCGTCCCGTGACCACGAGATCGAGACCGGTGTCGCAGTACGACATGAGGTCACACATCACGTCGGATTGCGGGAACGGCATCACCGGGCTCGCGCTGAGACCGCCGGGGACAGCAGCGTTGGCCGCCGTCGCGGACAACAGTGCGGCGGCACATGCCCCCGCCACCACAATCGGCACTGCGCGGTGTAGGACCTTCCGCATCGTTCTCCCTCCTGACCGGTCGACATCATCGTTGGTCCGGATGTCGATCCCCCAAGAGGCCACACGCATCTCGAGATGGCTCCCCGAAATCGCAACGATCCGGCGCCGCGGCCGGCCGGTGCGCGCACAACTGCGACTCCACCACCACGGCGAAATTTCGCTGTGCACTGACCGGGCGCGCGAGCGCAAGCCTACCCGAGTCCACGCCTCGGCGGGCCGAGACGATGCAGCCTTGCCGCGCAGGTCAGAGGCCATTGTTCTTCGCTGTCCGGATAGCGGCCCGGACAGGATTTGCCAAGGGGTTGACTCGGTACCGTCGGTAAGAAGTAACCTACCGGTTGGTTGGGCGAGCATCCGGCCTGTGGGTTCACAAGGGAGTGCGCGTGGCGTCAGCGGTCCGCATCGGAAACTGTTCGGGCTTCTACGGCGACCGCCTGTCGGCCATGCACGAGATGCTGACCGGCGGCGAACTCGACTACCTCACAGGTGATTACCTGGCCGAGCTGACGATGCTGATCCTGGGCCGCGACCGGATGAAGAACCCGGAACGCGGCTACGCCAAGACGTTCCTGCGCCAGCTCGAAGAATGCCTCGGACTCGCGCGAGACCGCCAGGTGCGCATCGTCGCCAACGCGGGCGGCCTCAATCCAGCCGGATTAGCTGACGCGATCCGGACGCTGGCCGACACCCTGGGCGTTCCTGCCACCGTCGCACACGTCGAAGGTGACGATCTGCTGCCCCGCGCCGACGAACTCGGTCTGGGCGCCCCGCTCACCGCCAACGCCTACCTCGGCGCGTGGGGCATCGTGGAGTGTCTCGACAGCGGCGCCGACATCGTCGTGACCGGTCGGGTCACCGACGCCTCGGTCATCGTCGGTCCGGCCGCCGCACACTTCGGCTGGCAACCCACCGACCATGACCGGATCGCCGGCGCCATCGCCGCCGGACACGTCATCGAGTGCGGCACCCAGGCCACCGGCGGCAACTACGCGTTCTTCACCGAACTCGGCGACCTCACCCATCCCGGCTTCCCGATCGCCGAGATCCACGCCGACGGCTCGTCGGTGATCACCAAGCACCCCGGCACGGGCGGCGCCGTGACCGTCGGCACCGTGACCGCGCAGCTGCTCTACGAGATCGCGGGGGCCCGCTACGCCAATCCTGACGCGACGCTGCGGGTGGACAGCATCACGCTGACCGACGAGGGCGAGGACCGAGTGCGGCTCAGCGGGGTGCGCGGTGAGCCGCCGCCACCGACGGTGAAAGTGTCGCTCAACAGCCTGGGCGGCTTCCGCAACGAGGTGACGTTCGTGCTCACCGGTTTGGACATCGACGCCAAAGCCGCCCTGGTGCGGCGGCAGCTCGAGGCCGGCCTGACCGCCAGCCCGGCGGAACTGGAATGGACGCTGGCGCGCACCGACCACCCCGACGCGGACACCGAACAGACCGCGAGCGCGCTGTTGCGCTGCGTGGCCAGGGATCCCGACGCCGCGACGGTCGGCCGCCGCTTCTCGTCCGCGGCTGTCGAGCTGGCCCTGGCCAGCTATCCGGGATTCACGAGCACCGCCCCGCCCGGCGACGGTCAGGTCTACGGGGTGTTCACCGCGGCCTACGTGCCGGCCGACAAGCTCACCCACGTCGCCGTGCACGCCGATGGCACCCGCGTCGACATCCCAGCTACCACCGACACCCAGGAACTGGCACCGGTGCCGGAGCCGGCCGCACCGCCCGCCCGGCCCGAAGGGAAGACCCGGCGGATGCCGCTGGGCCTCATCGCCGGAGCGCGCAGCGGCGACAAAGGGGGCAGCGCCAACGTCGGACTATGGGTCCGCACCGACGAGCAGTGGGAGTGGCTGGCGAACACGCTCACGGTGGATGCGCTGCGCGAGCTGCTACCCGAGGCAACCGACCTGCCGATCACCCGCTACCTGCTGCCCAACCTGCGCGCGGTGAACTTCGTCATCGACGACATCCTCGGCCAGGGCGTGGCGTACCAGGCCCGTTTCGATCCCCAGGCCAAGGGCCTGGGGGAATGGCTGCGCAGCCGATATGTCGACATCCCTGTCGACCTATGTGACACACCAGAGGAGTTGCTGCCGTGAGCATCTGGACCACACCCGAGCGCGACGACCTCCGGAAGACGGTGCGCGCCTTCGCTGAACGCGAGGTCCTCCCCCACGTCACCGAGTGGGAACACACCGGCGAGCTGCCGCGCGAGTTGCACCGTAAGGCCGCGGCGGCGGGGCTGCTCGGCGCCGGGTTCCCGGAATCGGTGGGCGGCGAGGGCGGGGACGGGGCCGACGCCGTGGTGATCTGCGAGGAGATGCACCAGGCAGGCGCCCCCGGTGGAGTGTTCGCGTCGCTGTTCACCTGCGGTATCGCGGTGCCCCACATGATCGCCTCCGGCGACGAGCACCTGATCGACACCTATGTGCGACCGACCCTGCGCGGGGAGAAGATCGGCTCGCTCGCGATCACCGAACCGGGCGGCGGATCCGACGTCGGGCACCTGACCACCCGAGCCGCCAGAGAGGGTGACGAGTACATCCTCAACGGCGCCAAGACCTACATCACCTCCGGGGTGCGCTCCGACTACGTCGTCACCGCTGCGCGCACCGGCGGGCCGGGTGCCGCCGGGGTGTCACTGATCGTCGTCGACAAGGGCACCCCCGGATTCGAGGTCAGCCGCAAGCTCGACAAGATGGGCTGGCGGTCCTCCGACACCGCCGAACTGTCCTACACCGATGTGCGCGTGCCGTCCGCCAATCTCGTGGGCGCCGAGAACACCGGTTTCCTCCAGATCGCCGCCGCCTTCGTCTCCGAGCGGGTCGGCCTTGCCGCACAGGCATATTCGAGTGCGCAACGCTGCCTCGACCTGACCGTCGACTGGTGCCGCAACCGCGAGACGTTCGGCAAGCCGCTGATCGCGCGCCAGTCGGTGCAGAACACGCTGGCCGAGATGGCGAGGCGCATCGACGTGGCCCGGGTCTACACCCGCAACGTCGTCGAGCGGCAGCTCAGCGGGGACGTGGATCTGATCACCGAGGTGTGCTTCGCCAAGAACACCGCCGTCGAGGCCGGCGAGTGGGTGGCCAACCAGGCGGTCCAGCTGTTCGGCGGGATGGGGTACATGGCCGAGTCGGAGATCGAGCGGCAGTACCGCGACATGCGAATACTCGGCATCGGCGGCGGCACAACGGAAATCCTCACCGGCCTGGCCGCCAAGACGCTGGGATACCAGGCATGACCGCACCGACCGGCGCAGCGGCCCTGCGGTCGACGATCGACCCGCGCTCGACGGCGTTCACCGAGGCCGCCGCGGCGATGACGGCCAAGATCGCCGAGTTGGAGGCCGAACACGCCAAGGCGCTCGACGGCGGCGGCGAGAAGTACGTCGCCCGACACCACGCCCGCGGCAAGATGACCGCCCGTGAACGCATCGAAGCGCTGGTGGATCCGGACTCGCCGTTTCTGGAGCTGAGCCCGTTGGCGGCGTGGGGCACCGATTTCACCGTCGGCGCCAGCGTCGTGGTCGGCATCGGGGCGGTCAGCGGCGTCGAATGTCTGCTGGTCGCCAACGACCCCACCGTCAAGGGCGGCACCTCCAATCCGTGGACACTGCGCAAGATCCTGCGGGCCAACCAGATCGCATTAGAGAACCGGTTGCCGGTGATCTCGCTGGTGGAGTCCGGCGGCGCCGACCTACCCACCCAGAAGGAGATCTTCATCCCGGGTGGTCGGATGTTCCGGGACCTCACCCGGCTCTCGGCGGCCGGGATCCCGACCGTCGCCATCGTCTTCGGCAACTCGACCGCCGGCGGCGCCTACATTCCCGGCATGTCGGACCACGTGGTGATGATCAAGGAACGGTCGAAGGTGTTCCTGGCCGGACCGCCGCTGGTCAAGATGGCCACGGGTGAGGAATCCGATGACGAGTCCCTCGGCGGCGCCGAGATGCATGCCAGGACCTCCGGGCTGGGCGACTACTTCGCCGTCGACGAACTCGACGCGCTGCGCATCGGCCGACGCATCGTCGCCCGGTTGAACTGGCGCAAGGCGGGCCCGGCGCCAGGCCCGTTCACCGAGCCGCTGTTCGATCCCGCAGAGCTGATCGGCATCGTGCCGCCGGACCTGCGTATCCCGTTCGACCCGCGCGATGTGATCGCACGCATCGTCGACGGCTCGGAGTTCGACGAGTTCAAGCCTCTCTACGGCGGTTCGCTGGTGACCGGGTGGGCGACGCTGCACGGCTATCCGCTGGGCATCCTGGCCAATGCGCGCGGCGTGCTGTTCAGTGAGGAGTCCCAGAAGGCCACCCAGTTCATCCAGCTGGCCAACCGCTCCGACACGCCACTGTTGTTCCTGCACAACACGACCGGCTACATGGTCGGCAAGGCGTATGAGGAGGGCGGAATGATCAAGCACGGCTCGATGATGATCAACGCCGTCTCCAACTCGACGGTGCCGCACATCTCGCTGCTGATCGGGGCCTCCTATGGAGCCGGGCACTACGGCATGTGCGGACGCGCCTACGATCCCCGGTTCCTGTTCGCCTGGCCCAGCGCGAAGTCGGCGGTGATGGGCGGCACGCAGCTGGCCGGGGTGCTGTCCATCGTCAGCCGCGCGGCAGCCGAGGCCCGCGGCCAGCAGGTCGACGAGGACGCCGACGCGGCGCTGAAAGCCGCGGTGGAGGCCCAGATCGAGGCCGAGTCGTTGCCGATGTTCCTGTCGGGCCGGCTCTACGACGACGGGGTCATCGACCCCCGCGACACGCGCACCGTGCTCGGCATGTGCTTGTCGGCCATCGCCAACGCGCCGATCGAGGGGACGTCGAACTTCGGCGTCTTCCGGATGTGATGACCGTGAATCGGGCGCGCAACGCGACACTAAGGGTGCAGAAACGCGCCGAATTCGCCGGAGGAGAACGATGATCACCACGGTTCTGGTGGCCAACCGCGGCGAGATCGCCCGCCGGGTGTTCGCCACCTGCCGGCGCCTCGGTCTGCGGACGGTCGCGGTGTACACCGACCCGGACGCCGAGGCACCCCACGTCGCTGAGGCGGACGCCCGGGTCCGTCTGGAAGGCACCCGCGGCTATCTGGACCCCGCGCAACTCATCGCCGCCGCGCACGCCGCCGGGGCCGACGCGGTTCACCCCGGTTACGGATTCCTCTCCGAGAACGCCGATTTCGCGGCCGCGGTGCAGAATGCCGGGCCCACCTGGATCGGCCCGCCCGTGCCCGCCGTGGCGGCGATGGGCTCGAAGATCGAGGCCAAGAAGATCATGGCCGCCGCGGGCGTTCCGGTGCTCGACGAACTCGACCCGCACGCCGTGACCGCCGACATGTTGCCGGTGCTGATCAAGGCGTCCGCGGGCGGCGGCGGTCGCGGCATGCGGGTGGTGCGCGAGATCGCCGATCTCGCCGGCCAGGTCGAGGCCGCCCGTCGCGAAGCGCAGTCCGCCTTCGGCGACCCGACGGTGTTCTGCGAGCGCTACCTGGCGTCCGGTCACCACATCGAGGTGCAGGTGATGGCGGACACCCACGGCAGCGTGTGGGCGGTCGGTGAACGTGAATGCTCGATCCAGCGACGTCACCAGAAGATCATCGAAGAGGCACCGTCTCCCCTGGTCGAGCGCACCCCGGGGATGCGCGGGAAGCTCTTCGAGGCGGCCCGCCTGGCCGCTTCGGCCATCGGTTACACCGGAGCGGGCACCGTGGAGTTCATGGCCGACGACGAGGGCTCGTTCTTCTTCCTGGAGATGAACACCCGCCTGCAGGTCGAGCACCCCGTCACCGAACTCACCACCGGACTGGACCTGGTCGAGCTGCAGATCGCCGTCGCCGACGGTGCGGCGCTGGATCCCGAGCCGCCGCCGGCGCGCGGCCATTCCATCGAGGCCCGGCTCTACGCCGAGGACCCGGCGAAGGACTGGCAGCCACAGGCGGGCGCAGTGCACCGGTTCGCCGTGCCGTCCGCCACGGTCCGCTTCGGCGGGATCGACCGCAGCGGCATCAGAGTCGATTCGGGCATCGAGGACAACTCGATCATCTCGGTGTTCTACGACCCGATGATCGCCAAGATCATCTCCTACGCGCCGACCCGCCGACAGGCAGCGACCCTGCTCGCCGACGCGCTGGTGCGCACCCGCATGCACGGGGTCGACACCAACCGTGACCTGCTGGTCAACGTGCTGCGTCACCCCGCCTTCGTCAACGGTGCGACCGACACCGCGTTCTTCGACACGCACGGCTTGCCCGAGCTGGCCCGACCGGTTGCCGACGACCGCGCGGTCGGGCTGTCGGCCATCGCCGCCGCACTGGCCGATGCGGCCCACAACCGTGACACGGCAACAGTTTTCGCCGGGACCCCGAGCGGGTGGCGCAACCTCGGGTCGATCCCGCAACAGAAGAGCTACGACGACGCCGGCGGTCACACCCACGACGTGCGATACCGCTTCCACCGCGACGGGGTGCGCATCCACGGGCACGACGACGTCACCGTCGTCTCGGCGTCGCGCGGGCACGTCGTGCTCGCCGACGGCAGCGTCGAGCGACCGTTCGACGTGTGCCGCTACGGAAGCGACGTCTTCGTCGACTCGCCGGCCGGCAGTGTGCGACTGACCGCCCTGCCGCGCTACCCGGACCCGGCCGCCGCGCTCGCCCAGGGATCGCTGGTGGCGCCGATGCCGGGGTCGGTGCTGCGCGTCGCCGCGACGGTCGGCGACGCGGTGACCGCCGGCCAGCCGCTGATCTGGCTCGAGGCGATGAAGATGGAGCACACCATCACCGCGCCCACCGACGGTGTGCTGGTCGAACTCAACGTCGAGCCCGGCCGCCAGGTCGAGGTCGGCTCCATACTGGCCCGGGTCGACGCCGGGGACAACGAGAAGGAGATCCCGTGAGCGGTTTCATCGAGACCGAAGAACAGCAGGCCCTGCGCAAGGCGGTGGCCGCGATGGCCGCCAACTACGGCCAGGACTACTACCTGGAGAAGGCCCGCGCCGGTGAGCACACCGAGGAACTGTGGTCCGAAGCCGGCAAGCTCGGGTTCATCGGCGTCAACCTTCCCGAGGAGTACGGCGGCGGCGGAGCCGGCATGTACGAGCTGAGCCTGGTCATGGAGGAGATGGCCGCCGCCGGGTCGGCGCTTCTGATGATGGTCGTCTCACCGGCGATCAACGGCACCATCATCTCCAAGTTCGGTACCGAGGACCAGAAGAAGCGCTGGATTCCCGGCATCGCCGACGGTTCCATCACGATGGCGTTCGCGATCACCGAGCCCGACGCCGGCTCCAACTCGCACAAGATCACCACCACCGCGCGCCGCGACGGCAGCGACTGGATCCTGTCGGGGCAGAAGGTCTACATCTCCGGTGTCGACCAGGCCCAGGCCGTCCTCGTGGTCGGGCGGACTGAAGATCACAAGACCGGCAACCTCAAGCCCGCACTGTTCGTGGTCCCCACCGATACACCGGGTTTGACCTACACCAAGATCCCGATGGAGATCGTCAGCCCGGAGTTCCAGTTCCAGCTGTTCCTCGACGAGGTGCGCCTGCCGGCCGACGCCCTGGTCGGCTCCGAGGATGCGGCGATCGCGCAGTTGTTCGCCGGGTTGAACCCGGAACGCATCATGGGCGCGGCCAGCGCGGTGGGGATGGGCCGCTTCGCGATCGACAAGGCGGTCGACTACGTCAAACAGCGTCAGGTGTGGAAAACCCCGATCGGCGCACACCAGGGCCTGTCACATCCGCTGGCGCAGAACCACATCGAGATCGAGCTGGCCAAGCTGATGATGCAGAAGGCGGCCTCCCTCTACGACGCCGGGGACGACGTGGCGGCTGCCGAGGCCGCGAACATGGCCAAGTACGCCGCCGGTGAGGCCTCGGTGCGCGCAGTCGATCAGGCGGTGCAGTCGCTGGGCGGCAACGGGTTGACCAAGGAGTACGGCATCGCGTCGGTGCTGACCGCCTCCCGGCTGGCCCGCATCGCACCGGTCAGCCGGGAAATGATCCTGAACTTCGTGGCGCAGACCTCGCTCGGCCTGCCCCGTTCGTACTGAGGGAGGCGTCCTGATGACCCAGCTGGTCCGGTTCGAGCGGGAGGGGCCGGTCGCACGGCTCACGTTGGATTCGCCGCACAACCGCAACGCCCTGTCGTCGGCGCTCGTCGAGCAGCTGCATGACGGGCTGACCCGCGCGACCGCGGAGCAGGGCGTGCGGGTGGTCGTGCTCGGGCACACCGGAGGGACGTTCTGCGCGGGCGCCGACCTGAGCGAGGCGTCGGCGTCGAGCAGTGATCCGGCCGAGCAGGCAGCCGCGCGGGCGCAGGAGATGACGCGGCTGTTGCGCCGGATTCTCGAGTTGCCGCTGCCGGTGATCGCCGAGGTCGACGGCCACGTTCGCGCCGGCGGAATGGGCCTGGTCGGCGCGTGCGACATCGCGGTGGCGGGCCGGTCGAGCACCTTCGCCCTGACCGAGGCGCGGCTCGGAGTCGCGCCGTCGATCATCTCGCTCACCTTGCTGCCGAAGATGACGGCGCGAGCTGCCGGTCGCTACTTCGTCACCGGCGAGAAGTTCGGCGCCGACGTCGCCGCGGACATCGGCCTGATCACCGTCGCCAGTGACGACGTGGGGGCGACAGTGGCCGAACTGACGGCCGCGATCGGACAGGGTTCACCACAGGGGCTGGCCGTCTCGAAAGCACTGACGACCGCCGCCGTGCTGGACGACTTCGATCGGCGCGCAGAGAAATTGACGCAGCAGACCGCGACGCTGTTCGTCTCGGAGCAGGCCCGCGAGGGCATGCTGGCCTTCCTGCAGAAGCGTGCACCCGACTGGAGGTGACGACTCCTTACAGTTTGGTGAAGCCGCTTGCATGTCCCGACGTTCGTCGTAGGCTCGGGGTTGATGTCGAACTGTGCTCGCGCAATCCGCAGAAGGCTGCGATGACCCGGCCCGCTTCGCGGAACGGGTCGACGCGTGCTGCCGACACGGATCGCATCGAGGTCGCTCAGCTGCTGACCGATGCCGCCGCGTCCGGTGTGCTCGGATTGACCGAGTACGAGGACCGACTCGCCAAGGCTTACGCTGCCACGACGTACGACGAGCTCGACCGGCTGTCGAACGATCTGCCCGGTGCGGTGACTCGGGGCCGCAGGGGCTCGTGCCGGCCGGCCCCGTCGACGCTGCTGCTGGCGATCCTCAGCGGGTTCGAGCGCCGGGGCCGATGGAACGTGCCCAAGCGGATGACCACCTTCGCGCTGTGGGGTGGCGGCGTCATCGACATGCGCTACGCCGACTTCACCAGTCATGACGTCGAGATCCGGTCGTATTCGATCATGGGCGGGCAAACCATCCTGGTGCCGCCCGAGGTGAACCTCGACCTGCACGGCAAGGCGGTGATGGGCAGCTTCGAGCACGACGTCACCGG
Organism: Mycobacterium sp. PO1; assembly: GCF_017312405.1. Taxonomy (GTDB): domain Bacteria; phylum Actinomycetota; class Actinomycetes; order Mycobacteriales; family Mycobacteriaceae; genus Mycobacterium. The sequence continues at coordinate 29,559 of NZ_BLTG01000015.1, forward strand.
CGAGGGCTCGCCGGGCGCGCCGTGCGTGAAGATACGCGGCCTCTCGCTGTGGGGCAGCGTCGGCGTCAAACGCAAGAAGCGCAAACCCGCCTAACGGCGCCGTTTCGCACTGAGGTAATCGCCCACCACCGCGGCACCCAACCCGTCCAGATCGGGCACCACGACCCGACCGCCGACCCTGCGGGCGACCTGATCGATGAAACGCGCCAGCCCCGGGTCGCTGCCGAGCCGGAAGATCGTCACCTGCGCACCCAGCCGGGCGACCTCGTCGAAACCGCGGACGGTGTGCCCGATGGTGCGCGGGTGCGGCGGGTAATCGAAGAACACCGACGAACCCTCACCGCCGAAGTCCTCGAGGTGCGCCGTCGGTTCGCCGTCGGTGACGACGAGCACCACCGGCTGCGCGTTCGGGTGGCGCCGCAGGTGCCGGGTCGCCAGCGCCAACGCATGATGCAGGTTGGTGCCCTGTTCGTAGACGCCCTCCAACCCGGTCAGCTCGGCGGCCGTGACTGTGCGGGCGTAGCGGCCGAACGCGACGATCTGCAACGCATCGGAGCGGAACCTCGTGCTGACCAGGTGGTTGAGCGCCAGTGCGGTGCGCTTCATCGGCAGCCAGCGGTTCTCCATCACCATCGAGAACGACGTGTCCACCAGCAGCGCCACCGCCGCCTGGGTGCGCGTCTCGGTCTCGGAGATCTCGACGTCGTCGACCTCGATGCGCACCGGCACCGACCGGTTGAGCCGCTCCCCGGTCCCGGCCTGCCGCAACACCGCATTGGTCACGGTGCGGGTGACGTTCCACGGCTCGGTGTCGCCGAACTGCCAAGGCCGGGTGGCCCCGGTCAGTTCTCCCGCGGCGCCCGCGCGACGGGTGTCGCGCTCACCGTGGCGGCCCGAGAGTTGTTGGGCGACATCACGCAACGCAGCCTGACCGAGTTGGCGCATCGCCTTGGGCGACAGCCGCCACTGGCCGTCGGAGCCGCGGTCGAGGAACCCCTGGTTCATCAGGGCCCGTTCCAGTTCGGAGAGGGTACGGGCGTCCACAGCGGCGTCCTCGCCGAGCTGGCGGGCCAGCATGTCGAGGTCGACGTCGTCCATACTGGCACCGGAGTAGCTCTGCGACAGCTGCTCTGCGAGCTGCTCGAGTTCGGCGATGTCGGCCATCGCCTGTGCGCCCTCACCCATGCCCATCGGGTTGTCGCCGGAGAACCGCTGCGAGCCTTCCCAGTCTTCGCCGGGGCGGGCGGACTGCAGGTGCGCGTCGAGCCGGTTGAGCGCGTTCATCAACGACGGTGACCCGAAAGCCTGCTGCGCCAACTGATCCAGCTCAGCACGCTGCTGTTCGGACAGACTGTTGCGGAACCGCTGGGCGGCGGCAGCGCGCTGGGCCAGCGAGTCGAGCAGCTCGTCGATGTTGCGCGGGTTCTCCGGGAAGAACTCGCCGTGCTTGGCCATGAAATCCTGAAAGTCTTCCGGCGTGTCCTGGCCCTGAGCGTGCTTGTCCAGCAGGTTGTTCAGGTCGTCGAGCATCTCGTTGACCCGCTGGCGGTCCTCGTCGGTGGCGTTCTCGAGGGCCTGCTTCATGCCGGCGAAACGCTGATCGAGCATTTCGCGGCCGAGCAGATCCTTGATCTGCTCGTACTTCTCGCGGGCCTCCGCCGAGCGCCAGTCGTATTCGGAGAGCTCCTGCACTGCCTTGGCCGGGGACGGCGACAGCGCGTCCAGTTGCAGCTCGCCGAACCGGGCGTCGTCGTCGAGCGCGCGCGCCAACTCCTTGCGCTCGGCCAGCACCGCGTCATCGAGCAGCTGCTTGATCTCGGCCAGCGTTCCGTCGAGGTTGTTGCGCTGCAACAACTCCCGTCGGCGCCGGTTCGCCTCGGCGGCCAGCCGGTCGGCGCCGGGCATGCTCTTCGAACCGCGACGAAGCAGTTCAGACAGCGCCCGACGAGGCGAGGTGCCCTCCATGACGTCCTGCCCGATCGCCTCGAGCGCTTCGCGCAGGTCGACGGGCGGGGCCAGTGGGTCGGGCCCGCCGGTGTATCGCGAGTACCGCGATGTCCTCGATTGTTTAGACCCCACTGTCGCACTCCTCAACGCAGCTCGTACCTCGCTGCTTGGTCGTCGCGCTCCTAGCCATAGACCGTTTCGCCCTCGCCTGACACCTTGTCGATTCTCTTGGCCAGGTACAACGCCTCGAGGGCCAGTTCGATGGCCGCGGCGCGCTGGCCTTCGGTCTGCGCACCGAGGCGGCGCTGGATCTCGGCGACGGCGGGGACCTCGGGCAACGCGTCGAGCACCTCACGGGCGGACACCCGCTCGCCGGTGGTGACCGGCGATCCGCCTTCGACGGCCGTCACGATCGGCGCCACATCGATCCCACCGAGCAGCCGCTGAGCGGTCTCGGCGGTCGCCCGGCGCAACAGGTGCTCGAGCACGGCCTGCTCGCGGCCCTCCTCGCCGGATTCGAACTCCAGTTTCCCGCGCAGCACGTCGATGATGGTGCCGAGGTCCACGACGCGGGCCACCGGATCGGATTCGCCGAGCACCGCGCCGCGGTGCCGGGCCGACGCGGCGACCGTCTCGGCCGCGGCGATGGCGAATCGCGCCGACACCCCGGAACGTTGGTCGATCGACGTCGACTCGCGTAGCGCGCGGGCGAACCGCGCCAGGATCTGCAGCAGGTAATCCGGGACCTCGGCCGCCAGATGGGCCTCCTGGCTGATGACCCCGACCTCGGCGTCGAGTTCCTGCGGATAGTGGGTGCGGATCTCGGCGCCGAAGCGGTCCTTGAGCGGGGTGATGATGCGCCCGCGGTTGGTGTAGTCCTCGGGGTTGGCGCTGGCGACGACGAGGACGTCCAACGGCAGCCGCAGCGTGTAGCCGCGCACCTGGATGTCGCGCTCCTCCATCACGTTGAGCATGGCGACCTGGATGCGCTCGGCGAGGTCGGGCAGCTCGTTGACGGCGACGATGCCGCGGTGCGCCCGCGGGATCAGGCCGTAGGCGATGGTCTCGGGGTCGCCCAGGCTGCGGCCCTCGGCGACCTTGATCGGGTCGATGTCGCCGACCAGGTCGGCGACGCTGGTGTCCGGGGTGGCCAGCTTCTCGGTGTAGCGCTCGCTGCGGTGTTTCCAGGCCACTGGGAGGTCGTCGCCGGAATCGGCGGCCCGCTTGATCGACTCGGGGGTGATCGGGCTGTAGGGGTGCTCGCCGAGTTCGGCGCCGGCGATGACCGGGGTCCATTCGTCGAGCAGCCCGCTCAGGGCGCGCAACAGGCGCGTCTTGCCCTGGCCGCGCTCACCGAGCAGCACGATGTCGTGTTCGGCGATCAGGGCGCGCTCGAGCTGCGGGATGACGGTGTCCTCGAAGCCCAGGATCCCTGGCCACACCTCGGCGACGTCCACACCCGCGCTCAGCTTGGCCAGCAGATTCTCGCGGAGCTCGGCCTTCACGCTGCGTTCGCGGTGTCCCGAGGCGCGCAGCTCACCGACGGTGCGGGGGAGATCGTTAGGTGAAGTCACCACTCCACGCTACGACTACATTCCGCGAGCTCGCGTGCCTGTCCCCGACACACCGCCACGAGCTGGCATTTTGTGCGCGCTCGACGGACACCTGCCGCACGCAGTCAGTGCCCGACGCGTCCGGGGACCCACTGCACGCCGTCAGTGCGCGAAGTGCCTGAGATCCCCTGCACGCCGTCAGTGCGCGAAGTGCCTCGCGCCGGTCAGGTAGAGCGTGACGCCCGCCGCTTCGGCGGCCGCGGTCACCTCGTCGTCGCGCACGGATCCGCCCGGATGGACCACAGCCTTGACACCCGCGCGGGTGAGCGTCTCCAGACCGTCGGGGAACGGGAAGAACGCATCCGAGGCTGCGACCGCACCACCGGTGCGGTCCCCTGCCCGCTCCACCGCCAGCCGGGCCGCGTCCACGCGGTTCACCTGCCCCATGCCGACGCCCACCGTCGCGCCGTCGCGCGCGATGACGATCGCGTTCGATTTGACCGCCCGGCAGGTGCGCCACGCGAACACAAGGTCGGCAAGCGTCGTCGGATCGGCCGGCGACCCGGTGGCCAGCGTCCAGTTCAACGGGTCATCGCCGGCAGCATCCACCGCGTCGCGCTGCTGCATCAGCAGCCCGCCGCTGATCTGACGGAACTCGGTCCCACCGACCTGTGGCTCGGAGGCCACCAGCACGCGGATGTTCTTCTTCTTCGTCAGCACCTCGACCGCACCCGGTTCGTAGGCCGGGGCGACGATCACCTCGGTGAAGATGCCGGCGACCGTCTCGGCCATCTCGACGGTGACTTCGGCGTTGGCCGCGATCACGCCACCGAAGGCCGACAGCGGGTCACATTCGTGAGCCTTGCGGTGGGCGTCGGCCACCGACACCGAGGAGATCGCGATGCCACACGGGTTGGCGTGCTTGATGATCGCGACACAGATGTCTTCGTGGTCGAATGCCGCCCGCCATGCTGCGTCGGCGTCGGTGTAGTTGTTGTAGGACATCTCCTTGCCGTGCAGCTGTTCGGCCTGCGCGAGGCCCGGCCAGCCACCGTCGTCGCGGTAGAGTGCTGCGCCCTGGTGCGGGTTCTCCCCGTAACGCAGCACCGCGGTGCGCCGGAACGTCGCACCGAGCCACGGCGGCAACTGACCGGCCGTATCCGCTGCATCGGCACCCTGTTCCGGCGCCAGCACCGACTCCATCCACGAGGCCACCGCGACGTCGTACTCGGCGGTGTGCCGGAATGCCAACGCGGCCAGCTTCTTTCGTTCAGCCAGGGTGAACCCACCGGCCCGCACCGCAGCCAGCACCCCGTCGTAGCCCAGCGGATCCACCACGACGGCAACACTGGGATGATTCTTGGCCGCCGCCCGAACCATCGACGGCCCGCCGATGTCGATCTGCTCGACGCACTCGTCGACGTCGGCGCCGGAGTTGACGGTCTGGGTGAACGGGTACAGATTCACTACCACGAGCTCGAACGGGGCGACGCCCAAGTCGGCGAGCGCCGAAACGTGCTCGGATTTACGCTGATCGGCGAGCAGGCCGGCGTGCACATGTGGATGCAGCGTCTTGACCCGTCCGTCGAGCACCTCCGGGAACCCGGTGACGGTCTCCACTGGCGTCACCGGAACACCCGCGCCGGCAATGGTTTTGGCGGTCGAACCGGTGGACACGATGTCGACACCGGCGGCATGCAGCCCCTGCGCCAGCGGCACCAATCCAGTCTTGTCGTACACGCTGATCAGTGCGCGGCGGATGCGCCGCCGACCGTCCTCGCTCATCCTATGGTCGCCTTTCGTCCGGTCCAGGTCACGCCGCGGGTGGCCAGCGCTTCGAGAACATCCACCAGAAGTTGTCGCTCCACCACTTTGATCCGTTCGTGCAGGGTGGCTTCGTCGTCATCGTCGAGCACGGGCACGGCCTGCTGCGCCAGGATCGGCCCGGTGTCGGTGCCGGCATCGACCAGGTGCACACTGCAGCCGGTCACCTTGACCCCGTAGGCCAAGGCATCGGGAACCGCGTGGGCGCCGGGAAAAGCCGGCAGAAGCGCCGGGTGGGTGTTGACGACCCGGGCGGGGAATCGTGAAAGAAATTGCGCGCCAAGAATCTTCATGAACCCGGCGGATACCACCAGATCTGGTTCGTGAGCCGCGGTCGCCTCGGTGAGGGCAGCATCCCAGGAAACGCGGTCCGGGTGGTCGCCGAGACGCACCGTGAACGTCGGCACCGACGCGTCCGCAGCGACATCGAGGGCGCGGCACGCCCGGTCGGTCCCGACCGCGACAACCCGGGCCGGATAGTCGCCGACGGCGGACTTCAGCAGTGTCTCGAGCAACGAACCGGTGCCCGACGCCAGCACCACCAGCCGCGCCGGTGCGCTCGGGGGCACACGGACCTCTGGCTGCACGCCAGAGAGCCTAATAGGTGATCATTCGGTGCCGCGTCTGTGGTCGCCCGGTTCGTCGACGACGCCCCGGTCATCTGCTTCGTCTACCACGAAGTGCTCCTCGGGGTCCTCCATGACATCCCGGCCATCCGCTTCGTCCACGACACCCCGGCCATCCGCTTCGTCCACGACACCCCGGCCATCCGCTTCGTCCACGACACCCCGGCCATCCGCTTCGTCCACGACACCCCGGCCATCCGCTTCGTCTACGACACCCCGGCCATCCGGTTCGTCCACGACACCCCGGCCATCCGCTTCGTCTACGACGCCCCAGCCATCCGCTTCGTCTACGACGCCCCAGCCATCTGCTTCGTCTACGACGAAGTGCTCCTCGGGGTCGATGTCCTCGAGATCCATCCCCTGGAGGTCCGGGCGGTGGGGCTTGCCCGTCAACACCGGCTCCCCGGCAGCGGCAGGTGACTCCTCTGAGGTGGCGTCCGCGCGTTCAGCGGGCGGGGACTCGACCTCCCCAACCTCATCGCTCGAGGGCTCCTCGGCATCAATGACGTCGCCGTCAGTCTCGGACTCGTCCCGCGGAGTCGGCTCCGGTTCGGGCTTCACAACCGGCCGGCGCACCCGCGGCGCCAGGCCGCCCGACATCGCCACGGTCAACCCGCCGATTCCGGCGAACCACAGAAATACCGCCGGCCCGAAGGTCGCCTGATCGACTCCGACCTCACCGAAATTGCCCAACGTCCCGCCGCCGGCATACCCCAGGAGTGCCATGGTCACCGCCGCCAGTGCCGCCGCCACCGCCACCTTCGCCAGCGCGGTCAGCGGGGGAAGCGGCCGGCGGGCACACTGCTGGCCGAGAGCGACTCCGGAAACGGCGGCGACGATCATCAGCGCAACCCAAACCGGGCCCAGAGGTGGGGTCGGCGCCGCGGCAAGTATCGGAAGCGCGGGGATGTCGCCGCCGAACACCGTGAACGAGCTGAACGTCGCCAGTCCCACATGCGCGCTGGACCCCACGGCCACCGCCGCCGCGCCCACCATGACGTTCGGTACGTACAGCACCGAAAGCACGGTCAGGCTGAACTGACCGAACACCGAGTCGGTGATCGCGTACAGCTCGTGCATCGTCGACCAGTGCACGACCAGCGACCCCGCGGTGATCACTCCGGACAGCCCCATCAGCGCCAACACGCCGGCTGCGGCAGCGCGAACCGCGTCGAACAACCAGCTCGGCAGCGGTGACGACCTCAGCATCCGCCGCCCGACCCGAGAACCGACCCCCACCACGGCGCCGATCGCGTGCACGACCAGCACCCCACCGAATGCGCGCAGTGCGTCGGGCGTCTGCAGGTCGGTCAGCACCGACGCGGCGTCATGGATGACCGCCAGACAGAGCGCCGCAATCAGAATCGGGCCGCCGACCGCCGAAGCCACCACCCAGCGCGTGACGAACCAGGATGCGCTCGTGGTGGCGGCGGCGGTGGTGCGCGCGGTGCCGTAGATCATCGCCAGCACCGGCAGCAGCGGCATCACCCCGAGCGCGCTGCCGGCGATCGAGACGGGAACCTGGTGGACGGCCAGCCACATGCTGGCGATCGCGCCGAACGCGCCGGTCATGTCGCTGTTGGCGATCAGCAGCTGAAGCAGCACCACCGCGGCGATGACGACCAGCGCCACGATCGACGGCCCGAAGGCGACCCGGAGCAGATCACGCGCCTGCCGGGTTCCGCCGGCCGGGCGGGGGGCGCCGCCCGGGTGCGGTCGTCTGGTCACGGGTGAAGTCGCTCCTCGCGAAAGCTCGGGCGCACGCCTCACGCGCACGCGCGGCTCAGACTACGACGACGACTGATCCGACTGCGGCGATGACGACTGGTGTTGCGCAGGAACTTGGGTCGTCGGCGCGTTGCTCGCCGGCGGCTGTCCGTACGTCGGGTATCCGGTCGGCGGAGTCGGAGGGCCCGACTGCGAGGACGGGCCGGACTGCGGTGCCGGCGCGGACCCTGAAGACGCCGGAAAGCCGCCGGTGGACGGGCCGGTGCTGGGGTAGCCACCGTAGGGCGTCGGATAGCCGGGGCGACCCTGCTGCTGCGGCTGACCCTGGTGCTGTCCCTGCGGCTGACCGTAGTAGTGCCCGGGGTACTGACCGAAGTGCTGCGGCTGGTCGTAGCGCGGCCGCGGTGCGGGAGCGGTGAGGATGCCGGACTGGAACAACACCACCACGACGGCGACCGCAGCCTGCAGCAGCGTGAACGCGATCACCAGGTAGAGGCCCCAGTCGACGGTCGCTCCGCTGGGCTTCTTGATCACCTCGGCGATGACCAGCAGAAAGGCCAGCACCGCCCCGACAGCCGCGATCGGCGTGTAGTTCGGCTGCTTGGGCAGCAGGCTCAAACCCGAAAGCAGTCCCGCCAGCACCGCTGCGATGACCGCGAACAGCAAGCCCAGCGAGCTTCCGCTGAGCTGGCCCAGGCCGGGGAAATCCGACGCGGTGATGGTGAACTGCGGCGCGAACCCGGCCAGGTACACCAGTAGACCCAGCGCGGCGACGGCCCCGCTGAGGTATGTAGGCAGCTTGCTGGGGCCCTCAGCGCCAGGCCCGCTGTCGGGCACCCTGCTGAACTGCTGGGTCGGCGCGGCGAACTGGTTGGTCTGCGGCTGCGTGGGCTGGTAACCGGGGCCTCCGGGCGCGCCTTGGGGGTACGACATGGACTCTCCTGTGCGATACGGGCACCGCATCGTCGGTGACGGGCGGTGCCGACACGATCCGTCGGCGGGGCGACGGACAGCGTGGGCGATTCGGTCACCCACGCTAGCGCACCCCCGGAGCACCACTTCTGCACCTGGGCCCGCGCCCGGGACTCACAGCGAACTCACAAAATCACCGCCGGTGAGCGGCATTCGTCGCACATATCCGGTCTGCGCTGCGCAGCGCCCCCCTTGCGGTCCCGTATTGGAACACGTTCTAATTCTCCGCATGGACTTTGGATTGGTGCTGTTCACCTCCGATCGCGGGATCACGCCGGCGGCTGCGGCCAAGCTGGCCGACGATCACGGCTTCACCACGTTTTATGTGCCCGAACACACCCACATCCCGATCAAGCGCCAAGCTGCGCATCCCACGACCGGTGACGACTCACTGCCCGACGACCGGTACATGCGCACGCTGGACCCCTGGGTTTCGCTGGGCGCCGCGTGTGCGGTGACCTCCCGGGTTCGGCTGTCCACGGCGGTGGCGCTGCCCGTCGAACACGACCCGATCACGCTGGCCAAGTCGATCGCCACCCTCGATCATCTCTCCGGCGGCCGGGTCTCCCTGGGCGTCGGATTCGGCTGGAACACCGACGAACTGGCCGACCACAATGTGCCGCCCGGCCGGCGGCGCACGATGCTGCGTGAGTACCTGGAGGCGATGCGTGCGCTGTGGACCCAGGAGGAGGCCGAGTATCACGGCGAGTTCGTCGACTTCGGCCCGTCGTGGGCCTGGCCGAAACCCGTGCAGTCGCATGTCCCTGTCCTCGTCGGCGCCGCGGGCACCGAGAAGAACTTCAAGTGGATCGCCCGGTCGGCCGACGGTTGGATCACCACGCCCCGCGACTTCGACATCGACGCGCCCGTGAAACTGCTGCAGGACACCTGGGCCGGCGCCGGGCGCGAGGGCGCCCCGCAGGTGGTGGCGCTGGACTTCAAACCCGACCCGGACAAGCTGGCCCGCTGGCGCGACCTCGGGGTGACCGAGGTGCTGTTCGGGCTGCCCGACCGCAGCCCCGACGACGTCGCGGACTACGTCGAACGCCTCGCCGGAAAGCTCACCGCCCTGGTCTGAGCGACAACGCACCGGTCCGGCGGGTAACGCCAACCCTGCGACGCCGCGATAATCCAGGTGTGACGACGACGTTGATCCGGCGGGGCGCCGCGGCCGCAGGTGCGGCCTTGGTCGCGCTGACGGTGGGCTGCGCCGACGCGGCCGCCGACCCGCCGCCGCAGATGCCCGACCTGTCGGGGTACCCGGCCGTCGACCCGGCGGAGTACATGCAGAGCTACCCCCGGTTCACCGGGTTCGACTTCGTCACGCCCGACGGACAGCTGTGCAGCCACAACACCATGAACTCACTCGACGACCCGAACCGGTTGACCTTGTCGTGCGAGGGGCCGCGACCGGACCTCGGGCCCGGGACCTGGCAGGTTCTGGTGGCGACCGACGAACCGGCGACCGTCGCTCCGTCGTATCCACCGCTGGACCCGGCCACGATCGCCGCCTCGGGCGTCAAGCAGCTGCCTTCGGGCCACAAGATCGTCTATCGCGACATCGAGTGCGGCGTCGACGATTCCGGCATGACGGCCTGCCGCGTGGGTCAGCACGGCTTCGTCCTGACCCCGACTGTGACGACGTTGTTCTGACGGTCCCGACTAGCGCAGCAAAGCGCGGTTGCCGTTGTCGGTGGACGTGACCGTGACTGCGGTGCCCAGCGGGTCGGCCTCGGCCAGGACCGCGACGAGGTCGGGGTCCTCGCTGGTCGCCATGAAGCGGGAGCCGTCCGCGTCGAGCCGCCCGACGATGATGCCGGTCCGCACGGGCCAGTCGTGGCGCACCGAATAGGTCTCGATCGTGCCCGTCCCGTCGGCGCGCTTGGTCACCGGCACCGTCGGCAGCGCGGCGACCTGCGCATTGAGCTCAGCGCTGCGGGACTGCCGCCACGGAGCCGGTTCGGTCGAGTAGACACCGGCCGAGTACTTGCTGGCGATCCCGCCGTTGGCGCCGACGAAGCCGAAACGACCCGGGGTGTCGCGCATCCGGGCGACGGTTTCGGCGATTGCGTGCAACGAATAGCTGTTGCCGGGGCCACCGAAGTACGGCAGTCCACCGGTGAGGGTCAGGCCACGGGGGTCCTCGGGCGCGAGACCCAGGGCGTCGCAGATCACGAACACCGGGAACGGAAAGCAGCTGTAGAGGTCGAAGGTGGCGACCTGATCGACATCGATGCCGGCCACCCGCAGCGCCTCGTGAGCCGCCATCGCCGATGCCGGGGCGGCACCGAGGTCCGCACGGTCGAGCAGGGGCTGCTCCACCAAATCGGAGTGGCCGTGCAGATAAACCCAGTTACGTTCCGGCACACCGAGTCTGCGTGCAGCGGCAACCGAGGTCACGATGGCGGCAGCACCCTGGTTGACGGTGTCGCGGGCCACCAGAAGACGAGGATAGGGATCGCAGATCATCCGGTTCTCGTCGGTGACGGTCTCGATCTCCTCCACCGACCGCTCCACCGGCGACGACGAGAAGGGGTTCTTCGCAGCGACTTTCGACATCGGCGCAAACAGTTCGGCCATTTCCCGGCGGTACCGGGCAACGCTGTGACCGAGACGGGCCCGCCGCGCGTTGTCGAGCAGCCCGTACTGCACCGGTGCGCCGGTCAGGCCGTGCTGGACGGTGTATTCGTCGATGTAGCTGAAGATCTGGTGGCCGCGGTCCTCCAGCTGGCCGTCGATGTTCTCGGTGAAGTCGGGCTTGTCGTCGCGGTCGGCGAAGTACTTGGCGGTGGAGCCGGCCTCGGAGCCCATGATCATCACCACGTCGGCCTCGCCGGCGACGATGGTGTTGCCCGCCTCTGTGACGAGCTTCTGCGGGCTCTGCCCGCCCACCGGTTCCAGCACCACCCGGGCCGGGTCACCGCCGATGCGTCGCATGACCGAACGGGGATAGTTGTTCGACTTCCCCAGCACGGCCGGCATCGGCCCGGAGATCTCGAACTGCCGCAGCCCGAACACCGTGTCGATGGCGGCGGCCACCTGCGCAGCGTCGGCGTCGGTGTCCTGCAGCGCCGCGCGGGCGGCGGCGGTGGCCAGCTCGACTGCGGACATGCCCCGGTAGTCGGGGTCGTCGATGCGTTCGGTGAACTGCCCCACGCCGATGATGACCGGTGTGCGCTCGTCAACTGCCATGTTCAGCTCCTCTTGAGTTACTTCGAGAGGCTAATAGAACGTGTTCCTGTCGGGCGACTCGGGGCGGCGGATCACAGCGTGTGGCGGTGCCTGAGACGCGTGCCCGTGCCTGAGACGCGTGCCGGTACCTGAAACGGGTGCCGGTACCTGAGACGCGTGCCGGTACCCGAAACGGGTGGCCGGTACCTGAGACACGTGCCGGTGGCTGAAACGCGTGGCGGTGCCTGAAACGCGTGCCGGTACCTGAGACGCGTGCCGGTGGCTGAAACGGGGGCCGGTGTCTGAAACGGGTGCCGGTGCCTGAAACGCGACATCGCACACGCGCCGAGACACGTGTGCGATGTCGGATGACGAAATCAGCGTCGCGACCGTACGGTTTGTGACGGGAAATCGAGGATTTTCGTCACAATCCGTACGCTCGCCGGACGCCTACTGCGATTCGAGGATCTCGCGGGCGAGCCTGGCCGTCTCCGACGGTGTCTTGCCCACCTTCACGCCGGCGGCCTCGAGGGCCTCCTTCTTGGCGGCAGCGGTGCCCGACGACCCCGACACGATGGCCCCCGCGTGGCCCATGGTCTTGCCCTCCGGCGCGGTGAAGCCCGCGACGTAGCCGACCACCGGCTTGGAGACGTTGGCCTTGACGTAGTCGGCGGCACGCTCCTCGGCGTCACCACCGATCTCGCCGATCATGACGATGACCTTGGTCTCGGGATCCTTCTCGAACGCCTCGATGGCGTCGATGTGGGTGGTGCCGATGACCGGGTCGCCGCCGATGCCGATGGCGGTGGAGAACCCAAGATCGCGCAGCTCGTACATCATCTGGTAGGTCAGCGTGCCCGACTTCGACACCAGACCGATCGGACCCTTGCCGGTAATGTTGTTCGGCGTGATGCCGACCAGCGACTCACCGGGGGTGATGATGCCCGGGCAGTTGGGGCCGATGATGCGGGTCTTCTGCCCCTTCTCGACGTTATAGGCCCACGCGTACGCGGTGTCCTGCACCGGGATGCCCTCGGTGATGACCACCAGCAGCGGGATCTCGGCGTCGATCGCCTCGATGATGGCGTCCTTGGCGAACTTCGGCGGCACGAACGCGATCGAGGTGTCGGCGCCGGTCTCCTTCATGGCCTCGGCGACGCTGCCGAACACCGGCAGTTCGATCTCCTTGCCGTCTTTGTCTTCATGCGTGACGGTCGTGCCGGCCTTGCGCGCGTTGACGCCGCCGACGATCTGGGTGCCGGCCTTGAGCATCAGCTTGGTGTGCTTGGTGCCCTCGCCGCCGGTGATGCCCTGGACGATGACCTTGGAGTCCTTGTTGAGGAAGATTGACATTCTGTTGCGCCCCTACTTGTTCGCCAGCTCGGCGGCCTTGTCGGCGCCGGAGTCCATGGTGTCGGCCTGGATGACCAGAGGATGGTTGGCCTCGGCCAGAATCCGGCGGCCCTCGTCGACGTTGTTGCCGTCGAGGCGCACCACGAGCGGCTTGTTGGCCTCGTCACCGAGGATCTTGAGCGCGTTGACGATGCCGTTGGCGACCGCGTCGCAGGCGGTGATGCCGCCGAAGACGTTGACGAAGACGCTCTTGACCTGCTCGTCGCCCAGGATCACGTCCAACCCGTTGGCCATCACCTCGGCCGACGCGCCGCCGCCGATGTCGAGGAAGTTGGCGGGCTTGACCCCGTTGTGCTTCTCACCGGCGTAGGCGACGACGTCGAGGGTGGACATCACCAGCCCCGCGCCGTTGCCGATGATGCCGACCTCCCCGTCGAGCTTGACGTAGTTGAGGTCGTTCTCCTTGGCCTTGAGCTCGAGTGGATCGGTGGCGTCGCGGTCCTCGAACTCGGCGTGCTCGGGGTGGCGGAAGTCGGCGTTGGCGTCGAGGGTGACCTTGCCGTCCAGCGCCAGGATCTGGTCGTCCGGCGTCCGGACCAGGGGGTTGACCTCGACCAGGGTGGCGTCCTCGGAGACGAACACCTCCCACAGCTTGGCGATCGTCACGGCCGCGGCGTCGAGCACCTCGGCGGGCAGGTGGCCCTTCTCGGCGATCTCCCGGGCGAACGCCTCGTCGACACCCTTGGTCGCGTCGACGGGGATGCGGGCCAGGCGGTCGGGCTTGGTGGCGGCGACCTCTTCGATCTCCACGCCACCCTCGACCGAGCACATCGCCAGGTAGGTGCGGTTCGCGCGGTCCAGCAGGAAGGAGATGTAGTACTCCTCGGCGATGTCGCTGGCCTCGGCGACCAGCAACTTCTTGACCACGTGGCCCTTGATGTCCAGGCCCAGAATGTTCGACGCGTGGGTGAATGCGTCATCGGGGGTGGCGGCGTACTTCACGCCACCGGCTTTGCCGCGGCCACCGGTCTTGACCTGGGCCTTGACCATGACGGGCCGGCCGATCTCGGTGGCGATCGCCTTGGCGTCGTCGGCCGAGTCGGTCACCCGGCCCGGGGTGGTGGGAACGTTGTGCTTGGCGAACAGCTCTTTCGCCTGATACTCGAAGAGATCCATGGACTCCGGAACATCCCTGTCTGCGTCGACGGTAGAAAGTTTTGTGCCCGACGGGCTCCGGAGGAACTTTATCCACACGAGCGGGGCCGGTCGCCACCGCCCACCTCTCATGTGGTCGATCTCACCGGGGCCCCTGCGGTGATTCAGGTCACATTCGGCGAGGGACTATCGTCTCGGGTTGCCACAAGTATTGGGATTTGGTTAACGTCCCTGTGGTCTAGATAACGGTCCGATCACGACGGCCCATGCGGCTCACGACGAATTAAGGACTCCTCAGGTTGCCTCAGCATCGCGCGCGCCGGACAACTGCAGCCGTTGTGGCACCTGTTCCGTCCGAAAGCCCGTCCGAGGTCACGGACATCATCCCGTTCAACGAGTTCGGGGATCTGGCCGAGCTCGACATGCTCTCGCAGGCCGCGTTCGACAAGGAATCGCAGGTCATCGCCGCCCCCGAGCTCGACGACCTGCATGACACCGACGATCTCGCGCCGCTGCAGCTGGCGGTCCCGTCGGAGTTCCGGGCCGAGCCGCGCGCCGAGCGCCGCACCCACGCCTACCGGGACAGCCACACCGACCTGAGCGACGGCACCGCCACCACCGACGTCATCGACATGCGCGGGCACCGCGCCGCGCACCGCAAGCCCGAGGTGCCGATCAAGGGCCGCCTGATGGTCGCGGCCATGGCAGTGGGGGCGACCGCCGCCGGCGCCTACACGATGTCCAACAGCACCCAGCAGAGCTCTGAGAGCACCGTGCTGGCCGCCGACCAGACGTCGACCGGCGGAGCGACCATCACCGGGTCCGTCGACGGCATGCAGGTGGTCACGGTGGCTCCCGCCGTCAACTCCGCGATACACGCCGAAGAGATCACCAAGGCCGCCGCCTACGCCCAGGAACGCGCCGAACGCGAAGCCCGCCTGATCCGCCCGCAGTTCGTCATGCCGACCCGCGGGGTGTGGACCTCCGGGTTCGGCTACCGCTGGGGCGTGCTGCACGCCGGCATCGACATCGCCAACGCCATCGGTACGCCGATTCTCGCCGCCGCCGACGGCGTCGTGATCTCGGCCGGCTACCAGGGCGGCTACGGCAACATGGTCAAGCTGCGCCACGCCGACGGAACCGTCACCCTGTACGGCCACAACAGCGCCGTTCTGGTCAACGTCGGGGAACGGGTCATGGCCGGCGACCAGATCGCCAAGATGGGCAACACCGGCAACTCGACCGGACCCCACTGCCACTTCGAGGTGCACCTCAACGGCACCGACCGGGTGGACCCGGTCGGCTGGCTGGCCAAGCACGGGCTCACGCCCGGCAGCTACGTTGGCTGAGTGGCCGACGGAGACACCTCACCGGACAGCGACGACAGCACGCGCATTCTGCGCCGCGCCCCGTCGAACACCGGGGCGCAACCGGCCGTCTCGCGACCACCGACCCAGTCGGACCCACCGACGTCAGACCCACCGACCGGATGGGTCCCAGCGCCGGGGCCGCAACCACCGATCAGGCCGGCTCCGCCCGCCGGAGCGGGACCGCCTACTGGACCGGAACCGCCCACCGGTCTGATCCGCCGACACCCCACCGGTGCCCAACCCGCCGTCGACGATCCGGCTACCCAGATCGTGCCCCGAGCCAAACCGATTGCCGTCGGTCCATCCCGCGCGGCTCGGGCGGACCCGACTTCGGCGATCGCGACCTCGGTGGCCAGCATCGTCTCGGGATGGGCAACTGCCGTCATCGCCACCGATCTGATCACCGGCTGGTGGGCGACCGATCCGTTGTTCTGCGTCGCGGTGGGCTTCCTCACCACCATTTCCGCAGCGGCCACCATCGCCGGGGTCATCGCCCTGCTGTTACGCCAGCGCAACGGACGGCTGTTGGTGGTGGTAGGTGCGGTCATCGCACTGCTCATCTTCGCGAGCCTGTTCGTGGCGGGGGCGGCGCTGCCCGCGCTCGTCTACGCCATGCCGGTGCTGCCCCTGGCGTCGATCGTGGTCGCGCTGCTGCCCGCCACCGGCGCCTGGAACCGGTCCGGCTGACTCGGAGCTACAGCTTGGCCACCGGCGCGTGGTTGTGCATCAGCTTCACCCGGCCCGCGCTGCCGAAGTCGATCAGCGACATCGCGGACTCACCGACGCCCGAGACCTCCTCGACCCGGCCCAGCCCGTACTTGTCGTGGGTGACGCGGTCGCCGGGTTCGAGCACCAGCAGCGGGCGTTTGGCGGCCGCCGGACGCATCGGCGACGGGCGCGGCGTACCGAACCGGCCCGCGCCACTCACCGGTGCCGACAGCGACGACGCCGGCTGCTCGGTGCGGCGCCAGTCGATGAGCTCCTGGGGGATCTCGCGCAGGAACCGCGACTCGGGGTTGAGCATCGGCTGCCCCCAGGACGAGCGCACCTTCGCCCGGCTCAGATACAGCCGCTGGCGGGCCCGGGTGATGCCGACGTAGGCCAGCCGCCGCTCCTCGGACAACTCCACCGGATCACCGAGCGCGCGCATGTGCGGGAACATGCCGTCCTCCCATCCGGTGACGAACACCACCGGGAACTCCAGTCCCTTGGCCGTGTGCAACGTCATCATCGTGACCACGCCTGCACCGTGCTCGGGGATGTCGTCGGCGTCGGCGACCAGCGAGACCCGTTCGAGGAACGCGGCGAGCACGCCGGTGTCCGGGATGTCCTCGTCCACCGGCTCCGCACCGTCCTCATCGGCCAGTGCTCGCGCGTTCGCGAGGTCGATGCTGAATTCGTGGGCGACGCTGACCAATTCGTTGAGGTTGTCCAGCCGCGCGAGGTCCTGCGGGTCGTTCGACGATTCGAGTTCGGCGCGATAGCCGGTGCGATCCAGCACCGCCTCGACGAGTTCGCCCAACTCCCCGTCCAGCATGCCCCGCAGTTCGTCGAGCAGCCCGACGAACCCCGCGATCGCCTTCTCTGCCCGCGTGTTGAGCATCGGCACCCGGCCCTCGGCGGCCGCAACCAGTGCGTCGTTGAAGTTCAGACCGGTGTTCTCGGCGTGCACGGCCACACAGGCCTCGGCCCGGTCGCCGATACCACGGCGCGGGGTGTTCAGGATGCGCCGCATGCTGACCGAATCGCCGGGGTTGTCCAGTACTCGCAGGTAGGCCACGATGTCGCGAATCTCGCGGCGCTCGTAGAAGCGCACTCCCCCGACGACCTTGTAAGGGATGCCGGCGCGGATGAACACCTCCTCGATCGCCCGGGAGGAGTTGTTGGTGCGGTAGAAGACCGCGACGTCGTTGTAGGAGAAGTCGCCGACGGAATCGGACAGGGCGTCGATCTCCTGCGCGACGAACCGGGCCTCGTCGTGTTCATTGTCCGCGACGTATCCGACGATCAGCTCACCCTGACCGGAGTCGGTCCACAGCCGCTTCTCGCGCCGACCGGTGTTGCGCGCGATGACGGAGTTGGCCGCGTTGAGGATCGTCTGGGTGGACCGGTAGTTCTGCTCGAGCAGAATCGTTGTCGCGTCGGGAAAGTCGCGTTCGAAGTCTTCGATGTTGCGGATCGTCGCACCGCGGAACGCGTAGATGGACTGATCGGCGTCGCCGACCACGCACAGCTCGGCCGGCGGCACCGTGTCGGTGTCGGGCGCGCCCACTCCCACCAGTTCGCGCACCAGCACGTACTGGGCATGGTTGGTGTCCTGGTATTCGTCGACCAGGACGTGCCGGAATCGGCGCCGGTAGTACTGGGCGATCTGCGGGAAGGCCTGCAGCACCGCCACCGTCTCACCGATCAGGTCGTCGAAATCCAGCGCGTTGGCCGCCCGCAGCCGGCGCTGATACTCGGCGTACACCTCGGCGATGACGCGAGCCAGATCATCGGCCGCCTCGGAGGCCTCGGCGGCGGCCTGCTCGGGCCCGATCAACTCGTTCTTCAGGTTCGAGATGCCGTTGGCCAGCAACCGAGGGGAATGGCGTTTGGTGTCCAGCCCCATGTCCTTGCCGATCATCAGCAGCAGGCGGCGTGAATCGTCGGCGTCGTAGATCGAGAAGTTCGAATTCAGCCCGGCCACCAGCGAGGCCTGGTTGCGCAGGATCCGCACACACGTCGAGTGGAACGTCGACACCCACATGCTGCGCGCCCGCGGACCCACCAGACCCACCACACGCTCGCGCATCTCCGCGGCGGCCTTGTTGGTGAACGTGATGGCCAGCACCTGCCCCACCCCTACGTCGCGAGCGGCCAGCAGGTAGGCGATGCGGCGGGTGAGCACCGCCGTCTTTCCCGAACCGGCGCCGGCGACGATCAACAACGGGCTCCCCTCGTGCAACACCGCCTGGCGCTGCTGCGGGTTCAACCCGTCCAGCAGCTGATCGGTGTCGCTCGCCGGGGACGTCATCGGAAAAGGTGCAGTCATATGCGGACAAACCTACCGCTGTGAACCGACACTCTTTGCGCTGGCACGGCAGGTAGTGGCACACTCGTTGGGTGCTCAACGCGCAGCCCGGCAACTCGCTCCTCACCCGAGGGGCTCAGCGCCGATTTTTCTACGGGTACCGGCCAGCGGTGCCCGTGGTCTAGCTGCTTCCCAGAGCCCCGCGGTCCGCTTCCGGATCCGGGGCTCGTTTCTTGTGTGAGGCCCGAAACCGGATGAGACCAGACCCTTCACACAACGGAAATTCGGAGAATCACGAGATGACGACGATGGAAACCGCTGCAGCCTCCTCGGACCCCTCCCAGGAGCTCGACGCCTCGGACATCGATGCCCTGCGCCAGGAGATCGACCGGCTCGACGCCGCGATCCTCGAGGCGGTGCAACGGCGGACCCAGGTCTCACAGCTGATCGGCAAGGCACGCATGGCCTCGGGCGGCACGCGGCTGGTGCACAGCCGGGAGATGAAGGTCATCGAGCGCTACAGCGTGCTCGGCGCGGAGGGCAAGAACCTCGCGATGCTGCTGCTGCGCCTGGGCCGCGGCCGCCTCGGGCACTGATCGCACACGCCGTCGGCGTGCTGCCTGCGCGTCATCGCCGGTAGACGCACCGAGGCCGCTCGAGCGTCACTTCGGCTGTATCGCCTCCACCAGCCACGGGGTGAGCCACTCCACCGCCTCCGGGGTGGGGTGCACCCCGTCGCTGCGCATCCGGATGCCGTCGACCTTGGTGGTGTAGTAGCCGTTGGGGCTCAGCTTCTCGTTCAGATCGGCCACGGTCACGTTGGGCCGGTCGTCGACGACACCGCGCAACAGCTCGTTCCAGGTGTCGACCCGCTCCGGGTGGTCTTCGGCGTAGAGGCTGCCGTCGGGCTTCTCGGCGCGCCGGTTGTACGGCTCGGTGGTGACGACGATGCGCGCCCCGGTCGAGCCGAGGATGTCGAGCGCACGCCGGAGCTCGGCCCGCAGATACGAGTCATAGGCTTCGTCTCCGATGTGCGTCCAGCGTCCCTCGTTCATGCGGTCGACGATCTCCCACCGACCGACGATCAACAGCACCACGTCGGGGCGCTCGTAGGAGATCCGCTGACTCCACCGGCTGGGCCAGGCGTCACACTCCGGCTTCTGGTCGAGCTCTTGACCGACGTATTCGTACGGGCCGCCGCGGGCGATGCCGCAACCGATGGTCGTGTAATCGGCGAAATGCACGCCGGGCGTCGCCGGCAGATACCGCATCAGCGTCCACGCGATCGAGTCCCCGAACACCGCCACCCGCATGTCGCCGGGCGCGCCGGGACGCGGTGGCGGTGCGACCTCGACAGGGACCTCGGGCGCCACCAACGCCGCCGAATCGACCAGTGGTCCCGGCTCCGGTGTCTGGCGAGTCAGCTGCACCGGCACGATCGTCATCGCCACCATCGCCGCGGTCGCCGCCGAGGCGGCAGCCAGCGGCAGCATCGGCACGGAGACCGGCCGCCACTCCCGGATCGGCTGTTCGATCAGCCACCAGGAGATCGCGGCGACGGCGAGGGTCGCCGCACAGCGCAGCGCGAACAACTGCCAGCCCGTCACCCCGGTGCGCTCGCCGTTGACCAGCAGGAAGATCGGCCAGTGCCAGAGGTAGACCCCGTAGGAGATTGCGCCGAGGCCCACCAGCGGCCCGGTCGACAACAACCGCGCGACGGGGCCCTCCTGATCGAGCGCCACCGGCGCGATGACCAGCACAGCGGCCAACGCCACCGTGATCAGCAGGCCGTGCCGGAACTCCTCGGCGCTGCCGGTGGCACCGTGAGCGGCCAGCACGAGCACCACCAACCCGAGCGCGGGCAGCAGCCGGGCCGTCCAACGGGTCCAGCGGGAGCGCAGCACTGTGGCCCCGCTGGCCAGACCGCGCCAGTCCCGCACCAGCAGAGCCGCGGCGGCGGCGCCGACGAGCAACGCCTGAACGCGGGTGTCGGTGCCGAAGTACACGCGATTCAGCGACGCGTCCGCGGCCAGCATCATGCTGGCCGTCGCCGACGCGACCACCCCGGCGCAGGCGAGGACGAACACCGCCGTGCGCAGCGCGCGCGGGGTCAGTGGCGTGCCGCGACGGTAGGCCAGCGCCGCGAGTCCCGCGACCACAGCCGTCACCATCAGCGGCCACAGCAGGTAGTACTGCTCTTCGACGGCCAGCGACCACGTGTGCTGCAACGGCGACGGTGGCGCCCCGTGGCTGAAGTAGTCGCTGTGTTGGGCGACGAAGAGCCAGTTGGACATCCAGAACAGGGCGGCCACGGCTTCGTCGCGCACGTTGGCGGTGGCCTCTGCGGCGAACAGTTCGCGCGCGGTCACCACTGCCAGCACCATGACGATCAGCGCAGGCAGCAACCGCCGCGCCCGGCGAATCCAGAAGCCTTTCAAACCGATCCGGCCGGTGCGACCGACCTCGTCGAGCAGCAGTGAGGTGATCAAGAAACCACTCAGCACGAAAAACACGTCGACGCCGAGGAATCCGCCGGACATGCCCGGGACGCCGCCGTGGTCGGCGAGCACCAGCGCGACCGCGATGGCTCGGACACCGTCGAGCGCAGCGATGCCACGACCCGGGCTGACGTAGCGGTGCGGCCCCACGCGGATCGGCGCCGCACCCAGAGCAGTGCCGGTTTTGACGGCTCGGCCGCTGGTGCGGGTCTCGACGGCTCGGCCGTCGGTGCCGGTGTTGACGGCTCGGCCGTTTGCGTAGGGTTTGACGGCTCGGCCGTCGGTCACGTTGAAGGGCCCTCCTTGCTGCTGTCGAGCAAGGAAGTTTATGTGTTTGCAAGGACCCGACCGGGGAGGCGCGCGGCTATCCGGTCCTGCCGGTTGGCCGGCTACGTGCTCCCGCCGGCGAGCCGACTATTTCGTCCCGCCGGCGAGCCGACTATTTGGTCCCGTCCGCTGGCCGACTATTTGGTCCCGACGGCGAGCCGACCAAGTGCTCCCGTCGGCGACCCGACTATTTGGTGAGGGCGATGTACTTGGTGTCGAGGTACTCCTCGATCCCCTCACTGCCGCCTTCTCTTCCGAAGCCGGACTCCTTGATGCCGCCGAACGGCGCGGCCGCGTCGGAGATCACACCCCGGTTGACGCCCACCATGCCGGACTGCACACCTTCGGCGACGCGCAGCGCCCGGTCCAGCGATTGGGTGTAGACGTAGGCCGCCAATCCGTATTCGGTGTCGTTGGCCGCCGCGATGCCCTCCTCCTCGGTGTCGAACCCGGCGATCGGGGCCACCGGACCGAACACCTCCTCCTTGAGGATTCGGGCGTCGGCGGGCACGTCGGTCAGCACGGTGGCCGGGTAGAAGTGTCCGGGTCCGCCGGGCGCGACGCCGCCGATGGCAACCGTCGCGCCGCGCGACACCGCATCGGAGACGAGTTCCGTCACCGTGTTGACCTGCTTGGCGTTGATGAGCGGACCGAGGGTGGCCGACTCGTCGAGCCCCTTGCCGAGGGTGAACTCGCTCATCCGTTTGACGAACTTCTCGGTGAACTCCTCGCGCACCGCGTTCGCCACGTGGAACCGGTTGGCTGCGGTGCACGCCTCACCGCCGTTGCGCATCTTGGCCAGGATCGCGCCGTCCACCGCGGCGTCGACGTCGGCGTCGTCGAACACCACGAAAGGTGCGTTGCCACCGAGCTCCATCGACGTCCGCAGCAGCTTGTCCGCCGACTGCTTGACCAGCGCCTTGCCCACGCCGGTCGATCCGGTGAAGGTGAGCTTGCGCAGCCGGCCGTCGTTGATCAGCGCTTCGGTGACCGCACCGGGATTGCTGGTCGGCAACACCGACAGCACGCCCTTGGGCAACCCGGCCTCGTCCATGAGCTTGGCCAGAAGCAACATCGTCAGCGGCGTCTCCTGGGCCGGCTTGACGATCATCGTGCAGCCCGCGGCGAACGCCGGGCCCATCTTGCGGGTGCCCATGGCGAGCGGGAAGTTCCACGGTGTGATCGCGTAACAGGGACCCACCGGCTGCTTGGTGACCATGATGCGGCCGTTACCGGCAGGGCTCGGGGTGAACCGGCCGTCGATGCGTACCGCCTCCTCGGCGAACCAGCGGAAGAACTCGGCCCCGTAGGTGACCTCACCCTTGCTCTCGGCGACGACCTTGCCCATTTCGAGTGTCATCAGGGCGGCGATGTCGTCGGCGCGCTCGGTGATCGTCTCGAACACCGAGCGCAGAATCTCGCCCCGTTTGCGCGGCGGGGTCGCGGCCCACTCCGCCTGCACCTCACAGGCGGCGTCCAGTGCGGCAGCGGCGTCCTCCGCCGCGGCGTCGGCGACGGCGGTCAGCACCTGGTCGTCGGAGGGGTCGAGCACGTTGAACGTCGACGAGGACGCGCGTTCCTGCCCACCGATCCACAGCCCGGTCGGTACCGATTCCAGCAGTGCGGAAGTATCCATACCTCCATCATTTACCCCTTCGTCGGCTTGGCCGCACTAGGGTTCTGAACATGGGTTCTGACATCACTGCCACGACCGCATGGCAGGCACTGTCCCGCCATCACGCCGACGTCGCCACCACGAGCTTGCGTGAGCTTTTCGCCGAGGATTCCGCCCGCGGTTCCGAGTTGGCGTTGACCGTCGGCGACATGTACATCGACTACAGCAAGCACCGCGTCACCCGGGAGACGCTCGATCTGCTGATCGATCTGGCACGGGCAGCCGAACTGGAATCCAAGCGCGACGCGATATTCTCCGGCTCGCATATCAACACCTCCGAAGACCGGGCGGTGCTGCACACCGCGCTGCGACTGCCCAGGGACGCGGCGTTGACCGTCGACGGGCAGGACGTGGTGTCGGACGTGCACGAGGTGCTCGACCGGATGGGTGAGTTCACCGACCGGCTGCGCAGCGGCGAGTGGCGCGGCGCGACCGGTGAGCGCATCACCACCGTGGTGAACATCGGCATCGGCGGTTCCGACCTCGGACCGGTCATGGTCTATCAGGCATTGCGTCACTACGTCGATGCCGGCATCTCGGCCCGGTTCGTCTCCAACGTCGACCCTGCCGACCTGGTCGCCAAGCTCGACGGGCTGGACCCGGCGACAACACTTTTCGTCATCGCCTCCAAGACGTTCTCGACGCTGGAGACGTTGACCAACGCGACGGCGGCACGCCGGTGGCTGATAGACGCGCTCGGTGACGCGGCCGTGGCCAAGCACTTCGTCGCGGTGTCGACGAACGCGAAGCTGGTCGACGAGTTCGGCATCGACACCGAGAACATGTTCGGTTTCTGGGATTGGGTCGGCGGGCGGTATTCGGTGGACTCGGCCATCGGGCTGTCGGTGATGGCCGCGATCGGCAAAGAGCGGTTCGCGGAGTTCCTGGCCGGCTTCCATCTGGTCGACGAACACTTCCGGACCGCACCGCTGGACGCCAACGCTCCGGTGCTGCTGGGCCTCATCGGGCTCTGGTACAACAACTTCTTCGGTGCGGAAACCCGTGCGGTGCTGCCGTATTCGAATGACCTGGCCCGATTCGCCGCCTATCTGCAGCAGCTGACCATGGAGTCCAACGGTAAGTCGGTCCGCGCCGACGGCTCCCCGGTGACCAGCGGCACCGGTGAGATCTTCTGGGGTGAGCCGGGCACCAACGGCCAGCACGCGTTCTATCAGCTGCTCCATCAGGGCACTCGGCTGATCCCGGCCGACTTCATCGGGTTCAGTGAGCCGACCGACGACCTGGCCACCGCGGACGGCGACGGCAGCATGCACGACCTGTTGATGAGTAACTTCTTCGCCCAGACCCAGGTGCTGGCGTTCGGCAAGACCGCCGACGAAATCGCCGCCGAGGGAACAGCTTCAGAGGTCGTCCCGCACAAGGTCATGCCCGGTAACCGGCCGAGCACCTCGATTCTGGCGACGAAGCTGACTCCGTCGGTGGTCGGCCAGTTGGTGGCGCTCTACGAGCATCAGGTCTTCGTCGAGGGCGTCATCTGGGGTATCGACTCATTCGACCAGTGGGGTGTGGAGCTGGGTAAGACCCAGGCCAAGGCCCTGCTGCCGGTGCTGACCGACGACGCATCGCCTGCCGAGCAGACTGATTCGTCCACCGACACCCTGGTGCGCCGCTATCGCACCGAGCGGGGCCGAACGGCATAATCTGCGCTACCCAGAAGGTCCGCGAGCCGGCGCTCCCGCGAGCTGCGGCCCCGTCAGCCGGAAAGCCCGCGAGCGCGCGCGTCTGCACACCGACGCGCCGCGTCCCATGGCATTTCGCGCGCGCTCGTTGCCGCCGACCGCACGCTGCACGCGCGACACACCACACGGCAGCGTGCGGACACGCGCGTTCGCGAAGACAACTCCAGCTGGAAAAGCCGGTCAGGCGAAGCGCTTCGTGAGGCGTGGCGGCAGCAGCTTCATCACCTCGACCAGCGGCCACCACGGCCAGGCCGGAACGACGGCACGGCCCTTCTCCTTCTCGATGGCCTCCACCATCGCCTTCACGCCGGTCTCGTTGTCCACCATGAGCATGGTGGAGTTCGACTTCGCAGTCATCTCCGACTCGATGTAGCCCGGCTCCAACACCGTGACCTTGATCGGGCCAGACGACGGATACTCCGCACGCAACGACTGACCCAGCGACGTCACGCCGGCCTTGCTGGCCGAATACGCAGCCTTGACCCCGGGGACGCCGACATTGCCCAGCACCGAGGACACCAGCACCAGATGCCCGTGGCCCGACGCCTTGAACATCTCCAGCGCCGTCTCGATCTGCACCAGCGCGGCAACCAGATTGGTCTCGATCGTGGCCTTGTTGGCCCAGAGCTTGCCGCCGCCGAGTGGGTAACCCTTGCCGATACCGGCGTTGACGATGACGCAGTCGAGGCCGCCGATCTCCTCGGACAGCTCCGCGAAGACCTTGGGAACCTGATCGTGGTCGTTGACGTCGAGCGCTGCGATGGCCACCGTGATCTCGGGGTGGCGAGCCGTCAACTCGGCCTTGAGCTCGTCGAGGTTGTCCAGGCGCCGGGCGCACAGGGCCAGGTCCCGCCCCTTGGCCGCGAACTGGCGCGCCATCCCGGCGCCGAGTCCGCTGCTGGCGCCGGTGATCAGGATCTTCTGCCGAGTCATGCCAGCAGAATAACTTGGTTGAACAAGTCGCTCCGACGCCCTCTACGCTACTTCAGCAGTTTGGACATGCGCCGATCGGCGAGGATCTTGCCACCAGTCTGACAGGTCGGGCAGTACTGGAACGACTTGTCGGCAAACGACACCTCACGCACAGTGTCGCCGCACACCGGGCATGGCAGGCCGGTTCGGGCGTGCACGCGCAGGCCCGCACGCTTCTCCCCCTTCAGCGTGGCGGCCTGCTGACCCACGGACCTGGTCACCGCGTCGGTCAGCACCGAGATCATCGCGTCGTGCAGGGCCGCCAATTGCGCGTCGGTGAGCTTGTTGGCCGTCGCGAACGGCGAGAGCCGCGCCACGTGCAGGATTTCGTCGCTGTATGCGTTGCCGATCCCGGCGATCACCTTCTGATCAGTGATGACGGTCTTGATCCGGCCGGTGTTGCCGGTGAGCGCCTCGGCCAGACCCTGCGGGTCCAGCGTCAGCGCATCCGGGCCGAGGGCCGCGATCTGGGGCACGGCCATCGGATCGGTGACCAGCCAGACCGCGAGACGCTTCTGGGTGCCGGCCTCGGTCAGGTCGAAGCCGACCCCGCCAGTCCCGGCGTCGTCCCCGCCCGGCTTGCTCAGGTGCACCCGCAACGCAATCGGCCCCTTGCCCGGCTTGAGCGGCGCCGCGCTGAGCTTGTCCGACCAGCGCAACCATCCGGCCCGCGACAGGTGCGTGATGAGATGAAGCTCGCCGGCCTGCATACCGAGGTACTTGCCCCACCGGTTCGCCGCCGTGACCGGTTGACCGGCCAGCGCCGACACCGGCGGATCGAACGTCTTGAGCACGGACAGCGCTCCCACGTCGACGCGGCCGACGGTCAACCCGACCGCGTGGCGACGCAGGTGGTCGGCGAGCGCTTCGACCTCGGGCAGTTCAGGCATGAGTTCAGTCTGCCCTGACGACCAGCGACAGCACCCACGAGACGATCGACAGCACGATCGCGGCCCAGATCGCCGTCCACCAGAACTGGTCGATGGCCAACCCCCAGTGGGTCGTGTGCTCGGTGATCCACGCGGTGATCCAGAGCATGAACGCATTGATCACGACGTGGATGAGACCCAGTGTGAGGATGTACAGCGGGATCGACACGATCTGCACCACGGGTTTGATCACCGCATTGACCAGACCGAACACCACCGCGACGACGAAGATGACCCCCACCCGGGCGATCGTGGAGTCACCACCGACGAACGCGATGCCCGGCACGATGAGCGTCACCACCCACAGCGCGACCCCGGTGAGCGCGGCGCGCAACAGAAACGGACCCATGGCGGAAATACTGCCTTCCCGCGGCCGCGAACGTGCGCTGTTGCACGCCCGCGCCCCGGAGTGTCGGGCGCCAACACGCCCCCTCACCGACCGGGACGGCGTGCGCTCACGGACGAGGGTGCGGGTGCCAACTCGCCCGCTCACGGAACGGGACGGCATCCGGTAGGGGACGAACCCTCTCACCGGGCGTGCGGGACCGTTTGATCGAATGACGGTCATGTCCGTACTCGACTCCTTCCGCCTCGATGACAAGGTCGTCATCGTCACCGGCGCCTCTTCCGGGCTCGGCGTCTCGTTCGCACAGGCCTGCGCCGAAGCGGGCGCCGACCTTGTGCTCGCCGCCCGGCGGGTGGACAAGCTGCAGGAGACCTGCGAGCTGGTGCGCGCCGCCGGCCGCCGCGCCCTGGCTGTCGCCACCGACGTCTCCGAACCCGCCGACTGCCAGGCGATGGTCGACGCCGCGATGACGGAGTTCGGCCGCGTCGACGTCCTGGTCAACAATGCGGGCGTCGGCACCGCGGTACCGGCGACTCGGGAGACGCCCGAGGAGTTCAGGGCGGTCGTCGACATCAACCTCAACGGGTCGTACTGGGCGGCGCAGGCATGCGGACGGGTCATGCAGCCCGGCAGCTCGGTGATCAACATCTCGAGCGTCCTCGGCATCACGACCGCGGGTCTGCCGCAGGCGGCCTACAGCGCCAGCAAGGCCGCGATCGCCGGACTCACCCGCGACCTCGCACAGCAGTGGGGAACGCGAAAGGGCATCCGGGTCAACGCGATTGCACCGGGCTTCTTCCAGTCCGAGATGACCGACCAGTACAAGCCGGGCTACCTGGAAAGCGTCATCGAACGGTCCGTCCTCGGGCGCACCGGCGACCCGGCCGAGCTGGCGGCCACCCTGGTGTGGCTGGCGTCGCCGGCCGGAGGGTACGTCACCGGTCAGACGATCGTCGTCGACGGTGGGGTGAGCATCACCTAGCGGCCGATGTGTCGCCCCCTAGCGCCAACCTGCCGCCCGCCCGCGCGACGGTTCCGCCCCCAGCGCCAACCTGCCGCCCGCCTGCGCCGCCGGATTCGCTCTGCCCGATCCCACCCCCGGGACTAGAACACGTTCTAATATCGGCTGTCATGCGATTCACCTACGCCGAGGCGATGACCGACCCGACGTTCTACATCCCGTTGGCCAAAGCCGCCGAGGCCGCCGGCTACCACGCCATGACGATTCCCGACAGCGTCGCCTATCCGTTCGAGTCCGACTCGACATACCCCTACACCCCGGACGGCAGCCGCGAGTTCCTCGAGAACAAGGCCTTCATCGAATCGTTCGTGCTGACGGCGGCGCTGTGCGCGGTCACGACACGACTGCACTTCAACCACTTCGTGCTCAAGCTGCCGATCCGGCCGCCAGCTCTGGTGGCCAAGCAGGCGGGGTCGCTGGCCGCCCTGTTCGACAACCGGCTGGGCCTGGGCGTCGGAACCAGCCCCTGGCCCGAGGACTACGAGTTGATGAACGTCCCCTACGCCCGCCGCGGCAAGCGGATGGACGAGTGCATCGACATCATCCGGGGACTCACCTCCGGGGAGTACTTCGAGTACCACGGCGACTTCTACGACATCCCCAAG
The DNA here is from genome assembly GCF_017312405.1 of Mycobacterium sp. PO1. Classification (GTDB taxonomy): domain Bacteria; phylum Actinomycetota; class Actinomycetes; order Mycobacteriales; family Mycobacteriaceae; genus Mycobacterium. The sequence continues at coordinate 58,344 of NZ_BLTG01000015.1, forward strand.
ACGAAGATGACACCCGCGCCCTCCCAGCCTGTTCCGATTCTGATCGGCGGGCACGCCGACGCCGCGCTGCGCCGGGCAGCGCGCAACGACGGGTGGATGCACGGTGGTGGAGACCCCGAGGAACTCGATGCGCTGCTGAAGAAGCTCGCCGCGTTCCGCGAGGAGGAGGGACGCACCGGGCCCTATCAGATCCATGTGATCTCGATCGATGCCTACACCCCCGACGGCATCAAGCGGTTGGAGGACAAGGGCGTCACCGACGTCATCGTCGGCTTCCGGATTCCCTACATCACCGGCCAGGACACCGAGCCGCTCGACGACAAGATCCGCAATCTGGAGATGTTCGCCGAGAACGTCATCGCGAAGGTGTGACCATCGCGTCGACGGCGCGCGGCCCGAGCACGTGGTCGAGCACCGTCATGGCGGTGCCCAGCACCCCGCCTCGATCGCCGAGCGCTGACGGCGCGATGTGCAGAGACCGGGTTGCGAGCGCCGTTGCGTTGCCGTACAACGTTTCCCGCAGTCCGGCGACGAAGATGTCATAGGCGCCCGCGACATCACCGGCGACGATCAGCGTCGCCGGGTTGAGCATGTTGACCGCTGCGGCAAGCACTTCCCCCACATGCCGACCGGCGCCGCGGATGAGTCTGCGCGCCAACGCGTCTCCACCGTGAGCCAGCACGACGACGTCACGCAGATTGTGTACCGCCTGGCCGCTCTCTGCCAACGTGCGAACCAGCGCCCATCCGCCGGCGACCGCCTCCAGACACCCGACATCACCGCAGCGACAGGCTTTCCCGGCAGCTGCGGTGGTCTTGTTGTGGCCGAACTCGCCCGCTGCCCTCATCGCGCCGCGCTGCAATGCACCGCCGGCGATGATGCCCGCGCCCAGGCCGGTCGAGGCCTTGATGACGAGCACATCGTCGGACCCACGCCCCGCCCCGGATCGCCATTCGGCCAGCGCGATGACGTTGGCATCGTTGTCGACGACCACCGGGGCGTCGGTCAGCGCACGGATGTAGGGCACCAGCGGCACCCCGTCCCACCCGCTCAGCACCGGGGAGTCGGCACTGCAACCACGCCGCGGGTCGACCGTCCCGGGCAGGCTCAAGCCGACACCGAAGACGCGGGCCGGCGAGTGCCCCGACTTCGCGAGAAGTTGGCCGAGGCACGCGACGACGTCGGGCATGAGATCCTCGGGCCCGAAGCCGGGTTCCCGATCGATGTCGGCCGACGCGAGCGGCTCACCAGCCAGATCGCACGCCGCCAAGCGGACCCGACTTCCGCCGAGAGCCGCGGTCAACACGACACCGGCGGAGGCATTGAACGACACCAGCCCGGCCGGTCGCCCACCGGTCGACGGGGCTTGATCACCTTCGTTGACGAGCCCCAGCGCGGTGAGTTCCCTCACCCGCGCCGACACGGCCGTGCGGGACAACCCCGTCAGCTTTCCCAGCTCGGGCCTGCTGAGGCCCGCGTTACGCCTGATCAGCGCATACAACTCACCGACCGACCATGCGGACGACGATCGGTCGAGTCCCATGGCCGCACCCTATCGACTCCGACTTAGGCATTTCAAGTACATAAGTCGCGTTGAGAAGGACATTACTGAGTACTACATTAAGACATGAGTACTACATTAAGACAAATGAAGGAGCCCCGTTCGCTACTGGACCTCTCCACGGTGATGCCGGTCATCTCGCTGGCCGACGCCGCTGATGCGGTACCGGTCGCCCGTGCCATCGAACGGTCAGCGGTACCGCTGATCCTGGTCTCCCTGGACAACCCTGTCGGCTATGCAGCCATCGAGCGGATCGCCGCAGAGACACCGGAGATCATCGTCGGCGCAGCCGCGGTCACCGATCTGGATCAGCCTGCCCGGGCGCGCGACGCAGGTGCCGAATTCCTGGTCGCCGGTGTCGGGCACGCGCCGATGCGCGACGCGATGCGAGCCACGGAACTGCCGCACCTGCCGGGCGTCTCCAACGCCCTGCAGGCCATGGAATTGCTCGACGACGGCTACACCGACATGGTGTTGAACTCGGCCGGCGCCGCCGGGGGGATTCGCCAGCTCAAGACATTGGCCGCCTTCGCGCCGGCCGCGCGGTTCTGTGCGGCCGACGGGATCAGCCCCGGTGATCTGCCTCGCTATCTCAGCTCACCCAACGTGGGATGCGTTGCCGCGGCCTGGGTGGCCCCCGTCGACGCCGTCCGGCGGCGGGACTGGGACCGAATCCAGCGGTTGGCCGAGGTTGCCCTGAAATTGTCTACGCCGACAGTCACCACCGTCCGCGCCCTGTGACCGCGACACTCGACCGGCCTGCGGGCTCCCTGTCGGTCGTCGCCCCCGACCCGGTGGTGCGCTGGCTGGCCGTCGTCGCACTGGCTCTGGGTGGATTCGGCATCGGCACCACCGAATTCGTGTCGATGGGCCTGCTGCCGGACATCGCCACGGGGTTGGGCGTCTCCGAACCCGTAGCCGGGCATGTGATCTCGGCGTACGCGCTCGGCGTGGTCGTTGGTGCACCGCTGATTGCGGCCCTGACCGCACGGATGCCGCGCCGCACGCTCCTGCTCGCGTTGATGGCGGTGTTCACGCTGGGCAACCTCGCCAGCGTCTTCGCACCCTCCTATGGCACTCTCATCGCCGCCCGTTTCCTCGCCGGACTTCCGCACGGTGCCTATTTCGGGGTCGCCGCACTGGTGGCTGCCCACCTGATGGGCCCCCAGAACCGAGCCAAAGCAGTCGCGCATGTGATGTCGGGTTTGACGATCGCGACCGTGCTCGGCGTGCCCACCGCGTCCTGGCTCGGCCAGGCCCTGGGCTGGCGTGCCGCGTTCGGCCTCGTCGTGGCAATCGGCGTGGTCACGCTGACCGCGTTGTGGTGTTGGCTGCCGCGGCACCTGCACACGATGCGCTCGACCAGCCCGCTCACCGAGCTCGGCGCACTTCGGCGCCCTCAGGTGTGGCTGGCGCTGCTGGTGGGCATGATCGGCTTCGGCGGCATGTTCGCCGTGTACACCTACATCGCCACCACGATGACCGATGTGGCGGGACTGTCCCGCACGCTGGTTCCGGTCGCGCTCATGGTGTTCGGCCTGGGCATGGTCGTCGGCAATCTCGTCGGTGGTCGGCTCGCTGACGGGTCGGTCGTCCGCGCGCTGTACCTGTCGATGAGCGCGCTCGGTACCGCACTGGCGGTGTTCGTCTTCGCCGCACACAGTCCATGGACGGCGCTGCCGGTGCTGTTCGCCGTCGGCGCCGCGGGTTCGGCCGTGGCACCGGCACTGCAGACCCGGCTCATGGATGTCGCTCACGACGCGCAGACGCTGGCCGCGGCGCTGAACCATTCGGCTCTCAACATCGGCAATGCCACGGGTGCCTGGGTGGGCGGTCTCGTGATCGCCGCCGGGCTGGGATATACCGCCCCCGCCGCGGCAGGCGCGCTGCTCGCCCTGGCCGGCCTGATGGTGCTGACGGTTTCGGTGGTGCTGCAGCGGAGGACCTCCGCGTCCTAGAGTGGTCCGCACACCATGACCCTCACTGTCGACGAGATCCAGGTCGCCGACGCACCAGACGCCTGGGCGCGAGCGGGCTTCACCGTCGATTCCGCCGGTGACGCCGTACCGTGCTGCCGAGTCGGCGGCGTCCGTATCCGACTGGTCGGCCCGCACCACGGCAGCGGAATCGTCGGCTGGTCGTTGGGCGGGCTGCCTGCCGGGTTCTCCGGCGAGCTCGACGGCATCGTCACTGTGCGCTCGGACGGCTGTGCGGCGGCGGCAAGCACGTCAACGGATGTCAGCTCAGCGGCGCTGGCGGACGTCAACCCGGCGGCGGCAAGCACGCCCACGCACGCCCCTCGGGCGGCGCCTGCCGAGCATCCCAACGGTGTCATCGCGATCGACCATGTCGTGCTCCTGTCACCGGACCCCGATCGCACCGTGGCGGCCATGGCGGCGTTCGGCGAACGCCCTCGCCGGGAGCGCCGCGGAGAACTCGGCGGTCAGCCGATCCGGCAGATCTTCTTTCGGCTCGGTGAGGTGATCGTCGAGGTCGTCGGCGCACCAGCTGCTGCCGGCGACGGCCCATCGACACTCTGGGGCATCACCTATGTCACCGCGGACATCGACGCCACCGCTGAGTTCTTCGGCGAGCACACCGCCGCGGTGAAGCCCGCGGTGCAACCGGGGCGGCGGATCACCACGGTGCGGCACCGCGAACTCGACATCTCGGTCCGCACGGCGATGATCTCGGCGAGGCACTGACCAGCTGCCTGCTTACGTGTCTCCATTGCGTTGAGAATGCGCTGACGGCGACATCTACTCGAACTTCGGCGCTGCTACCGCAGTCCCAACGCTGGGGTCGCCTATTCTCGGCGCATGCCTGCCCCCGCCGATGACGACGTCGTGGTCATTCACACCGACGGCGGGTGCCGCCCCAATCCCGGCCCCGGCGGCTGGGGCGCGGTGCTGCGTCAACGCCACCACGTCCGCGAGCTGTACGGCGGCGAGCCGGCATCCACGAGCAACAACCGGATGGAATTGACCGCGCCGATCATGGCGCTGGAGGCACTCACGAGACCCGTCGTCGTGCACCTCTACACCGACAGCACCTACGTCCGGAACGGCATCACCAAATGGGTGCTGGGCTGGCAGCGCAACGGATGGGTGACCGCGTCGAAGCAACCGGTCAAGAACGTCGACCTCTGGCAGCGCCTTCAGACGGCCTGCGCGCGACACCGCGTCGAGTGGTTCTGGGTCAAGGGACACTCAGGCGTCGACGACAATGAGTTGGCCGACGCGTTGGCCACCCGCGGCTTGCGGGAGGCGCTGGAAGGATCAGCTGTAGCCGGCTGACCTTCGCGAGGGCCCAAACCTGCTTGGTGGTCGTGCCTGGTGGTCTTTTATGAATCGGCTATAGCAATTCGTATCAACCTTGACTTATATAAGCTGTGGCTGTAACTTCTGGTCCGTGCACGCGTTCGACGTCCTGGGCGACCCGGTGCGGCGGCGGATTCTGGAATTACTCGTCGATGGTGAGCAGTCGGCCGGTGCCATCACCGAGACGATTCGAGGCGAGTTCGACATCAGCCAGCCGGCTGTCTCTCAGCATCTGAAGGTGCTGCGGGACAACGGTTTCACTACGGTACGGCCCGAGGGGCAGCGGCGACTGTATGCCGTCGATCCATCGGCGCTGCAGCACGTCGATGAATGGTTGAACCGCTTCCGCAGGTTCTGGGCGCCCCGGCTGGACGCCCTGGATACCGAGGTCGCCCGCGGCAAGCGGCAGCGACGCATGGGTGAGCACATCAACGATCAAGGGAGACAGGACTGATGGACGTCAACCACCACGTCAACGCGGTGCAGCGTACGGTCGGCAGCCGGACCCTCGATGCCGGCGAGGCCCACGTCGTCACGCTGAGCCGCAGCTACTCCACCGACGCGGCCGACCTCTGGGATGCGTGCACCAACGCCGAAAGACTGCCGAGATGGTTTGCGCCGGTTCACGGTGACCTGAGCCTGGGAGGGAAGTACCAAGTCGAGGGCAATGCCTCCGGCACGATCCTCACCTGCGACCCGCCGCGCACCTTCACCGCCACATGGGAGTTCGGCGGCGGCGTCAGCTGGATCGAGTTGCGGATCGTCGAGGAGGGCCCCGAGCAGTCGCGAATGCAGCTGGACCACATTTCCTTGGTCGGTGACGAGATGTGGCCCCAGTACGGGCCCGGCGCCGTCGGCCTCGGGTGGGATCTGGCGCTGCTGGGCTTGGCCATTCACCTCGAGACCGGCGATTCGGTGCCGGAGGAGTTCAAGGAAGAGCAGTGGGCAACAACCGGAGCCGGCAGAGAGTACATCCGTGATGCCGGCGAAGGTTGGTACGCGGCGCAGGTGGCCTCGGGCGAGGATGCCCCGGTCGCGCGCCGCGCCGCCGACAACACCATCGCGTTCTATCGCGGTGACCCACCTCCGCAGCACGGCGGCTAGTGGCACTGCACTGCACTTTCCCGCGGCTGCCCGCCGCGGCTGCGGGAGAACCCGTACACCAGACAGGCTGCTCGGCGATGATGGGCATCGTCCAAAGACGAGTCCGCTTCCGCGGTTCGGCCTTGAAGCCTTGCGGCTGTTCGGCTCTCGAGCCGCGCGGCTATTCGGCCGTGCAGCGCTAGAACTGTCAGCGGTGAGGCACTACGGCGGTCAGGCGGCTTGCCCGTCGGGGGGTGCGGGTCCGCCGGGTTGGCCGGAGTTACTGGATTCGTCGGGTTTGTCAGGTTCGCCGGGGTCGCCTGGGCTGCTGGGTTCGTCGTCGACCCGCGGGGTTTCGCCGGGCTGGTCGTGGTGACTGCTCGGGGTGGATTCGGCGGCCCCGCCGTCGCTCTGCAGGCCGGCGTCTGGGCTGCAGGTCGGCTCCTGGTCGGGGGGTCGGAGGAGTCGTTCGGGGCGGTGGTAGGTGTTGATGCGGGTTTGGCCGGTGTCCAGCGGTGGTGGGGGGATCCATTCGACTTCGCCGCGTTCGTTCATCCGGGTGCTCCAGCCGCCGGGGCCGACGGCGCGGTTGTCGGGTCCACAGGCCAGGCCGAGTTCGTCGACGTTGGTGTTGCCGCCGTCGGTCCAGTCGGCGACGACGTGATGGGCTTGGCTGCCGTAGGCGCCCACCGTGCAGCCGGGTTTGGTGCAGCCCCCGTCGCGGGCGATCAGCATGATCCGCTGTGCTGGGGAGGCGACCCGGCGGGCCCGAAACAGTGCCAGCGCCGATCCGGTGGCCTTGTCGAACACCGCCAGGCTGTGATGGGCGTGGGCGGCCAGGCGGATCACCTCGGCGATCGGGAGGCGGGTGCCCCCACCGGTGACTCCGATCCCGGCCCGGGATTCCAGATCTTGCAGGGTGGTGCGGATGATCACCGACACCGGCAACCCGTTGAGCTGTCCGAGCTGACCGCTCATCAGCGCGATCCGCAACACCGCGACCAGCGCATCGTGTTGGCGTTGAGCCAGGCTGCGGTGATCAGCATCGATCTGAGCCTGCGAGGGCGTGCCGGAGACACACGGTTCGGGGTCGTCGGGGTTACACATGCCCGGGGCGGCGTACTTGGCGAAGATCGCCTCCATCAGCGCCCACGCTTCGGGGGTCAGCTCCCCGCTGATCGGGGTCATCGCATCGCCACGCTGTCGCCCCTTGGAGATGCCGCGGCGGCGGGCGCGTTCGGTGTCGTCGGGTTCGGGGCCGTCCTGGTCGAGCAGGAACAACGCCAACTCCGCGGCGTCGCTGACATCTTTGGGACTGGCCCCGGCCGCCAGGCGCACCAGATCGGTTTCGAACTCCTCACGGGTGCCGGCGTCGACGAAACCGGGCAGCTTGGCCACCGCCTTGGCGATCACCACCACATGCTCAGTGTTGATCGCACCCTGGGCCTGCGCGGCCGCGGTCGCCGGCAGCACCGGTGGCAGGGTTTCCCCGACGAGCGACTGCCGCGGCCCCAGCAGCGCCGCCTCACCCAACCGCCGCCCCGCCTCGGCGGTGGAGATCCGCCACCGCACCGATAGCACCTGGTTCCACGATTTGGCGCCCATCTCCTTCGCGGTGGTCTCGACCTGCAGACGCGCCAACAACCGGTTCCGCAGCGCCGGCAGCTGACACCACACCACCTCGAGCTCATCCAGGGCGTCGACCAGATCCGCGCGACCCAGCAGATCCACCCCAGCACCGGCCGCGGCGTCGACCGCGGCGCGCACCGCTGCGACCGCCTCTGACAAGACCACACCGGACATGACTCGAACATACATTCGACCACCGACAAAAACGGAGCTCCGATTCTGTGATGTATCAGGAGATCGGTGACAGTTCTGTATCAGGACATCGGTAACAGTTGATGTGTTAGGACTTCGGTGACGGTTTGGGGCGTGGGCCGCGTGGTCGGCCGTTGCCGACGCATCTGACCCCAGGTGCGGGACGTGTGTGCTCGATGAGGACTTCGCCGTCGAGGTCGGCCACGGTGATGTGGTCGCCGTCGGTCACGACGAGGACTTCCTGGCAGGCGAGCCCTCCGTCGACTTTGTAGCGGACTCCGGCGAGCAAGAAGGTTCCGGCAGTGTTGAGCGTCATGACGCAGGTGCCCTGTGGAAGGGTTTCCGGCGCCGGCGAAGGCCGGCGTGGCTTCGCGGTGACGGTGAATAGGGGTCGGTCCGCGGCTGTCAGCGCGGTTCTGGATGAGCCTAGCCCTCCAAGGGCGACCGAACACCCCGCGAGCCCGACGTGCAGCCCACTGGATCACTGGCCATCCCGCACTTGCGGAGCTGTTCGGAGCCGGATTCGCGCATTACGCGCCACCGATACGGACACCGACGGCGCGTCTCATCAGCGATCGTGCGTTGCGCTCGCTCCACCTACCGGTCCAGGTTCTTCTGGCCGGCAATACTGTCCACGATTCGGCCACCGGCGTTCATCGAATATGGTCCGTGGTCCCCGGCTGGCAATATCGCCTGTGGCCGTACAACTCTCATGCCCTGCCGATCGAACGTGCCAGCGAGATCAATGATTCGATACGTTGCTTCGTGTCAGAGAATCCCGTCTAGCTCACTCACTCCCCGACGCTGACGAAGGTGCAGCGCGGGAGTACATCGCATTCCACGAGGTTGGAATGACCGCTGCGCAGACCAGCGCCCAGGACGCGGACCTCAGCGTGACGAATCGCCCGCGGGCAGCCACTTCCCCTCGACTACGCCGGGGGGTTCAGGGACTCGGCGATCCGATCGAGCAGTCGGATCAGCTGGCTTTGTTCCTCGCTGCTGAGGCAGCCGAAGACCTCCCCCGCGACGACGACGTAGTCACGCAGCCAGCTTCGCGCTTGCTCCTCCCCCGCGGCCGTGGTCGTCAGGCGTATCGCGCGCCGGTCGTTGTCGTCGACGCCGCGGGCGACCAGCCCATCGCGCACCAGAGCCTCCACCAGCGTCGACGCAGTACCCTGGCTGATTCCGACTTCCCTGGCCAGATCCGCGAGCCGTACCGGCTGCATGCGGGCCACTTCGGCAAGCAGTTTGGATCGCGGGGTCGAGACGCCGCGCTCCCCCAGGCGGTCATCGAATGCGCGCACCACCGATTTTCCTGCGCGTCCGAACACGTCGGCCAGGCGCCCAGCGCGCTGCGCCGACTCACCTGACGCAGCGCGTCCACCCGTCGCCTCTTTCACGTTGACGAGATACTATCAGTGCCCATATAGTTTGATATCAAATGATTCGACGTAGAATGAATGGAGACGCAGATGCAGATATTCGTCACGGGCGGCAGCGGATTCGTCGGCCAGCACCTGGTCAGGCGACTTGTCCGTGCGGGCCATGAAGTGCGCGCGCTCGCCCGCACAGACAGCGCCGCCGACCTCG
>NZ_BLTG01000016.1 GCF_017312405.1 Mycobacterium sp. PO1
GGTGGGGCCTATTACGTCACCGACGGCACACCCATGCCGGCCCGGGATTTCTTCATCCCGCTGCTGGCGACCCGGGGTGTCGACGTCAGCGCGGCCCCCAGTGTGCCTTTGGCGGTGGCGGCCCCTCTGGGAGCGCTCCTCGAAGCAGGGGCACGCTTGCTGCGTCGGCCTGAACCGCCGATGCTGACGAACTGGATCACCACGTTCATGGGCCGCGACCGTAGCTACGACATCACCGCCGCAAGAACAGAACTCGGCTACGCTCCGTCCGTCAGCCTCGCCGATGGACTCGCAGAGATGACGGACTCCCTCTCACACTGAACTACTCCCACACGACATCGGCCGGTTCCTTGTCGGTCCGCAGTCCCCGCCAGCTCGGCTGGCGCAGCCGACCATCGGAGGTGCGCTCGCTGTAGCGCACCTCCCCGACCAACTCCGGCCGCACGAATGTCACACCCTGCGCGTCGGCTTTGGGAAGCTTTGCGCTGAAGGGCGATTCATCGGTATGCAGCGGCGCCAGAGTCTTCTTCAGCGACGCCAGTTCTTTGTCGGTGAACCCGGTTCCGACGCGTCCGACGAACTGGAGCCCGTCAGGACCGGGAACACCGAGCATCAGCGCGCCGATGCCACTGCTGCGCCCACCGTTGCCGACCCGCCAGCCGCCGATCACGACCTCCTGGGTGTTCCACAGTTTGTCCTTGATCCAGGACGATGACCGCCGCCCAGGCTGGTACGTCGAGTCACGCTTCTTGGCGATCACGCCCTCCCACCGTTTCGAGCGCGCCACCTCGAGAGCGTCGGGCCCGCTGCCGGCCTCGATCACCGCCGGCACGATCAGTCCGCCCTGCTCGGCGAGGGCCTCGAGTACCCGGCGGCGATCGGAGTACTTGGCGCGTAACAAGGATCGCCCATCGAGTGCCAGGATGTCGAATGCCCAGAACTCGAGTCGGGTCGAGCGGGCGCGGTTCTGCATCTCGCGGAAACTCGGCACGCCGGATTCATCGAGGGCTACTGCCTCACCGTCGAGAATCACGTGGTGGTCGGCGAGGTCGGCGGCCAGTGCCTGCAGTTGCGGGTATTCCCCGGTCACGTCCCGACCGCGACGCGACCGTAGCGAGAGCGAGCCGTGGTCGGCCTCGACCAACAACCGGTAGCCGTCCCACTTTCCCTCGAACGCCCACTGGCTCTTGGTGAGTCGTTCCACCGACCCTTCGGTGGCCAGCATCGGTGCCAGATCGGCGAAGGTGGGCCGGTTCTGCTCCTTCATGCGGTGCGCCAGCCAGTTCTTGCCGTCGGTCTGGATCAGCGCGTAACGACCCTCGATCTTCTGCCCGTGCAGCGTGACGATGACCTCACCGCCCTTGCCGGGCCCGTCCGGCGGATTGTCGCGGAACTTCTCCGCCTCATAGGTACCGGTGTCCCAGATGTAGACCTCGCCGCCGCCGTACTCACCCTTGGGGATCTCCCCGGCGAACGTCAGGTACTCCATCGGATGATCCTCGGTGTGCACCGCAAGGTGGTTGACCGACGGCGATTCGGGCAGGTTCTTCGGAACCGCCCAGCTGACCAGCACTCCGTCGCGCTCCAGCCGGAAGTCGTAATGCAACCGGCGGGCATGGTGTTCCTGGATGACGAACTTGTCGTTGCCGCCGACCGTCGGCGCCTCGGCGGGAACAGGCTCCGGGGTCTTGCCTCTGTCACGCATGCCGCGATAGGTCGTGAGTCGGTCGGGCACGGGCAACGCCTCATCGAGATCGGCGAGTAGATCGCCGTCGCGGTCCAGCCTGTCGAGAACCTCCTCGAACGTCAGGTGCCGCAGATCGGGATCGGACATCTCCGCCCAGGTACGTGGTGCCGCTACCGTCGGATGTTCGCGTCCCCGAAGCGAATACGGCGCGATCGTGGTTTTGTTCGCGTTGTTCTGACTCCAGTCCACGAAGACCTTGCCGTGACGCAGGCTCTTGGTCATCGTGGCGGTGACCTGCTTGGGCATGGTCTGCTCCAGTTGCTGGGCCACGCGTTTGGCCAGCACCGAGGCGCCCTGCGAGCTGATCGGATCGTCCAGCGGAACGTAGAGATGCAGGCCCTTGCTGCCGCTGGTCAGCGGAAAGGTCCGCAAGCCGATGTCGTCGATGAGCCCCCGCACCTCGTGGGCGACCTGACACAGCTGCTGAAATGACACGCCCTCGCCGGGGTCGAGATCGAACACGATGCGCGTCGCGGGCCCCCTCTGTCCGTCGACGAACCGCCACTGCGGCACGTGCACCTCCAAGGCTGCCTGCTGTGCGATCCAGGCCAGCCCCTCGACGGTGTCGATCACGGGATAGGTCGTGCTCCCCGACTTGTGCACGATCGTGGCGCGATCCAGCCAGTCCGGCGCCGAGGACGCCAGCTGCTTTTCGAAGAACGCCGCCTCGTCGACCCCGTTGGGCCAGCGCTTGCGCGTCACGGCACGGCCGGCGATGTGCGGCAGCATCGCTGCAGCGACGTCGACGTAATACTCGAAGACTTCTCGCTTCGTCGTCCCGGTTGCCGGGTACAGCACCTTGTCCGGGTTGGTCAGCTTCACCCGGTCATAACGGTCCACCACATCACGGTATTACCCGGTGGCGACGCGGTAGCGTCGAGAATGTGAGGGCACTGGTCATCGGAGAGGCGCTCATCGACGTCGTCGAGCGAGGCCACGAGCGAGCAGCCGGCACCGAGCGAGACGGGCGGGTCGCAGGCGAACACGTCGGCGGCAGTCCGCTCAACGTCGCGGTCGGTCTGGCGCGGCTGGGGCGGGAGGTCGACTTCCTCACCCACATCGGCACCGACGACTACGGACACCGCGTCCGCGAGTTCGTCGAAACCGCGGGCGTGCACGTGGTTCCGGGCAGTGACACCGCTGAGCGGACCGCCACGGCGCGAGCGGTCCTCGACGAGGACGGCTCCGCGACGTACTCCTTCGACATCGACTGGCAGCTCAGCGGGACTGCACCTGTGCCACCCCCGTTGGTCGTGCACACCGGCTCGATCGCCACCGTGCTCGAACCGGGTTGCCTGGCCACCGCCGCGCTGGTGGACACCTATCACACCTCGGCCACCGTGACATTCGACCCGAACATCCGTTCGGCGTTGATCACCGACGCTGATGCTGCGCGGGACCGCATCGACCGGCTGCTGGAGAAGGCCGACGTGATCAAGGTCAGCGACGAGGATCTGCGCTGGATCGATCCCCGCCGCTCACCGGAACAGATCGGTGAGGCGTGGCTGGCGCTCGGCGCGTCGATCGTGGTGGTGACGCTCGGCGCCGAGGGTGCGCTGGCCATGTGTGCGGCCGGGAATGTGCGGGTACCAGCACCACGTGTGGAAGTGGTGGACACCGTGGGCGCCGGGGACGCGTTCATGACGGGCCTGGTCGACGCGCTGTGGTCGCGCGATCTGCTGGGTGCGCCGCGCAGGGCCGCCCTGGCCCGCCTCGACACCGACACCCTGACCGCCACAGTGCGGGCCGCAACCCTGTGCGCCGCCGTCACCGTCACCCGGGCCGGTGCCGACCTGCCGGATCGCGCTGCACTGGATACCGCGGGTTCATCGGAGATACTGGGCTGATGCGGTCCATCTGGAAGGGTTCGATCGCCTTCGGCCTGGTCAACGTGCCGGTCAAGGTCTACAGCGCCACTGAGGATCACGACATCAAGTTCCACCAGGTGCACGCCAAGGACAACGGGCGCATCCGGTACAAGCGGGTCTGCGAGGTGTGCGGCGAGGTCGTCGAGTACCGCGACATCGCCCGCGCCTACGACTCCGACGACGGCCAGACGGTCATCATCACCGACGACGACATCGCCAGCCTGCCCGAAGAACGCAGCCGCGAGATCGACGTGCTCGAGTTCGTGCCGGCCGGCGACATCGACCCGATGATGTACGACAAGTCGTATTTCTTGGAGCCGGACGGGAAATCGTCGAAATCCTATGTGCTGCTGGCCAAGACGCTGATGGAATCCGATCGCGTCGCCATCGTGAACTTCGCGCTGCGCAACAAGACGCGGCTGGCCGCACTGCGGGTCAAGGATTTCAGCAAGCGCGACGTGATGATGGTCCACACGCTGTTGTGGCCCGACGAGATCCGCGACCCGGACTTCCCGGTGCTGGACAAAGAGGTGGAGGTCAAGCCGGCCGAGCTGAAGATGGCCAGCCAGGTCGTCGACTCCATGACCGATGACTTCAATCCCGATCGTTATCACGACGACTATCAGGAACATCTGCACGAGCTCATCCAGGCCAAGCTCGAAGGCGGCGAGGCGTTCACCACCGAGGAAGAGCCGCAGGAGCTCGACGAGACCGAAGACGTCTCGGATCTGCTCGCCAAACTCGAGGCCAGCGTCAAGGCGCGCAAGGAGCAGGGCTCGGGCAAGGGCTCCGCCAAGAGCTCTGCCAAGGACTCCGGCCAGGACGACGCCGAAGACGATTCCGAGGAAGACGGCAAGCCCGCGAAGAAAGCTCCCGCCAAGAAGGCCGCCGCCAAGAAGGCCCCGGGGAAGAAGTCGGCCGCCAAGAAGGCTCCGGCGAAGAAGTCCACGGCCAAGAAGGCCGCTGCCAAGAAATAGGTCACCGGAAGGCGATCACGCCGAATTCGCGCCAAACTAGAACAGGTTCTTGTTACGGTGACGCGCGTGATTCTCGACAGGTTCCGCCTCGACGATCGAGTAGCCGTGGTCACCGGCGCCGGGCGGGGCCTCGGCGCCGCCATGGCCCTCGCCTTCGCCGAAGCCGGCGCTGACGTGCTGATTGCCGCGCGCACGCAGGCCCAGCTCGAAGAGGTTGCCGAGCAGGTGCGCGGCGCAGGTCGGCGCGCGCACATCGTGGTCGCCGACCTCGCCCGGCCGGAGGACACCTCGTCGCTGGCCGCGCAGGCCGTCGAGGCGTTCGGCAAACTAGACATCGTCGTGAACAACGTCGGCGGGACGATGCCGGGCGCGCTGTTGGACACCACTGCCAAGGACATGCGCGATGCGTTCACGTTCAACGTCGCCACCGCCCACGCGCTGACCGCGGCGGCCGCCCCGCTGATGCTCGAGCATTCCGGCGGCGGCAGCATCATCAACGTCACCTCGACGATGAGCCGGGTCGCCGGGCGCGGGTTCGCCGCTTATGGCACCGCCAAGGCTGCGCTCGCCCACTACACCCGGTTGTCGGCGCTGGACCTGGCGCCACGCATCCGGGTCAATGCCATCGCACCGGGGTCGATCCTGACCTCCGCACTCGACATCGTCGCGAGCAACGAGGAACTGCGCACGCCGATGGAGCAGGCCACCCCGCTGCGTCGGCTCGGCGATCCTCTCGACATCGCCGCGGCGGCGGTGTACCTCGCCTCCCCGGCAGGTGGCTATCTGACCGGCAAGACACTCGAAGTGGACGGTGGCATCACCTTCCCCAACCTCGAGCTCCCGATTCCCGATCTGTGAGGACACCACCGTGGCCACTTCCAGCCCCAGCCCGATCCCCGTCGCCGCCGTCGGCACCGGAAACGTCGGTAAGCACGCGCTGACCCAGCTGATCAACGACGACCGCTTCGACCTCACCGCGGTGTGGGTGTCCTCAGAGGCCAAGGCCGGCAAGGACGCCGCCGAACTCGCCGGCCTCCCTGGGTCGACAGGAATTCTGGCGACGACCGACCTGGACGCCGTGATCGCCACCAAGCCCGCCTGCGTGGTGTACACCGCGCTGGCCGACAACCGGCTGATCGAAGCGCTGGAGGACTACCGCAAGATCCTGGCCGCCGGAATCAACGTGGTCGGTAGCAGCGCGGTGTTCCTGCAGTACCCGTGGCAGGTGATCCCCTCCGAGATGGTCACCCCCATCGAAGACGCCGCGAAGGAAGGTTCGTCGACGATCTTCGTCAACGGCATCGATCCGGGCTTCGCCAACGATTTACTGCCGCTGGCGCTGGCCGGCACGTGCCAGAGCGTGCAGCAGATCCGGTGCATGGAGATCATCAACTACGACACCTATGACAGCGCGCCGGTGATGTTCGACGTGATGGGATTCGGTGGCAGCCTCGACGAGACACCGATGCTGCTCCAACCCGGCGTGCTGAGCCTGGCCTGGGGCTCGGTGGTCCGCCAGCTCGCGGCCGGCCTGGGCATCGAGCTGGACGAGGTCACCGAGACTCACGTCCGGGTGCCGGCACCCGAGGACTTCGACATCGCGGCGGGTCCCATCGGCAAGGGCACGACCGCTGCGATCCGGTTCGAGGTGCGCGGCATGAAGGACGGCAATGTGGCCGTCGTGCTCGAACACGTCACCCGGCTGCGCGACGACCTGTGCCCGGACTGGCCACAGCCCGCCCAGCCCGGCGGGTCCTACCGGATCGAGGTCACCGGTGAACCCTCCTACGCTCTCGACCTGTGCCTGAGCAGCCCGAACGGCGACCACAACCATGCCGGCCTGGTTGCCACCGCGTCCCGGGTGATCAATGCGATCCCGGCGGTGATCGACGCGGCTCCCGGCATCGCCACGACGCTGGATCTACCGCTGGTGACGGGGCACGGGCTATACGCTGGTTGACGAACCGAGCCGGAAGGACCGAGAAGATGACTGCGCGCTTCACCGCCCTGGCAACCCTGCTCGGTGCCGGCGTCACCGCCGCTGCGATCGCCGCCGCTCCGGCAGCCTTCGCCCAGCCGGCCTGCGACCAGACCAACCCCAGCGGCGCCGGGCAGACCGGCGGCGGGGAGGTGTGCCAGTCCCCCGGCAACGCCGAGATCGACGGCAAGCTGCCCACGGTCCAACCGCCCGGCTACCGCTACGGCGGAACCGGCGGGTTCCCGTGGGACGACAACATGTTCACCCTCTGATCGGCCCTTGATCGGCTCTGCGCCGGGCAATTTCGCGAGCGCCGGAGTGGCTTCCTGAACTGTGAAAGACCTGTAGGCTTGGCCCAACTCCGCTGGAAGGAAGAAGAAGATGAAGGCCCGCCTCACTGCTCTGTCCGCCCTTCTCGCCGGCGGCGGGGCCGCACTGGCCATCGCCGCCGCCCCCGCCGCACTCGCTCAGCCGAACTGTGAGCAGACCAGCTCCGGCGGTGGCGGCTACCAGGGTGGCGCGACCACCCTGTGCGAGTCGCCGGGCAACGCCCAGATCAGCTCGACTCCCCCGGCCTATGCCCAGCCCTGGTACGGCGGCGGCATGTTCCCGTGGGACTACGGCATGTTCGTCCTCTGAGCGACAACCGGTCATGACACGAGTCACCCGCAGCGCGCTCGTCGCGCTGGCGGGAGTCGCGGTGGCCCTGGGTACCGCGCACACCGCATCGGCCGCCCCGGAGTGCACGGATGTCGGCGAGACCGTGACGTTCTGTGAGACCAACGGCAGCACCCAGCTCATCACCACCCCGCCGCCCTGGAACTGGGGCGGCTGGCAGGGCATCGGTTTCTGGCCGTTGGTGGGCGGTTACGGGCTGGGCTTCGAATAGCAGACGCGGGCTGTCGGCCCCGGCTCGGGACGGCTTGGTTGCCGAGCCCGCTACTCTTTTCTTCGTGACGCCGACCGAGCTGACCGTCCAAGGCTGAATGGCGGGCAAGCACAGCTACTTCGCGTACGGGTCGAACCTGTGCGTGCGACAGATGGCGCAACGATGCCCCGACGCCAGCGATCCGCGGCGCGCGACGCTGTCCGATCACGACTGGCTGATCAACGAGCGGGGCGTGGCCACCGTCGAGCGGTTCGCCGGCGCCGAGGTGCACGGTGTCATCTGGCAGCTGTCCGATCACGATCTGGCGACCCTGGACAGCGCCGAGGGCGTTCCGGTGCGATATCGGCGCGACGAGCTCACCGTGCACACCGACACCGGCCCGGCCACGGCGTGGGTCTACATCGACCACCGCGTGGAGGCGGGCCCTCCGCGACCGGGCTACCTGGAGCGGATCCTCGACGGCGCCCGCCACCACGGCCTGCCCCACCGCTGGATCGAGTTCCTCGAGCGGTGGGATCCCACCCGCTGGCCACAGCGCACTGCTGCACCGGATGCCGCTGCACCACAGTCCCTTTCGGAACTGCTGTGTGATTCCGCGATCCTCGAGCACAGCGTGTTGCGCTCGACGTTCGGCTTCCTTGCCATCCATGGCGGCGGTCTGGAACAGATGACCGATGTGATCGCCGAACGGGCGGCCGACGCCGCCGACGCCTCGCTCTACGTCGTGCGCCACCCCGACCACTACCCGCACCATCTGCCTTCGGCGCGTTACGACCCGGCAGAATCCGAGCGGCTGGCCGAGTTCCTCGACCACGTCGACGTCGCGGTCTCACTGCACGGTTATGGCCGCGCGGGCCGCAGCACCCAGATCCTGGCCGGCGGCCGCCATCGCACGCTCGCCGCACACCTCGATCAGCACATCACGATCCCTGGCTATGAGGTCGTCACCGACCTCGACGCCATCCCCCGCGAGCTGCGCGGGCTGCACCCGGGCAACCCCGTGAACCGGCCCCGCGACGGCGGAACGCAGCTGGAACTGTCGGCGCGGGTGCGCGGGGTCAGCCCCCGCAGCGGTTTGCCCAGCGACGACGGGCTGGCACCGGCGACGTCGGCGCTGGTGCAGGGGCTGGCGGCGGCAGCACGCTCCTGGCAGGGACGCTAGCCCCCGAATCACTGCGCTCGGCCACCCATCCACGGGGCGCACCGCTCCGAATGCCGGTATGTGGAACCCATCTACGCGGGGCCAGCGACCAACGTCGATGACGACGAGGTCAGCGCCCTGGAATCCGCCGGATGCCGTGGCGGAGCCGACGTGACGACGGCCCTCTACCGCACCCGGATCACCCACCTGCGCCGCGCGCCGGTGCATCACTACTTCGAGCACCGCAGCTACAGCTGGTTCGTCGACGTCGACGCGCTGCCCCGGCTCCCCCGCTGGCTGCGTCCGTTTGCGACGTTCGACCCCCGCGACCATCTGTGGGGTTCCGATCAGGACACGTTGCGCACCCGCGTCGAGTCGTTCCTGACCGACAAGGGTGTGGACCTGCCCGGTGGCAGGATCACAGCGCTGTTCCAGCCGCGGGTGCTGGGCTATGTCTTCAACCCCCTGAGCCTGTACTGGTGCCACGACGTGCGCGGAGTGCTGCGCCACGTCGTCGCCGAGGTCCAGAACCTCCGCGGCGAGCGCCACGCCTACCTTCTGCCCCCGTCCGGCGACCGGCCCGCGATGGTGGCCAAGAAGTTCCACACCTCCCCGTTCAACGATGTCAGCGGCCACTACCTGGTCCATGCACCCCAACCGGAAAACACGCTCGACGTCAGGATCTCGCTGCACCGCGACGACCACCCGGCCTTCGTCGCGACCATGCGCGGCGACCGGCGACGCGCGCGTATCGGCCAGGTTCTGGCGCTGCAACTGGTGGCGCCGTGCGCCCCGCTGATGAACTCGATCGGCATGCGGGTGCAGGCCATCACGCTGCGGTTGCGGGGGGTGCCGCTGGCCTCACGCGGCGCCGAGAAACCCGAAAAAGCCGAGTCGCTGGTGCCCGTCGGCCGAGTTTCCATGAATAATGTTTGCGCACATTCCCTTTCACCACGGCTTGGCGGAAGCGGGGATTGACGTGACGACGTTGACGCAGGTGGCTAGGCTACCGCTCGTGACCGCCGAACTCGACGCATTGCTGCGCCAGGTGGCCCGTCGGGATGTCGACGCCTTCGCGGCGTTCTACGACCAGACCCGTTCCCGGGTGTTCGGCCTGGTCACCCGCGTTTTGCGGGACCCCGGATACAGCGAGGAATGCACACAGGACATCTATCTGCAGGTGTGGCGCACCGCCGAGAACTACGACCCCGCCGCGGGAAGCCCGCTGGCCTGGCTGATGACGCTGGCCCATCGCCGCGCCGTGGACCGGGTGCGCTCGGAGCAGGCCGCCAGCACCCGGGAGTCGCGCTACGGCGCCGCCAGCATGGAGCCGCCCTCCGACCACGTCGCCGACACGGTCATCCTCAGCGAAGAACGTCGCCAGGTCACCGAATGCCTCGCGTCGCTGACCGACACCCAGCGCGAATGCATTCAACTCGCGTACTACGACGGGCTGACCTACGCGCAGGTGTCCGAGCGCCTGTCGGCGAACCTTGCCACCATCAAGTCCCGGATGCGTGACGCCATCCGAGGCCTGCGTCGATGCTTGGGGGCCGCATGACCGGACCACATGCAGCTGAGCTGTTGTCGCTGGCGACGCCGTACGCGTTGCACGCGCTCCGCGATGCCGAAGCGGCCGACGTCGAGCGGCTGCTCGACGATGCACCGCCCGACGTCGCCGACGCCTTCCACACCGAGGTGCAGGCGGTGCGCGAAACGATGGCCGCGCTGGCGTCGGCCACCGCAGTGGAACCACCGCCGGAGCTCCGCGACCAGCTGCTGAGCCGCATCGCCGAGGAACCCGTGCCGCTGCGTCGTTCGTCGCAGGAACGCCGCTGGCCCCGCATGGTGCTGGCCGCGGCCGCGGTGGCGGTGGTCGGGCTGGGTGCTCTGGGTGTCGGCATGGCGCTGCGCCCGCCCACTGTGCCGTCGACCGCCGATCAGGTGTTCGCCGCGCCGGACGTGCGCACGGTGTCCGGGGAGATTCCCGGGGGCGGTACCGCGACGGTGGTGTTCTCTCGCGAACAGGGCTCCGGGGTGCTGGTGATGAACAACGTGCCGCCTCCGCAACCGGGAACGGTCTATCAGATGTGGCTGGTCGACGGGCAAGGGCCGCACTCGGCCGGCACCATGGGCCCGGACTCGGTCGCACCGTCGACGACCGCTGTGATCCCGGACCTGGGGTCCTCGCGGGCGCTCGCGTTCACCGTCGAACCACCGGGCGGATCGACCGAACCGACCAGCCCGGTGTTCGCCGAGTTACCGCTCAGCTAGGACTCTCCAGCGTCGCGGCGGCCGCCTCGGCCAGCACGTCGGACACCTCGTGGCTGCGCCGCCATGCCGCCTGCTGACGCATCGCGCCGTTGCCCCGTTCGGCCACCCCGGCCAACCCGGACGAGACCAGCTCGTAGTCGCCGACCTGCTCGAGCGCGGGGCGGACCCGCTCGATCAGCTGTTCCAGCAGCTGCCGGGTGGCCGCAGGGGCGTGCTCCTGCAGGTCGAGGCTGTCGCCGTCGAGACCATCGCGCGCGGCCTTCCAGTAGGCGGCCTTGAGTGCGAACGACGCCAACGGTTGCACCGGTTCGCCGCGTCGGTGCTCCTCGAGTGCGGTCATCACGCAGCCTCGGACCAGTGCGGCGAACGTGACCGACTCGGCGACCGTGGCGGGCACGTCGGCGACCCTGACCTCGATGGTGGGGAAGTTGCGGGAGGGCCGAACATCCCAATAGACCATGCCGTCGTCGCGGATCACCCCGGAATGGCACAGCATCTGGACCGCGGCGTCGTACTCGTCGGCCGAGTCGAACTGCGGCGGCGGGCCGGCGCTGGGCCAGCGCGCCCACAGCACACTGCGCCAGCTAGCGTGGCCGGTGTCCGCGTTGCGGTAGATCGCCGAGTTCGCGGTCAGCGCGAGCAGCAGCGGCAGCCAGGGCCGCAGCCGGTTGCTGACACCGATGGCCGCATCCCGGTCTGGGACGGCGACGTGCACGTGGCAGCCGCAGATGCCCTGCTCGTGGGCGATCATCCCGAAGCGCTCCCCGATGTCGCGGTAACGCGGGGTGTCGGTGACCGGGAACTGCGAGGGCAGGGTGGGCGGCAGGCCGACCGCCAGCAACTGCGCACCCGCGGCCTCGGCGGCGCCGGCCGCCACCGTGCGCAACCGCAGCAGCTCGTCGCGCAGGTCGGAGCTGTTCTCCACGACCGAGCTGGTGGTTTCGACCTGGCAACTGGTCAGTTCGAGTTGGAGATCGACGCCGTCGCGCGCGGCCCGGTCGGCCACCGCGCGGTTGAGCGCGACAGGGGCGCCCGACGTCGGGTCGACGAGCAGGAACTCTTCCTCGACGCCGAGCGTGGGTGTCGACCCCTTCGAAGACGCCACCGAAACTCCCTGGAAGAAATTTGATCCGGCCCGTCGGAGTGTGCACAACGGGCCGGATCATCGTGAAAAGTCGAAACCCTTTATGCCCAGCGCCCCTCGGGCTCAAACCTCAGGTCCTACGATCGATTTCGTGGCCAAGGGTTTCCGGTTCGGGGTCGGTGTCACGCGGGTGCGCTCGCTGGGCTCGCTGAGGGAGTCGGCGCGCCGCGCCGAGGATCTCGGGTTCGACGTGATGCACGTGCCCGACCACCTCGGTGGCCCGGCGCCGTTCCCGGTCATGACGGCCATCGCGCTGGCCGCTCCGGCGCTGCGGGTCGGGACATTCGTCGTCAACTCGGCGTTCTACCGGCCGGCGCTGCTGGCGCGCGATGTCGGTGCGCTGCACGAGCTGTCCGAGGGCCGCTTCGAACTGGGGCTCGGGACGGGCTACGTCAAGGAGGAATTCGACGCGGCCGGTCTGCGGTTCCCCAGCGCGGGTGAACGGGTCGACCACCTGCGCGACACCTGCGAGTACATGGCCGAACACCTGCCCGACGTGCCGATCATGATCGCCGGCAACGGTGACCGGGTGCTGCGCATCGCGGCGCGCTGGGCCGACATCATCGGCTTGACCGGGGGTGACCGGCCCGCCGAGCCCGGTGACGATCCACTGGCCGAGCGCATCGGATTCGTCCGGGACGCGGCCGGGGAACGATTCGACGAGTTGGAGCTCAATGTCGCCATCACCGCGATGCCGGTGGACGACTCTGGTGCGCCCGACCTGGCCATCGCCCGGCGGTCGCTGCCCGGCCTGACCGATGAGCAGCTGCTGCGCCACCCCGGTGTCCTGTCGGGCAGCACCGACGAGATAGCCGAGCGTCTGCGCGGCTACCGCGACACCTACGGCATCAGCTACGTCATCGTGCAGGCGCGCCACGTCGAGGCGTTCGGCAAGGTCATCGCGCTTCTGAAGTAGTCCGCGCTGCTGAGGTAGCCCGGTTTTGTGACGTGGTCACAGCCACAGGTAGAGCCCCGACAGCAGCGCCCACATCCCCACGCAGTACAGCTCGAACGCGGCGCGCAGCGGGATCGGCGCATGGCGCAGTTCCATGAAGTCCAGCCCGACCAGCCGAACCTTGACCGCGGCGATGGCCAGCACCACCACCCCCACCATCGAACCGGTGCCGTGCTCGGCCCCGACAGCCCACGACACGATCGTCGCGGCGACCAGGATCAGCCAGGTGACCCCGGCGCGGTTGCTCAGCAGCTTCAGCGCAGTCATTCAGCTCACCAGGTACAGCAGCGCGAACAGGACGATCCACAACAGGTCGACCAGGTGCCAGAAGCAGGCCGCACCTTCGACCAGCGCGGTACGGGTGACGCCGAGCTCGGCCCGCCGGGTCTGGGTGGCCATGAAGGCCAGTGCGCCGAGCCCCAGGCAGACATGGAACAGGTGCAGCCCGGTGAGGATGAAGTAATAGAGATAGAAGTGGTTGGCGCCGGGGCCGTGACCGGCGCCGGCAAGCGAGACGTATTCGAACGCCTTCAGCGCAATGAAGACCAGGCCGCACCCCATGGCCGCGACGACGGCGCGGGTGGCGAGGGTCCGCGCACCGGTGCGCGTCGCTGCCAGCGCGAGCACGACGAACAGCGAACTGGTCAGCAGCACCAGCGTGTTCAGCACGCCCACACCGAGGTGCAAGGTGGTGCGCGCGGCGTCGAACACGTCGGGTTCTTTCGCCCGCTCGACCAGGAAGGTGACGAAGAACGCGCCGAAGACGAGCATGTCGCCGAACAGGAACACCCAGGTGCCGCTCTCCCCGGGGATCCGGCGGGCCTGCCCAGGCGGCGCCGCCGTGGCGGTCTTGCCGGTCACGCCGGTGCCAGCGCTGCCTGCTCGGCTTTGATCGACTTCAGCATCACCGCCGTGGTGGAGAACAGCCAGATCACCAGCACCAGGCCGGGGATGTAGAAGGCGAACACGCCGTTCCAGGCCAGCGGACCGTCGTTGAACACCACGACGACGCAGCCGGGCAGCGACAGGATGGCGACCCACAGGTTGAGGTAGCCGTACCAGCGCGGGAAGGTCGGCGGGTCACCCTGGTCGACGAACGCGGCGATCGCCAGCGTGACGTTCTGGACGATGATGGTGCCGACGATGCCGATGAACCAGAGCCAGAAGACGTCGTTGAGCGCCTGGGTCAGTTCGGCCGAGCGCTGTTCGGGGCGGTAGGCGGCCACTCCCAGGAAGAACTGCGGGAAGATCAACGCCGGGACGAACACCGTCGCGGCCATCAGCTGGGTCATCGACAGCATGCCGAAGCCGCCCTCGGCGCGGCGGATGCGCAGCACGATCGTCGCCAGGAACGGCAGCGCCAGCGCAGCGGAGAGCAGCGCGCCGGACACCCCGAAGCGCACCCAGAGCTTGTGGTCGGTGAAGAACGCGGCGATCTCGTCGGCCGAGGACACCGGCGACAGGGGTGGGAACAGCTGCGCGATGCCGGAGAAGCTGGTGCCGTAGAGAAGGATCATGATCGTGCCGGCCCACGCGCCGATTCGCTGCAGTGTCAGCTCCACGGCTGGCAGGCTACCGCCGCCGCTCCAAGTTTTGACACTTTTGCCATAACTCGGGATCGGCCGTTGCGGGCGCAACGCGTCGGCCGGGTAAGCTCCCAGCGGTCATGCCCTCGTAGCTCAGGGGATAGAGCACGGCTCTCCTAAAGCCGGTGTCGCAGGTTCGAATCCTGCCGGGGGCACTCGTTCATCCCAGCCACTACGCCATTCCCTCAGAGGTCACCCCGGACTACCGTCAGGTGTTCATGGACATCCTGCGCACCCCCGAATCCCGGTTCGCGAACCTGCCGGGCTACCCGTTCGCGCCGCACTACGTCGACGTCTCGGCAGCCGACACGACGCCGGTGCGGATGCACTACGTCGACGAAGGACCGCGCGACGGTGAGCCGGTCGTGCTGCTGCACGGCGAGCCGACGTGGAGTTACCTGTACCGGACGATGATCCCGCCGCTGGTCGCCGCCGGCTACCGGGTGTTGGCACCCGATCTGATCGGGTTCGGCCGCTCCGACAAACCGACCCGCTTCGAGGACTACACCTATCTGCGGCACGTGCAGTGGGTGTCGTCGTGGATCGAGACGCTGGATCTGACGGGAATCACCGCGTTCGTCCAGGACTGGGGCTCTCTGATCGGCCTGCGCATCGCCGGCGAGCAGGGCCAGCGGTTCTCCCGCCTCGTCGTCGGCAACGGTTTCCTGCCGATCGCCGACCGCCCCACCCCGCCGGCGTTCCAGGTCTGGCGCGCCTTCGCCAAGTACTCCCCCATTCTCCCGGCGGGGCGGTTGGTCGCGGTCGGGACCACCAGCAAGGTGCCCGCACCCGTGCGCGCCGCCTACGACGCACCGTTCCCCGACAAGCGCTACCAGGCCGGAGCGCGGGCGTTCCCCCAGCTGGTGCCGACCTCACCGGACAATCCGGCCATCCCCGCCAACCGGGCCGCGTGGGAGGCGCTCGGTCGCTGGGACAAGCCGTTCCTGGCCCTGTTCGGCAGCAAGGACCCCATCCTCGGTCGCGCCGATGCGCCGCTCATCCGGCACATTCCCGGTGCGGCCGGTCAGCCCCACGCGCGGCTGCACGGCTCCCACTTCGTGCAGGAGGACTGCGGGTCCGAGCTGGCCGATCGGATGATCTCGTGGATGATGACCAAGACGTCATGACTATGTGATCCAGCTCACAGCGGGCGTACGCTGAAGGCATCTCTTCAGAAGAAAGGAGATGCCATGAAAGGCGCGCATCGCGACCCGGTGGACCACGCCCGCACCACGCAACCGCACGCCGGTGAGTCCTTCATCGACACGCTCTGGCTTCCCGGACTGATCCTCATCGGGATCGGCACCGTGCTGATCGCCGGCACCGTCGCCGCCACCGCATACGGCGAACGCGACGTGTCCATCGTGCTCGGTCTGATCGCCGGCGCACTGGTCACCGCCGGCGCCATCGCGATCACACTGGAACACCGGCGCGTCAAGCGGGTCGAGCGCCAGTGGCTGGCCGAACATCCCGAGCCTCACCGACACCTGCAGGCCAGTTAGTCAGCCGAGTTCCAGAACGCCGTCAGCGCCGCGTTGAACGCGGCGGGGTTTTCCCAGTGCGGAAAATGCGTGCCACCGCTGAGGCCCTCGACCCGCGCGAAACGCGAGCCCGTGATCCGGTCTCGGATCCACTGTTGCGAGGCGATCGGCACGTTGACCGAGTCACCGGCGACGACCAATGTCGCCAGGTCTATCCGCGGAATGAGCGCGCGCCAGTCGTGCGTCGCGACATCGAAGATGAGGTCGGCGGCGTACCGCCGCTCGAACATCGCGACCTGATCGGACAGCCAGGCCAGCCGCTGGGCTGACACCCCGGGCGATGTCGTCTCGGCGAGGAAGCCGCTGCGCGGGTCGGGCCCCTCACCCCGAAGGAGGTCGGTGAAGGCGAACAGCGCGGCAGCGTCCATCGTGGCGCCGGCCTCGGCTGCCTGTGCATCGTTCCACGCGGGATTGCGCAGCGCGCAGGGCATCTGGTCGACGAACACCACAGAGCGCAGTCGATGGGTCCCGAACAGTTCCAGGTAGGACCAGATCACCGCGGCACCCATGGAGTGTCCCACCAGCCGAACGTCGTCGAGGTTGTGCGTGCTCAGCACCGCAGCGAGATCGGCTGCGAGGCGATGCAGGTGGTAGCCGGCCGGCGGGGTGGACGATCGGCCGTGGCCGCGATGATCGATCGCCACCACCCGCCGCGACAGCGACAGCTCGGCCAGCTGAGCCGAGAACGTCTGCGCGGTCAGCGACCACCCGGGCAGTAGAACCACGGCTGGGCCGGAACCGGCCTCCAGGTGGTGCAGCCGCACACCGTCACCGGTGATCGTCCACCCGGAGAGCGGACCGCTCATCGCAGTGATTCCAGAACGAACAGAGCCAGAAAACCAACGAAGAACAGTGCGGCCATCCACGGCCGGTCCGGCGTCTCGTGAGCCTCGACGAGCAATTCCTCGACCACCAACCACAGCAACGCAGCGGCGGCGAACGCCAGCACCAGAGTCAATACCGCGGCACTCGCGTCGGTGAGCACTGCTGCGCCGATGAGCGCGCCTACACCGACGATCAGACTGAGCCCGGCGGTGATCTCAGCGGCCACGAAGCGACTCATCCCACCGCGGGTCAACTGCAACGCCACCGCCAAGCCCAAAAACAGCACCTCGGCGGTCAGTGCCACGGTGATGACCGTCGCGGTATCGCGGTTGACGGCAGCACTGGCTCCCACCAGCAGGCCGTCGATCGCCAGGTCGACGCCGACGACGACCAGAAAGCCGACCGGCACGCCCGAGGACTGGTCACCATGTCCCTCGAAACGACTCATCAGCAGAAGGAGAAGGACGGCTGCGCTGAATCCGACGACGATCAGCCACAGCGGCCCTTGGTCACGCAGCTCCGGCAGCACTTCGCCGGCTACCGCAGCCAGGACGATGCCGGCCGCCAGATGCTGCACGCCGCTGACCATCGCGGTCGACGGTGGGCGCCACACCGCGACGGCGCCCCCGACGGCACCCGCCAGCACCGGGAACACGACCAGCGAGGCCGCGGTTGTCACTGCACCGATGTCAGCCTCCTCTCACCGCCGACTCCTCATGAAGTGTGCGCTGGATCTACCGGCTTCGGCTCAGTTGTGGTGGAGGCGGTTACGTGCCCCGGGTCCGGATGACCTGCTCGGCGATCTCGGTCAGCTTGGTGTTGCCGTCCTGGGAGAGTCGGCGCAGCATGTCGAACGCTGCGACGTCGTCGATGTTGTAGCGCTCCATGATGATGCCCTTGGCCTGACCGATCCGGTCCCGCGTCGACAGCGCCGACTCCAGCTGTTCGCTCTGTCTACTGGCGATGATCGCCGCGGCGGCATGGGCGGCGAGAACCGCACCGATCGTCTCGGCCTCGGCGTCGAACGCGCCGGGCTCGAGCGCGAACAGGTTCAGGGCGCCCGCCGTCTGCGAGCTGGTGTACAGCTTGAACGACAACGCGCTGCGCACTCCCAGCGCTGCGGCCGCCGCCGAGTACATCGGCCAGCGTCGCTCGGTGCGCAGGTCGTCGCTGCGCACGATCAGCTCGTCGACCGCGGCCTCCACGCAAGGGCCTTCGCTGTATCTCATCTGCAGTTCGTCGAGCCGCTGCGGCAGCTCCGAGGTGACCCCGACCGATCGGAAACGACCGCCTTTGCCGATCAACAGGACTCCCGCGGCGTCGACCCCGGCGATCAGGTCCTTGGCCTCGGCGCTGACTTCGGTCAGCACCTCATCGACGCTGCGCGGCCCCGCGACGGTTCGGGCCAACTCGGCCATCCGCTGAGCCAGCTCGTGCTGGTTGGCATCAGTCATGAAAAACATTCCCTCCGGTGAGCAAGGTACACGGAGTCGGGTTTGCCGGAGGCCGCCGCGGGCAATGCACGGTCGAGGCAGAGGGGGCGGTCGACCGTTGCTTCTGCTCAGGTTCCGTCGGTTCAGACACGCAGCCGACGGAGCCGCCTCCTTTTAGTCACTCTGTTAGTTGTAGTACTGTTCGGCTGTGGCGTGGCCGGATGTCTGGGTGCTCGGCGGGTATCAGAGCGATTTCGCGCGCAACGTCCACCGTGAGGGGTGCGACTTCTCCGATCTGACGGACGAGATCTTGCACGGCACACTCGAGTCCGCCGCCATGGACGCGCAGGACGTCGAAACCGTGCACGTCGCAAACGCCTTCGGGGAGATGTTCGCCGGTCAGGGCCATCTCGGCGCCATGCCCGCCAGCGTCGACGACGGGCTGTGGGGCACGCCGGCGTCGTGCCACGAGGCGGCCTGCGCCTCAGGCAGCGTCGCGACCCTGGCGGCACTGAGCGAGTTGCGCTCGGGCGCCTGCCGGACCGCTCTGGTCATCGGGATCGAACTGGAGAAGACCGTCCCCGGTGACGTCGCGACGACGATTTTGGGCGCGGCGGCATGGACCGGTCACGAAGGCGACGACGCCAAGTACATGTGGCCGCACATGTTCGATCGGGTGGCCGCCGAGTACGACCGCCGCTACGGACTCGACGAGGCGCACCTGCGGTCGATCGCGTCGCTGAACCTGGCCAACGCACGCGCCAACCCCCGCGCCCAGACCCGGGACTGGTCGGTTCCCGACCCCCTCACCGATGACGACGTGATCAACCCCGTGGTCGAGGGGCGGTTGCGACGCTTCGACTGCAGCCAGATCACCGACGGCGGCGCCGGTGTCGTGCTGGTCACCGACGACTGGCTGCGGACCCACCCCAGCGCCCGTCCGCTGGCCAGGATCGCCGGGTGGGGCCACCGCACCGTCGGTCTCGGCCTGCAGCAGAAGCTGGACCGCTCGCGCGAGGACCCCTACGTCCTCCCCCACGTGCGGGCCACGGTGCTCGACGCGTTCGACCGTGCCCACGTCACCCTCGACGACGTCGACGGCTTCGAGGTACACGACTGCTTCACTCCCAGCGAGTACATGGCGATCGACCACATCGGGTTGACCGGTCCCGGTGAGTCGTGGAAGGCCATCGAAAACGGCGAGATCGAGCGTGGCGGGCGGCTCCCGATCAACCCCAGTGGCGGTCTGATCGGCGGCGGGCATCCCGTCGGCGCATCGGGAATCCGGATGCTGCTCGACGCCACGCGACAGGTCAGCGGTACCGCCGGCGACTACCAGGTCGACGGTGCTGCGACGTTCGCGACCCTGAACTTCGGCGGCAGCACCTCCACCACCGTCAGCTTCGTCGTCAGGAGTGCGCCGTGACCCACGCCGAGATCGTCGGCAAGTTCCTGTCCACGCTGCCCGAGGACGACGACCATCCCTACCGCACCGGTCCGTGGCGGCCTCAGACGTGCGAGTGGGATTCCGACGACCTCACCGTGATCGCCGGAGAACTGCCGGCCGACCTCGACGGCGTGTATCTACGCAACACTGAGAACCCGCTGCACCCGGCGCTGAAGAACTACCACCCGTTCGACGGCGACGGCATGCTGCACATCGTGGGCTTTCGGGACGGGAAGGCGTTCTACCGCAACAGGTTCGTGCGCACCGACGGCTTCGACGCGGAGAACCGGGCCGGCGGGCCCCTGTGGCCGGGTATCGCCGAACCCGTCGAACTGGCCCGCGTCGACTACGGCTGGGGTGCAAGAACATTGATGAAGGATGCGTCGTCCACCGACGTGGTGGTGCACCGCGGGGTGGCGCTGACAAGCCACTATCAGTGCGGCGACCTGTACCGCACCGATCCCTGCACCGGCGCCGCGCTCGGCAAGGAGGCCTGGCAGGGTGGGTTTCCCTCGGACTGGGGGGTTTCGGCGCATCCCAAAGTCGATGAGCGCACCGGCGAGTTGCTGTACTTCAGCTACAGCAAGCAGGCGCCCTATCTGCGGTACGGGGTGGTCAGCGGTGACGGTGACGTCGTGCACCGCACCGATGTTCCGCTGCCCGGGCCGCGGTTGCCCCACGACATGGCCTTCACCGACAATTACGTGATCTTCAACGACTTCCCGCTGTTCTGGGATCCCGCGTTGCTCGAGCACAACATGCACCTCCCCCGTTTCCATCGCGACATCCCCTCCCGGTTCGCGGTGCTTCCCCGGCGCGGTGACACCTCCCAGATCCGCTGGTTCGAGGCCGACCCCACGTACGTCCTGCACTTCCCCAACGCGTTCGAAGACGGCGACGAGATCGTGCTCGACGGCTTCTACCAGGGTGATCCGGAGCCTGCCGACGACGGCGCAGGAACCAAGTGGCAGCGCGCCTTTCGTTTCCTGGCGCTCGACCGCATGCAGGCGCGGCTGCATCGCTGGCGCTTCAACCTCAGAACCGGTGCGGTACGCGAAGAACAGCTGACCGACACGATCTCCGAATTCGGGATGATCAACCCCGTCCATGCCGGCCGCCCCTACCGCTACGCCTACGCCGCCACCGCGATACCCGGGTGGTTTCTGTTCGACGGCCTGGTCCGCCACGACCTGCAGACCGGAGCGGAGGAGGCGTTCACCTTCGGTGACGGCGTCTACGGCAGTGAGACGGCGATGGCGCCCCGCCCCGGCGGCAATGCCGAGGACGACGGATACCTGGTGACCCTGACGACCGACATGACCGCGGACGCATCGTTCTGCCTGGTCTTCGACGCCGCCCGGGTGGGTGACGGGCCGGTGTGCACGATCGCGCTGCCCGAACGTATCTCGAGCGGCACCCACTCGACGTGGGTGGCCGGCGCCGAGCTGCGACGGTGGCGCGACACC
This sequence comes from Mycobacterium sp. PO1, assembly GCF_017312405.1. Classification (GTDB taxonomy): domain Bacteria; phylum Actinomycetota; class Actinomycetes; order Mycobacteriales; family Mycobacteriaceae; genus Mycobacterium. The sequence goes on from NZ_BLTG01000016.1 coordinate 21,272, forward strand.
GACACCGCGGCTGCCGCGATCGGACTCTGATTGCCCGACCAGCCCAATGCGGTCGCGAAGATGCTGGGCGTCCTCGGCGACGAGTGGACGCTGTTGATCGCCCAACAGGCCCTGCTCGGCGGCCGCCGCTACGCCGAGTTCGCCGGGGCCTTGCCGATCTCGAGTGCGGTGCTGACCTCACGGCTGAAGTCGATGGTCGGCGACGATCTGCTGATCCGACGTGAGTATCAGACCCGCCCGTCGCGCTCGGAGTACCTGACCACGGCTCGCAGCCGCGCGCTGTGGCCGATGCTCACCTCGGTCTGGGCGTGGGAGCGTGCCTGGGTTCCCGACCACGCCCAGCCGCTACCGTCCATGCGGCACAGTCTGTGCCGGAGCAGCTTCGCACCGCGAGTGGCCTGCCGGGCCTGCGGTGAGGCCGTCGTCCACGGCGAGGTCAGCGCTCGGTGGGGGCCGACCGGATCGTGGCAGCGGTCGATCCCCGCGTCGGCCAACCGCCGCCGGTCACCTCATCGGCGGTCGAGCGCGGGCGTGCTCTTCCCGCAGACCATGAGCGTAATCGGCGACCGGTGGGCCTTCGCTCTGCTGGTGGCGGCCTTCGTCGGTGTCAGCCGGTTCACCGACTTCCAGCAGCAGCTCGGCACGCCGCCGGGCACCATCGCAGCGCGGTTGTCGACGTTCACCGCAGAAGAGATTCTGGCCCGCCACGACGACGGTTACGCCCTGACGGAGAAGGGCCGAGCGTTCTTCCCGGTGTTGGTGTGCGCGCTGCACTGGGCGCAGAACGTCTTCGGCGATGCGCAGGGCCCCGCGGTCGTGCTGACCCACAACAGGTGTGGCCGGAGATTCGTTCCGGTGCTGGAATGCGACCGGTGCGGCGAACGTCTGCGCGGTCCGCACATCATCCCCGTGGCCGGGTGACAAGCATCGGAAACTGCCGGCTTCAACCGCTGGCACTCTCGGACTGAGAGTGCTAATCTCGCTGGTGCACAGTGATTTGGCTGCCCGCCGGGGTGGCGGGCTCTGACGTGACATAGGAGGTGGATTGCTGTGCTTCGCTTTGATCCGTTCAGTGACCTTGACGCTCTGACCCGGGGCTTGCTGACCAGCCAGACCGGATCGAATCGCTCCCCCCGGTTCATGCCCATGGACCTCTGCAAGATCGACGACCACTACGTCCTGACCGCCGACCTGCCCGGTGTCGACCCCGGCTCGGTGGACGTCAATGTCGACAACGGCACGTTGACGATCTCCGCGCACCGCACCGCCAGGTCTGACGAGTCCGCGCAGTGGCTGGCCAACGAGAGGTTCTTCGGCACCTACCGGCGCCAACTCTCCCTGGGTGACGGCGTCGACTCCGCGGCGATCTCGGCGACCTACGAGAACGGCGTGCTCACGGTGACGATTCCGGTGGCCGAGAAGGCCAAACCGCGCAAGGTCGAGGTCAGCCACTCCGGCAATCAGAAGTCCATCCAACCGACGACCGTCGAATCCGAGTAACCGGCCCGGTCAGCCGTTGCGGTCCAGCCGGAAGAGCAGGTTGGACCGCACGGCCGGCCATTCGATGTCCAGGATCGAATAGACCATCGTGTCGCGGCGCGATCCGTCGGGCAGCAGCTGGTGGCTACGCAGCACGCCGTCCAGTTTGGCGCCCAACCGCTCGATGGCGGCACGGCTGGCCGCGTTGAAGAAATGGGTCCGGAATTCGACCGCGACACAACCCAATTCGTCGAACGCATGTCCCAGCATCAACAGCTTGGTCTCGGCGTTGACACCGGTCCGGCGCGCCGGCGAGACGTACCAGGTGTGACCGATCTCGAGGCGGCGGTTCGGCCCGTCGACATTCAGGTAACTCGACGAACCGATCAACGTGCCGCCCTTGTCGCGCACCACGAACGTCAGCCCGGTCGCCGGACTCTGCACCGTCAGCCGCGCATCGACCCATTGCGCGGACGAGCCGGCCTTGGGCGCGCCGGTGAACCACAGTCCGCCCAACTCGCCGTCGGCAGCCACTGCGTCGATCTCCGGAAGATGCTCACGGCCAAGCGGTTCCAGACTCACCCAGCGCTGCCCGGTCAGTTCCACCGGCTCGACCAGCATCGTCACGAGGCTCCGCGCACGGACGAGGGCGTCGACCGCCAGACCGCCAGCATCGTCCACACCGACAGCACCGCGGCGACCACGGCCACCGACCCGGCGACATAGAGTCCGTAGGCGGCCGACACCGGCGGATAGACGTAGAGCCGGTAGTACCAGACCGCTAGGACCACGATCGCCACCGAAATGGTCAGCGCACCAGTGGAAGCCATTCGTGCTGAGATCCCGCGAGCCGCCATCGCCCCGGCAACGACCAGCGCCGCCGCCAGCAGGACGATCAGCTGACCGACGCCGAAGCCCGGCGGGGGCACCGGCATGACGCCGGCCACACCGCCGATGCCGTTGGCGCGTCCGCCGCCCGCGGCCGACGACCGCAGCCACGGCAACCATGCGCTGACGGCGACCACCAGCGCACACAGCGCGACCAGCCAACCCGGATACGCGCGAACCATGGGCAAAGACTACTAGGGTGAACCGATGAGCGATCTCCCCGAATGGGCGCGTCGGCTGGACCTTTCCCCGCACCCCGAGGGCGGCTGGTTCCGTGAGACCTGGCGCAGCGATCTGAGGATTCCGCAATCGGTGCTCCCGCCCGACTACACCGGTCCCCGCAACGCCGGAACCGCGATCCTGTTCCTGCTCATGCCCGGCCAACAGTCCGCCTGGCACACCGTTCGCAGCGCCGAGCTGTGGCTGTATCACTCCGGGGGTCCGCTACTGCTCGAGGTCGGCGCCGAGCAGCACGACGCGACGACGCACGTGCTGGGGGCCGACATCATGGCCGGTGAGAGCCCGCAGTACGTCGTGCCGCCCGGATATTGGCAGCGCGCCGTGCCACGCGGCGACGAGCCCTGCCTGGTCAGCTGCGTCGTCGTGCCCGGGTTCGATTTCGCCGACTTCGTCCTGGGCGCGTCTACCGACTGAGCAGCTCGACCGCGGCGGACACCAGCGCAGCGTTGTCCTGGGCGGTGGATCCGTCGGGCAGCCGCAGGGTGTCCTCCATACCGATGCGGGTCTGCACTCCCCTCACTCCCGCGTGTTCGAGCAGTGGCCAACAACTTTCGTCGAGGCCATGCAGCAGAACCGGCGCCGGTGAGCCCGCCGCGCCCACCAGTGAGATCAGTTCGTCCGCCGTCGCCACGTCACCGTCGGGGCCCAGCTCGATCATCACCCGCATGCAGTGCGGGGCGATGTCCGACGCGGCCCACGACTCGGCGGCCTCGGCATGGAAGATGCCCACCTCGACACCCAGACCCCGGCCGAGGATGACCTCGGCGAGCTCGGGTGACCCGGGCTCGTGCCAGTTCAACGACGTGAAGTCGGGCAGCACGGTCCAGCTCTCGACGGCACGCAGCCGCTGCTGGGCGTCGGGCAACGCCCAATACCCGGTCGTCACCCCCAGCGGCAGCCCCGGAGCGGCATGGCGCACCGCGGACACCGCCGCATCCACCTCAGCAGCCATCAGCGAGTCCACCCCGTCGGCGTTCTTGGGATGCATGTGCACCGCCAGCGCCCCCGCCCGGTGTGCCGCCACCGCTTCGGAGGCGAGCTGCTCGGGCGTGACGGGCAGGTGCGGATGCTGGTCCGGAGTGCGGGCACCGTTGATGCACGCCTTGACATAGATCTTGGGACTGGCCATCTCCCCATCTTCACCTCTACCCGCCGTCGCGCGCAGCGTGCCGGGCACGCTCTGGTAGCGATCGAGCGCCAAACACACGTTGTGGCCACCGAGGCCGAACGGATTGCGAGTCCGACGGCCTGGCCGTCGGACTCGTCGTTCCAGGTGAGCGTCATGATGGGGGTGGGGACGTTCCGATACCGTGGCACGATGCCGACGACGCCTCCAGACCCGGTCCTGCAGGAGATGCGCGACGAGCACGCGCTGCGCAAATTGGTGCACGGATACTGCCGCGCCGTGGACCGTGGCGACAACGAGGCGCTGCGCGGGATGTACCACCCCGACGCGGTGGACGGGCACGGGGCTTTCTCGACGGGTTCGGTCGACGACTTCCTGGGCAGGCTCGCCGCGTCCCGTAAGCATCTGCGGTCGATGCAGCATCACATCACGACCGTGAACTTCGCGATCGACGGCGATCGCGCGGAGGGGGAGATCTACAGCATCGCCACCCACACTTTCGCCGCGAAACACGGTGAGACCGAGGTCATCGTCGGTGGGCGGTACCTCGACAAGTACCAGAAGCGCGACGGCACCTGGAGATTCCTCGAGCGGACCATCGTCACCGATTGGGCCCACGTGCACGACCCGTCGTCGGTGGACCTCGGTCACCCGATGGTCAGGGATTCTCTCAAAGGCAGTCTCGGCCCGGATGATCCGTCGTTCGCGTTGTTCTCGCTGCTGGGCGGCCGTGTGTGAGGTTCGCGTGGGCCGCCGTGACGTAGATCTCGGATCTACCCACCTTCACCTCTACCCGCCGTCGCGCAGCGTGCCAACTAGTAGCGACCGAACGCCAAACACACGTTGTGGCCACCGAAGCCGAACGAATTGCTCAGCGCATAGCGGTAGTTGCCCGGGCGCGGCGAACCGGCGACGACGTCCAGGTGCACGTCGGGGTCGAGGTTCTTCAGGTTGCGTGTCGCCGGCACCACCCCATGCCGCAGCGCCTGCAGCGTCAGCACCGCCTCCACCGCGCCCACCGCGCCTACGGAATGCCCGAGAGCGGCCTTGGGCGCGAACACTGCCGGGCGGTGCTCGCCCATCGCGTTGTTGATCGCCACCGACTCGGCCACGTCGCCGACCGTGGTGCCCGTGGCGTGGGCGTTGACGTGGTCGATGTCGCTGGGCTGCAGACCCGCCAGCTGCATCGCCCGGGTCATCGCGAACCCGGCCCGTCTGCCGTTGGGATCGGGGGCCACCATGTGGAACCCGTCGGAGGTGACACTGGCGCCCATCAGCCGCCCCAGTATCCGGGCGCCGCGAGCACGGGCGTGCTCCTCGGTTTCGATGACCAGCAGGGCGCCGCCCTCACCGAACACGAAACCGTCGCGGTCCCGGTCGAATGGCCGGCAGGCACCTGCGGGATCCTCGTTGTTGCGCGACAGCACGATCCGCATCTTGGCGAATCCGGCGATCGACACTGCTTCGATTCGCGACTCCACTCCGCCGCAGATCGCGACGTCGGCCTCACCGAGCACGATCTGGCGCCAGGCCGCCGCGATGCCCTCCGATCCCGACGCGCACGCCGACACCGGCGTGAAGACCCCGGCGCCCGCGTGCCGTTCCACCGCGACCGCGGTGGAGGCGCCGCTGGGCACATACATCGGCACCGTGTCGGGCGCCACCGCCTCGACACCGCCGGCGCGCAGGTCGTCGTAGGCGAACACGAGGCGCTCGACCCCGCCGGCACCGGTGCCGATCGACACCGCCAGCCGGCGGGTGTCGACATCGGGTTCGCCGGCGTCGCGCCACACCCTTCGCGACAGCACCATGGCCATCCGTTGCACGTAGGACAGGTGTTCGACCTCGTGCTCGGTCAACTGGTCGTCGAACGTCTCCAACAGATGTCCGCCGATCCGAACGGGCAGGTCATAGCGCGTGATGGACTCGTCCTCGAGCAGCCGGATCCCGCTTCGGCCGTCCAGCAGCGCCTGCCAGGTCGTGTCGACGTCGGTGCCCAGCGCGGTCGTCATCGCGACGCCGGTGACCACGACGTCGGGCAGCTTCCGTTGTGTCGCACTCGTCATCGCCATCTCACCCCCTGCCTATCTTGGCGCAGGGGCTACCCGCTACGTCAAGCCTTACTCATCCGTCAACGAACGACCGCAGCCGTCGAACCGGTGACCTGATCCGTCAAACGGGCGACCTCAGCAGCCTCGAGCAGCCACGAGCGACCTCAGCCGTCGACGAGCAGCCTCGGGCATGAGCAGGTCGCGTCACCGGTCGGCGAGCGATGTCAGGTTGAACCCGGCGCCGGTCGGATCGGCCACGGCCGCCAACCGCCCGTACGGGGTGTCCTCCGCGGCGCGCACAACGCTGCCACCCCGCTCGACGATCAGGTCGACGGTCTTGTCGACGTCGTCGGTGGCGAGGAACACCGACCACGTCGATGTGGTCTGCTCGGGCAGCACCGATCCATCCATCACACCCAGCAGCGCCTCACCGTCGAACAGGGCGGTGCTGTAGCGGAATTCGTCGGTGTCGGAGACGGTCTCGGTCTGCCACCCGAACACGTCGCAATAGAACTGCAGCGCCGCGCCGTAGTCACGGGTCGTGAGCTGGTGGTAGGCGGGCGCACCGGCTTCCCCGACCACCTCGAAGCCGCGGTGCCCACCGGGTTGCCACAGCCCGACCACCGCACCGGCGGGATCGACGAACACCGACATCCAGCCCTTGTCCTTGATCTCCATCGGCTCAGCGCCGCCCTCGGCGCACAGCACCGCGCCGGCCGCCGCGGCTTGCGTGAGGGTGGCCCGGATATCGGCGGTGTGCAGGTAGACGGTCCAGCCGTCCGGCATGTCCCACTGCGGATCGTTGGCCATCATCCCGGCGACCGGCCGGCCATCGCACAGGGCGTTGAGGTAGCCGTGGTATCCGGGACCGTAGGACTCGAACGTCCAGCCGAAAACGGCGCCGTAGAACTCCTGCGCGGCGTCGAGGTCGGAGGTGGTGAGGTCGATCCAGATGGGTGCGCCGAGCGGGGCGGTTTCGCGGACGGGCATGACAGCTCCTCGAAAGTCAGGGATCACGACACCCGTGCTGACCGTCGCCGACCGGAAGACTCATCGACCCGTCGCGGCATCGCGGCGCCCCCGGTCGCGGATTTCCGCCCGGGGCCGCCGCGATCGTGGGCTACGCCGGCGCGTAACCCAGCGTGGCCTTGGTCTCCAGGTACTCGTCGAACCCGAAGCTGCTCCACTCGCGGCCGTTACCGCTGCGCTTGTAGCCACCGAACGGGGCGTTCAGGTCGAAGCCGTGGTTGATCGCGACCGAACCGGCACGGATGCGCCGCGCCACCGCCCGGGCCGCGTCCAGATCAGCGCCCGAGACGTAGCCGGCCAGGCCGTACTCCGTGTCGTTGGCGATCTCGAGGGCCTGGTCGAGATCGTCGTAGCCGAGGATGCACAGCACCGGCCCGAAGATCTCCTCGCGCGCGATCGTCATGTCGTTGGTGACATCGGCGAACACCGTCGGTTTGACGTAGTAGCCCGTCTGCAGACCCTCCGGCCGGCCGGTGCCTCCGGCCACGACCGTGGCGCCGTCGTCGATGCCCTTCTGGAGCAACCCCTGGATCTTCTCGAACTGCGCCTGCGACGCCACGGGACCGATGGCCTTCTTGTCGGAGGGGTCACCGACCTTCACACCCTCGATGACGGTGCGGGCGATCTCCTTGGCCTCGTCCATCCGCGAGTTGGGCACCAGCATCCGCGAGGGCGCGTTGCAGCTCTGTCCGCTGTTGAGCATCATCGTGGTGACCCCGGCGGTCACGCTGTCGGCGAACGCGTCGTCGTCGAGCACGATGTTGGGACTCTTGCCGCCCAGCTCCTGCGTGACCCGTTTGACGGTGGGCGCCGCGTTGCGGGCGACCTCCACCCCGGCTCGAGTTGATCCGGTGAACGACACCATGTCGACGTCGGGGTGGCTGGACAGCGCCACGCCCACACCCGGCCCGTCGCCGTAGACCAGGTTGTAGACCCCGGCGGGAACGCCTGCAGCGTCGACGATCTCGGTGAAGATCTGCGCCGAGTACGGGGCGACCTCCGACGGCTTGAGCACCATCGTGCACCCGGTCGCCAACGCCGGGAACACCTTGCACGCGATCTGGTTGATCGGCCAGTTCCACGGCGTGATCAGCCCACACACGCCGATCGGCTCCTTGACCACGAGGGTGTTGCCGAGCTGCTCTTCGAACGAGAAGTTCTTCAGGACGTCGATGGCGGTCATGAGGTGACCGGCTCCCATCGCCACCTGAGGTCCGGCCGCCAGCGACGGCGGAGCGCCCATCTCCTCGCTCACCGCGTCTGCGAGGTCGCCCGACCGTTTCTGGTACTCGGCCTGGATCGCCTGCAGCACATCGAGGCGCTCCTCGCGGGTGGTCTGCGACCAGGAGGCGAACGCCCTGCGGGCCGCCTGCACCGCGACGTCGACGTCGGCGGCCGATCCGATCGCGATGACGCCGGAGACCTGCTCGGTGGTGGGGTTGTCGACCTCGAGGGTGTTGGGCCTCACCGGGTCGACCCAGGTGCCGTCGATGTAGAACTTCAGGTATTCGCGCATGACTCCACTCTCCCTCAGTCGGAACCGTTACTGGGTGCCTTCTGCATACCAGGTCCGGAAGCGGTCGTATTTGGGCATCTCTTCGGAGTTCGCCTTCGGGTCGATGCAGACGTGCACGACGGCCGGCTTGCCGCTGGCGTAGGCCCGTTGGATGGCCGGACCGATCTCGTCTTCCTTCTCGACGTATTCACCGTGGCAGCCGAAGCCCTCACCGATCTTGTCCATCCGGACGTCTTTGCTCCAGTGCACACCGGGCTGCGGTGACGGTTGCTCGAAGGTGCGTTTGTACACGCCCACCTCCAGCCCCCACTGATGGTCCACCCCCACCACGCACACCAGCGGAATGTTCTCCCGCACCGCCGTTTCCAGCTCCGCGACATGGAACAGGAACGCCGAGTCGCTGGTGAGCAACATGACCGGCCTGCTGCGCCCCTCGGCCACCGACGCGCCGACCGCGTAGGGCAGGCCGGTTCCGAGGTGACCGAAGTTCTGATTCCAGATCACGTCGCGGGGCTTGGTCTGCGAGTAGGTCCACTGGAAGATCACCGTGGCGCCGCCGTCGCGCACCATGATGCCGTCCTCGGCGAACTCGTCGAACGCCTTGGTGGCCTCCACGACGAAGCGCGCCGGGTGTACCGGCGTGCGTCCGCTCGGCGCCTCGTCGGCGACCCGCGCGAGCTCCGCGTCGTTCGCCTTGATCAACGTGTCGAGGCTGTCGGACGGAGAACGCGGGCTGTCCTTCAAGGCCTCGACGAGCTGGGGGACGACGCCGCGCAGGTCACCCACCAGCGGGACGTCGATCCGGCGGTTGACACCGATGGCCGTCGGGTCCTGCTCGACGAGCACCCATCTGCGATTCGCGTCGTTGTCTGCCCAATGCTGGGTGCGCCCGTAGTGCATGGGTTCACCGAGTTCGGTACCCAACGCGACACACAGATCGGACTCCTCCACCGCCTGGTTGGCCGCCGGCGAGAACAGATAGGGGAAGGTGCGGTCCTGCAGGCCGGGGATGAACGACGTTCCGCCCGAGGTCTGGACGACCGGGCAGGCCATCAACTCGGCCAGTTCCTTGACCTGTTGCTGGGTGCGCGAGGTGTGCACGCCGTGCCCGACCAGCAGCACGGGGCTCTTGGCCGCGCGGATCAGCTCCACCGCCTCGGCCACCTCGCGGGCACCCGCGCCCTGGTTCACCAGCCGGTAGGCCGAGGGCTCGGGTGCGTCCCCGACACTGAGTTCTTCGAGGATCACGTGCGAGGGGAACTCCACATACGACGGGCCGGGGGTTCCGGACATCGACCGGCGAATCGCCTCGTGGATGATCTCATCGGTCTGGTCGGCGTACTCGATGGAGCTGCTGTACTTGACCGACGGCGCGAACAGGCCTTCCTGCTGCACGAACTGGATCCGGCCGCGGCGGACCCGGCGTTCGGTGACGCGGGCCCGCTGCCCGCCGAGGAAGATCACCGGCGAGTTCTCCACCAACGCGCACATCATGGCCCCGGCGATGTTGGCCACCCCCGGCCCCAGCGTCCCGATGCACAGACCGGGCCTGCCCGTCATCCGGGAGGCCGCCTCGGCCATGAACCCGGCACTGAGCTCGTGGTGCGGCGCGACCACGGACCAGCCACGCGCGTGCGCCTCGGAGAACATGTGCACGAAGTTCGGGTCCGGGATGCCGAACAACGTGTTCACGCCCTCGGCCTCGAACAGGTCGAGAATGCGTTGGTAGACAGGTACACCCATCGTCATTTCCTTTTCATCGGGTCGAGTAGCGCTGAGCGAGCTTCTTGCGGTGCGCGGCAGGGGAACCGAACAGTGAACGGTTCAGAACGGCGCGTTTGAGGTAGGCGTGGATGCCGCTTTCCCAGGTGTAGCCGATGCCGCCGTGCAGCTGCATCGCTTTGCCGGCGACGGCGACGGCCGTCGACGTGGCATGCGCCTTGGCCATGGCCGCCGCGATCTCGGTGTCTCCACCGGCGGCCACCAGGTCCACCGCGTCGGCGACGAGCCGGCGGGACACCTCGATGTCGACGAGCATGTCGGCACAGGCGTGTTTGACGGCCTGGAACGAGCCGATCGGGCGGCCGAACTGATGGCGCACCCGCACGTAATCGACCGTGGCGGTGAGCATCTGCTCGGCGACGCCGACGCTGTCGCAGGCGATCGCGACGGCGGCGCGGTCCAGCAGCGCGGCGACCCCCCGATCGTTGGACAAGTCCAGCACGGTGTCCACCGGCGCGGCGTCGGCGGTGACGGTGGCCAGGTGGCGCGTCTCGTCGAGCACCGGTTGCCCCGCGACGGTCAGCCCCCCGCTGGGCACGACGGCCAGGCAGGTACCGGTGGCGCTGCCGGTGACGACGAGCAGGTGGTCGGCGCCGACGGCATCCGGGACGAACTCGGCGTGTCCGGACAGTCGGCTCCCGTCCAGCGCGAACTCGCCGAAGGCCAGCGCCATCCGGAGCTCGCCACGGGTCACCCGCCCGAGCAGAGCCTCGGCGTCGGGTCCTGTGGTGGCTGCCAACGCACCGACCGTCAGCACCCCGTTGCCCAGGTAGCCCGTGGCCCCGGCGGCGCGGCCGATCTGGTCGAGCAGAATCGCGGTTTCGGCGAAGGAGGCCCCGGCGCCGCCGAGGTCTTCGGGTACCTCGATGCCGACCCATCCGGCGTCGACCAGCTCCTGCCACCCCGGTTCGCGGTCCTTGGCCAGCAGGTCCCCGGCCACGGCGCGCAGCTCGTCATGGAATTCGGTGAAGTCGTCAGCCATCACGCCACACTCGGCTCCCGCGGCAACCCCAGACCGCGTTCGGCGATGATGCTGCGCTGGATTTCACTGGCCCCACCCGGAATCGTCCACTCCCACGAACCGACGAAATCCAGCACCCAGGAACCCGATTCCCAGCCACTGGACATCGGCTTGGTCAACGCGGTGTGCGCCTGCGGACCGCTGATCTCGGCGGCGAAATCGGTGAGGCGCTGCAGCAGCTCGCTGTAGTACAGCTTGACGATCGACGCGTCAGCCGGTCCACCGGCGACGCCTTCGACGACGCGCCGGCACATCCCGCGCAGACCCGTGATCTCGATCTCGAACTGCGCCAGCCGGTCTGCGACGACCGGGTCGTCGACGGGGGCGGTCTCCACCAGCCGCCGGAACCCGGCATGGGCGAGACGCTCGGCCAGTTCCAGCATCGTCATCCCCCGCTCGGCGCCCAGTGTCGCCTGCGCGACCTGCCAGCCGGCGTTCTCGGCGCCGATCAGGTTGTCGGCGGGGATCACGACGTCGTCGAGGAAGATCTCGCAGAAGTGGGAGTCGCCGACCGCGTTGCGGATGGGCCGCACGTCGACGCCAGGTGTCGACATGTCCATCAGGAAGTACGAGATCCCCTTCCGCTTGGCGGCGTCGGGGTCGGTGCGGGCCAGCAGCAGGCACCAGTCGGCGTGCCGAGCGCCGCTGGCCCAGAGCTTCTGGCCGTTGACGACGAAGCTGTCGCCGGTTCGGCGTGCGGTGGTGCGCAACGACGCGAGGTCGGAGCCGGCGTCGGGCTCGGAGAAGCCCTGGACCCAGATCTCCCCGTCGAGGATCGCCGGTAGATGCCGCCGACGCTGCTCCTCGGTGCCCGCCACCAGCAGCGTCGACGCCGCGTGGTGGATGCCGACGAACGCCAGCACCAGCCGCGGCGCGTCGTGGGCCGCCAATTCCTGGTAGAGCACCACCTGGTCCTCCACCGACATCACCGGATCGGCTCCTCGGGTGGCCGGCCCGCCGGCCCACTCCGCCGGCCAGTGCGGCACCGCATAGCCGGCACTGTGGAGTTCGGTGAACCAGGCCTTCTGAAACCGGACGAATTCTGCGTCGTCGACCCCGGATTGGGTCGAGCGCCAGTCACGCGGGATGTGGTCGCGGCACCATTGCCGGACCTCGCGCCGAAACCGGGCCTGTTGCGGTGAATCCCACGGATTGTTCGGCGTTTCTTCACCTTCGGCTGTGTTCATGCGAACAACCCCGCCAATCCTCGGCGGTCGGCGACATTCGTCAGCTCCTGACGCGTCGCCGAGAGCCCGAACGGCAGTCGCCGCAGCGGTTGGCTGTGCCGCGACAGCCAGGACAGCGTGGTCTCGTCGCAGAAGCCGACCGCGCCGTGCAGCTGGTGGCACACCCGGAACACGACGTCGGCGGCTTCGATCGCCGCCAGCCGAAGCGCCAGCGCGTCCGCGACGGCGTCGGGACGGCCCCCGACGGCGCTCCACAGCGCGTGCTTGGCCAGGATGTCCAGGCCGCTGCGCTCCACCTCGGCGTCGGTGAGCTGGAACTGCACCCCCTGGAACGACGCCAGCGGCTGGCCGAACTGCTTGCGCAGCGTGACGTGAGCGACGGTCAGTTCGATCGCGCGGTCGAGCATCCCCAGCAACGTCCAGCACGGCAACGTCAGCGCGAGGCCTACGTCGCCGGAGCCCGCGTCGTCGACCGACGACAGCTGCAGCTCGGTGACGAAGCCCGGCTGGATGTCACCGTGCCGGCTCACCATGGCCCGATGTCCGGCCACGTCGACCGTCGCCCACCGCAGATCGAGCCCGGCCACCGCGGCGGCGGGGCGTTCACCGCCGACGACGATCAGGCCGTCGGCGTCGAGGTCGGTCGGTGCGGCCAGGCGTTCGGCCAGCGGGTACGGCACGGCCCAGTATCCGGCGGCGCGGCACAGTGCCGCGGCGGCCTCGACTCCGTCGGTATCCGAACGCGGATCGAGTTCCCACGCGCCCAGGCCGGCGAGCACGGGGCCCACCAGGGATTCCCGCGCGCTGGGAGCTTTCTCGGCCTGGAGGACGAGCTCGTCACCGCCGGCGGCGTCGAAGGCATGCCGAGCCTGCCGACCGTATTCCAGCGCGTCATCGCTGAGGTCGAGGATCATGTCCGGCCCGCCAACATCGCCCGGGACAACAGGATCCGCTGCATCTCGATGCTTCCCGACGACACGGTGGACGCCTGCGAGTAGCGCCAGTGGTCCTCGACTTCGCCGAGGAACCACCCCGCCCGGGCGTCGGTGCGGCGGACCTCGGCGGCGATGTCCATCAACACCTCGGCGCTGTCCTGGTCCAGCTTCGTCACCGCGATGCGGTAGGCGGCGGCATCACCCGGGGTGACCCGGCCGCTGTCCTGCAGCGCAACCACCCGATAGGCCAGCAGCCGGGCCCGGCGGCAGTGCATGAGCATCCGTATCCACCGTCCCCGCAGCTCGTCCGACAGCTCGTCCCACCGCTCACCCAGCACCGCGGGCGCGGCGGTCAGCAGCCGTTCGCAGCGCGCGTAGCGGGCGATGCCGACCCGTTCGAACGACATCACGTCCTGCACGATCGACCAGCCCGCATCGACGGTGCCGAGTACGTCGGCCCCGGTCACCCGCAGGTCGTCGAAGAACACCTCGTTGAGGTGATGCGGCCCCAGCATGGTGCCGACCGGGCGGACCGTGATCGCGGGATCGTCCATCGGGACGAGGAAGATCGTCAGACCCTGTTGCTTCTTGGTGGTGGCGCCTTCCCCGATGCGGGAGGTGCGGGCCAGCAGGAAACACCACTGCGCCATCGTCGCGTAGGACGTCCAGATCTTCTGACCGCTGACCAGCCAGCCGTCTCCGTCCGGGCGGGCGAAGGTGCGCAGCGACGCCAGATCCGAGCCGGCCTCGGGCTCGGAGAACCCCTGACACCAGATCACCTCGCCCGCGGCGATCGGCGGCAGATGCCTGCGCCGCTGCTCGGCGCTGCCGTGACGCATGATGATCGGCCCGACCCAGTTGACGCCCATGTACTGCGCGCCTCGCGGCTCGTGGGCCGCCCACATCTCTTCGCGCACGACGGTCTGCTCCCACACCGATGCGTCCCCGCCGCCGAACTCCTGCGGCCACGCCAGACACAGCAGGTGCCGCTCGGCCAGGGTGCGGCAGAAGCGTTGCGCCGTCTCGAGATCGGCGGGGTCGTGCGTGAAGGCGCCCAAGAAGTGTTCCGGCACCTGCTCGGCCACCAGCTCGCGCAGCTCGCGGCGCAGGTCGCCGGCGCGCTTCCCCATGTCGAAATCCATCGCGTTCCCCTATCCCGAGCCGACCGTGTCGGGCGTGCCCAGACCCAGCTCGTCGAGGACGGCGGCGGTGTCGGCACCCAGTTCCGGTGCAGGTCCGCGTACCTTGCCGGGGGTGCGGGAGAACCACGTCGGCACACCTGGGAAGCGCACGGGGCCGTGCGGCGTGTCCACGGTTTCGAACAGGCCGACGGCGTTGAGGTGTTCGTCGTCGAACAAGGCGTCCGGGGTGTTCAACGGCGCCGCCGGAATCTCCAACTCCCGGAACAGCTTCAGCCATTCATCGGTGGTGCGCTCGGCCAAGGTCTGCGCGACCAAGCCGTAGACGGTGTCGATCTCGTTGGCCCGCGACTCCAGCGTGGCATACAGGTCGGTGGCCCACGGCGGCGCGACGGCGTCGATGAACGCGCTCCAGTGTTTGTCGTTGTAGATCAGCGCCGCGATGTACCCGTCCTTCGTCTGGTACGGCCGGCGGTTGGGCGCAACCGTCCGCGGGTAGACGGCCGGACCGAGCGGCGGGTCGAACATGGCGCCGTTGGCATGCTCGACCAGCATGAATGAGGCCATGGTCTCGAACATCGCCACCTCGACCTCCTGGCCCTCGCCGGTGCGCTCGCGGTGGAAGAGCGCCATCGTCGTGGCGTACAGCGCGGTGAGCCCCGCGACCTTGTCGGCCATGATGGTGCCGACGTAGTCGGCCTCGCCGGTCAGCTGCTTCTGCACGGCGGGCAACCCGCACTCGGCCTGGATGGTGTCGTCGTAAGCCGGCCGGTCGCGATCGGGGCCGCGCCTGCCGTACCCGTAACAGTTGGTGTAGACGATCGACGGATTGATCGCCGCGACATCGTCGTAGCCGAACCCCAGCGTGGCGATCGCCTTGGACCGCATGGAGTGGATGAACACGTCGGCCCGCTCGATCAGCGCACGCATCGCCGTCTTGCCGCTCTCGGAGCGCAGATCCAGCACCACGCTGCGCTTGCCGCGGTTGACGTTGACGAACACGCCGCTCATCCCGGACACCGGGCCCACCGAGATGAATCGGGTGTTGTCCCCCTGAGGGGGTTCGACTTTGACGACCTCGGCACCCATGTCGGCCATGATCTGGGTGCAGTAGGGACCCATCACCATCGCGGTGAGGTCGACGACGCGTATTCCCGCCAGCGGTCCGGAGTCACCCATGCGTGACTCCGCGCGCAGCCATGCCGAAGCTGTACCGGATGTGTTCTGCGTGCCCGTCCGGCGCCGCCGGAAACATGACCGATCCTGCGGTGTCGCGGATCTGCGCCGCGTGGGTCTCGACGTCCTCGATGGTCCACGAAGGCCGGTAGACGCCCGGGGTCTCGGCGATGTAGGCCCGAGCGATGCGCCCGGCGATGGCCACCAGCATCTCGCCGGTGATCGAACAGTGTTCGTGTGCCAGCCAGCCCACCGCGGGTGCGACGAGATCGGCCCCCATGGGCGGATAGGCGGAGGTGTCGAGCCCCTCGGCCATCCGGGTGACAGCTGCGGGAACGATGACATTGCATTTCACGTTCGACGGCGCGCCTTCGATCGCGGCGACGTTGGACAGGCCGATGATCCCCGCCTTGGCCACACCGTAGTTCGCCACGTCGTGGTTGCCGTAGAGGCCACCGATCGACGACGTCAGCACGATCCGTCCGTAATCGTTCGAGCACATCTGCGGGAACGCTTCGCGTACCACGTGGAAGGCTCCGCGAAGATGCACATCGAGAACGGCGTCGAAGTCGTGGTAGGACATCTGCGCAAGCGGGGAACGACGGACATTGCCCGCGTTGTGGATCAGGATGTCCAGGCGGCCGAAGTTGTCCAGCGCGGCACCGATGATGGCGCGTCCACCCGCCACCGTCGTAACCGAATCCGTGGAGACCACCGCGTGACCCCCGGCAGCCCGGATCTCCCGGACGACGTCGGCCGCTGGTCGGTCATCGCGACCATCACCGCCCAGACCACCTCCGACATCGTTGACGACCACCTTCGCGCCGCGCGAGGCGAGCAGCAGGGCGTACTCGCGGCCCAGCCCGCGCCCGGCACCGGTCACGACCGCGACCCGGCCGTCGAACCGCAGGTCAGGCACGGAGTTCCAGCCCGTCCAGGTCGCCCTTGGCGCGCCACTCGGCGATCAGGTCGTCGAACGCATAGAAGCCCGGCGAGTAGAAGTCGCCGAGGAAGGATCCGTTACCCACGGCGCCGCCGCGGCCCTCGTTGTTGTAATAGCCGGGCGTGCAGGACAGTTCGAAGGCAGAGTTGTCGATCGCCAGTTCGCGCACCGTTGCCACCCACGCGTCCTGCCCCTCGCGGCTGGGTTCGACCGTGGTGGCGCCCCGGGTCTGCGCCTCGGCGATGATGTAGGCGATGTGCTGGGCCTGCTGTTCGAACATCGCCGTCGTGTTGGCCGACACGCCGCCCTGGATGAAACCCATGAAGAACTGGTTCGGGAATCCGCGACTCGTCATCCCGTGCAGCGTCTGATACCTCTCTTTCCAGTACTCGAACAGCGACAACCCGTCGCGGCCGACGATGCTGTCGATCGCGTACCGGCGGCTGATCTCGGTGGAGATCTCGAAGCCACTGGCGAAGATCACGCAGTCGACGTCGTACTCGATGCCGTTGGCGACGATGCCGTTGGCAGTCAGACGCTCCACGCCTTTGGATTCCGAGACGTCGACCAGTGTCACGTTCGGTCGGTTGAACGTGGCCAGGTACTGCTCGCTCGAACACGGCCGCTTACACATGAACCGGTAGTAGGGCTTGAGCGCCTCGGCGGTGCCGGGATCGTCGACGATGGCCTCGATGCGGCGGCGCAGCCGCTCCATGATCTTGTAGTCCTCCTCTTCCCGGAAGGCCATGATCTGCTCGATGGTCACCGTGGTGGGGTCCTCACTGCCCGCGATACGGGCGGTCAGGTTGCGTCCCAGCTCGGTCCAGAAGTCGCACACCAGGTCTGGCTCGCCGAACACCACGCCGACGAACGGTGACCAGTTGTGGAAGTTGCGCTTGCGTTCCTCCTGCCAGCCCGGCTGCAGCGTGGCCGCCCAGTCCGGGTCGGTGGGAGTGTTCGCCCGTTCGTCCACCGACGACGGCGTGCGCTGGAACACGAACAGCTCCTTGGCGTCGCGGCCCAGGTGCGGCACCAACTGGATGCCGGTCGCGCCGGTACCGACGAGTGCGACCCGCTTGTCGGCGAGCTTGTCCAGCCCGCCGTCGGCGTCACCACCGGTGTAGTCGTAATCCCAGCGTGCGGAATGGAACACGTGGCCGCCGGCATCCCGGTACTCCTGGATGCCGGGGATACCGGGCAGCTTCGGCCGGTTGTAGGAGCCCTGCGCCATCACCACGAACCGGGCCGCGATCTCGTCGCCGCGGTCGGTGCTGATGCGCCAGCGCTTCGCCGAGTCGTCCCAGAGCAGCTCACGAACCTGGGTGGAGAACAGCGCACCGTCGTACAGGCCGAAATGCTTGCCCATGTTGCGGCAGTGCTGAAAGATCTCGGCGCCGTCGGCGAACTTCTTCGACGGCATGAAGCCGAGCTCTTCGAGCATCGGGATGTAGCAGTAGGCGTCGTTGTCGCACTGGATGCCGGGAAACCGATTCCAGTACCAGACGCCGCCGAAGTCGCCGGCCATCTCGATGACCCGGATACCCTCGACCCCGGCCTTCTTCAGGTAGGCCCCCGCGAGCAGACCGGCGAATCCGCCGCCGAGGATGACGACCTCGGCGTTCTCGACGATCGGGTCGCGCGCGGTCGCCGTGGTGTAGGGATCAGTCTCGTAGAACTCGGCGAACTCGCCCTCGAGTTCCAGATACTGGTCGGCCCCTTCCGGCCGTAACCGCTTGGCGCGCTCCTGCGCGTACTTCTCGCGCAGCGCGTCGATGTCGATGTCGGCCGGGGTGTCCGTCGGCCCGCATGTCTCGGTCATCTGTTCTCCTCGTGCGAATTCGGCGCGCAAAGCGACGCTGAGGGTGCTTGCGCGCGCCGGATTCGCTAGATCTCGCGGGGCTCGCCAGTACCCATGTACTTGGACAGTTGGTGATGCAGGTTCACCGTGCTGCGCTCCCGGTACGGATTGGGCAGCGTGCCCGGGAAGCCGGCCGACTTCATCCCCTGCTGCACGGCGGCCATGTTGGAGAAGTCCTGCGGCAGCACCGACAACCAGTTCGGGGAGTCCTTCGGGGTGTAGACCCACTCGGTCTGCGGCTCTCCGCCTTCGGGATACAGCTCGAACACCGCGACCTCGAAGATGCACTTGTCCGGGTTGTAACTCGGATCAGGGCGGGCGCTGTAGCAGAGCGCGCTCGTCAGTCCCTGGCCCACCTGGAAGTTCGGGAAGAGCTGCCACGCGGTGCCGCTCTGCCCGAGGATGTCGGGCGGGATCGTCGGCCAGATCACCCCGCGGGCCTCGTCGTCGCGGCGCGCGGAGGTCAGCCAGTGCTGCAGCACCTGGTCGGCGGGGGTGCCCTCAGGCAGTTCGTCGACCAACCGCTTGGCGGCGTTCACCAGCGTCTGCGTGGTGGTCGCGTTGGTCTCCTCCATCGTGTACACCTGCATCTCCGCGGTGGAGATACGCGGATCGCCCGTGCCGAGACGGATCTTGGACTTGGTCTCGTCCATGCCTTTCGGTGCGTCGTAGCCGATGTTGCTGTGCCGACCCTGCGCCTTGGCCCAGCCCTTGAACTCACCGAACTTGTTGAACTCCGGGTGGGTGGTGAACACGTGGTAGGTCTCGTTGAACGCCTCCATCGCGACTTTCCAGTTGCAGTCGAAATAGAGCCATTTGCGCCACTTGTAGCGCATGTTCTCCAGGCCGAACGGATCGAGGATCTTGTTGGCCGGGAACAGGTAGTCGGCCAGCGATTCACACTCGGGGTCCATGTTGACGAACAACCAGCCGCCCCAGGTGTCGACCTGCACCGGGGCGAGGTGGGTGTTCTCCCGCGTCAGCTTTCCGGCCCAGTCGTCCTGCTCACGGATGTGGGTGCAGGATCCGTCGAGACCGTAGGTCCAGCCGTGGAATCCGCAGACGAACGACTTTCGCGCCCGCCCGACGGCGTTCTTCGCACCGTCAGGGGTGTCGACCAGTTTGCGGCCGCGGTGCATGCACACGTTGTGATGTGCGGCAAACTCGTTGGGGCCCGTCCGTACCACGATGATCGAGTCGTCGAGGATGTCGTAGGTCAGGTAGCTGCCGACCTCGGGGATCTCCTCGACCCGCCCGACCTGCTGCCACACCTTGCGCCACAACTTGTCGCGCTCGGCACGCGCATAGCGCTCCGAGATGTACGCGTCGACGGAGATCGTGGTCGGCTCGGACAGGTCTTCCGCGATCTGACCCGTCGAATCATCCTCGGGCGCTTCGCTTTCGATGGCGGCGTCGAGGTCGGATTCGGTGTGCGTCACGTCATCTTCCTTTCAGAACCGGCTGATGGTGCTGCGGAACGACTCGTCCTTGAGGAACAGCGACGTGTTGTCCGCGCCGAGGTGGGTCCACTTCAGGTTCAGGCCGCCGTCGACCAGCAGGGTCTGCCCGGTGATGTAGCCCGACAGATCGGACAGCAGGAAAAGGATCGCGCCGGCCTGTTCCGCCGGGGTGCCCCGGCGGCCCATCGCGATGGCTGCGCGGTCGCGTTCGGGGTCGGCGTCGACGTAGGTCGCCGAGGCGGCGGTCGCGGTGACGCCGGGTGCGACGGCATTGACCCTGATGCCGTCGAGGGCGAGTTCCACCGCCATGGTGCGGGTCATCGCCACCACCGCGGCCTTGGCCGTGCCGTACGCGATGTGGTACGGCGCGGTGTTCATACCGCTGATCGACGAAATCGACACGAGGGAACCGGGGTCGCCGTTGTTCCGGATCTCGGCCGCGACCGCCTGGCTCATGAAGAAGGCCGTCTCCAGGTTTGCCGCGAACAGTGCCCGCCAGTCGTCGCGGGTGACCCGGGTGGACGGCATCCAGGTGGCCGGCGCGGCGCCGCCCGCGACATTGACCAGGCCGTAGAGCCGGGCACCGGTGTTCGAGGCAACGGTGCGCACCTGATCGAGCACTGTGGCGACGCCGTCGTCGGTGGACACATCGGCGGACACGGAGACGACCGACAACCCCCGCGCGGCCAGCGGCCCGACGTGTTCGTCGAGGTTGGCCTTCGAGCGACTGACCGCGACGACGGTGGCGCCGGCCTCGGCGGCCATCCGTGTCACCGTCGTTCCGATGCCGCCGCCACCTGCGCCGGAGACCACCACGATGCGGTCTTCCAGCCTCAGCGCCGCTTCGGGGCCCACGTCACTTGTCCGGACAAAAAACGGTACTCTGCATAACGAAGAACACTATTCCGCAGCGGTTATGCAGCCGTCAAGGCTTGGCTGCTCAGCTCCCGTCCTATTGTCTGGACCAACTTCGGCTTGCTAACGTCCGGATGCATGAAGCCCCGGTACGCCGCGCCGAATCCCGTCACCGCCGAGGGTTGGCAGCTGCAGACGGTGACCGGCCCGAGCCGGCTGTTCGGCGCGAACGGGCTTCGCACCGGCCCGGACGATCGCGTCTACGTCGCCCAGGTGACCGGCAGTCAGATCAGCGCGCTCGACCTCGGGTCCGGGTCGCTGGAGGTCGTCAGCCCGAAGGGCGGCGACATCATCGCTCCCGACGACGTCGCGTTCGGCACCGACGGCACCCTCTATGCGACCGAGGTGATGGACGGGCGGGTCAGCGCCCGCGACCCCGCGGGGCACACCCGGGTCCTGCGCGACGATCTGCCGTGCGCCAACGGCATCACCGTGCACGACGGGCGCCTGTTCGTCGGGGAGTGCCGCGACGGCGGACGGCTGATGGAGCTACCACTCGACGGTGGCGAGCCGCGCGTCCTGCTCGAGAACCTGCCCTCCCCGAACGCCATGGAAGTAGGCCCCGACGGGTTGCTGTACTACCCGTTGATGACCGCCAACGAGATCTGGCGCGTCGACCCGAACGGCGGCGAGCCGCAGCGCGTCGCCACCGAGCTCGGTGTGCCCGACGCGGTCAAGTTCGACTCGGCCGGATACCTGGTGTCGACTCAGGTGGCCAGCGGCCAGGTGCTGCGTATCGATCCCCGGTCGGGCGACAAAACGGTGCTGGCACAGTTGAATCCGGGACTGGACAACCTCACCTTTGTCGGCGGCCGGTTGCTCACGTCGAACTTCACCGGCGAGATCACCGAGATCGGCTCCGACGGGCAGATATCGACGGTGCTGCCGGGCGGGCTGAACTGGCCCTTGGACCTCACCATCGCCGGCGGAACGCTCCACATCGCCGACGGCACGTACTTCTACCGAGTCGGCGCGAACGGCACCCTCGAGACGGTGGGCATGCTCTTCTCCCCGGGCTATCCGGGCTTCCTGCGCGGTGTCGACGCCGTCGGTACCGACGAGTTCGTCGTCACGACGTCCGGCGGCCAGGTGGCACGCTACCGGCCGGGCACCGGCGAAACCGAATTCCTCGCAACCGACTTCGATCAGCTCTACGGTGTCGCCGCCGCCCACGGCGCGATCGTGTTCGCCGAGCTCGGCACCGGAAAGGTGCACTGCCTGCAGTCGGGGCGGGCCGAGACGATCTGCTCGGGCCTGCACGAGCCGGTCGGGATCGCCTTCGACGATGACGGCGCGACGCTGGTGGCTGAATCCGGTGCCGGGCGGGTGGTTCGGCTCGGATCGGCGGGTCCGGACACCGTGGTGGACGGACTGCAGTGCCCGCAGGGCATCCATGTCCGCGACGGCCGGCTCTACATCGTCGACGCAGGCGCCAAGGAACTCGTCGAGTTCGACCTGGGCACCAAGGCGCGCACCACGATCGCCAGCGGACTGCCGGTCGGCGCTCCGCCCGGCGTCGAACCGAAACCGCTGAAAGGCATGCCGCCGTTCTCGGGTCCGCAGGGGCCCTTCGCCGGGGTGACCTGCGGGCCGGACGGCACTCTGTATGTGTCCGCCGACTCCGACGGTAGCGTCCTGGCGATCGGCCGGCGATGACGACGACCGCCGGCGATCATCGCTACCTCCAGGTCGCGCGTACCCTGCGCAAGGAGATCGTCGACGGCGTCTACCCGGTCGGCTCCCAACTGCCCACCGAACACGAGCTGTGCGAGCGGTTCGCCGTCAGCCGCTACACCGTTCGCGAGGCGCTGCGGCGGCTGCGCGACGACAACCTGGTCACCTCCAAACCGCGCGCGGGCACACTGGTGGTCCCCCGGCCGACGAACAACTCCTACGCCCAGGACGTCGTCTCGATCGAGGACCTGCTCGCCTTCGCCCAGGGTGCGAGGTTCGCCATCGACTCCAACGCCATGGTCACGGTGAATGCGGCGCTGGCCGAACGCACCGGGCTCGCACCTGGCACGCAATGGCTCGGAGTCGCCGGATATCGGCGCGTCGACGAGCACACCCCGCCGGCATGCCGCACCGAGTACTACATCAACCGCGACTTCGCCGCGGTCGGCCGGCTCCTGCAGCGTCACAGCGGGCCGATCTTCCCGTTGGTCGAGGACCTCTTCGGGGTCAGCATCAGCGAGGTGCACCAGGAGATCTCGGCGGTCGTGCTGGAGGCGGGTCTCGCCGAGCACCTCGAGGTCGGGCGCGGGACCGCCGCGCTGCAGATGCGGCGCACCTACACCACGTCCGACGGCGAGGTCGCCCAGGTCACCGTCAACATCCACCCGTCGTCGCGCTTCCGGCATTCGATGACCATGCGCCGAGTCCGGGACAACGGGTGAACGCCACACTGGCCGATGCGCTGCGCGCGAGCGCCCGTGACGCGCCGGGGCGGATCCTGGTGCGCGACGACGACAGCGTCGTGACGGCTGCTCAACTGCTGGACCGGGCAACCCTGCTCGCGCACGCCTTGACGCGGCGAATGCCCGTCGGCAGCATCGTCTCCTTCACGCTGCCCAACTGGCACGAGGCGGCGGTCATCTATCTGGGAACAACACTGGCCGGCATGATCGCCAACCCGATCCTGCCGTCGCTGCGCGATCACGAACTGTCGTTCATCCTCACCGATGCCAACAGTCGCGCGGTCTTCATTCCGCACGTCGTCGGTGGGCACGATTACGTCGCGATGCTCGATCGCGTCACCGCCGGGTTGCCCGACCCGCCCGAGGTGGTCGTGGTGCGCGGCGACGCCGGCGGCCACACCGCGTTCGCCGATCTGCTCGACGAACCCGCTGCCGGCACCCTGCCGGCTCTCGACCCGTCCGACATCCAGCTGGTTCTGTACACCTCGGGGACCACCGGCCGGCCCAAAGGCGTTCTTCACAGCCACGATTCACTCCACGCGCTGATCACCCAGCTCGGCCGGTCCTGGCGCATCGAGGCCGGCGACACGTTCCTCGTGCCGTCCCCGGTCGCCCACATCGGCGGCTCGATCTACGCCTTCGAGTGCCCCCTGCTGCTGGGCACGCAGGCAGTGTTGATGCAGCGCTGGGAGCCCGACCGCGCCGTCGCGCTGATGCTCGAGCACGGCTGTACGCACATGGCCGGTGCGACCCCGTTCCTGGAGGGACTCCTGGCTGCGGCCCAACGGGCCGATACCCGCCTGCCCGACCTGAAGGTGTTCATCTGCGGCGGCGCCTCGGTACCGCCGTCGCTGATCCGACGCGCCACGGAATACCTGGACAAGGCGGCCGTCAGCCGGGTGTACGGATCGACGGAGGTTCCGGTGACGACGGTGGGATCGCTCGATGACACCGAGCGGGCCGCCGACACCGACGGTCACCCCGGGATCGCGGAGGTCGCCATCGTCGACGGGGAGATCCGCTCCCGCGGACCGCAGATGTTCCGCGGGTACCTGCACTCCGAGGACAACGCCGCGGCCTTCGACGAGTTCGGCTACTTCCGAACCGGCGACCTCGGCCGGTTCACCGACGACGGGCACCTCGTGGTGACAGGCCGCGCCAAGGACATCATCATCCGCAACGGCGAGAACATCTCGCCCAAGGAAGTGGAGGACATCCTCGTCACGCATCCACAGATCGCCGAGATCGCGATCGTCGGTCTTCCCGATTCCCGCACCGGGGAGCGTGCCTGCGCCGCCATTGTCGCCTCCGGCGGCCGGGGCCCCGAGGTCGCCGACCTCCACGAGTTCCTGGTGGCGCACGGCGTGGCCAAGTTCAAGGTGCCCGAGCAGGTGCGGTTCGTCGACGCGCTGCCGAAGAACGACGCGGGCAAGGTGCTCAAGCACGTCCTCAAGGCCGATCTGATCAAGGAGTCATGACATGCAGGTAGCGATCGTCACCGGTGCCAGCAGCGGCATCGGGTTCGGCTGCGCGACAACGCTGGCCGCGCAGGGGATGGCCGTGTTGGGCACCGGCCGGGACCCCGGTCGGTTGGCCGAGCTCGAGAACGCGGACCCCGGGGCCGGCGAGATCTCGACGCTGTCGGTCGACCTGACCGCCGATGACGCACCGCAACGCATCGTGGCGGCGGCGCTGGACCGCTGGGGCCGCATCGACTTCCTGGTCAACAACGCCGGCATCGGCAGTCCGAAACCGCTGCACGAGACCGACGACGAGACGCTCGACCATTTTCTCGGCATCATGCTGCGGGCACCCTTCCGGCTGGCCCGCGACGTCATCGGGCACATGCAGCCCGGCTCGGCGATCATCAACGTCACGTCGACGTTCGCAGTCGTCGGTGGGCTGCGCGGCGGCGCCTACTCAGCGGCCAAGGGCGGGCTCACCGCGCTGACCACCCACATCGCCTGCCAGTACGGCCCTCTCGGAATCCGCTGCAACGCAGTGGCTCCCGGCGTCACCCTCACTCCTATGGTGGCCCACCGGCTGGAGGACGAACGGTTCCGCAAGATCAACACCGAGATGACCCCGCACCAGCGCCTCGGCCGCGTCGAGGACATCGCCTCGACCGTGGCGTTCCTCTGCTCCGAGGGCGGCAGCTTCATCAACGGCCAGACGATCGTCGTCGACGGTGGGTGGAGCTCGACGAAGTACCTGTCCGACTTCGCCCTCACCTCCGAATGGGTTCCCCGGGAGTCCGCCCGGTGAACCTGTTCGCGCTGCTCGACCAGGCCGCCACGCGCCACGGTGACCGGGGTGCGGTGTACCACGGTGATCAGCAGGTTCACACCTGGTCTGCACTGCGGGAGCGGGCATTACGGCTGGCTGGATCACTGCGGGAGCTGGGACCTGGCGCCCGGATCGCGGTGGCCGGCGAGAACAGCCCGCAGATCGTGGAGCTGATGTTCGCGATCTGGGCGGCCGAGTGTGTGTTCGTCCCGCTCAACTACAAGCTGCATCCGCGCGAGATGGACCAGATTCTCGACGATGCCGGCGCCGCAGTGGTTTTCGCTTCGGCCAAGATCGCGTCTGCGCTGTCCGACGTCACGTCGGTCCCGATCGAGACCATCGGGGCGGTCGAGTACCAAGAGCGTTGCACCTCGGACATGGCAGCCGTCCCCCGCACCACCGATCCGGCGGACCTGGCCTGGCTGTTCTACACCAGTGGGACCACGGGTCGCTCGAAGGGGGCGATGCTGTCCCATCGCAACCTGATGGCGATGACGCTGTCACACCTGGCCGACTTCGACTCCCCCGACGAGAATTCCAGCCTGATCCACGGGGCCCCGATGTCGCACGGCTCGGGCCTCTATGTGCCGCCGTACGTCCTGCGCGGCGCACGACAGGTGGTGCCGGCATCCGGCGCGTTCGACCCGGACGAGTTCCTCGACCTGTGCGACCTGCATCCCCGTTGCAGCGCATTCCTGGCGCCCACGATGGTGTCCCGGCTCGTCCAGACGGGTCGGCCCCGGCCGGCCAACCTCGAGACGATCGTCTACGGGGGCGGACCGATGTACGTCGACAGCCTCAAGAAGGCGCTGGCCGCGTTCGGCCCGATCTTCGTTCAGCTCTACGGTCAGGGCGAGGCGCCGATGACGATCACCGGCCTGCGCCGCGCCGACCACGTCACCGGCCAGGCCGACGGCGCCGGGTGGGCCTCCGACGAGGTGCTCGGCTCGGTCGGGTACGCCCGTTCCGGCGTCGACGTCGCGGTACTGGGGCCGGGCGGGACACCGGCAGGAGTCGGTGAGATCGGCGAGATCGTCTGCCGCGGAGACGTGGTGATGTCCGGCTACTGGAACAATCCGGCGGCGACGTTGGCGACGCTGCGCGACGGTTGGTTACACACGGGTGACCTGGGCTCCTTCGACGGCAACGGCGTGCTGACACTTCGGGACCGGTCCAAGGACGTGGTGATCAGCGGTGGCAGCAACATCTACCCGCGCGAGATCGAGGAGGTGCTGCTCGAACACCCCGGCGTGGTCGAAGCGGGCGTCGTCGGCGCGCCGGACGAGGAATGGGGCGAGGTCGTGGTCGCCTTCATCGTCGGCGACGCCACGCCCGAGGACCTGGACGCGCTGCTGTTGCAGCGAATCGCCCGGTTCAAGCGTCCGAAACGCTACGCGTTCGTCGGTGAACTGCCCAAGAACAGCTACGGCAAAGTGCTCAAACGTCAGCTGCGGGATCAACTGAGCTGAGCGCAACTCGTGTGATCTGACCGGCGGCCGACCGAAACGCCGGTAGAGCGCATCAGGCGGCGGGTGCGCAGCTAACATGTTCGAGGTGGGGAGGGTGTCGGCCGTTCGGGCCGCGATCACACGCGCGCAGAAGTGGCCCGGTATTGCCCAGCCGGCGCTGTGGGCGCGCACCGCCGGGTCCAGTTTCGTGTTCGGCGGCGTGCTGGTGGCGCTGATCACCGCGATGACCCCGACCTCGTTCGAGCACGCCGTCGTGCAGTACGCCAACGCCACGGCGGCGATGGCGATCGGGATCGCGGTCCTGCTCACCGGGCGGCGCGTCACGCTGGTGCAGTTTCACCTCCTGGTGGTCACCGCGATCCTGCAGATCACGCTCTCGGTCACGTTCGCGACCGGCGCGGCGGCGGTGTCCTTCGCGACGCTGTACGTGTTCGTCGGCTGCGCGGCATTTTTCGTGGCGTGGCCCACCGCGGTGCTCTATCTGGGCCTCGCCATGCTGTGTTCGACCACTGCGCTGGCTGTGACCGGGTCCGTGCCGTGGTGGACGGGTCTCGTCACGGCCGCGACCACGGCCGCGGTCGGAGTGATCATCCTCGCCCTCGGGCAGGTGGTGGCCAAGGCAGAACTCGACGAGGTGACCGGTCTGCCCAACCGGCGCGGGTTCGATCGGATCCTCAGCGCCGAGGTCAGCAGGGCGTCATGGGAGAAGACCGGGCCGGCTGTGGTTCTGATCTGCGTGGACGCGCGCGCGGCGGTGCAGCAGGAGTTCGGCGATCGGGCCGCGGATGCGTTGATGCAGCAGTTGACGTCAGCCTGGCTCGGTGTGCTGGATCCCGGCCACGTGCTGGCACGGCGTAGTGACGGCGAACTCGCGTTGATGCTGCCGGCGACCACCGAGCACGACGCTTTCGCGCTGACCCTGCGACTCCGGCAGGAATGCACCAGAGAATTCTCCGCCGGGGTCAGCGCCTGGGCGGCCGGTGAATCCCCCACCCCGGTTCTCGAGCGCGCCGACGCGGCGCTTCGCCGCGCACGGTCCACCGGACGCAACCGCACGATGCTCGAGTCCTCCGAGCTGCCGCCGCTTGCCGTTCAGCTCAGAGAAGCGCTTGCCGCCGAAGACATCAGGGTCTGCTACCAGCCGGTGATGCGACTTGGTGACCCTGATGTCGTGATGGGTGTCGAGGCGCTGCTGCGGTGGTCGCCGGCGCTGGGGCCCGACCTGAATGCCGGTGAGGTGATCAGGGTCGCCGAGGACCACGATCTGATCGCGGCCCTCGATCAGTTCGTGCTGCGCCGGGCGTGCCTGGACGCCTGCTGGGTGCAGGGCCGGTTCCCCGGCCTGCCACTGATGTTGAGCGTCAACGTGTCCGGCCTCGAACTGGTCAAGCGGGGCTATGCCGCCCGGGTCGTGGACACGCTGCGCGCCACCGGCTGGCCCGCCGACCAACTCGTGCTGGAGGTCACCGAGACGGTTCTCGACGTGGACCGGCCCTCGTCGATCAACGCCCTGCATGAGCTACGCCGCCACGGAATCCGCGTCGCCATCGACGACTTCGGCACCGGATACTCGTCGTTGAGCCGGCTGCACACGCTGCCGACCGACCTCCTCAAACTCGACGGTTCATTCGTGTCGTCGATCATCTCGCCGTCTGCTCCGCGCCTGCTGCAGGCGGTCGCGGGACTCGCCAATGCCCTTCATCTGCCCATCGTGGTCGAAGGCGTCGAGACCGCCCGCCAGGCGGCGGTGCTGCGCGAGATGGGCTTCACGATGGCCCAGGGTTACCTTTTCAGTCGTCCGCAGAGCCGTGAAGACGTGGTCGAGATGATCAGACATCAAGCCACGGCCTCCGGGCCGGCGCTCGGCGGCTGAGTACACCACGCCGGACGCTCAGAATGCCCGCCAGGTCACCACGTTCAGTATCAGACCGTGACCGCTGTGGTCGTTCTTGACCCGCGCCCGGCCGGCTTCGTTGATGATCGTCCAGCCGTTGGCGGTGTACGTCTGGCCGACCCCCAGAGACATGGAGTCGGCGGCGGTGCCCGGAAGCGTTCCGGCCGCCCAGTAGGACTGTCCGGTGCCGTTCATGACCGCGAGGTTCAGCGGGGTGGAGCTACCGATCGAGTTGGGCGACGCCCCGAACGGGGCTCCGTTCGACATGCCACAGATGGCCATGGGTTGTCCCGCGGCGCCGTAGTGGGCGCTGACCAGACATCGCAGCCGCCCGTCCTGGACATCGACGAGTTGGTCGCCGTCAGCTGCGGTCGCCGACGGCGCCGGCAGACACGCACCGGCTGCGAGCATCATCAGCGCAGCCGCGGCCAGGTCACGAAGCATGCTGTCTCCAGAAAGAGCGAGATTCCGGTGTGTTCCCCGATGCTGCCACGACCGTCTCGCTCGGCGCTCTCGTTTCGGGGTACTCACCCTTGCCCCAAGGGCGCGACACGCACAGCGATGTTGCCCTGCCGAGGCAGACCGGTGATCGGGTCGTAGTCGACCTCGGTGGACACCAACCGGCCGACGTTGGTTCCGCGCTCGCGGAACTCGTCGTCCTCATCCGGCAGGCCGCCGAAGGCGTGGTGCATCGCCACGACGTCGGGACGCACCGAGTCGTCGGATTCAAGCACGGCCGGCACGCTGTCGTGCCGGGAGGTGACCATGACCGAGCACCCGGATCGCAGGCCGAGCTCAGCCACTGCGTCGGGGTGCATGTACACCGGGTTGTAGGGCTTACCCCGATTCAGGGCGGCCAGCGCAGTGCCGGAGGAGTTCATGAAGTTGGGGTGCCGACGCGGGATGAGCCGAAACGGAAACGCCGAATCGGCTCTCGCGCCATCGACCTCCTCGTCGAGAACGGCGGCCAGTTCGGCCAGCATGTACGCGTTCCCGACGTCGAGCCTCGCGGTTGTGTCGGCATCACGCTCCTGCACCACCGCGTCGACGTCGAAGATCGCGCCGTGCGGGTGCCGCCGGACCTCGTCGAGCGGGATTCGCGCGGTCGCACACATCTGCTCGAAGAGCTCCTCGGTACTCAGCTCGGTCTCGCGGTTCATGGGTAGGACGATCGGCGCCGACTCCATGAACTTGCCACCGCCACCGCCGAAGAAGTTGACGAACCACAGCTCGAGATCCATCCGTTTGGTCAACCCGAGGAAGAACTTCCATTCCTCGATCAGGTCGGAGCCGGGCGGCGGGTCAACCACACGCGGGGTGTACTGCGCGTAGGCGGCAGGGATTCCGGTGCCGCTGGTGTAGTACTTGATCAGCTCGCTGCCCATCGTCATGGCGGGCGTTTCCATCTGCATCATCGGGGCGATCACGTAGTCGGCCAGCCGCGACGTCAGTGACATCTCCGTGTCGAGGGTGACCAGCAGTTCGAGGCTCTGTAGCGCCCGGTGCGTCTTGCGTTGGTCCGGCCAGGCCGCCATCGGATTGCCGCCGATGCAGATCAACGCCTTGACCTGACCGTCGCCCTCGAGCAGGATCTCGTCGGCCAGTGCGGCGGTCGGCATCCCGCACACGGCGTCGGTCAGGCCGCGTACGCGCAACTTCTCGCCGTAGCCCCACCCCTCGTACGGAGGGTGCGCCTGCGCTTTGGCGGTGAACGCGGGCAACAACGCATTCGGGCGGGTCACCTTCTCACCGGCCCGTTGCCAACGTCCGCAGATGGTCGTCAGGCACAGGCACAGGTACTCGACCAGGTTTCCGTGCATCGCGAAGTTCGCCCCGGTGCCGGCGTTGACCATCCCGCGCTTCGTGCCGTAGGTCGCGAAGAGTTCTGCCGCTGCCAGAAGTTGCTCCAGCGGAATGTCCGCCCGTTCGGCCACGTAGTCCGGCGTGAAGTCGGAAACTGCGCGGGCCAGGTCTTCGAAACCTGCCACGTTCTCGTCGACGAAGGCGGCGTCGTGCCAGCCGTTGCCGATGATGATGTTGATCAGACCAGCAAGGATCGTCGCGTCTTCACCGGGTCGTGGCTGCAGATGGATCGCGGCGCGGGCGGCTGTCTGAGATCGACGCGGATCGATGACGATCAGCTTCATGCCGCGTGCGGTGGCCGCTCTGAGGTTCCGGGACGGATTCTGACCCGGGATGCCGATGGCCTTGGACACCAGCGGGTTCGTACCGATCAGCAGCCAGCTGTCGGCTTCGTGGAAGTCGACGTCGCCGCCCAGCCAGTGGCCGTGGGCGGCCAAGGCGATCTGTTTACCTGGTTGGTCGATCGTGTTGGCCGTGAAGAACATCGGCGACCCGATGCCGCGCATGAACGCGTTACCCATCAACGCCGACGCGGGATAGGGCAGGCCGTTGGTGCCCAGATACATCGCCACCGACCGCGGGCCGTGGGCAGCGAGGATTTCCCGAAGTTTCTCCGCAATCTCCTCCATGGCCTGCTCAGACCCGATCCGCGCGTAGGTGCCGTCGGTCTGGCGTTTCCGGCTGTGCAGGAGCCGTTTCGGATCGTTGTGAATTTCCGGCAGCGCCCGGCCCTTTGCGCAGGTGTAGCCCTGGAACATGGGGTTGTCCGGGTCGCCTGCGACCTTGGTCAACCGCCCGTCGGTCACGGTGGCCAGGACACCGCAGTGAGCCGAACAGATGCGGCAGATACCCGGGTGGGTCGTTGTTTGTGGCATTGAGTCCGCACTTCCAGGGGCTGAGGCGTGGCTTCATCGCCATCGCCGAACCATGCTAAGCGACCGCTCAGCGCCGCGGAGGGTGTTCCGGCTGAACCGGGGCGGGCATCCACCAGATCAGGCCGCGGATCATTGCCGGCGGCGGGATCCCCTCCAGCTCCGATCGGGCCGCCGATCAGTGCCGGCGGCGGGATCCCCTCCAGTCCGATCGGGCGTCCGGGCCGCGGCACACCCAGTCGATTCCGTTCATCCGGCGCTGGACACACAGCCGGCCTCGGTGACTCAAGCGCCTCCATCCGGCGGGTCTCGCCGAGGGCGGTTCAGGCGACGCAATCAGGTCTCACCGCGATGAACGCGTCGAGGTCGCCGGTCGCCGTGATGCCGGTGGAGAACTGCACTACCCTCCGCAGGAACGCCAACGCCTGGGATCCTGTTCGTCGGGCGGAATTCATCTGACGCGCAGTCCTGACTCGAGTCAACGTTGATCGGATGTCCCCGACGCCGCAAGAGGGCGGTTATTGTCTACGGATGGCCGTGTCGGACAAGCCTTCAGCTCGAGAGACCAAGCGACTCCAGACCCGCGAACGCCTGATGGGTGCCGCGGTGGCGGAATTCAAGAGATCAGGAATCGCCGCGGCCGACGTGGGTGCGATCGTGGCTGCGGCCGGTGTCGCGCACGGAACGTTCTTCTTCCACTTTCCGACCAAAGAACATGTCCTGCTGGAACTGGAACGCCGCGAAGAGGAACGCATCGCCAAACAACTCGCGCGTTTCGCCGCCGACAATCACGATCTTGCACAGACATTCGGCGAGGCCATCCGCTTGATCGCGGGTTTGGAGCGACGACTCGGCGGGGTCCTGTTCAAAGACTTTCTTGCCCTGCACTTCTCTCAGACCCGCCCCCAGACCGATGCCGAGAACCAACATCCCGTGATCGTCGAGGTCGCCCGGGCGATCGAACGTGCCCGGAAACTGGGCGATGTCGACGGGGACGTCGATCCGTTCAACAGTGCCGTGTTCTTCCTGCTCGGGCTGTATGCGCTGCTCACCACCACGCACAACTGGCCCGAACAGAGCGCCATGATCGACGACTACCTACTCACGAGTCTGCGCGGCATCGGCACGAAGTAGCCGATTGACTCCCCACTTTTGCTGACTATAGTCAGCTTGCATGAACCTTCCCACGGCCCGCGAAAGTCGGCGTGGCGACAACGATGCACCGCATCGCCTCTCCACCAGCGGCCTGGACGAACACCTCGAGGCCTCACAGCGTGCGCAGCGCCAGGCGGACAAGTGGTTGATCTCCGGAAGTCTCCTCATCGGGACGGCCGCGTTGGGGATCTTCGGGCTACCGCTGTTCCTGCGCGGAGTGTGGCTTCAGCGCAAAGCCCAGCGCGACGGGCTGACGGTGCGGCCGATGCTGGTCACGCTCATCGGCTATCTCGTCATCATCGACGCAGCGATCAACACGGTCGGCTGGGCGCTCGACCTGGTCGCCAATCACACGATATTGGCCCGAGTTCTGTTGAACGGCTGGGGCAACATGTTCGATGCCGGGTACTTCTGGCACTACAACGAGTTGTGGATCGGTGGCGCCGCGGCCCCCGCAGAGAAGGCAATGGAAGTGGGGATGATCCTCACCGTCTTCACGATGCGCATCGCGGCCGCCATCGGCTTCCTGCAGATGAAGCGATGGGGACACCAGTGGATGATCATCACCTGCTGGATGGGTGTGCTGATCTGGTGCCTGTACGTGTTCAACATGACCATGTACGCCGACGTCCGCTTCGCCGGTGTCGTCCTGCCTGTGGTGGGGTGGTGGCTCTACGACATCTTCTACATCACACCTTTCCTCGCCATCCCCTACCTGCATTCGGTCAACCGCGAGGTCTTCTCCGACTGAACTCAATGACTTGACTCATTGACTTTGGTCAGCAATCAAACTACAAAAGGGAGCACGACGAGGGCTCGGGCGGGACGCGTCCACGCCAAGGAGGACTGACGATGGATTGGGTCTGGGAGATCCTGCGCTACGTAGCCGCGTGGGGCGGTACCGGCCTCATCATCTGGTTCTGGTACTGGATGTTCTCCAACCTCGGCACATTCTGAAACCTCCTGCCGTCAACATGTCCGAGCTGACCGATGCCGCCGCCATGGCGATGGAGCGTAGCTGTGCCCTGACCGCCGTGGCGCTGAGCGGAGGCCGCCGCTCCGGTGTGAACCTGGTAACCGGACAGCATCGCCGCTTCGGCGTCAACGCCTCGCTCGACCTCGTCTACGTGCCCCATCCACCGACGGTCCGGGACTGGACCCGCAGAACCATGACATGTGGCGTGGCGCTGCAGTGTTCGCCGTCGAAAGAGGCTGTCGCCGGATACCGCCTCAACGAGCTGTCCGCCCGCGAATTACGGGCCCTCACGCTCGTCGAAGCCGGCGCCGCACTGGGCTGGATCACCGCGAACTGGCCGGGGCTGCTGCCTGAGATCGAGCGGATGATCCCCGGCCTACAACCTCTACCCGCGGACATGGACGCTACCGCGATGTTCAACCGCGCGGTCGAGAGGGCACAAGCCGGACCGGTCCCCGACCCGGACCCATTGCTCGGCAGACTTCCGCTGGCGTTGACATCGGCCCAGGGCCTCACCGACAAGATACGGCGAACGTTCGGCCGACTGCCCTGGACCACCGCACAGAAGAGGCTTCCGCGGGCACATTCCGTGCCGGCGGGTGGTGACGGCGGGGTACGTAACCCGAACCTCCCACCGCCCAGCAGACCGCACGACAACGACCTGGACATCACCCCCGACCACCGTCCCGGCATCCCCTATCCGGAGTGGAATGCGTGGGCCGAGCGCTTCATGTCCGACCATGTCGCGGTCCTGGAACTGCCGCGCTCCGGCGGCACTCGTCCGCCCGGGACCGTCGCACCCGACATCAGGCGATGGTTCGAGAAGCACACCCACCGTGCGATGCACAGCCGTCTCGAGGACGGCTCGGACCTCGACGTCGACCAGTATGTCGCTCACTTCATCGACGTGGCCACCGGCGAGGCGATCGAACCGCGAATATTCCGGGACCTACGACCGGCGAGCCGTGACGTCACCACCGCGCTCCTTCTCGATGGCAGCTCTTCTCTGGGCGTGCACGGCGGCCGAATCTTCAAGCTGGAGCTGGCGTGCGCGGATGCTCTGTCGCGGGCGATGACCCTGGCGCGCGAACGACACGGCATCTTCACCTTCACCGGCAACACCCGCCACCGTGTCGAGATCAGCTGTCTCAAAGACTTCGCGGACCGAGGGTTCGTCCCCCCTGGTGAGCTCGGACTGTCGACTGGCGGGTATACCCGGCTCGGCGCTCCACTGCGCCACCTCACGAGCAGACTGCTCGACCAGCCGTCCGAGCGGCGGCTGATCATCGTGATCGGGGACGGCCTGATCTCCGACGAAGGCTACGAGGGCCGCTACGCCTGGGCCGACGCGGCGCACGCCGTGCAGGAGGCCCACGATGCAGGCGTCTCGATGTACTACGTCGGAGTCGGCCCCGTCACGGTAGACCCGCTTCCCGAAGTCTTCGGACCTCTTTGTTCCCAACGCATTCGGCGAATCGAGGACCTACCCCGCGTGCTCGCGCACGTGCATCGGGAGTTGGTGTCGACGTGACCACACATGAGCACTTGCCCGAGGACCAGATGACCGATCGATACCGGGCCAACGGTGACGAAGTCCGACTGTTCCAACGCGCATTCCAGCGCCGGCTGCCGGTGATGCTCACCGGCCCCACCGGCTGCGGCAAGACGCGATTGGTCGAGCACATGGGGGCGCAGCTGGGCCGACCCGTGGTGACGATCAGCTGCCACGACGACCTGACCAGCGCCGATCTGGTCGGACGGTTCATGGTGACCGGTGGGGATGTGGCGTGGAGCGACGGACCCCTGACCAGGGCGGTCAAAGCCGGCGCCATCTGCTACCTCGACGAAGTCGTCGAAGCCCGGCATGACTCTCTGGCAGTGCTGCATTCGCTCACCGACCATCGCCGAACCCTTTATCTGGACCGGGCCGACGAGGTGGTGGCGGCGCCCGAGACCTTCATGCTGGTCTGTTCCTACAACCCGGCGTACCGCAGCTCGCTCAAGGAACTCAAACCGTCGTTCCGCCAACGCTTCGTCACGCTACCGATGAGGTATCTGCCACCCGACCAGGAGGCTGCTGTCGTCGCGACCGAGACAGGTGTCGACGTGGCGACGGCCGATCGGTTGGTGCGGTGCGCCAACGCTATTCGCACCGCCGACGAAGCATTCCATTTCGAGCCCCCGTCGACCCGGGTTCTCGTCACCGCGGCGCACATGATCGCAGCGGGTGCCGCGGAACTCGATGCCGCCGAAGCGTGCATCCTGGCGCCGTTGTCGGGCGACGGTGCCATCGCCGACGGTCTTCGCGAGATCACCGCCGCCAGCCTGGCCGACGCCACGAACACAGCCCGCTAGGGAGGGGAACGACACATGGTGGACCAGAAGGAACGCAAGCGCAAGAAGGCTTTGATCATCCTGCAGATCGTCATCTACGGCTATCTGTTCACGATGTTCTGCATCCAGCTGTACATGTCCTTCGCCAGAGGATGGTGGGACTTGTGAAACCCGTGACCGCACCGCCGGTCCCGGCGGGCGGCATCGAGCAGCATCACGAACAGTCCAGGCTGGCGCAGCGCCGGGCAGACAAGTGGATGATCACCGGCGCGGCACTGATGGGTATGTGGGCACCGGGACTGATCGGCTTTCCGATCTTCATGCGCGGGGTGTGGCTGCAGCGCCAGGCGTTGCGAGCGGGGCTGTCCGTGCGCCCCATGATCGTCACGTTGATCGGCTACCTGGTGCTGATCGACGGCATGTTGAACAGTCTGGGCTGGGCTCTGGATCTCGTCGCCAACCACACGCTGATCAACCGCGTCCTGATGGTGGGCTGGGGCAACATGTTCGACGCCGGCTACTTCTGGCACTACAACGAACTGTGGGTCGGCGGAGCCGCGGGGCCCGGCGAGAAGTCGATGGTGTTCGGGATGATCGTCACGGTCTTCGCGATGCGCTGTGCAGCCGCGATCGGCTTCCTCCAGATGAAGCGGTGGGGACACCAGTGGATGATCATCACCTGCTGGATGGGCGTGCTGATCTGGTGCGTCTATGTGTTCAACATGACCATGTACGCCGATGTCCGGTTCGCCGGCGTCGTGTTCCCCGTCATCGGCTGGTGGCTCTACGACATCTTCTACATCACCCCCTTCCTCGCGATCCCCTATCTGCACACGGTCAACCGCGAGATCTTCTCGGACTGAGCCTCATTCAAGGAGCACGTTTGTGACCACCACTCCCGAGACCGACGCCGAGGCCAAGTCCGAGGACCTGCCTCCCGGGACCACGCCGTACTACGCGCGCATGCACCGCTACATCAAGCGCGCCGTGCTGGTCTGTCTTGTCGCGCTCGTCATCGAGGGAGCGTTCACGCTGCCGTTCATGGCCGTCTATTACGGGTACCCCACGCTGAGCCTCACCGAGATCTGCAGCGAGTTGCTCAAGGTCAGGTACTCCGACGACACCCTCGAATGCCAGGTCCCCTATCCGGCCTTCGGCCCGCCGGAAGGCGCCGAAGGCAAGGACACCGCCCGGGACGAGTGGGGGATCCAGCCTGTGCCGAAGTACCACCGCATCGGATTTCGTGAGTTGGTTCGCATTCATGAAGAGCGCGAAGCGCGACAAGCAGCCACCGAGCGCGAAGCGCGGCCAACAACACCAGACCAGCCATAGCGATGGCGCGATCAGCTGAGCACCACGCGCAGAACTGGGATCTGCGGCACGAGGACTTCAACGATCCGAATGCCCCGGACCTGCTGTACGACGTCTACGCGGTGATGCGGGAACGCTGCCCGTTCGCCCACACCGACACCCCCTTCCTCAGCGACGTCCCCGGCGGCGCCTGGGTGGCGACGCGATACGCCGACTGCCTGCGGATCGCCCAAGACTGGGAACACTTCTCCAGCAATCCGGCCGCCGGTTCGGCCGACCACGTCGTCGGCGATCTGGTGGTCATGGTGGACCCGCCGCGGCAGCAACAGTTGCGCAAGATCCTCAACCCGTACTTCTCCCCCGCGCGGATGAAGGCGCTGCGGTCCCAGATCGCCGCCGAAACCGACTTGCTCATCGACGGTTTCATTGCCGATGGCGCCGGCGATCTGGCTCACGTCGCCTGGCGTCAGCCGGGGATAGTGCTGTTCAAGTACCTGATCGGGATACCCACCGAGGAGATCGGAGTCTGTTTCGAGCTGACCGACACCGCGCTCAACGGTACGGCGGAACGAGAACGGATGGCGGCCTGGGCCGGCCTCTATCAACGTGTCGACGCGCTCGTCACGACGCGCTCCCGCGAGCCCGCCGGCGACGACATGATCGACGTACTGCTGCGCGGCGAGATCGACGGCGAAAGGCTCGCGCACGTCGATGTCGTCGGAAACGCGATGCTCCTCGTGCAGGCCGGACTCGAGACCACGGCCAACGCCATGTCTTTCGCCTTCCACCATCTGGCCACCCACCCCGGGGAGCGCGATCGGATGATCGCCGAACCCGACCTGGCGCCCCGCGCGGTGGAGGAGATGATCCGCTACGCCGGTTCGATCCACGGCCTGCATCGAACCGTCGTCAAGGACGTCGAGGTCAACGGCCACACCTTCCGTCGCGGCGAGACGGTGGTGGTGAACTTCGCCGCCGCCAACCGCGACGAGAGCGTTTTTCCCGGAGCCGACCGCTGCATCCTCGACCGTCACGACAACCGACACCTCGGATTCGGCGCGGGCGTGCACCGATGTCTCGGCTCCAACCTGGCCCGCCTGGAATTCCAGGTCGGGGTGGAACGGGTCCTGCACCGGATACCGGACTTCGCCCTGCAGCCCGGCTCCGCACCCGAATTCCACGGGAACTCGATCACCCGCGGGTTCCGTTCGATTCCGGTCGTTTTCACGCCACCACGCCGTAGCGTCTGTGGCGTCGAATAGAGACAGGGAAGCAATGTCGGACAAGACCTACCGCGTGATCCAGTGGATGACCGGAGACGTCGGCCAGGCCGGCATCCGGCATTTCGCCGACTGCTCGACGTTCGAGCTCGTCGGCGTCCTGGTCCACAGCAAGGACAAGGTCGGCAAGGACGCCGGCGAGATCGCGGGGATCGAACCGATCGGCGTGATCGCCACCGATGACGTGGACGCGGTGGTCGCCACCGACGCCGACTGCGTGTTCTACACCCCGATCATCATGGACGTCGAGACGGTGTGCCGGCTACTTCGCTCCGGCAAGAACGTCGTCACCACCGCCGGGTTCTTCCATCCCACCGAGGACTTCCGCGCCGCCGGCGACCAGATCCGCGCGGCGTGTAGCGAAGGCGGCGCCTCGTTTCACGGCGGCGGGATCCATCCGGGGTACGCGGGAGACGTCCTGCCGCTCACCCTCGCCCGGGTCATGAGCAGGATCGACACCATCCACGTCTACGAGGTGGTCGAGGTGCTGAAGGACGCCCCGCTGGACCACATCGACTGGATGGGTTTCGGCAAGGACAAGGACGCCTTCCTGAGCGAACCGACGATTCTGGGGCTCGGCCTGCCGTTCTTCGCCCAGTCGATGCACATGCTGGCCGACGGGCTCGGAGTCACGATCGACGACGTCACCGCGGCCGAGGTCGACGTCGCGGTGGCGGTGGCGGACATCGCGCACGCCGAGGGAGCGATCGCCCGCGGAACGGTCGCCGCTCAGCGCCACGAGTGGACCGCATGGGTGGACGGGCGGCCGCTGATCGTCTTCCACGCGATCTACGTCACCGGCGGTCCCGACCTGCTGGAACCGGCCTGGGATTGGGGCGACACCCGGTACCGGGTCGTCATCGACGGTGACCCGCCCACCGAGCTGACGATGCAGGGGGTGCGGCAACCCGACGGCACGATGGCCCACCCTGGTTACCCCTGGACCGCGATGGGTGCCATCAATGCGATTCCCGACGTGTGCGATGCGCCGGCAGGCTGGCTCACCCACTTCGACCTCGGACTGGTCAAGCCGCAGGGCCTGGTGCGCACGTGAGTCACCGCTTCGACCCCGATGTGCTGCAGAAGGTGGTCGAGGACGCCGCCGGCCTGCAGCTCGGCAGCCGCGAGCTGATACCCCGAACCGTGGAACTGCTCGCCGAGCAGTACCCCGACGTGATCGACCCGGCGCCGGGACGCTGGGTGGGCAGCAAAGCCGGCGGAGTCCTCGGCAAGGTGCGGTTCCTGTACTTCAGCACCCGCGAGTACTTGGTGATATTCGGCTCTCCGACTGGTACACAAGGCTTTTCCGGCCGCTACAAGCACGTGGACATCCACAAGTTCCTGCTCGCCGGCCGGATCGACTCCTACGACCTCGAGTCCGAGGACATCGAGCCCCTGCCTGCGGTGCTGCCCGGCGGCCACACCTGCCTGCAGCGCGGACACGCGCGCGGTCTGACCATCCACCCCGGTTCCTGGCACCTCGAGTACGGCCGGGGCGCCGTCGTCACCACGCTGCCGTTCGCGATGGTAGACACGTTGGCGGTATCCCTGGAATTCGAATCGGTGCGTCGCTCGACGATCGAGTTCAGTCGGCTCATCGGGCGGCGCCGAAGGAGGTAGCTCATGCGGGTCGTCATCGCCGGTGGACACGGCAAGATCGCGGTGCTCACCGAGAGACTCCTGGCCGACCGCGGCGACTCGGTCGCCGGCTTCATCCGCAACCCCGACCACGCCGCCGACCTACAGCAGGCCGGCGCCGAACCGATCGTGGTGGACCTGGAGAGCAGCAGTGCCGACGAGGTCGCCGGACACCTGACCGGCGCCGATGCCGTCATCTTCGCCGCCGGCGCCGGGCCGGGGAGTGGAGCGGCGCGCAAACAGACCGTCGACCACGACGCGGCCGTGCTGCTGGCCGACGCCGCCGAAGCCGCCGGGGTTCGCCGCTACGTGATGGTCTCCGCGATGGCCGCTGACGCCGCAGCGCCCGACGACGCCGGCGACGAGGTGTTCGTCACCTACCTGCGGGCCAAGGGCGCCGCCGACGACAACATCCGGGCGCGGGCAGGGCTGCAGTCCACCATCGTGCGACCCGGCCGTCTCACCGACGACCCGGCCACGGGCAGGGTTGCCGCGGGAACGGACACCGGGTACGGCAGCATCCCGCGCGCCGACGTCGCCTCAGTGCTGGTCGCCGTGCTCGACGCCCCGCAGACGGCCGGCCTGACATTCGATGTCATCTCCGGGGACACCGGCATCACCGACGCCGTCGCCGGGCTGGGTGGCTAGGCCGCTGTCAATCGGTCAGGGCCGTCAGGCTGAGTCATCTGGCGGGGCCGTCAAGAAGCGCCGTCCGGCGGGCCTTCAGGTGGAGGGGGCGAAGACCGCCTTGAAGCGGTTCAACGACTCCTGGATGTCGCCCTTGAGCGCCCCGGCGACCACCATCCCGATCGGGCCGAACAACGCCGGGCCGCCGAGGTGCACGTCGAACGTCACCGTCGAGCCCTCCTCGCTCGGCTTGATCTTGCCCATCAGCTTGACCTTGACGCCGCCCTTACCATCGCCGTTGAGCGTCATCGACTCCGGCGGACGGTAGTGCACCACCGTCCAGCTCACCCGGTTCGGCATGCCCTTCACCTCGACGATCGAGTCGAGCTTGGTGCCCTTCTCGATCGTCTCGGGCAACGTCGACCGCCACACCCGGTGGATGGACAGCCACTCCCTGTACCGGGACAGATCCGACGCGCTCTCCCACGCCTGCTCAGGAGGCATCGGCACGTCGACGGAAACCGACAGTTTTGCCATGCGACGAATTGTGCCTAGGACGTCGGCGGGGCCGTCGGCGGGTCCTGCTTGCGGGGCGCAGCCGGTGGCGGCGAGGCAGGCGGCTCTTGACCGGAGTGCTGGTCGGGCGGCACCTGACCCTGCGCGGCGTTGTCGGCGACCGCCTTCTTGGCCGCGTCCTGCACCTTGTTCACCTGCGAGGCGTACTTGCCCTGCGTCCTTTTGTCGACAAGATCGCCCGCCTTGTCGATCGCGCTGTCCACTTTGTCGGAGTTCTTGGCGAGAAGATCCTTCGCCTTGTCCAGAAATCCCATGGTGCCAACCCTACCGCTGGCGGACCCGCCACAACCGGCGTTGTTCCCCCAGCACCGCGCCCTGGACCCACCAGATCACCTCCACGGCGATCGCGCCCAACAGACCGATGCCCAGCGCGGTCGACGTGATCGCCACATTCGACGGGTCGAGGATGAACAGCTCGCGGGCCGCCGGGATCGAGAAGATGACCACATACGCCAGGCCTGATCCCGCCACCAGCGCGATCCGCCACCATTCGTAGGGCCGCGCCACCACCGCCAGCACCCACAGCGCCGCGACCAGCAGCGTGATCAGCGCCGCCGTCGACGCCTGTGTCTGCTCGGTCTCGGTGGCCGCGCGCCCCTCGTAGGCCAGCAGGTACGACGTGAACGTCGCGGCACCGACGGCCAGCCCGGAAGGCAACGCGGCGGTCATCACCCGCCGGACGAAGCCGGGCCGGGCGCGTTCGTTGTTGGGGGCCAGCGAGAGGATGAAGGCGGGGATGCCGATGGTGAACCACGCCGCGATGGTGACGTGGATCGGCTGGAACGGGAACAGCAGCGGGTCGGAGCCGAACAGCTTGGCCGACAGGCCCGCGAGCCCGACCAGGATCGCGAGCAGCACCGAGTACACCGTCTTGGTCAGGAACAGATTCGACACGCGTTCGATGTTGCCGATCACCCGCCGCCCCTCGGCGACGACATAGGGAAGCGTGGCGAACCTGTTGTCCAGCAGGACGATCTGCGCGACCGCCCGCGACGCCGAACTGCCCGAACCCATTGCCACGCCGATGTCGGCGTCCTTGAGCGCCAGCACGTCGTTGACGCCGTCGCCGGTCATCGCCACCGTGTGGCCACGCGACTGCAGGGCGTGCACCATCGCGCGTTTCTGGTCGGGCCGTACGCGCCCGAACGTGGTGTGCGACTCCAGCTCATCGGCCAACGCGGCCGGCTCCTCGGGCAGGTGGCGGGCGTCCATGCAGTCACCGTGCAGCCCCAGCGAGCCGGCCACCGCCCCGACCGATACCGCGTTGTCCCCGGAGATCACCTTGATCGAAACCTTCTGCGCGGCGAAGAAATCCAGTGTGTCGCGCGCGTCGGGCCGCACACGCTGCTCGAGAACCACCAGCGCCGCCGGTGTCACCGTGCCGGGGGCGCCGGGGTGGTCGACCGGCATATCCGAGGACCCGAGCAGCAGCACCCGCAGACCCTGCGCACCGATCCGCTCCGCCTCGGCGGCCGCCGCCGACCCGGGGTCGAGCAGCACGTCGGGTGCTCCGATCACCCAGTTGCCGTGCTCGCCGTAGGAGGCCCCACTCCACTTGGTCGCCGATTTGAACGGGGCGCTGGCGGTGGCCGTCCAGCCCGGCGGCATCCGGTAGGCCTCTGCGATGGCGGCGATGCTGGCGTTCGGCCGGGGATCGTCGGCGGCCAACTGCGCCAGGACGTCGGCGACGCCATCGCTGCCGATCTTCTCGACATCGCTGACCCGCATGCCGTTCTCGGTCAGCGTGCCGGTCTTGTCCGCGCACACCACGTCGACACGGGCAAGCCCTTCGATGGCCGGCAGCTCGTTGACCAGGCATTGCCGTCGGCCCAGCCGCACCACACCGACCGCGAAAGCGATCGAGGTCATCAGCACCAGCCCTTCGGGCACCATCGGCACCAGCGCCCCGACCATCCGGAGCACGGACTGCTGCCAGCCCGCATCGGTGGTGAACAACTGGGTGTAGATGGTCAGCAGCCCCGCCGGGATCAGCAGGTAGGTGATGAACTTCAGGATCTTGTTGATGCCGCTGCGCAGCTCGGAGCGCACCAGCGTGAACTTGCTGGCCTCCTCGGCGAGCTTCGCGGCGTACGCTTCCCTACCCACCTTGGTGGCGCGGTAGGCGCCGGTTCCGGCGACGACGAAACTGCCCGA
Source organism: Mycobacterium sp. PO1 (assembly GCF_017312405.1). GTDB lineage: Bacteria > Actinomycetota > Actinomycetes > Mycobacteriales > Mycobacteriaceae > Mycobacterium. The sequence goes on from NZ_BLTG01000016.1 coordinate 64,869, forward strand.
CATCACCGCATCGCCGGCATCCTTGGGGATCGGATCGGCTTCCCCGGTCAGCAGAGATTCGTCGACCTCGAGGTTGGCCTCCTCGAGGATCTCGCCGTCCACGACGATCTGGTCACCGGGGCCGAGCTCGATGACGTCGTCGAGCACCACCTCGCTGGGAAGTCGTGGCTGGGTTCCGGATCGCCGGCGCACCAGCGGTTTGGCCTGCCCGACGATGGCCAACCGGTCCAGGGTCTGTTTGGCGCGCAGCTCCTGGATGATGCCGATGGCGCTGTTGGCGATGATGAGCAGTCCGAACGCACCGTTGATCACCGAGCCGGTGGACAACACGATGATCAGCAGCACACCCAGAATCGCGTTGATGCGGGTGAACACGTTGCCGCGGACGATCTCCGAGACGCTGCGCGCCGCCCGGGTCGGCACGTCGTTGGTCTTCCCCTGGGCGACCCGTGCGGCGACCTCGTCGTCGGACAGCCCGCCGGCCAGCGACAGGGTCACTTCACGAACACTCCGTTGTCGTCGTCGTCGAAATACTCCAGTGTCAGCAGGGGTCCGTCGAACGTCGCCCGCGACACCGTCCCCGGCGGCGCGTTCTCGCTGCTGATGTCGAACACGAAGACATCGCCGTCCCAGGGCTTCAACTCGTACACGCCCTTGGGGCCGAGCGTGAGCTCGAGCCTGCCGTCCCGTTGGGTGACCGTCGCCGGACCCCAGAAGTCATTTCGGTACGTGCCGGCGTAGGACGCCAGTGGCGCCGGCGGTTTCGGATCAGCGGGACGCTGCTTGCCGGCGAGCTCGCCCTCGGGTTTCTCCATCTGCTTGTAGAGCCCGGAGTACAGCGCGAACCAGTCCTGCCGCACGTCACCGAACTGCACGAGGTCGGCGAACGACGCGGTCAACGCCTCGGGCACGCCGATCGGGGTGGCGTTGGTCAGCACCACGATCCCGACGTCAGCCGAGGGCAGGATGACGAAGTTCGAGTTGGCACCGAGTTCGAAGGCACCGGAGTGACTCAGCTCGGTGCGCGCACCCGACGTCGTGCCGACGTTGAAGCCGTACCCGTAGAAACCCGACCGAGCCGCGGGCTCGTCGCCCCGCGACGACACCACCTGGGGGGTGATCGCCGGCAGCAGCGCCTCCGGATCGATCAGCTGCTTGCCGTCGTGCTGCCCGTCGGCCAGCACCATCGCCAGCCATTTGGTCAGGTCGTTGACCGACGAGCTGGCCCCGCCGGCCGGGGACTGTTGCTGCGCGTCGCGCACGTAGCGCGGGGTGTAGCCGCCGTCGAGATGGATGTGGCCGACGGCCCGGTTGGGCCGGGCCACCCAGTCACTGAATTCGTAGCTGGTGGCCGTCATCCCGAGGGGACGCAGCAGGGCCTCCTCGGTGAGTTGCTCCCACGGTGTGCTCGCGCTGGCGGCGACCGCCTCTGCACCGGCTGTCAGCCCGAAGTTGGTGTAGGCGTAGGAGATGCGGAACGGGTCGAGGGGCAGTTGCCGCAACCTCTCGAGCACATTGCGACGGTCGTAACCAAGTTCCTCGAGCTGGTCACCGGCGTGGTCGGGCAGCCCCGACCGGTGCGAGAACATGTCGCCGACGGTGACCATCTGGGTGACAGAGGGATCCGAGAGCGCGAACCAGGGCAACTTCGACACCACCGGCGTATCCCAGTCCAGATCGTTCTTGCCGATCTGCTGAGCCACCACGGTGGCGCTCACCGACTTCGACACCGACGCGATCTGGAACACCGTGTCGGCGTCGACACGGTTGTCCCCATCGTTCGGCAACTCGTTGTTCTTGACCCCGAAACCTTTGGCGTACACCGTTTTTCCGTCATGTACCACGGCGACCGCCATCCCTGGGATGCCGGACTTCGTCATCAGGTCCTCAGCCATGCCGTCGAGGGCGCCCACCGCGTCGGCGACGGCGTTCGCCGGCAGCGGCATCGCCGGCATCAGCGGCGGTGGCACCGCGGACGTGGTCGGAGCCGCGGCCTGACCCGACGGAGCCGACTCGGGCGCCGACGCGGACGTCGTGGAATCACCGGAGTCCGTGGCGGCGCAGCCGCCCAGCAACGACACCGACACTGCGAACGCGACGAGGCGCGCCGGGGATCTCATGGTCGAAACGGTAGCGCGTCGCCGCGCCCTACATCTGCCACCACGGATCGAATTCCGACTCTGGGTCGACCCGGCCGCCCGGGATGGGCACCGCGATCCGGACCTGTTCGGTCTGGGAAGCGCCGAGCAGGCGATCCGCCGGTTCGCCCCACCGGTGCGGCGCCAACCGGAACGTCGCCCAGTGGATCGGCACCATCAGGCTGCGGTCGCGCTCCCCGAGGTCGAGATGGGCGCGCACCGCCTCCTCGGGATTCATGTGGATGTCGGAGAAGGCCGGGTGGTAGGCGCCGATGGGCAGCAGCGTCAGGTCGAACGGCCCGAACTCGGCTCCGATCTCGGCGAAACTCTTCGTGTAGCCGGTGTCGCCCCCGAAGAAGGCCTTGTTGGTCGGGCCGGTGATCACCCAAGACGCCCACAGTGTGGTGTCCCGCGTGAACAGCCGCCCGGAGAAGTGCCGGGCGGGGGTGCACACCAGTGTCAGGTCGGCGATCCGGTGAGAATCGTTCCAGTCCAGTTCGACGATCCGGCTTTCGGGGATACCCCATTTGCGCAGGTGGGCACCGATTCCGAGCGGCACGACGAACGGCGCGCGCTGCGTGCGGGCAAGCGCGATCACCGTGTCGATGTCCAGGTGGTCGTAGTGGTCGTGGCTGATCACCACCGCGTCGACCGCCGGCAGCGCCTCCAGCGGCACGGGCACCTCGTGCATCCGCTGCGGGCCTACCGCGCGTGACGGTGAGCAGCGCTCGCTCCATATCGGGTCGGCCAGCACCCGGTAACCGTCGACCTCGATCAGCACGCTGGAGTGTCCGAACCAGGTCGCGGCGGCCGCGGCGGGGACGATCTCGGCAGTCGGCGGTTCGGCCAGCGGGATCGGTTTCGGCGGTTTGCCGTGTGACCCCGCGTTGGCCAGGTCACGGATCAGTGCGCGCTGCACCTCACCGGTCGTCTCCGAGGGGGGCTCCAGGTTGACGAACTTGCCGTCGCGAAAGTTCGGCGAGTGGCGCGCCACCGGCGTGATCTCGGCCGGTCCGGCGCCCAACGAGGCGGGTGTGCCCTGCAACGCGCGCATCACCCAACCGCCGGCGAACAGCGACACGGTGCCGAAACCGAAGCGCAGCGCCGACCCCAGCACCGTCATGCTCCCCGGAAGTTCGGCGGACGCTTCTCGATGCGGGCGACCTGGGCTTCGATGATGTCCTGGCTGGCCCAGGCTCGGTCGAACAGCTCCTGGTGCGCCGGCCACGGATCCTCGTAGGCGCCGTCGTCGTTGAGGACACGTTTGGCGTGCTGCAAGGCCAGCGGCGCGTACCCGGCGATCTCCTGCGCCCACGCCTGCGCGTCGGCGAGGGTGCCGATGCGGTTGGCCATCCCGGTCTGCAACGCCGCGTCGGCGGTGAGCCGCTCAGCGGCCAGCAGCATGCCGCGGGCCCGCCCGGCGCCGACCAGCGACGTCAACCGCCGGATGCTCCAGTTGTCCAGGGCGATGCCGTACTTGGCGACGGGGAACTGGAAGTACGCCTCGGGTGCCACGACGCGGAGATCGCAGATCATCGACAGGATGACGCCGGCGCCGATCGCGGGGCCGTTGACCGCGCCGATGACCGGGATCGGCGCGGAGTCGATGGCGAGGTTCAGCGCGCGCGCCTTGTCGGGCAGCTCATCGGCCACCCCCTGACCGCCGGACAGGTCCGCTCCGGAACTGAAGACGTGGCCGCCGCCGGTCAGGACGACCGCCCGGATGTCCTCGGCGGCGGCCTTCTCGATCGCGTTCCGCAGGCCGTCGACCAACTCGGCGTTGAGCGCGTTGCGCCGTTCGGGACGCTGCATCTCCAGGGTCATCACGTGGCCGTCACGGGTCACTGAAATCATGTCCCCACACTATTAGCCTTTTCCTGTGAGCCGGATCGGTGCCCTGGAACTGCGCGACGCGCTGTTCGACGACGGGTCGTTCGTCAGCTGGGACGCCCCGGCGCTGGCCATCCCGATGTCGCAGTCCTATCGCGAAGAACTGGATGGCGCCGCCGCCCGCACCGGGCTAGACGAAGCCGTGGTGACCGGCGAAGGCCGGGTGTTCGGACGCCGGGTGGCGCTCGTGGCCTGCGAATTCGACTTCCTGGCCGGGTCGATCGGGGTGGCCGCGGCCGAACGCATCGTCTCGGCCGTGCAGCGGGCCACCGCCGAAGGACTGCCGCTGCTGGCGTCGCCGAGCTCCAGGGGCACTCGTATGCAGGAGGGCACCGTCGCCTTTCTACAGATGGTCAAGATCGCCGCTGCCGTCGAACTGCACAAACAGGCCCACCTGCCCTACCTCGTCTACCTGCGGCACCCCACCACCGGTGGGGTGTTCGCCTCCTGGGGTTCCCTGGGTCACGTCACCGCGGCCGAGCCCGGCGCGTTGATCGGCTTCCTCGGCCCCCGGGTCTACGAGCACCTCTACGGTGAACCGTTCCCGACGGGAGTGCAGACCGCGGAGAACCTGCAGCGCCACGGCGTGGTCGATGCGGTGCTGCCGCTGGCCACCCTGCGTGCCACCCTCGATCGCGCGCTCACGGTGGTGTCGGATCCTCCGGGCGAACCACCCGAGCTGCCGCACCCCGAGCCACTGCCCGACATCCCGGCCTGGGAGTCGGTGGAGGCGTCGCGCCGCCCCGACCGGCCCGGCATCAGCCATCTGCTGCGGCACGGGGCCACCGACCGCGTGCTGCTGTCGGGCACCGGATCAGGAGAGGCCGCGACCACGCTGTTGGCGCTGGCACGCTTCGGCGGCCAGCCGGCCGTCGTCGTCGGCCAGCAACGGGTGGTCGGCGGCGTCGTCGGGCCGGCTGCACTGCGCGAGGCCCGTCGCGGCATGGCGCTGGCGGCGGGGCTGCGGCTGCCACTGGTCCTGGTCATCGACACCGCCGGGCCTGCGCTGTCGACCGAGGCCGAACAGGGCGGGCTGGCCGGTGAGATCGCGCACTGTCTCGCCGAGCTCGTCACGCTGGACACCCCGACGGTGTCGGTCCTGCTCGGGCAGGGTAGCGGCGGACCCGCACTGGCGATGGTGCCCGCCGACCGGGTGCTGGCCGCGCTGCACGGGTGGCTGGCACCGCTGCCGCCCGAGGGGGCCAGCGCGATCGTCTACCGCGACCTCGAACACGCCCCGCAGTTGGCCGGCGCGCAGGGCATCCGCTCGGCCGATCTGCTGCGCGACGGCATCGTGGACGCGATCGTGCCCGAGCATCCCGACGCGGCCGACGAGCCCAAGGCGTTCACTGCGCGGCTGTCGGCGACCATCGCCGTCGAGTTGCACCGGTTGCGTTCGGTGCCCGCCGAGCAGCGCCTGGCTGCCCGCCTGCAGCGTTACCGCCGCATCGGCCTGCCCTGAGTGATGTCGGCCTGGTCGCGAGGTGGCCCCACCACACCGGACGCACGAACCACGCGTGGATCCCCGCAGTGGCGGGTACGGGCTGCGAAAGCCGCCTAGTCCACTGTGAGGTGACATCACATGCGCGAGACGATCGATGGGCGCCCACCGACCGGGTCAGCGGGAGCCGAGCAGCAGCCCACCACACGCACCGAGCGACGCGGGTTCGGCGCTGTGCTCAGTGATTTTCCCTGGGTTCATCTGGGCTTGGGGCTGTTCGGCAACACGCTGTTCGTCGTCGGCAGCGTCCTGTTCTTCTGGGAGAGTACAAAGACGCTCGGAGTCTGGCTGTTCGTGTTCGGCAGCTCCGGGATGCTGCTCGGGTCGGTCGGGGAACTGCTCGTGCGTATCGAGAAGAAGCGACGCCGTCACGGGGGCGGACAGGACAGTTGACCGGCGGTGGCAGCGCCCGGCGCCGGTATCCGGCCAGCGCTCATCCGAGCTGATCCAGGGCGAGCGCCAATACGAGGCCCATCGCGGCGGCGACGCCGGCCGACATGGACCCGTCCTTGAAGGCTTTCGGGAATACCTCAGTCGCCAGGGATGCCACCACCGCGCCGCCCGCCAGGCTCCTGATGAGCGCCAACACGACGTCCGGCACCCCGGCAAGCAGCAGGTTCCCTGCCAACGCGGCTGCTGCCAGGATGGCGGCAGTGCCAGCCCACAATGCGAGCACCTTGCCGTTGGATCGTCCACTGGCCGCCATCCCCTTCGCTCCCCCGGCAGCTTCCGGCAGATTCGACAGGAAGATGGAGCCGGACAGCGCCGCGACCTGCAGCGGACCTGCGCCGATGAGCGCCACCCCCAAGGCCAGATTCTCGGGTACACCGTCGAGCGTGATGGCCAGCAGGAGTCCGCCGCCGTTGTTGGATCCCTCCTTCTTGTCGACGAGGTGATCCAGCACGGTGAACACGGCGGCCCCCGTCAGGACCAGCAGAGCCACCGCCCACAGCGGGGCCTGTTCCGTCGCCGGCTCCACCAACTCCAAGATGACCGACACGATGAGCGCCCCGCCTGCCATCGCGACGATGAACCCTTCGAGCCCCTCAGGCAGAGACCCATAGATCCCCCACAACGCTCCGAGGATCAACGCCGCGGATACCACCACGATGACGGCGAGGGTCAGCATCAATTTTCTCCTCAGCGGCTTCGGTCAACGCCGAACGGGTCGTACGGTCTCTGCCCACCACCCGAGCGAGCCAGTGCCACACAATCATTGCCAGCCCGCGAGCGTTCAAACCTCGATGGGCGGGTGCAGCCGTTCCATCGTGTACTGCCGGTTGCGCCGGGCCGCCCAGGCGCTGGCGGCCAAAGATGCCACCATCAGCCCGGCCAGCACCGCGATCGCGACCCACAGCCGGGAATCCACCCCACCGACGGTCAACTGCCGTAACCCGTTGACCGCATAGGTCATCGGGTCGAACGGGTGCATGATCTGAAATGGTTTCGCGGTGGTCTCGACCGGATAGATGCCGCCGGCGGAAACCAGCTGCAACATCAGGAAGGCCAGTGTCACAACGCGGCCGACGGCCACGCCGAACAGGGCGTTGAACGCCTGGATGATCGCCAGGAACGTGCCGGCCACCAAAACCAGGAAAGCCACGGTCGCCAGCGGATATTCGGCGTTCAACCCGACGCCGAAGTGCACCACGACGTACATCACCGCGACCTGGCACACCGCCACCAGAAGACCGGGCCAATAGGACGCCAACACCACCCGCAGAGCGCCCAGACCGTTGACGATCGGCCGGGACTGCAACGGCGTCAACAACATCCAGATGATCAACGCCCCGATGAACAGCGCCAGTGGCATGAAGAACGGGGCGAACCCGGTGCCGAAGGTCGCCGCCGGGTTGGTGTTGACGATGTCCAGACCGACCGGTGCAGCCATCGTCTTGGCGACCTCGGTGCGTTGCTGCGGGGTCCACGACGGGATCAGCGTGGTGCCCTCTCGCAGTTTGGTCGCCAGCTCCTGTCCGCCGGCCTGCAGACGGTCGGTGCCGGCGGCGAGTCGGTTCGCCCCGGCCGCCAGTTCGTCGCCGCCGTCGGCCAACTGGACCAGCCCCGCGTTGAGCCGCTGGGCACCGGCGTTCAGCTCGTCCACCCCGTCGTGCAGCCGGGCGACGTCCGCGCGCAACCCCCCGTCGAGAGCTTTGGCGAGGAACACGCGCAGCGAGCTGTTCGGGTCGCCGAGTTCGTGTTCGAGCTGGGCGGCGCTGTCGCGGAGCCGGCCCAGCCCCTCGTCGGTCGTGGGATCGATGCCCTGGGCGCGCAGCAGCCGCTGCGCACCGGCCAGCGCGTGGCCCGCGTCGCGGACGGCCGGATCAGGGTTGGCCTGAAGGAAACCCACGGCCTGGTCGACGATGGCGGCTGCCTGCGCACTGTTGACGTTCAGCGCGGCGACGCGCTCGGTGGTGGAACGAACCGCGCCCGAGAGGTGTTGGGCGGCGACGGCGACGTCGGTGGGGTCCAGGTTCAATTCGCCGACCCGATCCAGCACCTCGAGCAGCGGGCCGGTGGCGGTATCCACCGACGCGGCGAGTTGTTCGGTGCCGGCGGCCAATTGCGCCGAACCGGCACTTGCGGTGTCGAGACCGGTCGACAGCGCGTGCGCACCGTCGGCGAGACGTTGCGCGCCGTCGTTGGCGGTTCCCAGGCCGTCGGCGAGCTGCCGGGCCCCGTCGGCGGCCTGGTCGAGTCCCTCGCCGGCGTCGGTCAGGCCGGTCAGCACCGTCCCGACGGTCTGTTCACCGATTCGGGCGTTGACCTGATTGAGCACCTCGCGTGCGGCGTTCTGCCCGATCACCGAGGCGAGGTAGTTGTTCGCGTCGTTGAACGTGAACCGCAACTGGGCTTGCTGCGGCTGACCACCCGACGGTGAGGCCACGCGCTCGCTGAAGTCCGGTGGCAGCGTGATCGAGAAGTAGTAGTCGCCGTCGGCCACTCCTTGCGCCGCATCCTGGGCGGACATTTCATGGAGGTCGAGCTGCCCGGAGTCCAGCAGCGCCCGGGCCACCTGGTCGCCGGCCCGCAGTGGCTGGCCCTGTGCCTGCGCCCCGCGATCTTCGTTGACCAGCGCCACCGGCACCTTGTTCACCTCGGCGAACGGGTTCCAGAACGCCCACAGGTACATGGCCCCGTAGAGCAGCGGCATCACGATAATCGTGATCAGCGCGATGCGGGGCATCAGGCCACGCGAGTAGCGCTTGAGATCGGTGCCCAGCGACATTCCGGCCAACATGATCACTCACCGCCGTTCTGCACGCCGGCCAGCTCGGTCCGCGATGCGTTGGGTACCTCGAGGTGGCGCACCGGATGGTCGGGGACGCCGTTGACGCTGGCGGTCACGACGGTCTGGGTGCGACCGAGTTCGACGAGACGGGTGACGAGCACATCACGGTGGCGGTCGCTGGTGACCTGTTCGAGGTTGCCGACGACCAGCAGGGGCGGCCGGCCGGTGTTGGCCAGCGCGATGCGCAGCAGCAGGCCGTCGAGTTCGCTGAGCTCCTCGACGTACTCGGTCAGCGGTGGCAGCGGCACGTCACCGAACACCCGTGCGCAGACGTCGGCGAGGTCGGCAGCGTCGGCCCGGCGCACGAGGCGGTACCACGGGGCATCCCAGCGCAACTGTTCGGTGATCAGGTCACGCACCGTGACCGACTCGGCGACGGTGTCGAGTTCGTCGACACCCGCGAGCGCCGCATGGGCGAAGATGTCGCGGACCCGGTTGCGGCCGAGGACGGTCAGCTCGCCGGATGCCGGGCGCATCCGGCCCGCCAGCGTCATCAACAGTGCGGTCCGCCCCGATCCGGGTGGGCACACCAAGACGGTGACCCCGCCGGACTCGACGTTCAGGTCGATCGGACCGTAGACCGGACCCCACGGTCCGCGCATCGTGATGGCCCGCGCGGTGATGGCCGGATCAGGGTGTGGCTCAGTCACCCCCTGATCCCACCACAGCCGCCTGGCGATTTCGGCGTGGTTGTCGTCGTTGATCGTCGACAACCACGCCGAAGTCACACCTCCGTCGACGGGCCGAACACGTCCAGCTCACGGATGACGGTGACGACGTCGGGAGCGTTCGTGACGTCGGTCAGCGTGAGGTAGAGCTTGCCGTCACGAATCGAGGTGCTTCCGATGCCGTCGCCGGTGAAGACCACCGCTGCCCCGCCGGCGCTGACGGCATACACGGTGGTTGTCGCAGAGTTGACTGTTCCCGTGGTGGTGTCGACCTCGTACGTCACGGCGTTCACATAGGCGCGGCCGTCGGGACCGAACACCGCGGAACTGACCTGCCCGCCGCCGAGGGGAATGTCGACCACGGAGGAGCCGATGAGCGCCACGGCCGATCCGACAGTTGCCCCGGTGTCGTAATCGGTGAGGGCAGAAGCGAAAACCGCCGAGTTGTCGGGTCCGGTCACCAATACGACGGTTCCCCCGCTGCCCACCGGAATCGGATCCGTGACCATGCCAGTGGACAGGTTGACCAGCGCGGCCGTGTCGAAGTCTTCGTGCACCAGCACGCCGAACGGGGTGCCGTCCGCGCCGAACCGCAACCCACCGAGTGGGCCGTCGACCGGAATCACCCTCTCCACTCCCGCCGGACCGTAGACCCGCAGTTCGCCTTCGAACAGCACGTACGCGCGGTCATCCGGGCCGACCGCCACATAGGACTCCACGAGGGATTGCGGCTGCAGCACGTCGTAAATCCGCACCGGGTCACCCGCCAGGACGGTGCTGGACTGCGTTCCGTCAGCGGCGATCCTGATCAAAGAGGCGACGGTTCCGTCGCTGACGACCAGGTACGAGACGTGCTGACCGATGGCCGGCTTGCCGAGCGGCAGAGCATCAACGGCGATTACCCGGCTGGTTCCATCCGACTCGACAACGAGCATCACCGCCCCCTCGGCGTAGGTGTTCACCGTCAACCGGGCGGTGCCGTCGGCGAGCGCTGCCGCAGCACCGTACGGCGAGCCCTGCACCACAGTCGACACGAACGAGTCGCCGCTCCGCGGGACCACCAGGATGCCGACCTGATCCAGACGATAGAACGCACTCGTGGGGTCGGTGGACGCCATGAACGCCTGATACGCGGTGCCGTCCGGGCCGACGACGATACTCGGCGAGGCCTGCGACGAGCCCGGGGGAATGTAGGCCGCAGCCGCGGCAAACCCCGTGTCATGGGTGGAGAATTGCCCCTCGGGGGTCACCCGGACCACGGACATTCTCGGTACCGGACCCGTCCCGTCACCCCGGTCGACGACGGTGAGCACCGTCAGGTATGCGGTGCCGTCCTGGCTGAACTGCGGTGCCGTGTAAGGGCTTCCCATGACTTGCTGGGTGGTCACCGACCCATCCGAGCGAACCAGCGAGATGTCCGTTTTCGCGGTGCCCGCAGCCAGCCCGGCGAGGTTGACGAGGAACAGATCGCCGCTGGGCCGCAGGATCGGTGCGCCGAAGGGAAGGGAGCCCGGGATGGGATCGGTCCCGAACGGCGCCCCCGCCGTCGGGATGACCACCACGGTCATGTCCAGCGACCCATCGGGGCTCTGGTTGAACAGCGTCAGGTAACCGGTGCCGTCCGATGCGAACTGAACCGGTCCCGCTGCAGCTCCGGGGAACTGCGTCCCGTCGATCGTGAAGGCGGGGGCGACATCGACGGTCACCGACAACGCAGTGGCGCCGCCGTGGGCGTCGTCGACAGTGACGGTGAACGTGTCGACCTTGTCGGCCGCCGTGGCATCCGGTGCGGCCGCGGCGTCTCGCGCCGCCTGGGTCGGAACGTAGCTGAACTGACCCGTCGCAGTGTTCAGCGTGATGGCCCCGCCCTTGGCGGACGTGGCCGGCGCGCTGTAGGACAGCACGTCGCCGTCGGGGTCGGATCCGGAGACGATGCCGGCGACCACGCCGCTGCCCGTGTTCGGCTGCCCCGCAGTGTAGGTAGCGGCCGGCGCACTGTTGCTCGGGGCGATGGTGACGGTGACCGGGACCGCCAGCGTTCCGCCGCGGCCGTCGCTCACCGTCACATCGAAGCTGTCCTGCTTGTCCGACGGCGACGCGGCCGAGGCCGACGCCGCGTGCCGCGCCGCCTCGGTGGGTGTGTAGACGAAGCTGCCGTCGGCGTTGACCACCACCGATCCCTTCGTCGTCGTCGTGGACCCGCCGAAGGTCAAGGTGTCACCGTTGGCGTCGCTCGCCGACACCGTGCCGGTCACCACGCCTGCGTTTCCGGGTTGTCCGACGACGGCGTTCCCGTTGCTCGGAGCGCTGTTCGGTGCGGGCAGCACCGCTACCGACACCGTGACGGTGGAGGTGCCGCCGTGACCGTCGCTCGCGACGACGGCAAAGCTGTCGGTCTTGTCGGCCGCGGTCGCGCCCGCCATCGCTGCGGCATCGCGCGCGGCCGGAGTCGGGGTGTAGCTGAACTGGCCCGTTGTACTGTTCAGCACGACCGTGCCCCCCTTGGCGGAGGTGACCGGTCCGGTGAAGGTCACCGCGTCGCCGTCAGGATCGGACCCCGTCACCAATCCGGCGACCACGCCGTCAGCCGAATCCGGCTGTCCGGCAGCATAGGAAGCGGTCGGCGCGGCATTCGCAGGGCTCACGGCGACGGTGACAGCGACAACGAGGGTGCCACCGTTGCCGTCGACCACCGTGACATCGAAGCTGTCCTGCTTGTCGGCACTCGAGGCACCCGACGCCGCGGCATCGTGGCGGGCATCGGCGGCCGGGGTGTAGGTGAACGAACCATCGGGGTCGACGACCACCGACCCCTTGGCGGTCGACGTCGTCCCGCTGAAGGTCAGCGCGTCACCGTTGGGATCCGAGGCGGACACCACACCGGAGACGACGCCGTCGGAGTTCGGCGGGGACGCGGTGAACTCGCCATCGACCGGAGCGGCATTGCCGACCGCGGGCAGGATGGTCACTGTGACACTGGCACTGTCCGTCCCGCCGTGTCCGTCGCTGACCGCGAAGGTCAACACGTCGGTCTTGGCAGCGTTCGGCGCATCTTCGGCGCCGGCGGCCAGCCGCGCGGCCAGTGTTGGCGTGTAGGTGAACGTTCCGTCCCCGTTGTCGACCAGCGCGCCTTTGCCGGTCGAAGCCGGTGCACTGAAGGTCAGGTCATCACCGTCGAAGTCACGGGCAGTGAGCGTCACCGTCACTTCACCGCTGTTCTCATCCGGTGTGGTGGCGCGCGCCCTGGTGATGCGTGGATCGCTGTTGCGCGGTGCGATGTTCACCGTTACGGGCACGATCAACGCGCCACCGAATCCGTCGGTGACGGTCACGTTGAAGCTGTCGGTGGTGGCCTCGGCGCCCGCGCCCTCGACCGCGGCGGCGTGGCGGGCTTCGGCAGTCGGGCGGTAGCTGAAGCGCCCCGACGAGTACACGACGACGCGGCCCTTGTCGGTCTCGGTCGACCCTGCGTAGGTGAGCCGATCGTTGTCGGCGTCGGTGGCGAGCACACGGCCGGTCACGGTCGCCGTCCAGCTGCTCGGCTCGCCCTGGACGACGTCATCGAGCTCGGGCCCCGCATTGTCGAGGGCGGCGATCTGCACCGTGAACCGCACGGTGTCGGTGCCGCCGTGCCCGTCGTCGACGGTGACGGCGAACGTGTCCCGTCGGTCCCACGACCATCCCGGCCGCTGACCCGCGTCCTCACGTGCCTGCGGAGTCGGGGTGTAGACGAAGCTGCCGTCGTCGCCGAACACCACGTCACCCTTGTCGACGCCGGTGACCCGGTAGCTGAGCACGTCCCCGTCGGCGTCGCGGGTGACGATCGTCCCCGTCACCGCGCCGGTGTCCATCGCGGGCAGCCCTACCGAGCCCGACGAGCGGGGACGGTCGTTGGCAGCACGGATCCGGACCGTGACTTCGACCCCGGTCACCCCGCCGTTGCCGTCGTCGATGCTGACCACGAACGAATCAGTCGTGTCCGCCTCGGTGGCTCCGTCCTTCGCCGCCGCGTGACGTGCGGCATCCGTCGGCGTATAGGTGAAGCGACCGCGGGAATCGACCACCACGCTGCCCTTGGCCGTGTTCGTCGACCCGGCGTAGGTCACGCGGTCGAAGTCGCGATCGAAGCCGAACACCTGTCCCGACACCTTGCCGGTGAACCACCCTGGGGAACCCACCCAGGCCCACCCGGTCGGAGCGGCGTTGTTGTCGTCGATGGCCGACGCCCCGGGAGCGAATGCCCCTTCGAGTGCGGGTTTTTCGCGCTGTCCGAGCTGCCGACGCGCGAACGCCAACAAGCCCCACAGCAGTGGCGATTCGGCCGGAATGTCGGTGCCGAACGCGTCGAACGGCGAGATCACGGGTGATGCGATAGATGCCAGGTCGGCCTGTTCGGTGCTCGCCGTTGGAGGCGCCGACACAGGGCGCGTCTCTTCGACGATGCCGGGATCGGTTGCTTCCGCGCTGATCATCGGATCATCCGCGGTGAACGGCTCGGTGTCTCCGAGGTCGATGAGGACATCGTCGACGACCTCACTGCCCGGTTCCGGACGTGGCGGAACTGCTTCGAGGTGCTCCACGGGTGTGCTCGAAACTCGATCGGCCTCAGCGGCGTAGCGTTCGCTCCGATCCTCAACCGGTTCGACGAGCTCAGCCTCGGGATTGTCGAATCCGACGAGTTCTTCTGCAGCGGAGTCTTCTTCGTCCCCATCGGCAATGTCGGCATCGGAGTCGAATTCACTGTCGATATCAACGTCTTCATCGAGGCCGGGGTCGTCCCCGGCATCAGCTGACTCGTCACCATCAACCGACTGCGTATCGGCGGCGTCGAGGCCGGAGTCAGAATAGTTCGAATCGTCGGCTCCAGCTGTCGTCCGTTCGACCGACGAGCCGGCCGAACCTGTTTCCGTTTCAGCGCAGGCGATTCCAGACGTCGACGCGACTGCCGTGCCGATTCCCAGCGCGATGGCCAAGGCACCCACCCGACCGACATAGCGCGAATAACCCATGATGTCCCCCCAAACAATCGTGGCAGTTTGCCAGGCTAGACGTAGGGGGTGCGAAATCGGAAGCGAAACGACGAAACATCCGAAAATTTCGCCATATTTGAGGTCCGAAGACCCGGAGACGTCAGGTCAGGGCGAGAGCGCTCAGCATTGCTGCGCAGGTCAGCACATGCAGTGGCAGCCGCAGCAGGCTCCGTCTCGCCCACCGTGCGGCCGCCGATTCGTTCACATCGGCAGGATCGGTGGTTTCGAAGGCAAGTGCTTTCGGGGTGAGGTCGACCGCCGACCAGATTCGAACGACGACGTGACCGGCCACTGCCACCAGCAGCGCGGCGCGGACGTCGGGGGCGCCCCAGGCGGCCACCAGCGACACCGCGAGCAGCACTTCGAACGCGAGGTGCGCGGGCCGCCAGAAACGCACCCGGGAGATCCCCCCGTTGCGGGCCTGCACGATGCCCGGCCGCTTGGGCCAGAACGGATCGACGACCAGCGCCTCGTAGACAGCTCCGCCCAGCAGGATGCAGGCGGCCAGAGTCGTCATCGCGATCACCAGGACAGCAGGGGGCCACACGTCTCCCGATTATCCAAATGCCAGGATGTGGCATGGCCCACATCCAGCCCTTTCGCATCGACATCCCCGATGCCGACCTCGCCGACCTGCGACAGCGTCTCGCGCGCACCCGGTGGCCGGATCAGGAGTGCGTCGACGACTGGAGCCAGGGCATCCCGCTGGCCTACACCCGTGAGCTGGCCACGTACTGGGCCGATGAGTACGACTGGCGCTCACGCGAGGCCGCGCTGAACCGGTTCGACCAGTTCATCACGAACATCGACGGACTTCCCGTCCATTTCCTCCACCAGCGCGCGCCGCGGCATGACGCGTTCCCGTTGTTGATCACCCACGGCTGGCCCGGATCGGTCGTCGAGTTCCACAAAGTGGTCGAGCCGCTGAACGCCGCCGGGTTCCACGTGGTGTGCCCGTCGTTGCCCGGATATGGCTTCTCCGGCAAGCCGACGCACACCGGTTGGGGTGTGGAACGCATCGCGCAGGCGTGGGACGAGCTGATGGTACGGCTGGGTTATCAGCGCTACGGCGCGCAGGGCGGGGACTGGGGCGCCGCCGTGACCACCCAGATCGGTCGCAACCGTGGTCACTGTGTGGCCATCCACACCAACATGCCGCTGGGTCGGCCGCCCAAGGGTCTGCGTGACCCCAGCCCCGACGAATTGGCCGCCCTCGAGCGGCTTGACTACTACCAAAAGTGGGATTCGGGCTATTCGAAGCAGCAATCCACCCGGCCGCAGACGCTGGGCTACGGACTGGTGGACTCCCCTGTCGGGCAGATGGCGTGGATCGTGGAGAAGTTCTGGTCGTGGATGGACTGCGACGGCCACCCCGAGAACGTGCTCACCAAAGACGAGCTGCTCGACAACGTGATGCTGTACTGGCTGAACGGTTGCGGGGCGTCCTCGGCGCGGCTGTACTGGGAGAGCTTCGGCAGCTTCGGCGGCGGTGGCCCGGTGACGCTACCCACCGGGGTGGCCGCGTTCCCGAGGGAGGTGCTGCGCGCACCGCGGCACTGGTGCGAGGACAACTACACCATCACCCGGTGGACCACCATGCCGCGCGGCGGGCACTTCGCCGCGTTCGAGCAGCCCGAGCTGTTCGTCGACGACGTCGCCGCGTTCTTCAACGAACACCGCTGAGCTCACAACCCGAACAACCGGGCGCTCTCCTCGCGCATGTCCACCTTACGGATCTTGCCGGTGACCGTCATCGGGAACTCATCGACCAGGTGTACATAGCGCGGAATCTTGTAGTGCGCCAACCGTCCCGAGGCGAAGGCACGTAGCGCTGCGGCATCCAGCGGCTCGCGGTTCGCCTTCATCCGTATCCATGCGCACACCTCCTCGCCGTAGGTGTCGTCGGGCACCCCGATCACCTGGGCATCCTCGATGTCGGGATGGGTGTAGAGGAACTCCTCGATCTCGCGGGGGTAGATGTTCTCTCCCCCGCGGATGATCATGTCTTTGATGCGCCCGACCACGTTGCAGTAGCCGTCGGGCCTCATGACCGCCAGATCCCCGGTGTGCATCCACCCGTCGGAATCGATGGCCTGGGCCGTCTTGTCGTCTTCGCGCCAGTAGCCGAGCATCACCGAGTACCCGCGGGTGCAGAACTCGCCGGGCTCACCCCGGTCGACGGTCTCGCCGGTATCCGGGTCGACGATCTTGATCTCTACGTGGGGGTGGGCCCGGCCGATGGATGCGGTCCGCCTCTCCAGGTCGTCGTCGATCAGGGTCTGGCAGGACACCGGTGACGTCTCGGTCATGCCGTACGCGATCGCCACCTCGGCCATGTGCATGTCCTCGATGCACCGCTTCATCACCTCGACCGGGCACACCGCGCCGGCCATGATGCCGGTGCGCAGTGACGACAGGTCACGGGCGGCGAAGTCGGGATGGTTCTGCATCGCGATGAACATCGTCGGGACACCGTAAACAGCTGTGCAGCTCTGCGATTCGATCGCAGCGAGCGTGTGCCCCGGATCGAACCCGGGAGCGGGGATCACGATCGTCGCGCCGTGCGTCGTGCAGCCCAGGTTGCCCATCACCATGCCGAAGCAGTGGTAGAACGGCACAGGGATGCACAGCCGGTCGCCGGGTCCGAGGCCGATCTGCCCGGTGACGAAGTAGCCGTTGTTGAGGATGTTGCGGTGCGACAGCGTCGCCCCCTTCGGGAAACCCGTTGTCCCCGAGGTGTACTGGATGTTGATCGGGTCGGTGTTGGACAGTCCCGCCTGGCGAGCCGCCAACTGCTCGACGCTGATTTGTGCCGCGGACTCGCGCAGTCGGTCCCAGTCGTCGGTACCCAGGAAGACCACCTGCTGCAGCGCCGAGGCCTCGGGCCTGATCTCCCCGACCATCGCCACGTAGTCCGAGGACTTGAACGACGTCGCCGAGACCAGCATTCGCAGACCCGACTGCTCGAGAACATAGGCCAACTCGTGGGTCCGGTATGCCGGGTTGATGTTGACCAGGATCGCCCCGATCTTCGCGGCGGCGAACTGGACGAGCACCCATTCGGCGCAATTGGGCGCCCAGATGCCGATCCGGTCCCCCACCGCCAGTCCCGCAGCCATCAAACCTCGCGCCAGCGTGTTGATTTCGTCGTCGAGTTCCGAGTACGTCCAGCAACGGCCGGTTGTGACCTCGACGAGGACGTCGACGTGCGAATGCGCGGCGGCGGTGCGCTCGAAGTTCGCCCCGATCGTCTCCTCGAGGATCGGGATGTCGGTCGGGCCGGCATCGTAGGACTTCGTCGAGGTCATCACAGCAGCTCCTCGTAGCGGTACTCGGCAGGCAGCGGCGTGCCGGTGCGGTGCGCCTCCTCCTCGCGACGGCGCAGGTCCACACGACGGATCTTTCCCGAGATCGTCTTCGGAAGTTCGGCGAATTCGACACGCCGGACCTTCAGATACGGCGCGAGATGCTCGCGGCTGTGCAGCAGGATCTCCCGGGCCGTGTCGGCGTCGGGAGCCCAGCCCTCGGCCAGCGTCACATACGCCTTGGGTACCGACAGCCGCATGTCGTCGGGTTGGGGTACCACGGCCGCCTCCACCACCGCGGGGTGCTCGATCAACACGCTTTCCAGTTCGAACGGCGACACCTTGTAGTCCGATGATTTGAAGACGTCGTCGGTGCGGCCGATGTAGGTGATGTAGCCGTCCTCGTCCCGGCTGGCGACGTCGCCGGTGTGGTAGTAGCCGTCGCGCATGACGTGGCCGTTGCGCTGCTCGTCGTCGACGTAACCGGTCATCAGGTTCAGCGGGCGGGCACACAGATCCAGGCAGATCTCGCCCTCGTCGGCCGCCCCGCCGGTCACCGGATCGATCAGCACCACCGGCACGCCGGGCATCGGTCGTCCCATGGAACCGGCCTTGACCGGCTGACCTGGCGTGTTGCCGATCTGCAGGGTGGTCTCGGTCTGGCCGAAGCCGTCGCGGATGGTCAACCCCCACGCGCGTTGTACCTGGGCGATGACATCGGGGTTCAGCGGTTCACCGGCACCGAGGATCTCGCGCAGCTCCGGCGGCCGCTCCCCCAGCTCAGCCTGGATCAGCATCCGCCACACGGTCGGCGGGGCACAGAACGTACTGACGCCGGCGCGGCGGATCTGCTCGAGCAGGGCTGCGGCATCGAAGCGGGCGTAGTTGTACACGAAGATGGTGGCCTCGGCGATCCACGGGGCGAAGAAGCAGCTCCACGCGTGCTTGGCCCAGCCGGGCGAGCTGATGGCCAGGTGCACGTCCCCGGGACGCACCCCGATCCACGCCATCGTCGACAGGTGCCCGACGGGATAGCTGACCTGGGAGTGCTGAACCAGCTTGGGGTGGCTGGTGGTCCCGGAGGTGAAGTAGACGAGCAGCGGGTCGTCGACCGCGGTGCCGGGTTCGAACGGGGCGGTGGACTCGACAGCCTCGGCGTCGGCGTAGGCACGCCAACCCGCGGCCGGACCCCCAACCGCGACGCCGGTGAACTCGGCGTCGAGGCCATCGAACTTGCCGATGTCCGACGCGTTGGCGATGACGAAACGGGCGCCGCCGCGGGCCAGGCGGTCGGCGATGTCGTCCGGGCCGAGCGCGGCCGTGGTCGGCAGGATCACCGCGCCCAGCTTCGACACCGCCAGCATCGACTCCCACAACTCCACCTGGTTGCCGAGCATCAAGATGACGCGGTCGCCCTTGCCGACCCCCAACCCCCGCAGCCACGTCGCGACCTGATCGGAGCGCCGCGCCATCTGCGCGAACGTCACCTTCTGCTCGGTACCGTCCTGCTCGACGATCCACAGCGCGGTGCGGTGGTTGCGGTAGCTGATGTCGCCGCCGGAGCGGTCTTGACCTGCGATCACGTCGAACCAGTCGGTCGCCCAGTTGAACTGCCCGGTGACTTCGGGCCACTGGAACGTGGCCACGGCCTTGTCGTAGTCGGTGATGAGGTCGACGAGCTGGTCGCGCGCGGTGCGATATCTGTCCGTGTTCGACATGGCTAATAGGATCTAGGTCACACCGGTCGGTCCACTACCCCCGAAAGTGGGTGAGCCCCGTGACCCCGACGCCTCGGTCCCTGCTGCGCCCCCGCGACGCCGACGCGCTGCGGGCGACGCTGCGCGCGGTGGCCACCGAGGGCGACGTTCCGGTGCTGTTCGGCGGTGAGGTCCACGGCGACACGCTGCTGCTCAGCGAGTTCGTCGGCACCCGCACCCAGAACCTGCGGGGTCTGGCGGTGCGGTCGAGTTCGGGGCTCGGTGGAGCCAGCATGGTGGCGGCCCGGCCGATGTCGGTGGCCGACTACCGACGCGCGGTCACCATCACCCACGACTACGACCGGCCGGTGCTCTCCGAAGGGATCCGCGCGGTACTCGCGGTGCCCGTGCTGGTGGACGGGCAGACCCGGGCCATGCTCTACGGCGCCTACCGCTCGTCGGCGCCGTTCAGCGGTCGTGCCGCCGACCTGATGATCACCTCGGCCCGCGCACTGGGCGACGAATTGCGCATCCGCGACGAGGTGGACCGACGACTGCGACTCGCCGACGCCCGGGGCCCGGCCGGCGCTCATCCGATCGGCGTGGAACAGATCCGTGAGGTCCATGCCGGGCTGCGCAGCCTCGCCGCCGACGCCACGCCCGCTCTGCAGCAACAGCTCCGCGACCTGGCCGGCCAACTCGCCGCTGCACTGGCCGGTGAGACCGCGCCGACCGGGGCGGTGTTGACCGTGCGCGAGCTCGACGTGCTGGCCGAGATCGCCCTCGGATGCACGAATGCCGAAGCAGCGCAGCGGCTGTCGCTGAAAGCCGAGACGGTGAAGAGCTACCTGCGCAGCGCGGCGACCAAGCTCGGGGCACACACCCGTCATGAAGCGGTGTCCAAGGCGCGGCGTGCCGGGCTGCTGCCGTGAGGTAAACCGCCACTGGCCGAGATCCTTATCAGTTGTTCGCCCGGCGCCGCTGCATCAGGGCGGCACCCACCTGATAGAGCGGCACGCAGGCCCAGATGATCAGCAAAGAGATCATCAAACCCATTGGATAATCACGATCCAGGACGGTCGGGTTGTCAGGCTTGGCGCCGGGCGTGTCGAAGACCGGCACCGCAAGAAATATCAGGGTCGCCGAACACAGAGCAGCGACGGCGATGGGTGCCCACCAGCTCCCTTTGACCAGCCGGCGTCCCGTGTATCCGAGTACTGCACTGAGCGGCGCGAAGACGAAGTCGTGAACGATGACGCCGCCTCCCGCCCACACCGCGATCAACGCAATCGTTCTTCCCGGCAGATCAAGAACCAGCACGGCACCGTAGGCGGCCGCTGCGAGCCCCGCCACGACCAGCAGAATTCTGGAGGCGGTCACCGTCCCACCACCTCGATCCGAGAGAGCCACTTCGTCTGCAGAACGCCAGGGCGTGTCGGAGCGATGAGCCGGCATGGGTAGCCATGGTCGATGTCGAGGTCTTCGCCGTTGATCTGCAACGCGATCAGAGTTCTCGAGTCTCGAGCGTGCCGAGCCGGCAACGCGGTCCGAGAGTAGGGCCCAGGTGGTTCCAGCGAGATCATCCGGACGTCTGCGTCCTCGGATCCGCCCACGGCAGCGACGAGATCTGCGAGAACGACGCCAGTCCATTCGGCATCGGCACTCCAACCTTCTACGCACGCAATAGGAAGTCGGTGAGTTGCCTGCGGCATGGCCTGCAGTTCGGCAAGCGTGAATTGCCGGGCTCTTTCACCGTTCACGACACTGAGCGTGTAGTCGGGGGCGCGTGCGGACCGAAGCACCCCTGCGGCCGCAGCTGACCGATTGACCGGAACACCTTGCGGCCCTTCTCCTGACCTGGGAGCCAGGACCGCGAATCGACGCAGCCACGGGACCGTCTGACCCGCCGTGGCCAGGGTGGCGACACCGACGGCAAGACCCGCTCCCACCAGCACGGTCCTCCTTGACGGACCCACGGTCCCACCGTCGGCGACGTCTCCGATCGGTTCGCCGAGAGCACGTCTGATCACCGGGAGCTTCACGCCGATGTGGACGATCACTGCACCCGCAGCCACATAGGACATCGCGTAATGCGCCGTCGTGAAGAAGAACCCGAACACGTACCACTGCGCGATGTTGAGCAACCCGGTGACCAACTGGAAGGTCAGTGCAGCGACGAGAACGAGGATCGACAACCGCTCCAACTGCCGGGCGGGGCCGCCGATCAGGGGGCGCTCGAACAGTTTCGGCCAGACCGACCAGAGTTTGACCACCAGAAGCGGTATCGCCGCGATACCGCTGATCACGTGAAGACCCTGAGTGAAGCGGTAGAGCCACACCGGCCGCGTCGGCCACCAGAACCACGGCTGCGGATGCTGGATGAAGTGACTGATCAACCCCGTCACGATGCACACCGCAACGGCGATGCCGAGCCACATGCCCACTCGGACCGTCACAGCCGTACTGCGAAGTTCAGAGAACCTGGGTTCGCGTACGGTCACCGCGGACCCGCCCCGGTGAACCGTGACGGCCGCGCGGGACGTAAATCGGTTCTCATTTCCATGTCGTTCTCCTGCAGTTCGAAAACTGCGTCAGCGGGACACCTCTCACGCAGCTGGCTTCGCACCTGATGCGAAATGTACCGATCAATACATTCTGTGTACTGTCTAGTACAGAAATGCCGCTTCGGCAAGGAATAAGGATCTACGTGAAAGTGACACCGCTGTTCAAGGACGAGGTGATGTTCGCGACTTCTCAGGCCTGGCGCACTGATGCCGTCTCCATTGACGAACTCGCTGCCGCGAAGCTGATCCTGTACGACGCCCACGCGGGATGGCGCGACCCCACCCGCCGACAACTCGCCGAGCGCGCGCTGCTCCAAGGTCTCGAGCTGAATCCGACGATCGAAGTGGAGCAAGTGGACACGGCACTGGATCTCGTTGCCGCGGGAGCAGGAGAGACATTCGTCTCGAAGGCAGTGTCTGTCTCGCCGATCGCGCCGCCGGGCGTGAAGTACCTGCCGTTCTCAGAGCCGCTCTACGACACCGTCGCCCTGATCCAAAAAGAGTCGGCGATCTTGTCCCCCGCGACCAAGGAACTGGCACGGCTGGCGCGAGAAACCATCGCGAGCTTTCGTTCGGACGACATGCCGGAAGTGCGATACATCGAATCGCCGGAGGCCTGACCGCCCACCTCGGTGGGGCCGCCGGCAGCGCGTGGGCGCGTCAATCTTTCTCGCCGCTCGGGGACACAAGCGTGCGTGGCCACGCGCGGGTGCACTCCCTGGCGCTCGCAGCTCGCCGTGGCAACCCGGGTGCACTCTCGGCGTCAGGGTAGTGGGCAGCATCCGTCCCGCTCGTCATGCCAGCGCCTCCTGCCACGCCTGGTGCAGCTTCGCGTAACTGCCGTTCGCGGCGATCAACTCGGCGGGCGAGCCATCCTCGATGATGCGGCCGTGCTCGAGCACCAATACCCGGTCGGCGATCTGCACCGTCGACAACCGGTGCGCGATCACCAGCGCGGTCCGGTCGGCCAGCACCGTCTCCAGGGCCCGTTGCACCATCCGTTCGCTGGGAATGTCCAGCGACGATGTGGCCTCGTCGAGGATCAACACCGCAGGATCGGCCAGGAACGCCCGGGCGAACGCGACGAGCTGGCGCTGCCCTGCCGAGAGCCGTCCACCCCGCTTGGCGACATCGGTGGCGTAACCCTCCGGCAGGGCCTCGATGAAGGCGTCGGCGCCGACGGCCCGTGCCGCGTCGCGCACCTCGTCGTCGGTCGCGTCGGGACGGCCGAACCTGATGTTGTCGGCGATCGTCCCGCCGAACATGAAGTTCTCCTGGGTCACCATCACCACATGGTGACGCAGCTCAGCCTGTGCGACGTCGCGCAGATCCACTCCGTCGAGCGTCACCGACCCCGCCGTCGGGTCGTAAAAGCGCGTGACGAGTTTGGCGATCGTGGTCTTGCCGGCACCGGTCGTCCCCACCAGCGCCACCGTCTGCCCTGCCGGCACCGTCAGATCCAGGCCGGGCAACACCGGCCGGCCCGCGACGTACTCGAATCGCACATCCGCCAAGGCGATCTCACCGCGCACCGCGTCGAGCCGGCGGGGTTCGCGCGGGTCGTCGATGGCCGGCTGCTGCGCCAGCACACCCGCCAGTTTCTCCAGCGCGGATGCCGCCGACTGGAACGTGTTGAAAAACTGCGAGATCTCCTGCATGGGTTCGAAGAACATCCGCAGATACAGCAGGAACGCGGTCAACGTGCCGATCGTCATTTCGCCGTTCAACACCCGGTAGCCGCCGTAGAGCAGCACCACGCCGGTGGTGATGTTGCCGACCAGTTTGACGCCCGGCATGAACACCGCCAGCAGCCGGAACGTGCGCTCGTTGATCACCCGGTACCGGTCGGCGACGTCTTCGAAGATCTCCTGGTTGCGCGGTTCCCGCCGGTAGGCCTGCACAGCCTTGATGCCGGTCATCGTTTCGACGAACTGCACGATGACCAGCGCGGCGATCTCGCGCACCTCGCGGTAGGTCTTCGACGATTCGCGATGGAACCACGCCACCAGCACGACCAGCACCGGGAACGCGACCAGGCACATCAGCCCCAACTTCACGTCGAGGGTCAGCAACAGTATTGCCGTGCCGAACAGCGTCAGCACCGCGGTGATCAGACTGTCGAAGCCTGTTTCGAGCATGTCCTGGATGGCTTCGACGTCATTGGTCGAGCGGCTGACGACCCTCCCGGACGTGTAGCGATCGTGGAAGGCCACGTCGAGTCGGCCGAAATGCCGGAACAGCCGCCGGCGCAGCTCGAGCAGGACCTTCTGACCGGTTCGACCGGATCGACGCAGGAACACCATCCGGCTGGTGGCCTGCACGACGACCACGACCCCGAGTGCTGCGACGATGGTCAGCAGCGTGCGCGCCGAACCACCCTCGACCAGCGGCGGGATACCGTGATCGATGCCGCGCTGCACCAGGATCGGAACCGACAGCCGGGCAGCGTTTTCCACCACCACGATGACGGCCAGCAGCGCGACCGTCCACTTGTACGGTCGCAGCAGTGAACCCAGCAGCGCCCGCGCCTCCCGTCGACGGGGCTTCGTCTCGTCGATCGGAAGGTCGGCCTGCTCGGTGAACTTCCCGCGCCAGTCCGACACGTCGGTTCGCTCGTCGCGCGAACGTTTCTCACTGGTGGTCACGGCCGCCGCTCCAGGATCTCGTGCTCGAGCCGGTTGCCGTCGTCACCGTCGTCCGGCTCGAACATCCGCAGCCGGTCGATGCTGGTGCGGTCCTCGGGCCAGCGCTCGTCGGACCATTCGCAGTCGCGTTCGGCACCGTCGTCGAGTTCATCGTCCGCGGCCAACAGGTACCGGTATTCGGGTACCTGGGCGAGCAGTTCGGCGTGGGTGCCGACATGGGTGATGGTGCCGTGCTGCAGCAGCGCGACCCGGTCGGCGAGCAGCACCGTCGATGCGCGGTTGGCCACCACGACGCCGGTCACCGACTCCAGCACGCGCCGCAGCGCCGCCTCGACCACGGCCTCGGTGTGTACGTCCAACGCCGACAGCGTGTCGTCGAGTACGAGGATCTTGGGCGCCGCCAGAATCGCCCGCGCCAGCGAAAGGCGTTGCCGCTGACCGCCGGACAGGCTCATGCCCTGCTCCCCGATGCGGGTCTGCAGGCCGAACGGCAAGTCGTAGACGAATTGCGCCGCTGCGACCTCGATGGCTCGGCGCAGCTCGGCGTCGCCGGCATCGGGGCGGCCCAGCGCGAGGTTCTCGGCGACCGACATGGAGAACAACGTCGGGTCCTCGAAGGCGGTGGCCACCGTCTGCCGCAGCGCATCCAGCGTCAGCTCGCGGACGTCCGTGCCGTCGATGCGGATCTGGCCCTCGGAGACGTCGTAGAGGCGCGACATCAGCCCGACCAACACCGACTTCCCCGAACCGGTGGCGCCGACCAGGGCCAACGTCTCGCCCGGCTCGACGGTGAGGTTGACGTGGCGAAGGGCCCATTCCTGCGACGCGCCGCTATCACTGTCCGGCCCGCCGGACGGGGCCACACTGTCCGGCCCGCCGGACGGGGCCAACGGGGCGTCGTCAGGGAACCGGAAGCCCACGTCGACCAACTCCAGACGGCCCCCGCGCGGCGCCTGGTCAAGCGGTCCGTCGGTGATGTCACGCGGCGCGTCGAAGATCTCGGCGATGCGGTTGGCCGCAGTGAACGACTCCTGGGTCATCGACAGCAGGAAACCCAGCGAGGCGATCGGCCACACCAGCGACAGCATCATCGTGATGAAGGCGACCAGCGTGCCCAGCGTGACCGAGCCGTTGCCGGCGGCGTATGCGCCGAAGCCGAGCACCACGATCAGTGTCAGGTTCGGGATGATCTCCAGCAGCGTCCAGAACTTCGCCGACACCGACACCCGGCCGAGCTGGGTTTCGTAGAGGTCGGTCAGCTGCCGGTCGAAACGGTCGTAGGCGTAATCCTCGCGGCCGAACGACTTGATGACCCGCAGCCCGAGCGCAGACTCCTCGACGTGCGTGGCGACATGGCCCGCCTGGTCCTGCGCCTGCCGGGACAGGCGGGTGTACTCCTGCTGGAAGTGCAGCACCGTGAGCGTGATCGGCACGATGGACACCGCGACCACGACGCCCAGCGGCCAGTACATCACCAGCAGGATCGTGGTGATGACGGTGATCTGCAGGATGTTGAGCAACAGGAACGTCAGCCCGAAGGACATGAACCGGCGGATGGTGCCCAGGTCGTTCATGATCCGCGACAGCAGCTGCCCGGACTGCCAGCGACCGTGAAACGACATGGGCAGGATCTGCAGACGCGCGTACAGGTCTTTGCGGATGTCGGCCTCGACACCCATGGTGGCTCGCGACACCAGCCAGCGGCGGATGAACCACAACACCGCCTCGGTGATGCCCACCCCCATGGCGGCCGCGCCCAGCAACCACAGTCCCTGCTGGTCCTGATGGCGCACGGGGCCGTCGATGACGGCCTTGGTCATCAGCGGGATCGAGATCGTCGCGCCCAGGCTGGCAAGCGCGGTCAGCAACATCGCGATCCAGCGCACCCGGTAGGGCATCAGGTACGGCAGCATCCGCCACAGGTCGGAGCTGGGACGGGCTCGTCGCGGTGGCGGTGCGATCGCAGGCGCTTTGTTCAGCGCGGTCGGGCGGGCGTCAACCACTTAGAAGATCTTCCCATTGCCCGCAACTGGTTAACCCTTTCGCCGGAACGGAGTTGCGCGCGCAGTAGGCAGCGTGCGGACCGCGGGGCGCGCAGCTGCGGCGTTCGGTGCCGAACTGGGTGTGATAGAGCCCGGCGTAGCGACCGCCGCGTCCCAGCAGCTCCTGGTGGGTGCCGCGCTCGACGATGCGGCCGTCCTCGACGACCAGGATCATGTCCGCCGCGCGCACCGTGGACAGCCGGTGGGCGATGACGATCGACGTCCGACCGCTGAGTGCCTCGGCCAACGCCTGCTGCACGGCGGCCTCGGATTCGGAGTCCAGCGACGCGGTGGCCTCGTCCAGGATCACGACCTGCGGGGACGCCAGCAGCAGCCGGGCGATGGTCAGACGCTGCCGCTGCCCGCCCGAGAGCCGGTAACCGCGCTCGCCGACGATCGTGTCCAACCCGTCGGGCATGTCGGCGACCACATCGGCCAACCGGGCCCGACGCAGCGCCTCCCACAGCTGGTCGTCGGTCGCCGGCGGTCCGGACAGCTGCAGGTTGGCCCTGATCGACTCATGGAACAGGTGACCGTCCTGAGTGACCATGCCGACCGTGTCCTTCAGCGACGCGAACGTCACGTCGCGCACGTCCCGCCCGTTGAGCCGGACGGCGCCGGAGGCTCCGGTCTGATCGGACGGCCCGCCGTCCACGTCGTACAGGCGGGCGATCAGCGCAGCGATCGTCGACTTGCCCGCTCCGGACGGACCGACCAGCGCCACCATCTGACCGGGCTCGGCGGTGAACGACACCCCGTGCAGCACCTCGTCGCCGCCCCGATCGTCGAGTTCGGCCACCTCCTCCAGCGACGCCAGAGAGACCTTGTCCGCCGACGGATACGAAAAGTGCACGTCATCGAACTGCACGGCGACCCCGCCGTCTGCCCGCCGGGGCACTTCGACCGCGTCGGGGGCCTCCCGGATCAGCGGCACCAGATCGAGCACCTCGAATACTCGCTCGAAGCTGACCAGCGCACTGGCGATCTCCACCCGCGCGTTGGCCAGCGCCGTCAACGGCGCATACAGCCGGGTCAGCAGCAACGCCAGCGCCACGATCGAGCCCGCCTGCAACTGTCCGCCCAGAGCCAGTGCGCCACCCAGGCCGTACACCAGCGCCAGCGCCAGCGCCGACATCAACGTCAGCGAGTTCATGAACGTCGACTGCAACATCGAGGTGCGGATCCCGATGTCGCGGACCCGTCCGGCACGGACCTCGAACTCGCGGGACTCCGCGCCGGGGTCACCGAACAGCTTGACCAGCGTCGCGCCGGGCGCCGAGAACCGCTCGGTCATCTGGGTGTTCATGGTCGCGTTGTGGATGGCCGCCTCCCGCGAGAGCCGCGCAATCGACGCGCCGATGCGACGGGCCGGGATCAGGAACAGCGGCATCAGGGCCAGCGACAGCAGCGTGATCTGCCACGAGATGCTCAGCATCACCACCAACGTCAACGTGAGCGTGACCAGGTTGGACACCACTCCGGACAACGTGTCGGAGAACGCGCGCTGCGCCCCCAATACGTCGTTGCCGAGCCGGCTGACCAGCGCACCGGTCCTGGTGCGGGTGAAGAACGCCACCGGCATGCGCTGGACGTGGTCGAACACCGCGGTGCGGAGATCGAGGATCAGGCCTTCGCCGATCGTCGCGGACAGCCAGCGGGTCACCAGTGCCACCCCCGCCTCGGCCACCGCCACGACGGCGATGACCACGGCCAGCATCACCACCACCGACGTGGTGCCCGGGCCGGTGATCTCGTCGACCACCCGCCCGGCCAGCAGCGGTGTGGCCACTGTGAGCAGGGCACTGACCACGCTGACAGCCAGGAAAACCGCCAGCTTGCCGTGATGCCGCTGGGCGAACCGCCAGATCCGGCTGAGCAGGCGTCGGTCGGCCAGCGAGCGCAGCTCACCACCACGCGCCCGCGTCTGCCGGTACAGGGATTGCCGGGCAACCGTTTCCAAGCTCATGTTTTCACCGTAAAACCTGAACAAAGATTCAGGTCAAAGGCTTCCAGGCGTGCCACGTGAGCCACAGCACGCCGCGGTCCGGAAACTGCGGGCCTTTCACACGGGCCGACGTGCCGAGGCCGGATTTCGTGCCGCACCGGCCGCCGGGCGTTGCCTCCGCCGGGCGATGGCCTTCATCGGGCAAGATGTCGGGCATGGACAGTGGTGTGAGCTCACCTCGCGTGCTCGTCGTCGACGACGATCCCGACGTCCTGGCTTCCCTGGAGCGGGGGCTGCGGCTGTCTGGGTTCGAGGTCTTCACCGCCGTCGACGGGGCAGAAGCGCTGCGCAGCGCCACCGAGACCAAACCGGACGCGATCGTGCTCGACATCAACATGCCGGTGCTCGACGGCGTGTCTGTGGTCACCGCACTGCGCGCGATGGACAACGACGTACCGGTCTGCGTGCTGTCCGCCCGGTCGTCGGTCGACGACCGGGTCTCCGGTCTGGAAGCCGGCGCCGACGACTACCTGGTCAAACCGTTCGTGCTGGCCGAGCTGGTCGCGCGGGTCAAGGCGCTGCTGCGTCGGCGCGGGTCGACCGCGACGTTCTCGTCGGAGACGATCACCGTCGGACCGCTGGAAGTCGACATCCCCGGCCGACGCGCCCGCGTCGACGGTGCCGACGTCGACCTGACCAAACGCGAGTTCGACCTGCTGGCGGTGCTCGCCGAACACAAAACGGCGGTGCTGTCCCGGGCGCAACTGCTCGAGCTGGTGTGGGGCTATGACTTCGCCGCCGACACCAACGTCGTCGACGTCTTCATCGGCTACCTGCGACGCAAATTGGAAGCCGGCGGCGCGCCCCGGCTACTGCACACCGTCCGCGGCGTGGGGTTCGTCCTCAGGCAGCAATAGGATCGGCCGCCGAACGACATGGTCGCGCTGTCCCGGATCTTTCGTCGCACACCGTCGCTGCGCACACGGGTCGCGTTTGCCACCGCTGTCGCCGCCGCGATCGTGGTCGGCATCGTCGGGACCGTCGTCTGGATCGGCATCACACAGGACCGCAAGGAGCGGCTGGACCGTCGCCTGGACGAGGCCGCCGGTTTCGCCATTCCATTTCTGCCGCTCGGCCTCGACGAAATTCCGCCGTCCCCGAACGACCAGGACGCCGTCATCACGGTGCGCCGCCCGGACGGGCAGGTCAGCTCCAATTCCAAAGTCGTCCTCCCCGAGCTGGACCCCGGCTACGCCGACACGTTCGTCGACGGGGTGCGCTACCGGGTCCGCACGGTCGAGCTGTCCGCGCCGGAGCCGATGTCGGTCGCCGTCGGCGCGACCTACGACGCGACGATCGCCGACACCAAGAACCTGCACCGTCGGGTCCTGATCATCTGCACACTCGCGGTGGCCGCCGGATCGTTCGGCGGCTGGCTGCTGGCGGCGTTCGCGGTCCGCCCGTTCAAGCGACTGGCCCAGCAGACCCGCCAGATCGACGCCGGCGACGAGCCCCCCGACATCGACATCCGTGGCGCCACCGAGGCCGTCGAGATCGCCGACGCCCTCAAAGGCACGTTGGAGCGCATCTGGGAAGAACAGGGCCGCACCAAGGCGGCATTGACCTCCGCGCGGGACTTCGCCTCGGTGTCGGCGCACGAGCTGCGCACCCCACTCACCGCGATGCGCACCAACCTCGAGGTGCTCGCAACGCTCGACCTGGGCGAAGAACAGCGCAAGGAAGTGGTCGGCGACGTGATCCGCACCCAGACCCGCATCGAGGCCACCCTCGGCGCGCTGGAGCGACTGGCGCAGGGCGAGTTGTCCACCGCCGACGACCACGTGCCGGTGGACATCACCGAGTTGCTCGACCGCGCAGCCCACGACGCGATGCGCGTCTATCCGGACCTGGACGTGTCGTTGGTTCCTGCGCCCACCGTCATCATCGTCGGGCTGCCGACCGGCCTGCGGTTGGCTGTGGACAATGCGATCGCCAACGCCGTCAAACATGGCGGCGCGACGCGGGTTCAGCTGTCGGCGGTCAGCTCCCGCGAGGGCGTCGAGATCGCCATCGACGACGACGGCGTCGGCGTGCCCGAGCAGGAACGCACCGTCGTGTTCGACCGGTTCTCCCGGGGGTCGACGGCGTCGCACTCGGGCTCGGGTCTCGGACTGGCGCTGGTGGCGCAACAAGCCGAGTTGCACGGAGGGACGGCGTCATTGGACGCCAGCCCGCTGGGCGGGGCCCGGTTGCTGCTGAAGCTGCCCCCGCCGACTTAGCGGGTAGCCAGCAGGTCGATGACGAATATGAGCGTCTTGCCCGACAACCGGTGCCCGCCACCGGCGGGGCCGTAAGCCTGCGCGGGCGGGATCGTCAGCTGGCGCCGGCCGCCGACCTTCATGCCGGGAATGCCGTCCTGCCAACCCTGGATGAGACCACGCAACGGAAATTCGATGGACTCGCCGCGATTCCAGGAGCTGTCGAACTCCTCACCGGTGTCGTACTCGACGCCCACGTAATGCACCTCGACGTTGGCGCCGGGGACAGCTTCCGCGCCGTCACCGACGATGATGTCCTCGATCACCAAGTCAGACGGTGGCGGGCCGTCGGGGAAATCGATCTCGGGTTTGGATGCCATGCCTCAGCCTAAACCGGAGCGCACCTCGTCGGGCTGCAGCCACTCGGTCGGCCTGAGCAAGACCACCTCCGGGATGATGCACGCAGCCGACAACCTGGTCGTCATCGCGACCACCTCGGCAACGTCACTCGGCGTGATCATCGTCGACGCGGCGACCTCCCCGCGGTAGCCGTCGGCCATCGGTGTGTCGACCAGGCCCGGGCAGACGGCGGTGGCCTTGATCCCCGACGGGGCCAGCTCGTCGTGCAGCGCTTCGGTGAAGCCGACGACGGCGGCCTTGGTCGCCGAATACGACGACAGGGTGGCCTCGCCGCGCTTACCGGCGTTGGATGCCGTGTTGACCACTTGCGCGCAGCCCCGTTGACGCACAGCCGCTTTGAGCAACGGCAGGGCTTTGTCGGTCAGCAGCACGACGGCGCGGATGTTGACTGCGAGCTGGTGGTCGAGGAAGTCGGCCGTGATGTCACCGACCAACCGGCGCCCGGATACCCCGGCATTGTTCACCAAGATGTCGAGTGCGCCGTGCCGGGCAGTGTGGAAGGCGACCACGTCGTCGAGGAAGGCTTCCTCGGTGACCGAGCCCGCCAGTTGCTGCACCGGTGGCCCGGCCCCCTCGGCAACCTGACCCGCGGCGGCGGCGAGCTTGGCGGGGTCGCGGGCCACCATCGTGACGGCGAAGCCCTCCCGACGCAGCGCCCGGGTGACCGCCAGACCGATGCCGCTCGACGCTCCGGTGACCAGGGCGCTGCGCTCGTTCATGCGGCAATTACATCCTGTGCGGAGATCCGGCGCTCGGCGGGCCACCGACGGGGCACACTGGAGGCGTGGCCAAAGACGAAGACATCCTCAGCCAGGTCAACCAACTCGTCGCTCAGGAGCGCGAGCTCCGCGACAAGCTGCAACACCACGAGATCGACGAATCCGAGGAGCACCGCCAACTGAAGGCGATCGAGGTGCAACTCGACCAGTGCTGGGATCTGCTGCGCCAGCGTCGCGCGCTGCGGGAGACCGGTGGCGACCCGCAGTCGGCGCAGCTGCGCCCGGAAGGCGAGGTCGAAGGCTACCTCAGCTGAGGTCTGCTGCGAGCCGACATGCGTGACTTCGACGTCGTCATCGTCGGGGGCGGTCACAACGGTCTGGTGGCCGCCGCCTACCTGGCCCAGGCCGGTCGCCGCGTCCAGGTGCTCGAGAAGCTCGGCCACGTCGGAGGCGCTGCGGTGTCGGCGTACATCTTCGACGGCGTCGACGCCCGGCTGTCGCGTTACTCGTATCTGGTGAGCCTGCTGCCCCGCCGGATCATCGACGACGTCGGCGCCAGGATCCTGCTGGCCCGCCGGACGTACTCCTCGTACACGCCCAATCCCGCCGACGGAGGTCGCACCGGTCTGCTGATCGGGCCGCAGTCCACCTTCGGCGCGGTGGGCGCGGGGGCCGACGAGGCCGGCTTCACCGAGTTCTACCGTCGCTGCCGAGTCCTGACGACGCGGATGTGGCCGACGATGCTGGAACCGCTTCGCACCCGCGCGCAGATGTTCTCGATGGCGACCGACGCCGGACCCGACGCGAAGCGCACCTGGCGTTCACTCGTCGATCGTCCCATCGGCGAGGCGATCACCGAGGCAGTGGAGTCCGACCTCGTCCGCGGCGTGATGGCGACCGACGCGCTGATCGGGACGTTCGCTCACACCGGCGACGACACTCTGCTCCAGAACGTGTGTTTCCTCTACCATCTGATCGGCGGGGGCAGCGGGGACTGGGACGTCCCGGTCGGCGGGATGGGCGCGGTCACCGCGGCACTGTCAGTCGCCGCAACCCATGCAGGTGCCGAAATACTCACCGGCGCAGAGGTTCTCGACATCGATCCGGACGGACAGGTGCGCTATCGGCGCGACGACGACGAGTACTCGGTGACGTGCGAGCGGGTGTTGGCCAATGTGGGCCCAGCCGTGTTGGCCCGTCTGCTCGGCGACGACGATCCCGGCGTCACCCAGGGCGCGCAGGTCAAGGTGAACCTGATGTTGCGGCGGTTACCTCGCCTTCGTGACGACTCGGTCACCCCGGCACAGGCTTTCGGCGGCACCTTCCACATCAACGAGACTCACAGCCAACTCGACGACGCGTACCGCCGCGCCGTCGCAGGCGAAGTCCCCGACCCGCTGCCGTGTGAGATCTACTGCCATTCGTTGAGCGACCCGACGATCCTGTCGGAGCCGCTGCGTGCCTCCGGTGCGCAGACACTGACGGTTTTCGGGTTGCACACCCCGCACAGTCTCGTCTCCAGCTCGCCGCCCGACCTGCTCCGCGACACGCTGACCTCCGCGGCGCTGGCATCACTGAACTCAGTGCTGGACGAACCGATCCAGGATGTGGTGATCGAGGACCGCGCGGGGCGACCGTGTATCGAGACGAAGACAACCTGGGACTTGCAGAGCACGCTGGGAATGACGCACGGCAACATCTTTCACGGTGCGCTGCAGTGGCCGTTCGTTGACGACGACGCACCGCTGCGGTCACCCGCGCAACGGTGGGGAGTGGCCACCGCCCACGATCGGATCCTGCTGTGCGGCTCCGGATCCCGTCGCGGAGGCACGGTATCGGGCATCGGCGGCCACAACGCGGCGATGGCGGTTCTCGGCCGCTGAGACGTGGGGGTCTCAGCCGGTCCAAGGCCCGGCGGCCGTATCGAGGATTCGTCGCAGCGCAACGAGATCGTCAGGGTCGAGCGACCTCAGAGACTGAGGCGCGGGGTCGTGAACCCCCTCGATGAGCCGCACCATGTCACGCCCGGCGTCGGTCAACGACACCACCTTGCATCGGCGGTTGTCCGGGTCCACCTCACGCACGACCAGACCGCGCTCCTCCAGATCGTTGACGGCGACGATCGCCGCCGGAGCGTCGACGGTGGCCGCCGCGGCGACCTGCTTGACCGTCATCGGATGGCGATTGAGCCGCTTGAGGATTCGGATCCGGCTGAACGGCAACCCGGAGCGGTCGACGACCGCGCGGCGCCATCCGTCGCGGTTGTCGAGGACGAATGCGGACATCTCGCGCCACACCTGATCGGCCAGGTCGTCACCGGACATCGGCGGCCTCCGTGGGTCGGTTCGTGCCCAGCACGAGTGGAGCCAGCCGATCGGCTGAGCGTTGGGCGCGTTCCGATGTCGAGTACAGGCCGGTGGCCAGGATCACCAGACCCAGGGCGATGCAGAAGAACCACAGCGGGTGGGCAGCCTTGGCGAATTCGGTGCCGCCGGTCGCCATCGCGGACCCGGCGATCGAACCGCACAGTGCCACGCCGATCGACACGCCGACCTGCCTGCTGGTCGACGTGACGGCCGAGGCCGCGCCGGCGCGGTCCAGCGGCATCCCGCTGACCGCGGAATTGGTGATGGGAGCATTGACCATCGAGAAACCGATGCCGAACACGGCGAAGACGATCAGCAACTCCCACACCGGTGTCGTCGCCGTGAGAAAGGTCAGCATCGTCGACGCCGCCGCGATCAGCGTCCCGGCCAGCACGAGCGAGGGGCGGGCCCCGTAGCGCCCGACCAACCGTCCCGACAGCGGCGAGAACATCAGCGCGCCCACCGCGATGGGCAGGTAGATCAGCCCGGTGTGCATCGCCGAGAAGCCCCGCTCGCCTTGCAGATACAGCGACATCATGAACAGGAAGGCACCCCAGGCGGCGAAGGCGCAGATCGCGTTGATCACCGCGGAGGTGAACGGGATGCTGTTGAAGAATCGCAGATCGAGGAAGGGGTCGGCGCGCCGCGACTCGTAGCGCAGGAACGCCACGAACGCGACCAGGGCGACCGCAGCGCTGACGACGACGCGCACGTTTCCCCATCCCAGCACGGGCCCTTCGATGAGGGCGTAGACGACGCCGAACAAGAACAACACGGCCAGCAGCTGACCGACGGGGTCGACGGTGCGCATGGTGGCCGACTTGGATTCGGGCACGAACACCGCCGTCAGCACGATGGCAGCGGCACAGATGGGCAGGTTGATCCAGAACACCGACCGCCACGAGATGGTCTCGATCAGCAGGCCGCCGACGATCGGGCCCAGCGACATCGAGATGCCGACCACCGCGCCCCAGATGCCCAGGGCCCGGGCGCGTTCCACCTTGCCGGTGAAGATCTGCGAGATGATGGACAGCGCAACCGGATTCAGCATCGACCCGCCGATGCCCTGCAGTAAGCGGGCGGCGATGAGGGTCTCGATGGACGGCGCGAGGCTGCACGCCAGCGACCCGACCGCGAAGATGGCCAGGCCGGTCTGGAATACGCGTCTGCGGCCCAGTCGGTCGCCGGCCGCGCCGGCGAGCATCAGCAGCGAGGCGAGCACCAGCGTGTAGATGTCCACGACCCACTGCAGCTGCGCCGGAGTGGCCGACAGATCGGTGCGGATCGACGGGAGCGCGACGTTGACGATGGTGGCGTCCATCGACACGATGAGCAGGCTCAGGCAGCAGGAGACCAGGATGACGGCCTTGCGCCGCGGCGTCATCGCGCCGATAGTTTCATTCACACAACTATTGTGAAACTACAACCGTTCGGCTGGCAAGCGACGAGAGTGTGACGCCGAGAGCCCGCAGAGCACCCGCTCAGCGAGGCTGTGTCGGCGTGCAGACCCGCGCGCTCGCGGTGACTTCGTGGCCTAGCGGGAGTCGAGCGGCACGTACGGGCGCTCGGTGTAGCCGGTGTAGATCTGGCGTGGACGCCCGATCTTGTTCGGCTCGCCGTGCATCTCCCGCCAGTGCGCGATCCAGCCCGGCAGACGGCCCAGCGCGAACAAGACGGTGAACATCCGCGTCGGGAAACCCATCGCCCGGTAGATCACGCCCGTGTAGTAGTCCACGTTCGGATACAGCTTGCGCTCGACGAAGAAGTCGTCGGTCAGCGCGATCTCCTCGAGCGTCTTGGCGATGTCGAGGAGCTCGTCGTCACCGCCGAGCTTGCCGAGAATCTTGTCAGCCTGCTCCTTGACGATGCGCGCCCGTGGATCGTAGTTCTTGTAGACGCGGTGGCCGAAGCCCATCAGCTTGACGTTGTCCTCGCGGTTCTTGACCTTCTTGACGAAGGTCTTGACGTCGAAGTCGGCCTGCCGGATCTTCTCGAGCATCTCGAGCACCGCCTGGTTGGCGCCACCGTGCAACGGACCCCACAGCGCGTTGATGCCGCCGGAGATCGACGTGAACAGGTTGGCCTGCGAGGAACCCACCAGCCGCACCGTCGAGGTCGAGCAGTTCTGCTCGTGGTCGGCGTGCAGGATGAACAGCATGTCCAGCGCGCGCACCATCTCCGGGTCGAGCTCGTAGGGCTCGGCCGGGAAGCCGAACGTCATGCGCAGGAAGTTCTCGACCAGCGTCAGCGAGTTGTCCGGGTACAGGAACGGCTGTCCCTCGGACTTCTTGTAGGCGTACGCCGCGATGGTCGGCAGCTTGGCCAGCAGCCGGATCGTCGACAGCTCGACCTGCTCGTCGTCGAACGGATCCAGCGAATCCTGGTAGTAGGCGCTCAACGCGTTCACCGCGCTGGACAGCACCGGCATCGGGTGTGCGTTGCGCGGGAAGCCGTCGAAGAAGCGCTTGAGGTCCTCGTGCAGCAGGGTGTGCCGCTGGATCTGCGTGGTGAATTTCTCCAGCTGCTCCTTCGACGGCAACTCACCGTAGATGAGCAGGTAGCTGACCTCGATGAACGTCGACTTCTCGGCGAGCTGCTCGATCGGCACGCCGCGGTAGCGCAGGATGCCGGCGTCGCCGTCGATGTAGGTGATCGCCGACTTGGTCGAGGCGGTGTTGACGAAGCCACCGTCGAACGTCGTGTATCCCGTCTTGGCCAGCAACGAGCCCAGCGCGATGCCGTCGGCCCCCTCGGAGGCCTTGACGATGTCGAGCTCGAGCTCGCCACCGGGGTAATTGAGGATGGCGTGCTGCTCGGCTTCGGCGTTATCGGCCACTGGAATCCCTTCGCTGTCGATCAGGTCTATCCGGAGGTCACAAGTCTGTCTTCACGAGGCAGTCTGCCCACCACGAAACAACTCTGCCTACCAAAAGGTAGTCCCATTCCAGCAGTCACGCCCGCGGGGGGGGCACCGGCGGGGTCAGACGAGTTGCCGAAGCGGAGCGATCTGGCCGACGAAGTCGGTGTACGTCGCCTCGAAAGCGTCGATGAGGTCGTCGACGGTGATGCTGACGGCGTCGGTGAGGTCGCGCGTGGCGTCCTGCAGCGCGGTCATCAACAGGCCGCCCCAGACCGCGGCGACGAGCTTGACCCGACGGTCGTCGACGGTGGTGCCCATGCGCTGCGCGACGACGGCGTCGACCGGGTTGGCGCGGTACTCGATCGCGGCGTGGCGCAGCGCCGAGGAGGTGACGACGATCCGCAGGATCTGCAGCAGCCGCGCTGACGTGAAGCCGCCCACCGGAGCGGTCTTGGTGGCCTCGGCCATCCCGATGTAGGCGCGCCGCATCGCTTCGAAGTGGTCGATGTCGGCCGGTTGGCGGGCGAGTTGAGCCGCGGTGTGGTCGAGGATTTCGTCGATGAGCGCCAGCGCGATCGCGTCCTTGGTGGCGAAGTACCGGCTGAACGTGCGTGGTGACACGTCGGCGATGGCGGCGATCTGGTCGACGGTGGTCCCGTCGAACCCCTGTCGTTCGCACAGACCGACCGCCGCGTCGATCAGGGTGGCGCGGGTGCGCAGTTTCTTGCGTTCGCGCAACCCCAGAACGGGCGCCCCCCTGTTGTCGGCCACCTCCACAATCTATCCCGCCTGACGTCGAGATAGATGGGAATCCGCTTTGCGCGAACTCCGGTGAACCGCTGTGGTCGACACCTACGGCTGCAGCCGCGCCACCCGACCGCCGCTGAGCAGAACCCTGTTGTGCACCCGATTCTCGCGGCCCTGCCAGAACTCGACGACCTCGGGAGCTATCAGATAGCCACCCCAGTGCGGCGGCACGGGCACGTCCTCGAGGTCGGCGAACCGTTCGGTGACCTGGGCGAGCTGGCGCATCAGGTCCTCCCGCGACGCGATCGGGCGGCTCTGCGCCGACGCCCACGCCCCGAGCTGTGAGCCGCGGGGGCGGGTGGACCAGTACTCGGCGGTCTCCTGCGCCGACACCGTGACCACGGGGCCGCGCACGTGAACCTGGCGGCCCAGCTGATACCAGGGGAACGTTGCCGAGGCGTAGGGGTTCGCGGCAAGCTGCCGGCCCTTGTCGGACTCGTAGTTGGTGTAGAAGGTGATTCCTGTCTCGGACACGCTCTTGCACAGCACAGTCCTGGTCACCGGCCTGCCCTCGACGTCGACCGTGCCGACCACCATGGCGTTGGGCTCCGCGACACCGGCCTGGTGCGCTTCGGCCAGCCACGACTCCAGCAGCGAGACCCAACCAGAGGCTGGGTCGGCACCGAGCCAGGCCGGGTCCAGATCGGCGCTGCCGTCCTTCTCCGCCGATCCGTACTCCACCCGCATCCGCGCCAGATGATCAGAAGTGCTCACGTCACAACGTTACGTCGAGCGCTGCGGCGACAGCGGGGCCGACACCGGCGAGGGGGCGGAGCTCAGCCCCGGTGTCGACGGCGGAGCTCAGCCCCGGTGACGAAACCCGACCTCGGCACCGCCCACGAAATTGGACCGTTGGCACCGCCGAAGAAGCCGGGTGCAAGAATCCACCCCATGACTGCGGTGCCGAAGGATTTCGCCCCCGGATTGGCGGGCGTGGTGGCGTTCGAAACCGAGATCGCCGAACCCGACAAGGACGGCGGCGCCCTGCGGTACCGCGGGGTGGACATCGAAGATCTCGTGGCCCATCGGGTCACGTTCGGCGATGTGTGGGCCCTGCTCGTCGACGGCCGTTTCGGCCACGGGCTGCCGCCGGCCGAGCCCTTCCCGCTGCCGATCCACAGCGGCGACGTGCGGGTGGACGTGCAGGCCGGATTGGCGATGCTCGCGCCGATCTGGGGCTATCCCCCGCTGCTCGACATCGACGACCAGACGGCCCGTGATCAGCTGGCCCGCGCATCGGTGATGGCGTTGTCCTATGTCGCGCAGTCAGCCCGCGGCATCTACCAGCCCGCGGTGCCGCAGCGCACCGTCGACGAGTGCGACACCGTCACCGCGCGGTTCATGACCCGTTGGCAAGGCGAGCCGGACCCCCGCCACATCGAGGCCATCGACGCCTACTGGGTCAGCGCCGCCGAGCACGGCATGAACGCCTCCACGTTCACCGCCCGGGTCATCGCCTCCACCGGTGCCGATGTGGCGGCCGCGCTGTCCGGCGCGATCGGTGCGATGAGCGGGCCGCTGCACGGCGGTGCGCCGGCCCGGGTGATCCCCATGATCGAAGAGGCCGAGAAGAACGGCGACGCCCGAGCCGTGGTCAAGGGGATCCTGGACCGCAGCGAAAAGCTGATGGGCTTCGGGCACCGCGTCTACCAGGCCGAGGATCCGCGGGCCCGCGTCCTGCGCGCCACCGCGAAGCGGCTCGCAGCGCCGCGCTACGAGGTCGCCGCAGCGCTGGAGCAAGCCGCGCTCACCGAGCTGCGGGAACGCCGTCCCGATCGGGCCATCGAAACCAACGTCGAGTTCTGGGCGGCGGTCATCCTGGACTTCGCTCAGGTTCCGCCGCAGATGATGCCGGCCATGTTCACCTGCGGACGCACCGCCGGATGGTGCGCGCACATCATGGAGCAGAAGCGGCTGGGCAAGCTGGTGCGCCCGTCGGCGATCTACGTCGGGCCGGGCCCGCGCAGCCCGGAGTCGGTTGACGGCTGGGATCAGCTCCACCGCTCATGACGACGCGCACCCGTGGCCGGCGCGGCGTGTTCGAAGCCGCAGCGGGTCACTTCGCCGATCTGGTCCGCTCCATCGCCGACGACCGCTGGGACGAGCCTGGACTGGGTGACTGGACGGTTCGCGACCTGGTCGGTCACACCTCGCGGTCACTGACCACGGTGAGCACGTACCTGCGTACCCAGGCGGTGAACGAGGATGTCTCGAGCGCGGTCGACTACTACGTCAGGATCCGCGACTACGCCGCCGGTATGGGTGCC
Source organism: Mycobacterium sp. PO1 (assembly GCF_017312405.1). Classification (GTDB taxonomy): domain Bacteria; phylum Actinomycetota; class Actinomycetes; order Mycobacteriales; family Mycobacteriaceae; genus Mycobacterium. The sequence goes on from NZ_BLTG01000016.1 coordinate 105,283, forward strand.
GACGCCATCGTCGAACGCGGCCGGCAGGCCGGCCGCGACCTCGGCGCCCACCCCGCCGTGGCGATCGATCACCTGCTCGCGCGCGTACTCGACGATCTCGATGGCGTCGACGATCCGCTGATCGAGGTGATCGGCGGGCTGGGCATCAAGCTGAGCAGCTATCTGCCCACCCGCACCTTCGAACTCGCCGTGCACGGCATCGACATCGCGCGGGCTGTCGGCGTCGACCGCGACCCGCCGGAAGAGGTGCTGGCCGACGCCGCTGCGCTGGCCGCTCGCATCGGCGTCGCGCTGGGCCAGGGACCGGCCGTGCTGCTGGGGTTGACCGGCCGAAGCGATCTGCCACCGGGGTTCTCGGTGGTCTGAGCCGAGGACCGGGTGCCCGGACCGCGATGACTTCTGGCGTCTTCTCCGGTCAACCTGTTCGGCCATGCCGACCACCGAACCGCAAGGAGAACCCATGGCGATCGACAACACCCCGATGCTCGTGCCGCACCTCGTCGTCGACGGCGCCGCTGCCGCGCTCGACTTCTACGCCAAGGCGTTCGGCGCCGAGGAGATGGCCCGGTTGCCCGGGCCCGGCGGCAAGCTCATGCACGCTGCGTTCCGGATCAACGGACACATGGTGTTCGTCAACGACGACTTCCCCGAGTTCTGCGACGGTCGGTCGAGTGCGCCAACGGCACTGGGTGGCACGCCGGTGACGGTGCACCTGCACGGTCCCGACGTCGACGCCAGGTTCCAGCGGGCGGTCGATGCCGGCGCCACTGTCGTCAGCCCACTCGAGGAGATGTTCTGGGGCGACCGCTATGGGGTGGTCCGGGACCCGTTCGGCCACCATTGGTCGCTGGCCGAGACCGTGCGTGAGGTGGACATGGACCAGGTCCTCGCGGAGATGGGCGCCGACGGTTAGTCGGGCAGGTACTGCTCGAGCAACCACCACGGCAGCGCGTTGGATTTCGTGATGCCGCTGAGCGCCGCGATACTCGCCGGCTTCGGTGTCCGCTCCAACTCGGGGGTCTGCGGGTCGGATCCGTAGAGACCGAATTGGAGATCGTAGCCGTCGGCCCACTCCAGGTTGTCGACGAACGACCAGTAGGTGTAGCCGCGGATGTCGGTTCCGTGGGCCACCAGATCCTGCACCACCGCGATGTGGTTGACGAGGTAGGACGGCCGCTTGGTGTCGTCGTCGTCGGCGATGCCGTTCTCGGTGATCCACAACGGTTTGCCGTAGGACGCCGCGACCTCGAGGACCTCACGGAATCCGCCCGGATCGGTCGGCTGGTTGAAGTCGCTGCAGGTCGGCGACTCGGCGGAGCAGCGGATGGGAAACCCGCGCAGGAACGGGAACCCCGGCACCGGAGCGACGCCGAAGCCGAACATCGGCTGCGACCCGTAGTACTGCACGCCCAGGAAGTCGACCTTGTCGGCCATGTGGGCGAAGAACTCGCCGTCGTCCCGGACGCCGTCGAAGTCGACGTCGACCCAGCCGTCGATGACCGCGTTGGGGAACCAGCCGTTGTAGTAGTGGTTCCAGGCGTCGGCGGCCTGCACGTCCAACCGGTTCGCCGCGTTGGCCGGCCGCGCCGGGATCATGTTGTGGGTGAACCCGACGAACGCCGCGGGCCCGTCCGCGGCGGCCACGGTGGTGTCCCAGGCATGGATCGCGTCGTAGGCCGCGACGTGGCCGATGGCCTGGTTGACCAGGAACGTCGAGGCCAGGTCGGGACGCAGGACCCCGGGCGGCCAGTTCGGCACCACCCACGGGATCGCCAGGAACTCGGTCAGCACCGGCGAGAAGGGTTCGTTGACCGTGGCCCAGTTGTCCACCTGGTCGCCGTACTTCCACGCGAGGTACGCCGCGTACTTCTCGAACTCCTGCGGCGTCGTCGACGACAGCCATCCGGCGGCCGGGGCCGGCAGCCCCAACTGGATCAACGGGCGGGCGACGATCGGGTCGTGCACCCACAGCGGCAGCGTGAAGTGGTTGACCGTCACCATCGGCTCCAGCCCGTGTGCGCGCAACGCGTCGAGCACCGCCCGGTAGTGGGCGACTTCGCCCTGATCGGCGAGCGCGTCGAGAGCCTGCAGGTCCGAGAGGCTGACGGTGCCGTTTTCGTCGGAGGTGTCGACGGCGGCGGTGGAGTTGGGGAAGATGCGGCTCCACTCGATGCCGATGCGGAAGGTGTTCATGCCGAGCTCGTCACGGGCCAGCGCCGCGTCATCCTCGTAGGACACGTAGGCTCCCGGCCCGTTCTCGGGGACGCCGCCGACGAGCCCGAGCAGCCGGTTCAGCGGGTCGTGCACCCAGCGGTACCAGTCCGATGCCGGGTCGACCGGGGAGCCCGGACCGCCCTCGGCCTGGAACCCCGAATGGGCTACACCCCAACGGAACTCGTCGGGAAACGTGAGATCGATGCCGGCGACGGGCTCGACGGTGACGGTGATGGTGCGCTCGATGCGGTCTCCGCCGCCGGGATAGAGAAGCTCACCGACGATCGGCACGAACTTCAGTAGCCCGAACAGACCGTGCACGTGCAGTCCGGCGTGCTCGTCGCTGACGAGCACGGTGAACGTGTCGGTTCCGCCCAGCGCGGCCATCGCGTTCATGGGCCGGTAGACGAAACCCCCGTCGGCGTCGACGGTCACCGTGCCGCCGTTGAGAGGTCTTCCGATGACGGTGTAGGTCAGTTCGTCGCCGTCGGCGTCCTCGACGCCCACATTGCCGGTCACCACCACCTCACCGTCGACGGTGAGGCTCTGGGTGTACGGCAGCGGGTTGGCCACGACACTGGGTGTGGAGTTGAAGAACTCCCGGCGCACCCAGGCGAGCAGTCCCCACGCCGCCGGGTCCGCCGAGGGGGCGGGCGGACCGGCGGTGAACGGCCGGAACACCGCGTCGACCACGCTGGTGATGAGGTCCTTGACGTAGGCCAGCCCGGTGCGCAGGTCGAACGCCGTGGGCCACGGCCGCCAGGAGGGCACCACGGGGTCGACCACGGCCGCTGCGGTGGCGGCGGTGTCGGCCATGGCGACCGTGGCGGAAGCGTGCCGCTCGCCGGCGATCGACGCGGCCGCCGTGTCACTCTCGATGGGCGCCGTCGGAACGAGGTCACTGTCGGTCACCGCGGCGCCGACCTCGTCGACGGGTGCGGTCTGCGCAGTGAGCCTGGCCGCGGCCGGCGATTCGTCGGTCCCGTCGATGTCGCCGGAGACGTCGCCGCCCCCGGGTTCGTCGGATTCCTGGGCCTTCTCGACGTCCGGCGCATCCCCACCGACGTCGGTCACGTCTTCGGCGAGCGGCCTCTCCTCGACGGGGCCGTCATCGTCGACGAGCTCGTCGTCGACGGCGGGCACGGCCCCGCCGGCTGCATCGTGGCCGCTCGCGTCATCGACGTCGACGTCGACGTCGATCTCCTCGTCGGGGATGTCCTCGTCGGCGAGGTGACCGTCGAAGTCGTCGGCGGTGCCGGTGTCTGCGGCGTCGATGTCGTTGGCCTCGCTGCCGGCGTCCCGCGGCGACCCCGTATCCGGGGGTGAGCCATCGCGGCCAGACGACGCGGACGTCGCCGGGGACTCCGCCGCGGCGGCCGGCCCGTCGGAATCCTCACTCGCCCATGCGACGCCGGTACCCGTGAGCACCGCGGCCCCGACACCCAGGGCCACCGCCAGGCCCCCGACCCGGCCGACGAACTGCGCAGCATTCATCCCCACTGCTTACCGCTGCCGGAGCCCTCGGGCAGGGCCTTTGGTGAAAGAGGTCCAGCGGTGAAAGAGGTTCAGCGCAGCAGGCCGGCGAGCAGGCGCTGGTGCAGGGGCCGGCTCGGTGCGTCGGCGGCGGCGTCGAGCATGTCGGTCACCGCGGTGAACTTGTCCCGCGGGCGGGTGGCCCCGCCTCGGGTCCGCTCGGCGTCGTCGATCGCGGCCCAACCCCGGGCGTCGACCACGTCGGGTTTACGACCACGCACGAATCGGCCGATCGCCCCGGGCTTGTGGTGGGGGTCGCGCAGCCGACCCTCGTTGTAGTCGGCCACCAGGTTGTGCACCGTCTCCGCGGCACACGACTTGTTGGTCCCGATGAAGCCCGTGGGCCCGCGCTTGATCCAGCCCGCCACGTACGTCCCGGCCACCGGCCGCTCCGACGCCGGTTCGAGCACCCGACCACCCGCGTTGGGCACCACGGCATTTTCGTCGTCGAACGGCAGCGCGGGGATGGCTTTGCCCCGGTAGCCGATGGAGGTCAACACCAAGCCGGCCGGCATCTGCTCGACCTGATCGGATCCAGTCACGGTGAACTCGACACCCGTGGCCTCGGTGTCCCCGAGCACCCGCGCGGGTGTCAGTCCGTAGGCGAGCCGGATGCGTGGCCGCGTGATCGGCGTGCTCGCCGATCCGAGCTTCGACAAGACCTCGAGCTTGTTGCGGGTCAACGCGTCGGTGGTGGCGGCCAGGTCGGCCAGAACGCGGTCGTGGTCGAGCGCATCCAGAACCACCTCGCAGGTAGAGGTCAGTCCGATCAGCTCTGGCAGCGTGAACGCCGAAGCCGCCGGCCCCCGGCGGGCCGCGATCACCACTTCCTGCACCTGCGACGCACGCAGCGCGGTCAGCGCGTGATCGGCGATGTCCGTGCCCGCCAGCGTGTCCGGGTCGGCGGTCAGGATCCGCCCGACGTCCAGCGCGACGTTCCCGTTGCCGATGATGACGACGCGGTCACCGCTGAGGTTGACGGGGAGGTCGATGTAGTCGGGATGCCCGTTGTACCAGGCCACGACCTCGGTGGCAGTGGCTGTTCCGGGCAGGTCCATACCCTCGACCTGAAGGCGCTTGTCGTTGGGTGCGCCGACCGCGTAGAGCACCGCGTGGTGGTGCTCGAGCAACTCATCGTGAGTGATGTCGGACCCCACCTCGACGTTGAGGTAGAACCCGAAACCGTCCTTGGCGGCGATCCTGTCGAACAGCCCGGTGACCCTTTTGGTGGTCTGATGATCGGGCGCGACACCGGCGCGGACCAGTCCGTAGGGAGTCGGCAGCTTCTCGAAGACGTTGACTTGCACGCCTTCTTGGGTCAGCAACTCATCGGCGGCGTACATGGCCGCCGGACCGGAGCCCACCACGGCCACCCGAAGTGGCCCGCCGGGCCGTCGATACACCACCGGTGCGTCCAGCACCGGCGCCAGCTTCGACGTCGGTGGCAGCTTGCCCTCCCGCTTGGGGTAGAACGACGCGTTCAGCTCGATGAACGGCAACTGCTCGGGTGTCAGTTTCGTGTCGGGTGCGATGGCGCCGACCGGGCATGCGCTGACGCAGGCGCCGCAGTCCACACAGGCGGCCGGGTCGATGTAGAGCATCTCCGCGGTGGCGAAGCCCGGCTCGTCGGGTGACGGGTGGATGCAGTTCACCGGGCAGGCGTAGACGCACGACCCGTCGCTGCAACACGACTGGGTGATGACGTGTGGCATGAAGGAACCTCGGTGGGTCTTCCGGTTACGCGACCGGCGCCAGGTGCTGGCGCTGCGGCTCGCTGCGGTACCGGCTGGCCTTGCCGTCGATCCGGCAGATCCGCCACATCAACTTGGCCAGCGGGTTCATCAGGCCGGTGTCCTCGGCGAGCATGCGAACGTCACCGAACATGTCCCGCAACATCTTCCGCGAACCGGGCGACTTGAAGAAGATCTCCTTGCGCACTGAGCGCGGAATGTCGAATTCCTTCCAGAACGCGCGCGGCGGCACGATGATGGCCGAGCACAGCACGCGCATCACGACCGGGACGTACAGCGACAGCCAGAACCGCTTGCGGCGGGGCAGGTCGGGCACCCGCTTGCGCAGGTATTCGTGAGCGAACGAGATGTGGCGGGCTTCCTCGGCGACGTGGATCGCCATCACCCGCTCCATGATCGGATGCAGGGACTTGCCCTCGCGGAGCACGTTCTTCTGCGTGTGGTCGATCGGCTCCTCGCCGGCGAGGATGCCGAACCAGAACGGGATCGGCAGCGGCCCGGCTACCAACGGGATGGCCGGCTGGATCCACTTCAGCAGCCGCGGCATGCCCGGCACGTCGGCACCGATGTGGTTGACCATCTCCTGGAACATCATCGTGTGGTTGCACTCTTCGACCGCCTCGTGCAGGCAGTAGCGGTATTCCGGTGATCCGTTCGGGACCCAGAAGGCGTATTCCATCAGTCCGCGGATCAGGATCGATTCGAAGTGCAGACCGACCTTGGCCACGTTGGCCTGCCGCCACATGCCGATCTCGATCTGCCGCTCGACCGGCTGCGACTGGTACCACGGGTGCTGGCCGATCGGATCCGTCGCAGGCAGGATCCAGCGTTCGTCGTTGGGGATGACGGCAAACTCGGGCGAATCCCAGTCGATGTCGGTGTAGGGGTTGAAATTGCGCCGCACCGACCCCTCGGACAGGGTGTTGAGCATGTCGACGTACTCGGTGTCGTCGAGGACGTCCATGTTCTTGCGCCAGCGCCGGATGACGCGCGTCCTTGCGGTCTTGACAGCCATTGCAGCCTCCCGTGCCGTTTTACATTCGTCTGCTCGCTGTCCAGTAACAGTACCCACGGTCCCAGGAATTAACCAGGCCCTTTTCCATGCTGTGCCCTAGCCGGGTTATCCACATCACATGTGTCCCAGATCACAGTCGTGGTCGTGGGGTGCCCGCATCCTGAGGGGTCGATGGCCGGTTCTAGGCTTGCAACCATGGCCGACGCCCCGACTTCGCTGACCATCCCGACCGAGCTCAAGCCCGCCGACGGTCGATTCGGGTGCGGACCGTCCAAGGTCCGCCCCGCACAGCTGCAGGCGCTGGCCGCGGCCGGTGACCTGTTCGGCACCTCACACCGCCAGGCGCCGGTCAAGAACCTCGTGGGCAGAGTCCGCGACGGCCTGCGTCAGCTCTTCTCCCTGCCCGACGGCTATGAGGTGATCCTCGGCAACGGCGGCTCGACAGCGTTCTGGGATGCCGCCGCGTTCGGTCTGATCGACACCCGCTCGCTGCACCTGACCTACGGGGAATTCAGCGCCAAGTTCGCCTCGGCGGTGGCCAATAACCCGTTCGTCGGCGACCCGATCGTGGTCAAGGCCGACCCGGGCGGCGCACCCGATCCGGTCAGCGACCCGTCGGTCGACCTCATCGCCTGGGCCCACAACGAGACCTCGACCGGTGTCGCGGTGCCGGTGCACCGCCCGCAGGGGGCCGGCGACGCCCTGATCGCGATCGACGCGACGTCCGCGGCGGGTGGCCTGCCCGTCGACATCACCGAAGCCGACGCCTACTACTTCGCACCGCAGAAGAACTTCGCCGGCGACGGCGGGCTGTGGATCGCGCTGATGTCCCCCGCTGCGCTCGCCCGGGTGGAGAAGGTGGCCGCGGCGGGGCGCTGGGTGCCGGACTTCCTCTCGCTGCCCATCGCGATCGAAAACAGCGTCAAGAACCAGACCTACAACACCCCGGCCATCGCCACGCTGATCCTGCTCGCCGAGCAGATCGACTGGCTGCTCGGCAACGGCGGGCTGGAGTGGGCAACCAAACGCACCGCCGACTCTTCGGCGCGGCTCTACGCCTGGGCCGAAACGACCGAGTACACGACCCCGTTCGTCGCCGATCCCGCGCTACGCTCGCAGGTGGTCGGCACCGTCGACTTCGCCGACCACGTCGACGCGTCCGCGGTGGCCAAGGTCCTGCGCACCAACGGCATCGTCGACACCGAGCCCTACCGCAAGCTGGGCCGCAACCAGCTGCGCGTCGGCATGTTCCCCGCGGTGGAGCCCGACGACGTCAGCGCGCTGACTCAGTGCATCGACTGGGTTGTCCAGCGTTTGTAGCCGACCGCCGCGTGTCACCTCGGTTACGGACTGATAACACAGTAGGGTGACCAAAACATCGGGCCTGCGACAGCCCGGAGGAGGTCGACATGCGAGAGCTCAAGGTCGTCGGACTCGACGTCGACGGCAGGCGGATCATCTGCGAGACCGACGACTCCACCGAGAAGTTCGTGCTGCGCTCCGATGACCGGCTCAAGGCCGCGGTCCGTGGCGACAGAGTCGGCTCGAACCAAACCACGATCGATGTCGAGGTCCACAACGTGCTGCGCCCCAAGGACATTCAAGCCAGGATTCGCGCCGGAGCCTCCGTCGAGCAGATCGCCTCGGCCTCGGGCGCCGACATCGAGCGGGTGGAGCGCTTCGCGCATCCGGTGCTGTTGGAGCGCTCCCGCGCCGCGGAGCTGGCCACGGCCGCGCACCCGATCCTGGCCGACGGGCCGTCGGTGCTGACCCTGTTGGAGACGGTCACGACCGCACTCGTCGCGCGCGGGTTGAACCCGGACGACACCACGTGGGACGCCTGGCGCAACGAGGACGGCCGCTGGACGGTGCAGCTGGCGTGGAAGGCGGGGATGTCGGACAACGTCGCGCACTTCCGCTACGCCCCGGGCGCCCACGGTGGCACGGTGTCGGCCTTCGACGACGCCGCCTCGCAGCTCATCGACCCCGACTTCAGCCGGCCCCTGCGCCCCCTGGCGCCGGTTCCCCAGCTGGCGCTCGAAGAACCCGAGCAGCCCGCCCACCCACCGGTCGAGCAGCACATCGAGCCGGAGGAAGAGCCCCAGCCGGCGCCCAAGCCTGCGCGTGCGCGCAAGAGCAAGGCGCGCCCGGCCGTCCCCGCCTGGGAGGATGTGCTGCTAGGCGTTCGCTCCAGCGGCGGCGAGCGTTAACAGCACTATCCATCCGCCCGCGACACCGATCCCGGATCCCAGCACGAACCACCGCCACACCGGTATCGCCCGCCAGCCCCACACCGTCGGCGCCAACCCGCCCACCGCGATGAGGTTGAGCCCCACCGCGAGCAACGGGTGCACCCGGGCCAGACCGATGCTCAGCACCACGATCGCCGTCCCGATGACCGCGGCGACGAAGGCTGCGACCGTCAGTCCCGTCGCCCACGGCGTGGCCTCCTCACGTGTCCTCATCGGCCGGTCCTATCCCCGGTCCCGCTCGTAGAACGCCAACGCCGCGGCCGTGGCCACGTTGAGTGAGTCGGTCCCCCGCGCCATCGGGATACGCACTCGCACGTCACTGGCGCGCATGGTGTGCTCCTGCAGGCCAGGGCCCTCCGCGCCGACGAGGATCGCCACCTTGCGGTCGGCCAGACCGTCCATGGCCTCGGCCAGACGCGGCGCGCCCTCATCGGGCGTCATCGCCAGTAACCGGAAGCCCGCATCGCGCAACACCTGCAGGTCAGCCGGCCATCGTGCAGCCCGCGCGAACGGGACGAGCAACGCGTGCCCCATCGACACCCGCACAGCGCGCCGGTACAGCGGGTCGGCGCACCCGCCGCCGAAGACCACCGCGTCCACCCCGAGGCCGGCGGCATTGCGGAAGATCGAGCCGAGGTTCTCGTGGTCGTTGACCCCTTCGAGAACGGCGATCGTCCTGGCCCCGTCGAGCACCTGGGCGACGCTCAGCTCCGCGGCCCGCGACGCCGACGCGAGAACCCCGCGGTTGAGATGGAACCCGACCACCTCGGCCATCACGTCGGCCTCGACCCGGTAGTAGGGCGCCGACACCCCGGGTAGGTCAGCGCCGAGTTCGGCGAGTCGCCGGTCGGTGCCGAGCAGCGCGCGGGGAGTGAACCGCGACGCCAGCATCCGCTGGACGACCAGGACGCCCTCGGCGATCACCAGACCCTTGCCACTGGGCAGGTCGGGCCTGCGGTCGACACTGTTGAGGTCACGGAAGTCGTCGAGCCGCGGGTCGGCGGGGTCGGTGACGTCGACGACGTTCAACTCGGACACGTGGTGAGCCGTCATGCGGCGACGGTGTGACCAGCGGCTATCACAGCCCCGACACTACCCAGTCGGCGCCGCACCCCGTGGGTTAGGTTGACGGCATGACCGAGGAGACGCCGGGCGCGGCGGCGGAGAATCCGCAGCCACCCGAGCTGCCGGCCGCGTTGCTCGACCCGCGGCCGGTCATCGTGGCCATCGCATGCGGGTGGCTACTTGCGCTGGTCCTGTCGTTCACCGTCGAGTCGCTGCACACCTGGCGGCCGATCACCATCGCAGGGCTGGGTGTGGGCGTGCTTGGCACGTCGATATTTCTGTGGCAACGTCACGCCGTGCGCCGCGGGAGCCGCGGCGCCCAGCACGGCCTCACCTGAAGGAGAAGCTCATGGCAGCGCCGCTGTTGCAGGCACAGATCGACATCAACGCACCCGTCTCGCGAGTATGGGAACTGGTGTCGGATTTGGGCAACATGCCGCGGTGGAGCCCCCAGTGCCGCCTGATGAAGCCACTCGGCGGCATGCGCCAGGGCGCCCGCACCGTCAACGTCAACCGGCGCGGACTGCTGTTCTGGCCCACCACCAGCCGCATCACCGAGCTCGTCCCCGAGAAGAAGCTGGCCTTCCGTGTCAACGAGAACGGCACCGTGTGGAGCTATGAGCTGCAGCCCACAGAAGCCGGCACGCGGCTGGTCGAGACGCGCCACGCCGAGAACGGCGTGAAGCCGATCTCGAACACGTTGGTCAACTCGTTCATGGGCGGGGTGCCCAGCTTCGAGCAGGAACTGATCGAAGGCATGAACTCATCGCTGGCCCGCATCAAGGCCGCGGCGGAGAACTAGTCGGGCTGCTGCCCAGCCTCGTCGGCGGGTTGCTCCGCGGCTGCGTCGGCGGGTTGCTCTGCCGCCGTCTCGGCGGGTTGCTCTGCCGCGTCGGCGGGTCGCTCTGCCGCCGCGTCGAGGGGTCGCTCTGCCGCCGCGTCGACGGGCTGCTCGACGGCCTCCTCCGCGGGCTGCTGCACCGCCTCGTCGGCCGGCTCCTCCGGGGCCTCTTCGACAGGCTGCGCCGCGGCTTCCTCGGCCGCGCGCGCACCCTCGTCGGTGACGTCGAGGACACCGTCGTCGTACGGGTCGTGCAGCGGCGAACCAGTTCCCGCCGGCGCCGGAGTGTCCGAGTGTGCGCCGCAACCGAATTCGGCGTCGACCACGTGACCGTCGGAGGCGAACTCGTTGGCGCACACGCCGAACATCAGACCGAGCTCGCCGCCCAGCGGAACGTAGAAGCCGCAGTCGCGACAAACCCGCCGGGTGGCGCGCGCCATCGACGCCCCCGGGCCGTGGTCGCCGTCGTGCCATCGCTGTGCCGCGTCCCGGCGGCCCCACAGGCTCAACACCCGACGCCGGCCGAGTCCGACCTCGGTGGCCACCTCGTCGACCATCGGGTCACCGGTCGCCACGTAGCCGGGCACCAGGCGTGGGTCGTCGGGCGGCGGGGCCAACAGATCGCCTGGACTCAGATCCCCCGGCCGGATCCGTTCCTCCCACGGCACCCATTTCGGCGCCAGCAGCGCCGTCGGGCCCGGGACGAGCACGACTTCACTGATGGTTGCGTGCTCGGCGCCGGGGCACGCGGCCACCACGACGGCCCATTGCCAACCGCGATACCCGGGCAGCTCGGCGAGGAATCGGTGTGTCGCCGACGTCGGGTCCTCGAACTCGGCGCCGAGATACTCCCCCACGGTGCCCTCGCCGCTGTGTTCCTCGATCGCCGCACGCGCCGCGTCGACGGCGCCGGTCAGCACCGACTGCAGCCCGGGTGCGACGTCTCCGGACCACGGCGCGGTCACCGGCTCGGGGCCGGTGGCGCTCTGAGTCAGGTCCTGGTGAGAGGGTTCGGTCACGCTGTCCATTGCCCTCAATCTTGCCCGAAGGACACAACGACAAGCCACACCGGTTGCCCTTGCGCACCCTGTCGGCTCGATGAGGGAGAATCGACACGTGACCGGAGCGCGGCGTGATCCCCGGGACCCTGAGGGTCGGCAGGGTGGGCGCTACTACCCACCGCGCCCCCCGGCCGACGAGCACCCCGGCATGGCCAACTACCCCAGCGATCCCGGCCTGAACCCGGGTCTGCGCAGGCCGCGCCGCACCGGTCCGGATCGGCACAGCGACAATCGGTGGCTGCCGCCCCTCGATGAAAGCTCGCGCCATCGCGCCTCCGCGGAGGGCAGCTACGACGGCTCCGACGGCCGGTTGGGAACCGCCGACAAGATCACGGTGACGCGTGCCGCGGCCCATCGCAGCCGCGAGATGGGCTCGAAGATGTACGGCCTGGTGCACCGGGCCGCGACCGCCGACGGCGCCGACAAGTCGGGGCTGACGGCGCTGACCTGGCCCGTGGTCGCGAACTTCGCGGTGGACGCGGCGATGGCCGTCGCATTGGCGAACACGCTGTTCTTCGCCGCCGCCACCGGCGAGAGCAAGAGCCGCGTCGCGCTGTATCTGCTCATCACGATCGCGCCGTTCGCGGTCATCGCCCCGCTGATCGGACCGGCCCTCGACCGGCTGCAGCACGGCAGGCGGGTGGCGTTGGCGGGCTCGTTCGTGCTGCGCACGGTGCTGGCGGTGGTGCTGATCGCGAACTACGACGGGGCGACGGGCTCCTTCCCGTCCTGGGTGCTCTACCCGTGTGCGCTGGGCATGATGGTGCTGTCCAAATCCTTCTCGGTCCTACGTGGCGCGGTGGCGCCGCGCGTACTGCCGCCGACGATCGACCTCGTGCGGGTGAACTCGCGACTGACCATGTTCGGACTGCTGGGCGGCACGATGGCCGGCGGCGCGGTGGCGGCGGCCGCCGAATGGGGGTTCAACCTGTTCCAGATGCCCGGCGCCCTCTACGTGGTGGTGGCGGTCACCATGGCCGGCGCGCTGTTCTCCATGCGGATCCCCAAGTGGGTCGAGGTCACCGAAGGCGAGGTACCCGCCACGCTGGGCTATCACGGCGGTTCCGGTGAGTTCCTCCGCGAGAGCGCGCCGTCCCGCTTCGGCAAGGCCCGCCAGCCGCTGGGCCGCAACACCATCACCGCACTGTGGGGAAATTGCACCGTCAAGGTGATGGTCGGTTTCCTGTTCCTGTACCCGGCTTTCGTCGCCAAAGCCCACGACGCCGGCGGGTGGGAACAGCTGCGGATCCTCGGCTTGATCGGAGCGGCCGCGGCGATCGGCAACTTCATCGGCAATTTCACCGCTGCCCGCATGAAGCTCGGTCATCCGGCGCAGCTCGTGGTGCGCTGCGCGATCGCGGTGACGGCGGCGGCGCTGGCGACCGCGGTGACCGGCAGTCTGTTGGTGGCGGCCGCGGCCACGCTCATCACCTCGGGTGCCAGTGCGATCGCCAAGGCGTCACTCGACGCGTCACTGCAGGATGATCTGCCCGAGGAATCGCGCGCGTCGGCGTTCGGTCGTTCGGAGTCGCTTCTGCAACTGGCGTGGGTCGCGGGCGGCGCCACCGGTGTGCTGATCTACACCGACTTGTGGGTGGGTTTCACTACGATCACCGCGGTTCTGATCCTCGGGTTGGCCCAGACGGTGCTGAGTTACCGCGGCGAGTCCCTGGTGCCCGGCTTCGGCGGTAACCGCCCGGTGCTGGCGGCGAAAGAAGGTGTGCGCGACGACGCAACGGTGGTGACCGGAGAATGAAGCGGGGAGTCGCCGCGCTCGCGGCTGTGGCGCTGCTGGCCTCGATCGGTACCGCCGTGCTGGTGTGGCGGCTGTCCAGCGACAGCGATCCGCACCTTCCCGAGATCTCGGCTTACTCCCACGGAGAGCTGACCAGGGTGGGGCCGTACCGCGTGTGCGAGGTGCTCGACCCGACCGATTGTGTGGTTCCCGCCTCGCAGGGCGAGTTACCGGTGAGCGGTCGTCACCCCGTCCAGTTGTCGGTGCCGCAGGAGGTGGCGAAAGCACCGTGGGTGCTGCTGCGCGCCTTCGAGGACGGCGACCGCGTCGAGGAGTTCCGGCCCGCCAGCAGACTCGCCGTGACGATCCCGACGGTCGACCCGCAGTTGGGCCGGCTGCGGGGCATCGCCGTGCAGCTGCCGACGTTGGTGCGCGACCAGGATGGCAACGAATTCCCGGTGCCGCACGCGGAATGGTCGGTGCGCACCACCTGGGATCAGCCCGCCGAGTGACCCTCGGGGACCCGCTCCCCTTCCCGCGTCGGCCCCGGAGGCGTTCCGTCACCGAAAGGTTTGCCGCCCAGCGCTTCCCGCCCGTGGGGCGTCAGCCAGTTGGACAGGTCGGGGCCCTTCGGGACCACACCTGTGGGGTTGATGTCGCTGTGCACGAGGTAGTAGTGCTGCTTGATCTGGACGAAATCGATCGTGTCGCCGAAGCCGGGGGTCTGGAACAGATCGCGGGCGTAGGCCCACAACGCGGGGAACTCGGCGAGCTTCTGGCGATTGGTCTTGAAATGGCCGTGATACACCGGATCGAAGCGGGCCAGGGTGGTGAACAGCCGCACGTCCGCCTCGGTGATCGTGTCGCCGACCAGGAACCGCTGCCCGCTCAGGCGCTCTTCGAGCCAGTCCAAGGCGGTGAACAACCGGTCATAGGCGCGCTCGTACGCCCGCTGCGACCCGGCGAAGCCGCAGCGGTAGACACCGTTGTTGATCTCGGTGTAGACCCGCTCGGCCACCTCGTCGATCTCGGCACGCAACGGCTCGGGATACAGCTGCGGCGCGCCGGCGCGGTGGTGGGCCGACCACTCGGTGGAGAAGTCCAAGGTGATCTGGGCGTAGTCATTGGTGACCACCTGACCGCTCTCGATATCCACCAGCGCGGGGACGGTCACCCCCTTGGGATAGTCGGGAATCCGAGCGTTGTACGCATCCCGGAGGTAGTGGATGCCCAGCACCGGGTCGACCTCACCCGGATCCAGATCGAACGTCCAGCTGCGTTCGTCGTGGGTGGGACCACAGAACCCGATCGACAGCACGTCCTCCAGGCCGAGGAGGCGGCGCACGATGATGGTTCGGTTGGCCCACGGGCACGCCCTGGCGACGATCAAGCGGTAGCGGCCGGGCTCGACGGGATAGCCGTCCCTGCCGTCGGCGGTGATACGGGTGTCGATGTAGTCGGTGTCCCGATTGAATTCGCCGTCGGAGCTCGACGGGTCGGCCACATAGCTCATGGGGTTCTTTCTACCCCCGCCGAGTCCGAACCAATTGCGCGCAGAGAGTCCGACTCTCCCGAGGTTCGGTCTCGCCGGCTCTCCCCGGCAGCCGCATCAGGCTCGCCGGACCCGCGTTTCAGGCGTCGAGCTCCCGAGCGACAGCCCGCACGACCTCGGAGACCCGGCGGGCCACCTTGCGGTCCGGGTAGCGGCCCTTGCGCAGTTCCGGCTGTACTGCACCCTCGAGCAGCGTGATCATGTCCTCGACCATGCCGTGCAGTTCGTCGGGGGTGTGCTTGTGCTCGGCGGCGGCCGCTTCGCGACGGGTCCGCGACAGACTCGGGGGCGGGTCGATCAGCTTCAGGCTCAGCGCCTGGGGTCCGCGCCGCCCGGCGGCCACGCCGAACTCGACGCGCTGCCCCGCCTTCAGGGCCTCCACACCGGCGGGCAACGCCGAGGACCGCACGTAGACGTCCTCACCGTCCTCTTGCGAGAGGAACCCGAAGCCCTTCTCGGCGTCGTACCACTTCACCCGGCCGGTCGGCACTGGTCTCACCTGCTTGTCTGTCTGAAGCCATAAAGTAAGCGCCCCCGCCTGCGCCGGGACGCGTTCGGCCCTGATCCTACTCGGACGCCGCGGCGGCCAGCATCCCCTTATGTCGGTAGGCTGGCCGTCACCGCTGGAGGAAGACGATGCGACTGATACTCAATGTCATCTGGTTGATCTTCGGCGGCCTGTGGCTGGCTTTGGGCTACCTGCTGGCGGCGCTGATCTGCTTCGTGCTGATCATCACCATCCCCTTCGGTTTCGCGTCGTTGCGGATCGCGTTGTACGCGCTGTGGCCCTTCGGGCGCACGGTCGTCGACAAACCCGGTCCGCGCCCAGGCGCGTTGGTCGGCAACGTCATCTGGATCATCGTGGCCGGTGTGTGGCTGGCGATCGGCCACATCACCACCGCCATCGCGATGGCCATCACGATCATCGGCATCCCGTTGGCCGTGGCCAACCTGAAGATGATCCCGATCTCGCTGTGGCCGCTGGGCAAGGAGATCGTGCCCGTGGACGAACGCCACACCCCCGCCGGAGCCGCCCCGTGAGCGTCGTCGCACTCGGGGTGCCCAGCGTGCACCGACAGGCATCGGACCCGGCTCCGCCGTGTCCGACCGAAGGACCCTTGATCGACACCTTCGGCCGGGTGGCCACAGACCTGCGTGTCTCGCTGACAGACCTGTGCAATCTGCGCTGCACGTACTGCATGCCGGCAGAGGGGCTGGACTGGATGCCGGGCGAGCAGAAACTGCATGCCGACGAGCTGATCCGGCTTCTTCGTCTTGCCGTGACCCGCCTCGGCATCACCAGCGTCCGGTTCACCGGTGGTGAGCCGCTGGTGGTCCCGCACCTCGAGGACGTCGTGCGCGCCACCGCTCGGCTTCGTCCACGCCCGGAAATCACGTTGACGACCAACGGTGTCGGGCTGGCCGCTCGCGCCGAGGCGCTGGCCCATGCCGGGCTCAATCGCATCAACGTCTCGTTGGACACCGTCGACCCGGCCCGCTTCAAGGCCATCACCCGCCGCGACCGGCTCGACGACGTGCTGGCCGGGCTGCGCGCAGCCAGAGCGGCGGGACTGGACCCGGTCAAAGTCAACGCGGTACTCGATCCGGTCACCGGCCTCGACGACGCGGTGGCACTGCTGGGCTTCTGCCTCGACGAGGGGCTGCAACTGCGCATCATCGAACAGATGCCGCTCGACGCGGGGCACTCGTGGCAACGCGACCGGGCGTTGTCGGCCGATGAGGTGCTCGCCGCACTGCGGACGCACTTCACGCTGACCGAGGACCCGGCACCGCGCGGATCCGCCCCGGCGCAACTCTGGCAGGTACACCGGCGCGGGCAGATGGCTGGACGGGTCGGCATCATCGCGTCGGTCTCGCAGGCGTTCTGTGCCGCCTGTGACCGCAGCAGGCTCACCGCCGACGGACAGGTGCGCAACTGCCTGTTCGCGCGTGAGGAGACCGACCTGCGCGCGCTGCTGCGCTCGGGCGCTGACGACGACGCACTCGAAGCCGCGTGGCGCGCTGCGATGTGGGCCAAGGCGGCGGGCCACGGCATCAACGACCCGGGCTTCGTCCAACCGGACCGGCCGATGAGCGCGATCGGAGGCTAGGCGGTGCGAGCCGAGACCACCGACGCCGAGGCGCGGGTCACCGTCCGCTATTTCGCGGCGGCGCGCGCCGCGGCCGGTGTCGAGGACGAGACGATCACCGTGCCCGCCGGGACGACGGTGGGCGAGCTGGTAGAGACGCTGCACAACCGGGGCGCGGGGCTGTCGGCGGTGCTGGCACGGTGTTCGTACCTGTGCGACGGAGTTGCGGTGCGCGACTTGCAGACTGCGCTCGGCGACACCCAGACGGTCGACGTTCTCCCCCCGTTCGCCGGGGGTTGACGGCCCGCCGGGGCCCACCTATTCCGTGATTTGCGTCACATAACAGAATGGTCACGGCATGGCTACGGAGCGGTTGAGGCAACCCGCACCTGCAGGAACAACAGGCCGTGCTGGGCATTTAGAGTTTTATTAGTATTTGCCCCGGTCAGAAACGCCGACGGCGTCAAAAGGTGACGGGATTCTGGTGACCGATTACCGTTCAGAACCAGGCCATCGACCCCCACATCGCGATGGCCCTGCCGCGTGACCAACTGCGCCTAACTCCATCCGTTGGCGCGCGGGGACAACGAGACACCACCTGGATGGAGGCGGGGGACCCATCGGTCCGCCTACACAACGGGACCCGGAGCCACTGGCTCCTTGGGGTGAAGCCGTCGCCGTTTCGGCGACGACGGCCGGGCTACCTCTCCAGCCCGAACCCGACAGCTGACCTCGCAGGCGCCGACGAGAGGACGACGCACACCCATGAGTGGACGGCACCGCAAGCCCGCTTCTTCATCCGTCAACGTCGCCAAGATCGCCTTCACCGGTGCGGTCATCGGCGGTGGCGGCCTCAGCCTCGCCGGAGCCGGCCACGCCGGCGCAGCGACCGACGGCGAATGGGATCAGGTTGCCCGTTGTGAGTCCGGCGGAAACTGGGCGATCAACACCGGCAACGGCTACCACGGTGGCCTGCAGTTCTCCCCCAGCACCTGGTCCGGCCACGGTGGTGGCGAGTTCGCCCCGGCGGCCTACCTCGCCACCAAGGAAGAGCAGATCGCCGTCGCCGAGCGCGTCCTGGCTTCCCAGGGCAAGGGCGCCTGGCCCTCGTGCGGCGG
>NZ_BLTG01000017.1 GCF_017312405.1 Mycobacterium sp. PO1
GCCTCGCGGCGCACGAAGTCGGCCACCCACAATCGGTCGGGAGCCGCGGCGAGGAACCTCCGAGCTACCCGGTCAGGGGCCCGGGTCGCGGCCGGATCAGCGACAGTGGTGCGCACCGCGCGACGCTTGCAGGCGCCGCGCCATCCCATCTCCCGCATGAGTCGTTCCACGACGCAGCGTGAGACATCGAGGCCGTCGGTGCGCAGCACAATCCATGTCTTGCGGGCGCCCAGGACTCGGTACAGTTTCTGGGACTGGCGCAGCCGCCAGATCGCATCGATCACCTGCGCGTCAGCCCAGTCAGCCTTCGACGGACCCCGGCGCGCGCGGTGGGCGTAATACGTCGACGGGGCGATCGTGACGCCGAATTCACTGAGCACGGCGCACATCGACTCGACACCCCACTTGAGACCATCGGCGCCCACCCGTTTGTGCTGGTGGGCGCTGATGAACTCGACGACTACTGAGACGGCCGGTCGAGCTCGGCGGCGAAGAAAACCGAAGCCGCCTTCAAGATCGCGTTGGCCCGCTTGAGCTCGGCGTTCTCCCGGCGCAGCTTGCGCAGCACCTCGGATTCCTCGCTGGTCTGCCCGACTCGCTGCCCGACGTCGATCTCGGCCTGGCGGACCCACTTGCGCACCGTTTCCGCAGTGCCGACACCCAGCAGGTCAGCAACCCGGCCCATCGCCTCCCACTCCGAGGTCGAATCACCGCGCAGATCGGCCACCATCTGCACCGCCCGCGCCTTCAACTCGTCTGGATACCGCCTCGATGACTTCGATCCCACGTGCCCATCCTTCCCAACGGAAGAACTCTCCCGACACGCCGGGGCTGATCATCGTTGAGCGGGTTCCGGGCGAGGATGGGCTCGTCCGTTCGACGCCGGTGATGACACAGCCGCCGACAACAGCGGTGAGACCACTCTTCCCTCCCAACCCGAAAGCGAGCATGATCGAGGGCACGACCCCCGGGAGGGCGTGATGCCAGACATCGCGTGGCCGCACAAATTCGACGCTGCGGCACTCGACGAAATCGCATGGGGTTTCCTGTGCTCCGAATATGCCGGGCATCAGGACTGGGACGCTCCCCTGGACCGCCGACTGGACACCTACCTTCGTCACCGAGGTCTCGAGCAGATTCTCAACGATGGCTCCGTGTACAACGCGGTGCTCGACCGTGTGATGGCGAACTTCCGGCGGGCCCGACGCAACGGCGTGCTCGAACCGCCCCATAGATGACCGGCGATGCCCGGGGCGGCCTGGTCTCATAGGCTCGAGGCGATGCTCTGGGAACGCGATCGGCGGCAACTGCAGGCACGGCTCACGAGACGCGCCCAAGCCGCCAAAACGAAACTCGAGCGTGAAGGCGCCGATCGCTTCGCGCAGCTGCCCCGCCCACTGCAGCAGGTCGCCAGGCTGATCTGGCATACAGGCCGCGGCGCGATCGACGACCGGGTGCCCGGCCTCGCGGCCGAGGCGGCACTGTTCACGCTGATCTCGCTTCCAGCGTTGCTGCTGGCCCTCATCGGATCACTGGGTTTCGTCGCCGCCACGCTGGGGCCTGAGGGCACGCAGGAATTCACCGAGCTGGTGCTCGGCATCCCGGAGTCTTTCCTGTCCGACCCGACCTATGCGGCGTACGAACGCGCGGTGAACACCGTGCTTGCCCAAACCCAAGGTCGGGTGGTCTCCATCAGCCTGGTGCTCAGCATCTGGACGGGGTCCCGGGCGATCAATCGCTATCTCGAGACCATCACCATCGCCTACGGTGTACCTCCGCGCTCGGGCTGGCGGCGTCGACTGTTGGCGTTGGGCATGACCCTTGGAGCAATGGTCGGCGCGGTGGCGCTGCTGCCGCCGATGGTGTTCGGACCGCGGCTTGTGGAATGGCTGGCCCCGGACGCTGTCGCGGATACCACGCTGCGTGTGCTGGATGTGATGTTCTGGCCCAGCGTCATCGTTCTTGTGCTGGCCGCTCTCGCCACGCTTTATCACGTCGGAGTCCCTTGGCAGACACCTTGGCGCCGAGACCTGCCGGGAGCCGTTCTGGCAGTTGTGCTGTGGCTGATCGCATCTGCAGGGTTGCGTGCGTACCTGACGATGAGCGCGAGCACGGACGCCGTGTTCAGTCAGCTCGCCGTACCGATCGCCGTGGTGTTGTGGCTTTACCTCACTGCGTTCGCGGTGCTGCTGGGCGCCGAGTTCAACGCCGCCATCGAGCGGATGTGGCCGCACGACAGCTACCCGTGGCGGCTACGCCAGTTGCGGAGGCGGCTGATTACTCAGTCGAACGACGAGCAAGGAGAAGGACAGTGACGGACACCCCGCAGGACTACCCCCGGATGGCGGCCGCGCGGGGCCGCGTCGAGCCCTCGCCGCGGCGGGTCCGCGGATTTGTCGGCGACAAGCTGATCTTCGACACCATGTCGGCTCGTTACGTGTGGGAAGTGCCCTACTATCCGCAGTACTACATCCCGCTCGACGACGTCCAACCATCTGCTTTGCAGGACGACAACCACCCGCAGACAGTGCAGTTCGGCCCGTCGCGACTCTTCTCGGTGATCGGGCCGACGGCGACACACCAGTCGGCCGCCCGAGTGTTCGACGACGACGGCGGGCCGGTGAGCGGTCTTGTGCGCTTCGAGTGGTCAGCGCTGTCGTGGTTCGAAGAGGACGAACCGATCTACGGCCATCCACGCAATCCATACGCCCGTGTCGATGCGCTGCGCTCGCACCGGCACGTCACCGTGGCGGTCGACGGGGTTGCTCTCGCAGAGACCCGCAGCCCCGTTCTGCTGTTCGAAACAGGTCTGCCGACAAGGTATTACATCGACCAGACCGACGTGACGTTCGAGCATCTGGAACCGACGAGCACCCAGACGCTGTGCCCCTACAAGGGCGTCACCTCCGCGTATTGGTCGGTGCGGGCGGGGGACGCCGTCCACACCGATCTGGCGTGGACGTACCACACACCGTTGCCGGCGGTGGCCTCGATCGCGAACATGGTCGCGTTCTACAACGAGAAGGTCGACATCACGCTCGATGGGGTGGCGCTGTCGCGACCGCAGACACACTTCAGCTGACCGAGCGGCATAAACGCGTCGACGAGCGGGTACCCCGCTTCCATGCGAGGCGCCGCGTGGTGGGTGCCGACCACGGTGGCCGTGGTCGCGGCTTCCGCGTGCTCCGCGCCGCCCGCCGCTTTGGGAACTCGTACTGCAGAAGTCCGGATCGGCGACGGCTCAGCCGAGCGTTTTCCCGTCGTCTGCAATCAGTACAAGTGGCAGTGGATCATCGAGACGTCCGAGTCCGATCCTGGCTTCACCGCAATCGTGAACACCGGTGAAACCGTCACCGCCGAACTGGTGCATCTGCGCGGCGTGGACGGGTTTTCCGGCACGTTCGGCCGCGACGTCGTCGGCGAGGGGACAGCGCGCGTCGACAACGGCGTCTTCCACATCTCCGGCACCGCGTTCGGCGGAACGGAAGACGACCCGGCGGCGATGCTCGACCGGGATTTCAGCATCCGCACCGACTGCTGATAAAGCACTCAAGCGCCTGCCAGCGCCAGCACCTCGTCGAAACCTGCGCGCAGGCAGTCGCAGAAAAGGTCGGGGTCGGGGATCGCTCCGGTATCGACGTCGATGCCCAGCGCACAGGTATCGACGTAAGTCAGCAGCGTGACGTTGACCGCAGACCCGATCGTCGGACCAAAGGCATATTGCATCGTCACCGCAGCGCCGCCGAGAGACACCGGCACCGGAATGCCCGGCACGTCACTGGCGAGAAAGTCGACGTGGCGCAGAATCGACCCGATGTACCACCGGGGCATCAGGTTCAACGCTCCGGCGATCAATTGGGTATGGGGAAGGGACTTCTCGTGCCTCACCCGGTCGGTGCGCCCCCGGATCTCGCGGATCCGCTGCGCGGGGTCGGCGATCCCGACCGGGATGTCGAAACGCATCAGCGTGATGTGGTTCCCACCCGGAGCGTCGCCGGCGACGCGCAGGCTGATCGGCATCGACAGATGCAACGCCCCGACGTTGACGTCGTGCTTCTCGTGATAGAGCCGCAAACCGCCGGCCAGTCCGGCGACGAATGCGTCGTTGAGCGCGGCATCGCAGCGGTGCGCCGCGTCGCGCAGCTGCGGCATCGGCACCTCGAGCACGTCGAGACGACGGGTCAGGGTGCGGTTGGTCATCAACGGCGATCCGGTGTGATTGACCGGGCGCACGGTGCGGTACACCGATGCGGCGAGCTCGGCCGCTGAACCAACGGTGCGTGCCGGGTTGCGGATCCCTTGGAAGAGCAGCTTCGGAAGCGACGACAGCGCGGCGGCCGCGCCGCCGAGGGCACCCACGCCGTACCGCGCGGCGTCGAGATACCCGTCCAGCGGCGACGCCGACGACGGTGTCGGCGGCGCCAGATCATCGGTCGACAGGTCGGACAGCCCGAACAGGGCCATCGCGATCTGCACTCCCCCGACACCGTCAGTGAGCGCGTGGTGGAAGGTGCACAGCACGGCCGCGCCACCGTCGGCCAACCCCTCGATCAACGTGATCTTCCACAACGGCCGCGCCCGGTCGAAGTCCTCCATCTGCGCCAGCCGGGCCATCTCTAGGACGTGGTCGAGGGAGCCCGGCGCGGGTGCGGCAATCCGACGCATGTGGAAGTCCAGGTCGAACTCGGCGCACGGCTGCCAACGCGGCGGAGCCGACAACGGCGAGTTCACCACGCGTTGCCGCATCATCGGCAGTTCATGAGTGAGCCGCTCAACGCGGTCGCGCACCTCGGCCCAATCCGGCGATGCGTCCAGCAACAGGACCGTCACCACCGTCGACCGCAACCGCGGGTCGCTTTCCATGGACCAGGTGAATGCGTCACTGCTGCGCATGAATTCGTTCATCGTGTGCTCCTGCTCACACCTCACGGTAGGACGCGCGCCGAAGATTCGACAGGCTTTGCGCCCAGAGAGGACCTTGTGCCCTCGAGGTGACGACGCAAGTCCCGGAGAGTGCCACGGGGCAGCTTGCCAGAGCCGAAAGACCTCCAAGGCTGGGACGAAAGCCTCTTCGGCGTCGCGGGTGAGGCGGTGACAGTCAGAAAGCTGAGAGCGGCCCGGAACGAGGTGAACCGATGCGCCGATGCACCTGCTCCACCATCGCCGTCCTGACGGCGGTTGTGTCAGTGATCGGTCTGTGGACCGGCGCGATGGTCAACTCGGCGTTCGCTTGGTCGGCTACCGCGCTCATCATGGGCGGTAACTCCCACCCACTGAGTATCCCGCAGGACACGACGGAGTTCATCACTGACTACGTCGATTCAGCCGACACGTACTTCATCCGTCCGAGCGGTCTCTGTGACCGGCCGTGTGCCCTCGTGGCCGTCTACACCCCTGAAGAGTTCCGTTTCGTCACCGGCTTCTTCGACATGACCTTCGACCAATCGGTGGCCGTCGGACAAGCGAACCTCGATGAGTGCGTCAAAGGAAATCCGTGCACGGTGACGAGCGCGCCGTACGTCCACACCGACCTCCGCGCGCTGGCCGATAGCTCCTATGTGATCTACGGATATTCCGAAAGCGCCACGGTCGCGAGCAACCAGAAGCTGGACCTGATCGCGCACCCGACCTCGACTCCGGTGAGCTTTCTGCTGCTCGCGAACCCCAATCGGCCCAACGGCGGCATCCTCGAACGTTTCGTCGGGACGTACATCCCCATTCTGGGCGTGACGTTCAACGGGGCCACGCCGACGTTTTCGCCCCAGCCGGCGCCGCTGACAACCGTCGACGTCGCCCGCCAGTACGACGGTTGGGCCGACTTCCCCACCAATCCGCTGAACTTGCTCGCCGACGTCAACGCCTTGCTCGGAACGGTTGTGCTGCACGGTAATTACTTCGGCACGACCGCGCCACAGTTACAGGGCCAGTATCGAGACACCACGTACTACCTGATCCCGACCGAGGTCGTCCCGTTACTCGTACCGTTGACGTGGATCCCGTTGGTGGGCCGACCGTTGGCGGTCGGCCTCGATCCTGCTCTGCGCGTTCTGATCGAGATGGGCTACGACCGCACCGTCAATCCGGGCGAGCCGACCCCGGCGCGATACTTGTACGTGCCGGATCTCGTGAAGGCCGTCGTCGACTTCCTCGTCGCGATCCCCACCGGCGTGGACAACGCGATCAGTGAGTTGACCGGCGATCCGAACTGCCGACCGTTGCACACCGAAATACCGAACAGCCCGTTCGGCGTGGGCGGGCCTCCGGTGTACACGGGTGCCGTCGACCCCTATGGCGAACCCGTGCCTTACGACACCATGCCGGCCGATACGGACACCGGTGGGGTCACCGCTGCCGACCATGCGCCGACCGTGCCTGGCGAAGCGCTGGAAGAGGACGCCACCGACGCATCTTTGCCTGGTGCAATCTCCAGCGGAGACTCGTTTGACCGGGGAGGAGACCAGCAGGTGCAGTCTGCTTCGGAAGTCAGCCTCACCGATACCGACACCGACACCGACACCGATGATGGGGTCGTGACGACTGAGGCGTGGGCCTCCGAGATCCCCGTCTCCGAGAAACCCGCGCGTGAGGGCCCGCAGCCCGATATCTATTCAGGCGAGGACAGCCGTGCGTCCAGCGATGATGATCAGGTCGCGGAGTCGTCGTTCGACCGCGTGTCTACCCCGCTGGATGACTCCGCCGAGGACGCCACGTCGTCGGACTCGGGCGGGGAAGCCGCAGCGTGATCTTCTCCCTTTCCTGCACGGCATCTGATCTCTGCGATCTGGAGGGTCCATGGCGGGCAGGCCACCTGCGAAGCCGACCTTGGCCTCGACGTCAACGCGCGTGACGGTCGTCGACCTGTCGAGTTGAGCGTTGCTGCCGTGTTTCCGGTCAGTTCCGCAGCACCGGATCCAGTATCAGCGTCACTGCGCCGTGCGCCGGCTCGGGTGGCGCAGGTCGAGAGCGGCCGTTCGGCGCGACGGGCACGCCGTGCCGGATGGCGCTCGCGGTGTCGATTCCCCGCGCGAACTCGGCGGCCGCGTCGACGACGGACCTCATCCATGTACGCATTTCCTCAGTCCTTTCATCTCACCGATCTGTGAAGTTCACGCCGTACGCTACTATACTGATCTGTGAAGTCAAGGGAAGGGGCCGACGGTGAAAAGCGATGAACTGCGGCTGACGCCCGGCGCGAGGCGCATCCTTGAGGTGGCGTCGCACCTGTTCTACCGCGACGGCATCCACGCGGTGGGCGTCGACACCATCGCCGCCGAATCCGGTGTCACGAAGCGAACGCTGTACGACCGGTTCGGCTCCAAGGACGCTCTCGTCGCGGCGTACCTGCGTCGGCGACACGAACTGTGGTGGCAGCAGTTCGAGCAACGTATCGCCGCAGCCGAATCACCGCGTGCGCTAGTGGTTTTCGATGCCTACCTCGACGACGCGACCATGGTCAGCCGCGGCTGCGCCTTCGTCAACGCCGCAGCTGAACTACCCCGCGATCACGCCGCCTACACCGCAATCCGCGAACACAAGCAGGCGGTGCGCGACCGGCTCGCCGAACTGGTGGCAGAGGACCGCCCTGACCCCGCCGAGGCGCGCCGGTTGGCCGAGCACGTCTTTCTCCTGGTGGAGGGTGCCATCGTGCACCGCGGGCTCGACGACAGCACCCAACCGATGGATACAGCGCGGGACATCGCCCGCGATCTGTTGAATGCGGAGCCGATAGCGACCTAGTCGCTGAGTTGAAAACAACCAAGAAGACCGGACAACGTGAAAATATGGGCCTGTACCTCGACGAGGGGCGGTGCTGATGTCCGGGCACAACGAAACCAACCGCGGTCCGGTCTTCCTGCTGAGGGTGGCGGTCGCGGTCATCGGGCTGATCTTCATCCTCGGCGTGTATCCGTTGACGGTGGTGTGGCCGTCGGGCTGGGCGTGGGGACACGGATCGTCGCACTACCTGGCCATGATCATCGGCCTGTACGCCACGCTGGGCGTGTTCCTGCTGATGGCGACGCGTGATCCGCTCGCCAACCGAAGCCTGATCTGGTTCACGGCGGTATCCAGCGCGGTGCACGCCGTGATCATGGCCGTCCAAGCACTCGCGGATGCCGGCGAGCGGGGTCATCTTGTCGGTGACGTTCCCGCCTTGCTCATCGTCGCCATTGTTCTGGCGTTGTTGATGCGCCGCGCGGAAACCCCGCGCAGCATGACCAGCGCCCCGCACACACCGTGAAAGCCGCGATCGCCGCTGCGACGGCCGCGGTGCTGACGGGGTGTTCGGCACCGACCGCGGAAGCGGCCACGAGCCTCGACGGGACGACGTGGAAGCTGACCGAAATCCAATCCATGGACGACGCGCAGGGCACCACCACAGTTCCGGCAGAGCAGCTGTACACCGTTGACTTCGGCGTCCGCGACGGCGAATCCGGCCGCGCCGCCTTCCAGATCGATTGCAACCGCGGCTCGTCGAGCTGGCAGGCCAGCGCCGATGACTCCGCCGACTCAGGACAGCTCGATTTCGGCCCGATCGCTGTCACCGAGATGGCCTGCCCGCCCGGATCGTTGGACCAGCGCGTGTCGCGGGCGCTGACGGCCGTGCGCAGCTACGTGCTCCAGGACGGGCGCTTGCACCTCTCCCTCTTCGCCGACTCAGGCATCCTGACCTGGGAGCCCACCGACTGAAACACGGCTCAGAAGCTGGCGTGCGGAGCGCCCATCCCAGGATCGATCTGGTGCGGACCCGACGCGGACGGGGCGATCGGGAAGTCGAAAATCGCAGTCGGAATATAGACGGTGGCACAGGAATTGGGGATGTCCACCACCCCGGACAGCCGGCCCTCGATCGGCGCCGAGCCCAGGAGCAGGTAGGCCTGCTCCGGGCTGTAGCCGAATTTTGTCAGATAGTCGATGGCGTGCAGGCACGCGCGCTGATAGGCGAGGTCGGAGTCCAGGTATTTCTGCTCGCCGTCGAGCGTCACCGACGTGCCGGAGAACGCGATCCACTCCGAGTACTGCGGATCGGTGTTGCCCGGCATGAAGATCGCATTCTCCGAAACCCCGTACGTCTGCATGCCGCCTTTGATGAGGTCGACATGCAGATCCAGGAAGCCACCCATCTCGATGGCGCCGCAGAAGGTGATCTCACCATCGCCCTGGGAGAAGTGCAGGTCGCCGAACGACAGATTCGCTCCCGGTACGAAAACCGGATAGAACACCCGCGTGCCCTTGGTGAGGTTCTTGATGTCCTGGTTGCCGCCGTTCTCCCGCGGCGGGGCGGTGCGGGCGGCTTCGGCGGCGACCCGCTCGAAGTCGTCACCGGTCAGCGAACCCAGTATGGCGTCCTGCGGTTCAGGCGGAAGAGCAAGGGGTGGAACGCGATCCGGGTCGGTCGCAATGAGGGCACCCTCGCGGCGATTCCACTTCGCCAGCAGCTCAGCCGACGGCGCGGTGCCCATCAGACCCGGGTGCACGATGCCGGTGTACTTCACCCCTGGGACGTGTCGAGACGTCGCGCTCTGCCCGGCGAAATCCCAGATCGCCTTGTATGCGTCCGGGAACTGATCGGTCAGGAATCCGCCGCCGTTCTGCTTGGCGAAGATTCCGGTGTAGCCCCAGCCCTGACCGGCCAGGGGCCCGGAATCCTCCTGAGGAATCGGGCCCACATCCAGGATGTCGACGATCAGCAGGTCTCCCGGTTCGGCTCCCTCCACCGCGAACGGCCCGGAAAGACAGTGCACACCTTTGAGTGGGGCATTGAGGATGTCGGCGGCCGAGTCGTCGTTGTGGATGGCGCCGTCGAACCACTCCCGGCAGTGCGCACGAAACGTGTCACCGGGTTTGACGGTGACCGCGGCCGGGATGTCCGGGTGCCACCGGTTGTGGCCGACGATCTGCTGATCAGTGAATTTCCTGCTGGAGTCAAGCGGATAGAGCAGTTCGGGCACGTCGTCCTCCACGGTCGGGTCTCCGAGCGGCTTACCCCTTCGAACCTAGACCTCTGTGAACGGTGTGGCCACAGCTCTCATCGTCTTATGGTGATATGTATGCCTTCGTATAGGTTTCGATGCCCGCAAGGGTGTCCCCCGTTCAGCGAACATCACCCGATCAGCGCACCACCGGAGACGGTGCCGTGCGCGGATTGCGGCCGGCCGGCGCGTCGGCTGATCGGATCACCGGCGCTGGGCGGCGGGCGTACCTCGGGCATGCAGCTGCACGACGCCACCCGCGCGACGGCAGACACGCCGACGGTCGTCGACCGACTTCCCCAGAACACGCGGGCTACACCCGTCAGCACCAACCCTCTGCATCGCAAGCTGCCACGGCCCTGAGCGGGCCGCGCGAAGGTCACACCGGCCGATCTAGGGACTGCCGAGAGCCGGGCCGATGAAACGGCGGACCATGTCCACTTCGCTGTCGCGATCCTGCCCCGGCCATAACCACAGCGCTAACGTCGCCCGGATGAGCCACTGCGCGGCCGCTTCGTCACGTCGACCGATGATCTCCTCGGCTATCGAAGCGATGAGTCTCGAATCGGTGAGCCAGTCTCCTCCCAGACCGGGCACCACATTGTTCATGATCACGTGCCCCAGGGGTTGGGCACGAATGAGTTCGAGAGCGACCACAACCGCAGTCGCTACCCGTTCTGCCCCCTCGAGATCGACAATGGCCGCACGGACCGCGCCGACGACCTGCATCGACAGCCGCAGGGTCACGGCCTCCATGATCTCGGTCTTACCTCCGACGTGCCGGTAGATCGTGGCCGGCGAGCAGTGCACCCGTTGTGCGAGCGCGCCGATGGTGAGTGCTTCGAACCCTTTCCGCAACACGATGTCTGACGCCGCTTGGTAGATCCGGTCCGCCGCGGCGGCGCTTCGGTCTCGCCCTACCAGCCAGTCGGTTCTCGCCATGACCCATACAATCCCATGCTGCTAGCTCCCGCGGCTTATCTTGCGGCTTGAGACAAGATGACCCGCTTGTCGCAGTCGAAGGCGCTGGTGAGTGGCCTACGGTGAGACACAATCGGGTGTTGGATATGCGGTTGGCTTCGCAACATCAGCTCAGCCTATTGACGTTCTTCGCCTCGACTGGCCAGCCTGATGCCATGGACGGCAGGCGAGCACCGGCACTTCAGGCCGGACACGAGTACGCCCGGGCTCTCCCGAACCCTGACCGCAGGGTACGAGTTCAGACCGTCGCCCTGTTGGGGCCCTTCGGCACCAAGACGTGCAGCCGGACAAGACATGATCGCTGAGGACTGTTCGAGCGATGTCGTCGTCGCGCGGCTCTGAGCCAGCGAGCCCGGTATCCCGGCACCGTGACGACGAGGTATCGGCGTCAGGACCGCTCCTGTGAATCGTCGTGGGGAAACGACGTCGCGGCCCCGGCGTCAGTACCCAGCGGTTCGGGTGATTTCAGAGAGGACGTTTGCACAACGATGACGACAACTGACGACGGTGGCGGCGTTCTCACGTCCATACGCCCCTTCGGCACCGCATTGCAGATGAATCTGGCAGCAGCACTGCGTACAAGACGGCTCGGGACCAGAGGTTGGCAAGGGGCCGTCAATACGGCATACGACCCCCTCGACCCGGCCACGGCTGCCGACCCCTTCGCCGCCTACCGGGCCCTGCACAGCGGTGGCCGCCTCCACTACAACGCGAAGAGAGCAACCTGGGTCGTCTCCCGACTCGAAGACGTACGAGCTGCTCTGCGGGATACCGACAAGATCAACAGCAGTCAAGGTGTCACCCGCGTCCGCATGGCGGCCGAACTGGTCGTCCTCACCGACGGCCAGCAGCACAGCCGCCTGCGGAAACAGGTGCAGCCCGCATTCACCAAGCGAGCTCTAGACAGCTGGCAAGCCATCACCGGTCGCCTCGCAACCGAACTCGTCGACAACGTGCTCGCCAACCCAGGCTGCAACGTGGTCGAGGAACTCGCTATCCCCATGCCCTTGAGGGTGATTGCCGGCATCTTGGGCGTTCCGGAAGCCGATATCGCTGACTTCCGCCGGTGGTCCGAGGGCGCGGTGCAGATGATCAACTTCACCCCGACGCCCAGCGGAATACTGGGTGGCGCGAGGTGCCTGGCCGCAGCTCTGGCGCTCCGCCGCTATTTCCTCAAGCAACTCGCCAGTGGCCACCTCAAGGGATCTGGCACCGTGTTGGGACGGTTGATCGAACACAGCACGGACGGCAACCTGACCGATGAACAACTGTTCTTGATTTCGATCCTGCTTCTCATCGCCGGCAATGAGACCACCACAAACCTCCTCGGTGGAATGTTCGACGTCTTTGCTCGAAATCCCGAGGAATACGACAAGATCCGCGCCAATCCGGATCTCATTCCGATGGCTGTCGAAGAGCTCCTGCGTTTCACCAGCCCGATCCAGAACTTGTACCGCTACACCTGCGCTGACTACGACATCGGTGATGTCACCATCCCCAATGGTTCACGGGTGCTGCTGTCCTTCGGCGCCGCAAACCGTGACCCGCTCGTCTTCGACGATCCCGACACCTTCATTGCCGACCGGAATCCGCGCATGCATGTCGCGTTCGGGTACGGCGCGCACATGTGTATCGGCGCACCGCTGGCCCGCATGGAAGCCGAAGCCGTGCTACGCGAGCTTGTCGAGCGTGTTGAGCGGATCACGACGACGGGGCCTACCACCTGGTCGACCAACAGTTCGCTGCGGGGACCGACTGTGCTGCCGGTTCGCCTCCAGCAACGCTGACGAACACGAAGTCCCACTTGACGGGCCCCCGCGGGAAATGACGAGCCCACGGCACAGCAATCGAATTGGAGTCTTGCCGGATGGCGAAGAAGCACAAGTGGGGGGAACAAGACGTTCCTGATCAATCCGGTCGGGTCGCGGTCGTAACGGGATCCAATACGGGCCTCGGACTGGACACCGCACGGGTGCTGGCGAAATGCGGAGCGCAGGTCGTGCTGGCCGTGCGCAATGTGGATAAGGGCACGGCGGCAGCTGACGAGATCCGCCGGTCAGTCCCGCGGGCGCAGGTCACGGTGGAGGAGCTCGACCTGGGGTCGCTCGCAGCAGTCCGCACCGCCTCGGCAGAACTGCGCGCCGCATACCCGCGGATCGACCTGCTCGTCAACAACGCCGCAGTGGCGTTCCCGCCGAAGACAACGACAGCGGACGGCTTCGAACTGCAATTCGCCACCAACCACCTCGGCCACTTCGCGCTGACGGGACTGCTGTTGGAGAACATGCTCGACATCGAGGGTGCCCGGGTGGTTGTGGTGGCAAGTTTGGACCACAAGCTCGGCGGTGCAATACATTTCGATGATCTGCAGTGGGAGCGCCGATACAGCGGCGCGCTTGCCTACGCCCAGTCCAAGCTCGCGAACTTGATGTTCTGTTACGAACTGCATCGACGATTGAGCAGAGCGGGGGCACCGCTCATCGCAGTCACCGCACACCCTGGATACACGAAATCTGATCTGTTCCGGAACATGTCGAAACCAGTCCAAGCCTTGATGACGTTGTGCGGGCCGTTCCTCGGCCAGGATCCCGCGAACGGTGCATTGCCGCAGCTGTACGCCGCGACGATGCCCGACGTGCGCGGTGGTCAGTACTGGGGACCAGACGGATTTCTGGAGATGGCCGGTCGTCCCACACTGGTGCGGTCGAACAAGAAGTCCTATGACCAGCAGGCGCAAGAGCGGTTGTGGACCGTCTCCGAGGAGTTGAGCCGTGTCACGTATCCGATCTGACCACTACCACCCCGATCTGAGGGCCATCGCGCGCGTGCTCCCCCGTTCGCCGTTCAACAAGGTGACGCTGCCGGCGCTGCGGGCGTTGGCCAGACGCGCACCGTCGACCGCCGAGGGCGTGGAGATCGTTGCCATCACGCGTAGTGCCAGTGTCCGGCTCTACCAGCCCGAAGGCCCATGCCCGCACGGCGGCGCACTCCTGTGGATCCACGGCGGCGGATACGTTCTCGGAACGGCAGCCCAGGACGACACGCTGTGCCGACGGTTCGTCCGTCGCCTCGGCGTTCCGGTTGCGTCCGTCGACTACCGACTGGCTCCGAAAGATCCCTATCCGGCGGCCCTCGAGGATTGCTATTCGGCGCTGGCCTGGCTGGCGCGCCAACCCGGTGTGGTGCCCGGCCGGGTAGCGATCGGCGGCGCGAGCGCGGGTGGCGGTTTGGCAGCGGCGCTAGCTCTGCTGGCCCGCGATCGCCGCGACCTGACACCGTTGTTCCAGCTGCTGGTCTATCCGATGGTCGACGACCGACCGTCCAGTCGCCCCGGCCTCGCGTCTGCGCACCACCGGATGTGGAGTGAGAAGAGCGATCGGCTGGGCTGGCAGGCCTACCTCAAAGGCGCGGATCGCCGATCTGCCGTCCCGGCGCGGCACGACGACCTGTCGGGTCTTGCGCCGGCATGGATGGGCGTGGGAACGGTCGATCCGCTGTATGGCCAGGACGTGGAGTACGCAAATCGGCTACGCGACGCGGGTGTGCCATGTCAGCTCGACGTGGTCGACGGGGCATTCCACGGCTTCGACATCGTCGCCTCCAAGAAGCCAGTGGCGCAACGCTTTTTCGATCGGCAGTGCGACGCGCTGCACGCTGCGTTCGAACGCTGACTCGGGCAGGAGCCGAACCCCGACCTCAGCCGCGGACCGTCACTCGACGATGAAGACCGGAATCTGGCGGTCGGTCTTGGTCTGGTATTCGGCGTAGGGCGGATAGGCCTCCACCGCCAACCTCCACCAGTGCTCGCGCTCGTCGCCCTCGAGCTCGCGGGCCGTCATCTCCGACACCTCGGTGCCGTCTTGGACCGTCACCGCCGGGTTGGCCTTCACGTTGTGATACCAGGCCGGGTGCTTCGGGTCGCCGCCCTTGGAGGCGACCATGGCATAGCGTCCGTTCTCCTCGACACGCATGAGGGGCACGTAGCGCTTCTGCCCGGACTTGACGCCGGTGGTGGTGAACAGGACGACGGGACGGTCGAAGACCTGAACGCCTTCGGTGGTGCCCTGTTCGAGGATGCGTTGCGTCTGCTCGCGAACCCAGTCGGTGGGGCTCAGCTCCGGTTGCTCAGTCACGCCCTGATTAAACGCGCTCGCGCCAGCCGCGTATTCCGGAACGGGTCTTTCAGTTCTTCGCCGACGCGGCGGCGGGGCCGGCGCGCAGATGCTGTGATGGAGTCATGACGACCTCGCTTCGACTGGTGGCGATGACCGTGGCCGCGCTGCTGCCCGGGGTGTGCGCGCCTCAGGCCGCTGCTCAACCCGATGCGGCCGCACCAGCGGACTTCGTCTCGCTGAGCGAGGTGGCGCCGTCCATCCTGCAGGACATTCGTTATGACACCGCGCACAACTTCACCGGTGAGCCCGTCGACGGCTACCAGGCGGCGATGTGCATCCTGACGCGCCCGGCGGCCGAGGCGCTGGCACGCGCCCAGCAGGTCTTCGTCGCGCAGGGCTATTCGCTGAAGGTCTACGACTGCTACCGCCCGCAGCAGGCCGTCGACGACTTCGTCGCCTGGGCCGCGGATCCGTCCGCACAACAGATGAAGGGCGAGTTCTACCCGTGGGTCGACAAGTCCCAGCTCTTCGCCGACGGCTACATCGCTGAACAGTCGGGGCACAGCCGCGGCAGCACTGTCGACCTCACCCTGGTCGCTCTGCCCTCGCAACCTCAACCCGTCTACGACCCCGGCGAGCCGTTGTCGGCGTGCACCGCGCCGGCACCTCGCCGGTTTCCCGACAACACCATCGACATGGGCACCGGCTACGACTGCTTCGACCCGTCGGCGCACACGTTGGCGGATGGGATCCAGGGTGAGCAGTTGACCAACCGACTACTGCTGAAGAAGGTTCTCGAGAGTCAGGGCCTCCAGAACTATCCCAACGAGTGGTGGCATTACACCTTCACACCCGAACCGTACCCGGACACCTACTTCGACTTCCCGGTCGCGCCGTCGTCCCTCGCCCGCTGAGCCGTCAACGTCAAACTGGGCGTTTAGCTGCACAGATGCCCGGGAATGCGACATGGCGAGCCCCGCCACGGGGGTTGAACAGATCTGCCCGGTGGGTGATGTCACCGGGCGGCGCCGTACGACCGATCGATACCGGAGGGCAGAAACCATGCCGATGACCAAGAAGAACGGCAAGCCGAAGAAGAGCGAATTGCCGAGCACACTGAAGAAGTCGGGCAAGAAGGCGCAGCGCACCTTCGCCAAGGCCCACGACGCAGCCGCCGAGGAGTACGGCGACGCCGAGCGCGCCCACCGCGTCGCGTACAGCACGCTGAAGCGCAAGTTCGAGAAGATCGGCGATCACTGGGAGAAGAAGGACAAGAAGGGTCCGTCCGATCAGCGCGCCCGCAGCGGCGGCCCCAACGCCAAGGGCAAGACTGCCGAGGGCGTGAACGCGAACGCGACCAAGAAGCACCTGGCCGAGGTGGCCCGCCGACTCGACATCCCGGGCCGCTCCAAGATGGACAAGGGCGAGTTGGTGTCCGCGATCAAGAAGGCGAACCGGCGCCAGACCGCACAGTCTCGCTGAGGTCTGACGGCGAAATAGCCCGACCACCCGCTGACGAGTCCAGCGGCCAGAAGCCGTTGACCGGCGCGACCGCGAAATGCCGGTGAGGGCAGCGCCTGTCAGCGCAATTTGTGCTCGACAACGGTGGTGAGTCGTTGTTTGCGCACGGCCCCGGACACTTCCTCGAGCCGTACGCCGACTTCGTCGCCGGCGATCTCGAGGGTGCCGATCTGATTGCGGAAGTGCAGGCCAGTCGCCTCGCGCCACCGCAATCTCGGGGCGCTGATCCCGGCACTTCTGGCCAGTACCCGTCCCGCCGCCGCGGCAACGCGAGTGTGGCCCAGAACTTGCAGCAGCCGCTCGCCGAGCTGCAGATCTTTACGCAGTCCCGAGCAGACCACCTGCCATACCGCTGTCGGGGACGTCGACGTGGCCTCGTCGGGTAACTGGACTTCGGTGACCCAACAGTGGTGGACGTCGCCACCGAGCAGCACGATCGATTGCGGTGGCGTGCCCCGCCGTCCGTGGGCGCTGTCGATCACCAGGGACTCCATGTCACGGAAGCTGCGCTGGAACACCGCCCAATGGTCGAGGTGGCCCTTCATGCGTGCCTGCTCGCCGAGGCCGCGCATCCGCTGCCCCCACGCTCCGTCGGCGACGGCTTCCGACCAGCCCTCGATGTCGTGGATGCCGTAGGGCATCAATACCGGCAACGACGAGGCGAGGATCAGGTGCCGGTAGTCGCCGTCGACTCGCGACGTGACCCAGTCCCACTCGTCGTCGGTGACCATCGAGCGTTGTCCTGGCTTCAGTTGCCGGCCGGTCCGTGAATCCACGACCACCAGGCGCGTGTCGCCGAAGTCGCGGCAATAGCTGAACCGGGAGCGGCCTTCGTCGCTCTCGGCGTCCTTGGCCATCTGGCGCAGCGCCGTGCTGCCATCGCGGGTGCGCCGGATCTCTTGGAAGGTTTCGTTGGCGGCGAGTTCTGCCGGCGTGAGGTTGCCCAGGTGCTGAAAGATCCAGTACGCCATCAGCCCCCCGGTGATGCGGGTCTCGTACCACGAGGTACGGCGCATCTCGGCCAACCACTGTGCCGAGATGTTCCAGCGGTCGTTGATTTCGTGGTCGTCGAAGATCGTCGAGGTCGGCAGCGTGGACAGGATCCAGCGCACCATCGGCTCGGTCCACGCGTCGCGATAGCCGATGCAGTATTCCTCGAAGTCTTCGAGGACGTCCACCGGTCCACCGGCGTGCACCTCACGATCGGCGACCTCTTCTTTGATGTCGTCGGGCACGTCGTCGGCGTAGAGCTGGTCACCCAGCATCAAGAGCGCGTCGGGCCACAGTGTCGAGGGCTGGTTGAGCATCCGGGCGCCGAACGCGCGCAGCGCATCGACTCCTTTCCCTTTGGGGTGCCAGAGGCCACGCCATGTGTAAGGCGCCCGTTGAGGCGCCGAGGTCCGGCAGGACCCGAATGCCAGACGCACCGACCTGCCGGGCGGGATCAGCTTGATCTGCGGTTGAGGGAACGGGTAGTCGGGCGGTGGCCACGCCCGCTCGCCATCGAGGCGCACGTCGTACGGGTACTGCCGGTCGGGTTCGAGACCGTCGATGCGGACGATCGCGAAATGGTGGCCTTCGACCTCGAAAGTCTCGGCAGCACAACCCATGATCTGCACCTCGCACGCCTCGTCGGTCTCCACCCAGACGGTGGCGTCGGTTTGACCGACATGACGCAGCATCGGGCCGACCCGGATTTCAGTCACGTCCCGCGGCTTCCCGGAGAACGGGATGACAAAACTCGCGGGTGGCGGGACGGCGGTGAAGGTCTTGGGCCCGCCCAGCTGAGGACTTTCCGCCCTGTCGAACCGCCGTGCATCCGAGAGACCATGACGCCCATGACCGAGCGGATGCTGATCGAATCGGTGATGCCGCGTGCCGACGCCCTCATCGCGGTGCACACCATGGTGGCCGCCGAGCCGGCCGCCACCTATCGCGCGGCGCGCGACCTCGACTTCCTCACGGTCCGCACACCGCTGCTGACGGCCGCCATGTGGTTGCGGGGCCTGCCGGGACGAGTGCGCGGCAACTCCGCTGCCCCGCCGGCGCGGCTGCAGCTGGATGACATGGCGGCCATGCCCGGCTGGCTCCTGGTCGGGGAACGACCCGGTGCCGAGATCGTGTTCGGCGCCGTCGGCCGATTCTGGCGACCGGTGATCGACTGGCTGCAGGTCGGCCCGGACGAGTTCGCGACGTTCGACGAGCCCGGGTGGGGCAAGATCGCCGCGAACTTCTCGGTGACCCCTTACGGCGAGCAGTACACGCTGCTGAGCTATCAGTGCCGCACCGTCACCACCGATCCCGACTCGCGGCGCCGGTTCCGGCGCTACTGGTGGCTGATCCGGCCGTTCGTCGGGCACATCATGCGGGCCAGCGTGGCAACCATCAAGGCCGACGCCGAGTCCGGCGGCTCGCCGGCGGCGCAAACCCCGGTCGTCGATGCCGTCACACCAGCGGGCAGGTTCGGCCGATGACCGCCGACACCGTCGCCTGCCCACACTGCGGGCAACGCAACCGGGTGCCGGCGGGCGGCCGCGGCAGGCCCCGCTGCGCGAAGTGCCGGCAGTGGTTGCCGTGGATCGTGTCGGCCGGGGACCGGGACTTCGCCGAGGCGGTCGAGAACGCGTCGGTGCCGGCGCTGGTGGACTTCTGGGCGACGTGGTGCGGCCCGTGCCGGATGGTCAGCCCGGCGCTGGAGCAGCTGGCCGGTGAGCGGGCGGGCTCGCTGAAGTTGGTCAAGGTCGACGTGGACACCGCGCCCGCGTTGTCGCAACGCTTCCAGGTGCAGGCCGTTCCGACGCTGCTGCTGATGGACGGCGGTCGTGTCCTGGCGCGCAAGTCTGGTGCGGCACCGATCGCAGCTCTGCGCAGCTGGGTCGACGAGGTCCTGTGACTCCACGGCCGGTGTCGGTACTCACAGTTGTTGCTGGCACGCAAACTGTTAGGGCACTATCAAGTCATGGCCACGACCGCGCGCGTCGACCCGCTGTCCCTGGAACAGCAGGTGTGTTTTGCATTGGCCGTCACCAACCGGGCGGTGCTTGCCGTCTACCGGCCGCTACTCGAGCCACTCGGCCTGACCCACCCGCAATACCTGGTGATGTTGGCGATGTGGGACCACCAGCGCTCCGCTGAAAGCGATACGCCGCTGTCGGTCAAGCAGATCGCCACGACGCTGCAGATCGACTCGGCCACCCTGTCGCCAATGCTCAAGCGCCTCGAGACGCTCGGGCTGATCATCCGCCGCCGCAACGCCGCCGACGAGCGCGCCACCGACGTCAGCCTCACCAACGCGGGCAGCGCGCTGCGGGCGCGCGCACTCGACATCCCGCCGGCCGTCGTCGCCCGGCTCGGCGTCGAGTTGACCGAGCTGGAGCATCTCCGCGACGCCTTGACCCGTATCAACGCCGCCGCGCTCGCCGCCGGCGCATTGCAGTCCTGACCCGCCCACTGAAGGAGCCGACATGACCGCCAGCACCCCCAGCACGTGGCAGCGCCTCACCTACATCTATGGCAGGCGTCTGCCGAAGTCGATGCAACGGTGGGTCGCCGAGGACCTCGCCGGCCAGGGCGCCGTGCGCAGGCACATGATTCGCTACGCGATCCCCCCGCTGTTCGTGCTCGCGCCGTTCTGGCTGATTCCGGTCAATCTCTACATGCACCTGGAGATGACAGTGCCGATCTACGTGTGGGCGCTGTTGATGACGCTGGCGCTGAACAAGCCCTGGCGCCGGCAGCGCCTCGCTGCGCACGGGCTGGATCCCAACCTGGTCGATGTGATCAAGCGCAAGCAGCAGGCCAGGATGCACGAGGACTACGAGCGCCGATTCGGTCCGCGTCCCCAGGAAGCCAAGTGGCAGTCCAACAGCAGCCCGTTCTGATGCGAGGGTGCAGCGTGGGCTCCGCCGACGCCGGTCGGCGACGCCGCGTACACATCCGCTGCTCCGAAGA
Organism: Mycobacterium sp. PO1; assembly: GCF_017312405.1. GTDB lineage: Bacteria > Actinomycetota > Actinomycetes > Mycobacteriales > Mycobacteriaceae > Mycobacterium. The sequence continues at coordinate 20,540 of NZ_BLTG01000017.1, forward strand.
AGTTGCCGACGGGGCCGCAGCGCTTCCCCGGAAACACGAGCCCCACAAGTAACAATGGCCACATGGGCGAACCCGCTGATACGTCACCGGTCGATGACGATGCGCACGCTTCAGCGGCGCCCGCGCCCGGTGTGACGCCACCATCACCGGCCCCGAAACCGACGCCGCCGCGCCCGAAGCGTCAGTGGGGCCGGACCGCCGCACGTCAGGCCGCCGCGGTCTCGTCGAAACTGGCCCCGGTCGTGCGCAGCGCAGGCGACCGGGTGGCCGCGGCGTCGGCCACCACACTCTTGCTGGGACTGCTCGGAGTGCTCCTGATCTCGAGCGTGGTCGCCGGGTTGACCTCCGACGGCTCACTCGGCGTGGCCGCCACAGTCCTGTTCATCCCGATGCTGTCGGGGGTGATCGGCGCTATCGGCATGCGTTGTCTCGATGAGCGCCGCAGGACGCAGGCACAGCAGGACAACGAGCGCGAAGAGACGCGGACACTGCAGCACATCGAGCACACCCTGGACTACGTCGATACCAAGCTCACCACCGCGTTGACCCAGTTCGGCACCGACCGCCACAACGAAGCGGTGATCGGCATGTTCCAGGCCAAGGCCGCCACCGAGCTGTATCTGGGCACCGATCGCCGGGCCGACGCCCGCTCCGCACCGGACTCCGAAGCCGAGGGCATCGACCTGGTGAGCCAGTACGGTCTCGCCGAGCTGCTGACCCCCCGCAGCGTCGGCAGCAAGTCGGACCGCACCTGCGCCTGAGGCGGTCGTTCGCCGTGGCCCCGGCTTCGTCTGTGCCGGCCGACGGGCACCACGTGGGTGTTCGCCGGTTCGGCAAACTCGGTGGCCGGCCGGTGGTCTGGTGCCACGGCGGGCTGAGCTCCGCGCTGGACGCCACGTTCTTCGATGCTGCCGGCAGGCAGCGCGGCGCCGAGGTGATCGCCATCGATCGGCCGGGCATCGGGCGCAGCGACTATCGTCACCTGTCGCACATCGGCCGATGGCCACACCTGGTCGAAACGGTGGCTGACTCACTCGGCCTGGACCAATTCGCCGTCGCGGGTTGGTCCGCGGGCGGACCGTACGCCCTGGCGTGCGCGGCGATGATGCCCGAGCGTGTGCGCGCTGTCGCCACGTTGGCCGGGATGGCTCCTCTGGAGCACATCAGCCAGGCGTTCGAGTTGGGGCTGTGGGCAGACCGGGTTCTGATCCCCGCCGCACAGGTGTCGCCGGTTGTTGCCGCGACGCTGATCCGGGCCAGTCGTGCCGCGCCTGACCGCTACCTCGCCCGGGAGGTGCTTCGCACTGCGGGGCGCAGGGACGGGGCAGCGTTGAGCGGGAAGCCGCTGGGATGGGTGGTCGGCGCGGTGCGGGAAGCCACCGTCAACGGAGTGAGAGGTACCGCCGACGACTACCGCCGAATCGGCCGCGACTGGGGATTCGAACTGGGGTCGGTCCGCCAGCCCACCACGGTGTGGCAGGGCGACCAGGACGCCCTCGTTCCCGCGAAACATGCTCGCCGCCTGGCCAACTCGCTGCCGAGCGGCACGTTGAGGATGGTGGCGTCCGCCGGCCACTACCTTCCCGCGCTGCTTGCCGACGCTGTCCTGCACGATCTGGCCCCGAGATAGGCGCCTGCCCTCGTCAACCGAGATCGGGCGCCCAGGCCACCCCGTTGATGTGGCTGCCGCCGTCGACGAACAGCGTGTTGCCGGTGACGTAACGGGATCCCTCGCCGGCGAGGAACACCGCGACCGGCGCGATGTCCTCGTAGGGGTCACCCATCCGGCCCATCGGGTTGGCCGCGTCGGCCATTTCCTCCATTCCGGGATAGTCGGCCATGGCCCGCAAGAACGCCTGACTCTTGGCAGCGGGGCAGATGGCGTTGACGGTCACCCCGGTCGGAGCCCATTCGCGCGCGGCAGTTCGGGTCAGCGTGCGCAACGCCTCCTTGGCGGCGTTGTACTCCAGTGAGCCCATGTGCCCATTGACGCCGTTGAGGCTGCACATGTTGACCACTCGGCCCCAGCCGCGTCGTTTCATGGCGGGGTATGCGGCGCGCATCGCCCAGAACGGTCCGTAATAGCCCACCGCCATGCCGTGGGTCACCTGCTCGTCGGTTTTCGTCTCCACGCGGTTGAGCGCTCCCCCGCCCCACGCGTTGTTCACCAGGATGTCCAGCGCACCGTATTCGGCCAGCGCTGCGGCCACGGCGTCCTCGACCTGATCTCGTTGCGCCACATCGGTTTCGACGAACAGCCCACCGACCTCATCGGCGACGGCGGCGCCTGCGAGGGCGTCGTATTCCGCCACCACCACCCGCGCGCCCTCGTGCGCGAAGCGCCGCGCGAGCCCGGCGCCGATACCCGCGCCGGCACCGGTGATCAACGCGACCTTGCCGTGCAACGAGCCGGTCACCGGCCCCACCCGTTCAGCCCGACCGTAACCAGTTCGGCCGCCGCGCCGCTGCCGTCGAGTTGGCGCGCGGTGCGGTCGGTGATCTGCCAACGCTCGCCGTTCCGGCGCAGATTCACCAGATGCACCCCGGCGCGCAGGATCCGATAGCCGTGTTCGTCGCCTCGGACCACCAACACGGACTCACAGACCGCGACCGCGGTGTCACCGGTCACGGTGACCACCGGCGGCCCGAAGAAGTGGCAGCAGCCGCGGCGGATCAATCCTTGATGCGCCTCGGATTCCACCATCGCGGCGACGTCGGCGCGGCTGGACATCACCCAGTCGCCGACGTCGTAGGTGCCCTCGGGGGCCCAGAGGTCGGCCGCGGCTGCCGCATCGCCGCTGTCGACCAGTGGTCCGTATGCGGCGATCATGCGGGTGATGGCGCGCTCGTCTTCCAGGGCCTGAAGTCGTCGTTCGAGTGCGTCGAGACGCTCGTCGCTCACATCGTCTCCTCGGTGATCTCGGCGGCCACTTCGCTGAGCGCGCCGAGTTGTTCGCAGTAGTGCTCGGCCGACTGCGCGGACACTGTGCAGGTGACGGCGGTGGCTCCGGCCGAGCGCAACGTGGTCAGTCGCCCCCGGGTGCCGGCGCGATCCCCCAGCGGGTCAACGGGCCTGCCGGTGGGCAGCACGACGTCGAAGGGTGCGGGGGCGTCCACCCGCGCCAGCATGTCGTGGATCTGCGCCGTCCGGAGTCCGAACGGCATCCAGCCGTCACCGAGCCGTGCGGCGCGGCGCAGGGAGCGCAGCGTGCGTCCGCCGACCCAGATCGGCACTCGTGCCTGCTGGGCACAGGGCTGCACGGTGAAGCCGTCGAAGCGGTAGAACTCGCCGTCGAATCGGGGCCGGGTGTTCGACATCGACGCGCGCAGGGCCGCGATGGCCTCGTCGGCGCGCGCACCCCGCCGCGCGTAGTCGGCGCCGAGGAGGCCGAACTCGGCGGCCAGCGAACCCACCCCGACGCCGAGCACCAGTCGTCCGCCGCTGATGCGGTCGAGGGTCCCGTAGCGCTTCGCGATCTCCAGTGGATGGTGGTAGCCGAGCACCAGCACCGCGGTGACCAGCTTCAGCCGTCTGGTGTGCGCGGCCAGGAAACTCAACGTGGACAACGGATCCCAATACGTGACGCCGCGCCGTTCTACCTCATCCGCCGGTACGGCGACGTGCTCGGGGCAGGTCAGGTGGTCGAAGCCGTGCTCGTCGGCCGTGCGGGCGATGCGCGCGAGTTCCTCGGCGCCGGCGCGCTCCTCCCACGCGGAGGACACCCCGGGCAGCTGCATGACCACGGGCGTGGACAGTCCGATCCGCACGGTTTCGTTGTAGCCGTTCGGGTGGGCGGGTGGTGCTTGCGTCTCGGTGATCGGGACCGCTACCGTACCCGGGTAGAATCAATTCTCGTTTCTGGCGATGAGGTGGTGAATGACCGCAGCGCTGAGCGATCCCGCGCCGACCTCGATGCTGGACCGGTTCACCGTCATCATCGACTGCTTCGGCGGCGGCGCCCAGTTGTTGACACTCGACGAGATCGCCGGCCGCACAGGCCTCCCCCGATCGTCGGCGCATCGGATACTCGACCAGCTGGTGCGGCTGGGCTGGCTGACCCACTGCATTCGGGGTTACGGGTTGGGCGTGCGGGCGTCACCTTCCCCAGTCACGGCCCTCAGCGACCTGACGCTGCGCGCCGCCGCCGCACCCTCACTGCACCGACTGCTGATGCGCACCGGGGCGGTGGTGCACCTCGGCGCGGTGGACCGTGGCGACATCGTCCACCTCGACAAACTCGGTGGGTCCGCGGCGGAACGGGTGCCCACCGCAGTGGGAGCACGGGCACCGGTCCACCGGGTTGCGCTCGGGATCGCCGCGCTGGCCGCAATGAGCCCGGAAGACGTCGAGACCGCACTCGAACAGGGGGGATCCGGTTTCCGGCCGGGACCGCGCTGGTGGGCTGAGTTGCACCGGGCCCGCGGCGGCGTGGTGGTCCGCGACGGCGACCACGGCGCCGGCATGGTGTCGGCCGCTGCCGGTGTCGGATCGGGCGCATCGGTCGGGATCGTCGCCGAGGCAACACGATTCACACACCGGCACCGATCCCTCGTGGTCGAGGCCGCGGCGGGGATCAAGAAGGTTCTCGGGCGCGGTTAATCCGAGATACCGAGCAGTCGCTGCATCATCCTGTGTGTCCCCGCGACCACCCTGGCGCGGTCGGGATCGTTGCGCCGCACGACGTCCTCGGCGTTGCCGCCCGCGATGTGCACCGGCCCGTGGGGCAGCCGATCCAGTCCCTCCGCGGCGACCTCTGCCGGATCGGCGACCCGCAGGCCGGGAAGGTCGAAATTCAGACCCACCCGTTCCATGGCGGGCGTGCGGGTGACCCCGAGAACCAGTTCCAGCACGTCGACGTCGTAGTCACGCAGTTCCAGCCACAGCCCCTCGGCGAAGATCCGCCCGAACGCCTTGACCCCGCCGTACACCGTGTGACGAACCGAGCCCAGATAACCGGCCATCGACCCGACCAGCAGGATGCCGCCACGGCGGCGGTCCCGCATCCCCCGGCCGTAGTGCTGCACCAACGCCATCATCGTCATGACGTTCAGGTCGACGACCCGGCCGAAGTCGGCCAGGTCCGCGTCGAGGAACTCCGCGCTGCAGGTGTTGGCTCCGGCGTTGTAGACGAGTAGACCGACCTCCAGACCATCGGTGGCGGCCAATACCGAACCCACTGCCGCGGAGTCGGTCAGATCGACTGCCACGGTGCGTACTTCGACACCCAGCTCGCGGCAGGCCGCGGCGGTCGCCTCCAGCGGCGCGGGTTTGCGGGCGATGAGAACGAGATTCACCCGCGCCTGGGCCAGCAGCCGCGCGAATTCGGCGCCGACACCCTCCGAACCACCCGCGATCACCGCCCACGGACCGTACTTCGCATAGGACACGAGTTGATCGTGGCCGCGCGCGGCGCGTCTCGCCCGACCGGTCCCACTGATCGGTACCGCGTCGTCAGATCGCCGACCGAAATCCGATACTGGTGCGGTGGCGCGGATCGGTGACGGCCGGGCGCCCGCGCAGCCGGCCAGCGACGAGCAGCAGAGTCGGCGGGCAACGATCCTGACCGCGGCCATACGACTGGGCGCGGCAAAGCAACTCGACCGGATCCATGCCCAGGAGATCGCCACCGAGGCCGGGGTCGCGTTGCGGACGCTGTACCGCTACTACCCGTCCAAGCACCATGTTTTCGCTGCAGTGCTCACCGAGAAGGTGTCTCTGTTCCGGCCGCCTGCACCGACCGGTGACACTGTCGACGACATCGCTGCGCTGATGGTCAAGGCCTGCGGCGATCTGCTGCGGCACAGACACCTTGCACACGCCATGGTCACCTCCACCCAACTCGTGCGGGCACACTCCGAGGACACGGACGACCCCACCCTGCGTGATCTCATCCTGCAGACTGCCGGCACCGATGCCCCCACCGTCGAACAGGTACGCCGCGCACGGCTCATCCAACAGACCGCCTTCGGCATCATGACCTGGACTGTCGGCGGCGCACTGGCCGTCGAGGACGCGCTGGCCGACCTCGACACCGCCTGTCGGCTCCTGGCCTCCGGCGCGTTCTGAACACGTCACTTCCGACGAATCACATGAATGTTGTTTCACGGCGCAGGCTGGTGGGAATCGCTGTGAGTGGAGGAACGACACATGACACTCAGCACATCAACCACCGGTCGGCGACGTCGATATGCCGTGATCCACTCGGCGGCGATCATGGTCTCGGTTGTCTCGGGCACCTTCGCCCTGGTCGCGATGCTCGTCGGTTCACCACTCAGTTTCGGTCTCGCGTTGGCGCTGTGCGGTACAGGGTGGATCGTCACCCACTTCGTCGAGCGTATCGCCGAGCAGGACCGTCGGGCTGCACGCCGCCGGCATCGCCCGTTCGCGCATGACGGTCTCATGGAGGAAGGCTTCGTCGACGCGGACTTCGTCGACGCGGATTTTCTCGACGAGGATGTCGTGGACGAGGACTTCCTGGACACGGACCTGGTCGACGAGGGCGTCGTGGACGACCGTTTTGCGCTCGAAGCCCGTCGCCGCACCCGATTCGCGGCGAGCCCACTAGAGGTCCGACGGTGCGAGGAGCTGCAGGACCGCCGGATTCTTCTGGTCTGACCGCCTACACGGTTCAGCCGCCGATGAGCAGCCGGATCGCCGGTAACCGCGTGAACATCAACGAAGTCGCCGCCAGCGGTTGAAACTCAACGCTCGTCGGGGCGATCACGCTGCCGATCACCGCGCCGGTCGCCAGACCCTTGGGCGTCTCGATCGACACCGTCTGGCCGGGGGCGGCGTAGATGCCGGCGCAGTCCTCAGCGTCGCAGAGGCCCGTCGTGGGATCGATTCGCCCGGCGAAGATGTCGTTGCCCCACCCGGCGATGATGGTCTGCGCCGCCGCTTTGTTCTGCTCGGTCGGGAATCCCTGATACAGGTATGAGACGAGCTGGATGAGCCAGCTTCCGCCCTGCATCGAATCCAAGTGTTGGCCATCGTCGAGGACGATCCCGTTGAAGCGTCCGGGCCGGTGGCCGTTGAGGGCCTCGTCCACTCGGCGGGAACCCTCCTCCCGAGGCGCACCGAGCTCGAGCACCGGAATGTCGACGCCCAAGCCGTCGAGTTTGTCCAGCGCTCGACCCAGCACATCTCCCGGCGGAGCCCCGTCGAGCAGGATGATGCCGGCGAGCCGGTTGGCGGCGCCGCTGGCGATCACCGCGTCGGCGTAGTACCCCGCCGCGCCTGCGGCCACTCCGGCACCCAGGGAGTGCCCGACCAAGGTGAATGTCTCCGGCAGCGCGGCGCCGGAGCCGTACTTCTTGGCGAAACCGGCGGCCACCGCACTGGCCGTCAGCGCCTCCCGGTCACCGAGAAGCAGATCGGCGGTGGCACGGTACACCTGGTCATCACCGAGCCAGAACCCATCTCGGACATACCGATTCGACGACAGTGTCGGCGCCACGACAATGCTGTTGGTGCGGTGTGCCAACCAGGACGCGGTGTAGCTGTACATCGGGCCGACGCCGAGGTAGCCGTGCTGCAGGTAGATCAACCGCTGGGGCGGTTCGTCGGTATCGGGGTAGTACCAGTCCGCGCGCACGTATCGGCCCTCGGTGATCTCCAGCCTCGAGCTGCGCACCGTCACGTCGGTGCCCGGTGCGGCGATCGGCGGTCCGGAGACGAACCGGACGGCCACCCCGATGATGTCCATGACCAGCGACTGGATGACCTCTTGAAATGTTCGTGGCTGTGGTGCCGCCATCATCTGCGGGGCGCTCAGGGCCGACGACGTGCGCTGCGCGGCAACGGTTTCGGCGGCCAACCGAGCCTCGGACGGGATCTCGGATGCGGACTCCGTTTCGGCGGTCACGGAGTCGCGGGGAGCGGCGGTGAGCGCGTCGGCCTTGCCGGGTTCGCCCTCGAGCACCTCTGGTTCGGCCTCGGGGACGACGGCGTCACCCTCGGACGGGTCGGCGGCTTGAGCCGTGTCGGTCACGTCGACAGTCGACTGCGATGTGGAACCTGAACCGGACTCTCGGGTCTGCTCCTCGGCATCGTCGACCACATCGAGATCTTCGACGGCGTCGACGTCCTCGACTGCGCCGACCAGGTCCGACTCATCGTCCGCGTCCGAAGCATCGTCGGTGAGCTCTTCGGTGAGCTCCGTGTCGTCGGAGTCCTCGGCGTCGTCTTCGTCAGCGTCCTCGCCGGCGTCAGAGGCTCCGACGTCACCGGCCTGGTCGGTGTCGCTGGACTCGCCGTCCGAGTCATCGGCGGCCGCCGTGGTGGCGCTGTCGACGGAACTGGCGCTGCCGCCCGTGGTGTCGGTGTCCGCACTCGCGGTGTCAGCGCCCGCGATCAACGCCGCCGACATTCCGGCGGCCACCACGCCCGCACCCATCCAGACCGACAACTGCGCCATTGCACTCCCAATCTCGATAATTGACGGCCGAGTCAGCGGCCAGCCTCACGCTAGAACACCGCCGATCGCGAGTGAACACTTATGCCGAACATGTCATTTTTGTGCGCCGGCGCCGTGGAGTCCCGCAGCTGACCTCTGCTCGCAATGGGAGGCACGCCTCGTCGTTCTCCACGGCAACGCAGATCACGCAGTAGGCGCCCTAGCTCGTCAGCCGCAGCACCGTGGCTCGGCCCTCGCTCAGGAAGTCGATGACCGCGGTTGCGGCGCTGCGGGTTTGATCCTCGTCCGCGAGATCGGGGCCCACGAGCGCGGCGACCGCCTGGCCCAGCACGCTCAACGGATCCCCGGCAGGACCCGGCCCCGGATCGGGGCCCACGAGCGACAAGGCGGTACCGGTGATCAAGCTGTGCAGCGCGAACGCCTGATCGTCGGTGTCCCAGTCGGTCCGCGCCATCGCGTGCCGGCGCCAGACCGGGAGGACGGCGCTGATCACCGCGCCTGGGCCGAGGGTGTGATGCAGGGTGACCGAACGCGGGTGATCGGCGAGAACACCGAGCAGGTCGTCGTCGTGGCGCTGCAGCGCAGCCAGCAGCGGTTGACTGGTCGCGACCTCCAGCATCATCGGACAGAACTGCGACGGCCGCGCGAGGTGAGGTTCGTCGATGATCCGCTGAATCAGGTCGTCCAACAGCCCGAGGAAGCCGCGACCGACGAGCCCGATGAGCAGATCTTCCTTGGTGGGCCAGTAGAGGTAGACGGTGCCCTTGCCCACGTGCGCGCGCTTGGCGACGTCGGCGACCGTGAAGCCGCGCGCACCACGGGACAGCAACAGTTCACTGGCCGACGCGAGCAGGCGGGCCGCCTTCGTCGACTGCTGCTCAGGCAGATCCGCTGCCGGGGTGTTCACGGCGGTCAGTCTAGCGCCTGGAACAGGCTTGATGACCATACTGACCAAAACGGTCGTTTGGTCAGTCTGTCGGGTATCGTGGCCTCAGCAGCGGGGGGTGAAGGAGGAGCGATGATCGACGGCCTCGTCGACAGACCGGCCAGGGTGCGATCCCTCGAGAAAGCGATCTTCACGATCGCCGATGCGATAGCACCCGTCGTCGATATGTCCCGCGTCTACGTCGACGGCCTCAGCGCCCTGCCGCGAGACGGCCGATTCCTTCTCGTCGGCAACCACACGATGTCCGGCTGGGCCGAGGTGGTGCTGATCCCCTACTTCGTGCATCGCGAACTCGGCAGACGTGTGCGTGGACTGGCGACGCGGCAGCTGGCCGACGCGGGCGGCTTGACCCGCGACCTGCTGGAAGCGGCCGGAGCGGTGGTCGGTGATCCCGAAACCGGCGCCGAATTGATGCGCCACGGCGAGACGGTGCTCGTCTTTCCCGGCGGCGGCCGCGACATGCTCAAGTTCAAAGGCGAGCAATACCAACTGTTGTGGGAGGGGCGCAGTGGCTTCGCACGGCTGGCCATCGCCCACGACTACCCGATCATTCCGGTCGGGCTGATCGGCGGCGACGACGTCTACCACAGCGTCGTCGAACGCAACGGCACCTGGGAACGTATGACCCGGGGGCTCGGTACCCGACTGCACGGGGTCAACAATGTCGGCATCCCACTCATTCGCGGAGTGGGGCCCAGTCTCGTTCCCCGGCCGCAGCGGATGTACCTCCGTTTCGGATCGCCGATCGACACCACGAGACCCGCCCGCGTCACCGCCGCCGAGTGGGAAGCCGCGGTCAAGGAGCGCACTCAGACGTCCCTCGAGTCGATCCTCGGCCAGCTGCAGATCACGCGGTCGACAGATCCGTTCCGTCACCTCAACCCGCTCGCCTGGGCGCGGGCCGCGCGCGCTACGCCCTGAGTCGCGGCCGGCAGGGCCACCTCGCGGGTCGCCCGGTGGCAGTGCCGCATAGCCGGGAACCCGTTGACAGTGCCGCATAGTGGGCGCCGGCCGCGGCTACCCTCGCGGTCATGGCACCAGCACGCGTCGCGGTTGTCGGAGCGGGACTGTCCGGGGCGGCGTGCGCGCAGGCCCTCGGGGAGCGCGGCATCGGCGTCGAAATCTTCGAGCGGGGCCGCGGCCCCGGCGGACGGATGGCCTCGCCGACCCTTCACGGCCGCCGGGTGGACATGGGGGCCGCGTACTTCACCGTCAAGGATCCCGCGTTCGCCACCGTGGCCGACGGGTGGATCGGCCGCGGCCTGGCCCATCGCTGGACCGACACCTTCGACGTGGTGTCCCCCGGTGGACGCGACTCCACCACAGGCCCCATGCGATTCGCGACGTCTGACGGCTTGCGTTCGCTGGTGCGTGACCTGCTGCCTGACGACGTCCGCTTCGAACGGCCGATCGGCTCTCTCGACGAGCTGTCTCACGACGCGGTGGTGTTGGCGATGCCCGACCCGCAGGCCGCCCGCCTGGCACCGGACGCCTGTGACTGGGTGGCGTTCGAGCCGGTGATCGCCGTGGCGGCCGGCTGGACCGAACGGCGTTGGGCTGTGGCCGATGCCGCGTTCGTCAACGACGACCCGGATGTGTCGTTCATCGCCGATGACGGTGCGCGTCGTGGCGACGGCGCAGCCGTTCTCGTCGCACACGCCACCGCGGCACGTGCCCGCGCCCATCTCGACCGGCCTGAGGACGCGGTGGCGCCGGTGCTGGCTGCGCTGGACCGCACGCTCGGCGTCTCCGAGCAACCGGTGTGGACGCATGCGCACCGATGGACGTTCGCGAAGCCCGCGGGCACTCACGGCCAGGACGAGTTCGCGCTGATCGACGGCCCGCGGTTGGTAGGCGTCTGCGGTGATGCGTGGTGCCCGACCGGTGCCCCGCGCGTCGAATCAGCGTGGTTGTCGGGACAGCGGCTGGGGCGCGCGATTGCGGACGCGCTATCGGCGTGACGGCAACCACCCGCGACGTCGGCATCCGGGCCGCCGCGAGTCCACGCTCCGGCTGGGCGCAGACCGTCCTTCCACGCATTTGCTGAAGAGCCCGTGCGGGCTGAGTCACCGGTGCGGTGGCGATGACCCTGCGGGCCAATCACGATGCGGTGACCGCGACGTCAACAGCCACCACGCCCGACACATGATCATGATTGGCGTGCGACTGTGCTGACTGGATTTTTTTCGAAGACGTAATATATTTTCCACAATGGCTTGTTTGCGGAAAATTACAGCAAGCAGATTTCGCTTTTAGCTGTTGTTATATCAAGACAGAGCAGGCTGAACCTCTGCATCGTTGCGTTTGCCACACTCACGTAAATTAGAGAACTAATACTTTGCTCTATACGTGTCTCGATTACGCCCATATGCTTCCGATGCGCCGATCACGGCGAATCTCATCTTCTTCAGCAATCCAGGGGTATACATGCGTATCAACATGCGCAAAGCAGGCATCGCCTGCGGCACGGCATTTGCTTCCGTCGCGTTGGCCGTGTCCACAGCGACGGCCGGTTGGGGGGCCAGTTCAGCATTGGTGATCGGCGGGATTGCGACGCCGCAACTGTCGGACATGCTGATGTCACCACTGCTCGGCGGCGCGCTGAAGAACCAAGAGCGTGTCAGCGTCAAGTGGCCCGCCGAGGCGGGCCCGTACACCGGACGCGGCGATCTCACGCTCGGCGCGTCGATCAACGTCGGGAAGGCGAATCTCGACGCCCAGATCGACGCGGCACTTGCTCGTCTCGCCAAGGATGCCAACGGCAATGTGCTCGGCGGTGAAAAGGTCACCGTCGTCGGCCTGTCGGCAGGGTCCCTCGTCGTCAACGAGGTGCTGCGCGAGATGGCTGCCGATGCCGACGCCCCCGACAAAGACCAGATCACGTTCATCGTGGTGGCCGATTCCAGCCGGCAGAAGCTGATCGACAAGGCGCGTTACAACAGCAAGTACGACTACACGTATCAGCCGGCTCCGGAGACCGCGTACGACATCGTCGTGGTCACCGGTGAATACGACGGGATGGCCGACTTCCCGGATCGCCCGTTCAACGTGCTGGCCATCGTCAACGCCATCGCCGGATCCATCTTCGTCCACGTCCCGGTGATGTATGCCGATCTGGCGAACGTGCCCGCCGAAAACATCACTGTGGACGTCAACGCCCAGGGCGGCACCACCACCCACTACCTGGTTCCGACCAAGAAACTTCCTCTGGTGCAACTGTTTCCGAGTCTGGCACCCCGGGAAGCGGAGCTGAAAGCCAAGATCGACAAGGCCTACAGCCGCAATGACGTGCCCGCCGTGGCGGCACGGTCGTTCGTCGCCGCTGCCCCCGTTCTGACGCAGGACGTCAACGACGTCCCCGAGGCACCGGTCGAGGGGTCCGGCGCCGACGTCACCGAGGACGAGGGCAGCGACGGCGCGACAACCGTCGACGCCACGGACGTGCAGGGGGATGACGAGGTCAGCCCCGTCATCGAGGACACCGACGAGAATGACGTTGCCGCCGATGACGAGGCCGCCACGGAGGCGACGCTGGCCGACGAGGCCGACGAGGCGAGCGCGGGGAACGCTCGCGAGTCGGATTCCGAGTCGGACAACGACAGCGCCGCGGATTCATCCTCCGGTGGGGAGCATTCCTCGAGCGACGCCGGATCGGACTCGTCCGACTCCGCGGAGTAGATCCGGCGAATCCCGCAGCCCGAAGCCCCGGCATTACGCCGGGGCTTCGTGGCTTCTCGGCGACGCGATCGCCACGACGGCCGGTCGGATCTGGCCCAGCGCACGCAGGACAACCGGCGGCCGCCTGCGGCAGCGATTCGCCATTCTCGGCGGAGGGTATTTCCCCCTCATGACTGGAGCACAGGATCGCCCCGACAACGTCACCGTCGAGGTTGAGCACAATGACCGTGGGTGGATGGTCGTCCACATCGTCGATGGTGAACGCAAGCCCATCGAACCACCGCACCCCGACCGGGAATCCGCCGAGAAGGCGGCCGCCGTGCACGCCGCCAGCAGCGACCGGTGGACCGGCGCGGCGGAGGTCGTCTCGGCCGACGACCGCCCGACCGAGCTTCCCTAACCGCCACGACAACAGAGTGAGTCACCTTGGAACCCCTGTCGTCGACGCGGGGTCGCTTCACCACGGTGTGAGAACACCTCGCTGGTGCCCGCGACTTTCGATGTCGGATGTGGTTACCAACCCGGCCCTGACGTGTGTCCCCGACGCCTCCCGCGCTACCGCCGCTGCGATTGGCCGTGCTCGGCAGGGGGCCGTCCCAAGCAACCTCTCCCGCTGAAGCGGTGCGGGCCCAAACGGGAGAACCATCACAGCGTAATCCCAGTCGACCTACTGAAATCCCGAACCTGGTCGGGTGTGTTTCAGCTGGCAGATAGCTGGCGCCACGTGCGGACCAGGTGGCTGAATTCCTTCACCTGGACCAGCACGTGATCACGAGCGGCGTCCTCGGCGATCCCGGCGTCACCCCGGGAAATGGCGTCGGCGATGATTCGGTGCTCGGCCAGAGAGCGTCGCATGCGGTCGGGCACTCGGAGCTGTAAACGCCGGTACGGCTGCAGGACCCGCTTCAGCGCGTGGGCTTGCTGACGCAGGTAGTCGTTACCGCACGAGTCATACACGACGCCGTGAAAACGGGCGTTGGCATAGTAGTAGGCGTCGGCATCGCCTTCGACCGCGTGGAGTTCACATTCCGCGAGGGCCGATTCGAGTTCCGCCAGGGCTGCCCGTTCGATACGGCCGGCGGAGAGCCTCGCCGCCATACCTTCCAGCTCGGCCATGACCTCGAAGCGTTCAGCCACTTCCGAGATGCTCAGCTCGGTGACGTACGTGCCCTGCTTGGGCCGGATCTGGACCAGCCCGGAGCGCTCCAGCGCCTGCAGCGCCTCCCGGATCGGAGTGCGTGAACAGCCGAACTCCTTCTCCAGCTGCGCCGGGTCCAGGCGTTCCCCGGGCCGATAGTGGCCGTCGAGGACGGCGTTCTCCAACGCATCCCGCACCCGCTGAGATTCCGGGATTCGAACCATTCGCCACCTCCTCGGCCCAGATTAACCAATCCCGGGGGTGGTGCAGCTCACTTTTATCCGTTATGGTCGATGTTATATATATCACGATCAAGAATGTATATGGGTTGCGTCACCTCGGCAGAGGTGCGAGCCGGACACCGGGGAAGGACCCACCATGAAATGCGTTGACAGCCGGTCACTGACCGGGCTGCTCGCGGCGTGCGAAACCCTGATGAGCGATGTCGGCGAAGCCTCCCTGCGGGCCATCGCGACAGCGGCGCTCAGCGCCTACGCCGACCTCGACGACGACGCCAAACTCCACTTCTTCAACCACATCAATACCGCCTACGACGTCGACGCCGAACGGGTTCGCACCGCGTTCCGGCAGTGGGACGATGTCCGCGAGACCGGCTCGCACGCCGGCGATGAGCTGATTGGGCTATTCAGCGCGGTCGAACCGGCCCGCCAACAGCTGCTCCGCCGGATGAACCACGCCCCGGGCGCGACACTGGCGTTGGTCGAGATGCGCTCGGACCTGCGTCGCCTGATGCACCGGCACCCCGGTCTGCGGCCCCTCGACCACGATTTCCACCATCTCCTCACATCCTGGTTCAACCGCGGATTCCTGCAGATGGCCGAGGTGACCTGGAACTCGCCGCCACAGCTGCGCCAACACCTGCTGCGCTACGAAAGCGTCCACCCGATGGCCACCGACGCCGAACTTCGTCGACGCCTGCAACCCGATGATCGCCGCGTCTACGCGTTCTTTCACCCCGCGACCACAGACGTGCCACTGATCTTCGTCGAAGTCGCTCTCGTGTGCGGCATACCGGACCGAATCACTCCGCTGCTGGAACCGAATTCACCGCTCGACCCGTCGAACGCGGACACCGCAGCGCTGTACTCGATCAACAACGCGCTCGACGGGCTGGCGGGCGTGTCCTTCGGCAGCTTCCTGATCAAGCAGGTGATCGAGCAGGTCAGCGCAGAGCTACCTCACCTTCGGCAGTTCGCCACCCTGTCACCGATCCCCGGCTTCCGGACCTGGCTCAGCGCCAAGACCGAAACCAACCCCGAACTCCGGTCACTGTCCGACGAATTGGACGAGCTCCAGCCGGCCGACCTCAGCGCCGCCCGCGTCGCGAAGATCCACGACCGTCTGCTGTCCGCCCTGTACACCTACCTGGCCGTCGAGCGGCGCGAGGACGGACGCCCCGTCGACGCGGTCGCACGTTTCCACCTGGGCAACGGGGCCGCGGCGTGGCGGCTGAACTGGCCGGCAAATCCCAGTCCACGAGCTTGGCAGCAGTCCTACGGGGCGATGGTCAACTACCTCTACGAACCCGACCATCTCGAACGCCGCCACGAGGAATTCGTGCGTCGGCGCAGCGTCGCCGTCACGGGGCCTCTCCAGAGCCTCGCCGACGCACACCGCTGAACCACCACCAGAGAGGAACACCGCCGATGGCGCCCTACCCCACCATCTATCGAGCGTTCGCCGACCACGTTGCGCGCCAACCGAACAAAGCGCTCTTCGAACTACCCGACGGGCGAACCGTCAGCTACCGCGAGACCGCCGAGATCGCGCATCGCATCGCCGCCCGACTACTCGCCGACGGTGTCGCGCCGGGCGACCGCGTCGCGATGCAGGTGCCGAAATCACCCGAAGCCATCGCGCTGTATCTGGCCACCCTGCAGATCGGTGGGGTTTTCCTGCCGCTCAACACCGCCTACACCGGCGCCGAGATGCGGTATTTCCTCGGTGACGCGCAGCCCCGGGTCCTCGTCTGCGCGCCCGACCGTCATGGCGACTACGCCGATGTTCAGGAGGACCTCGTCGTCGAGACCCTCGGCGAGTCCGGCGACGGCACGCTGCTGCGCGACGAGGACCGCCACGAGGAGATCTTCGCCGCCGACGCGGCCGACCCGGCCGCCATCCTCTACACCTCCGGCACCACGGGACGGTCCAAGGGCGCGGTGCTCACTCACGGCAACCTGGCCGCCAACTGCGAAGCCCTCCTGGAGGCCTGGCAGTACACCGGCGACGACCGACTCATCCACGCCCTGCCGATCTTTCACATCCACGGCCTGTTCGTCGCGGCCAACATGACACTGGCGGCCGGCGCTTCGATGCACTACCTGCCCAAGTTCGACACCGAGGCCATCGTCGAGCTAATGCCGCACGCCACCGTGCTGATGGGCGTGCCCACCTTCTACACCCGCCTGCTGAAGAGCCCGCGGCTCACCGCCGAACACTGTGCGGCGATGCGGCTGTTCGTCTCGGGATCCGCGCCGCTGCTGGCCAGCGACCACGAGGCGTTCGCCGCCCGCACCGGCCACGCGATCCTGGAACGCTACGGAATGACCGAGACCGGGATGAACACGACCAACCCGTACGAGGGCGGTCCGCGCAAACCCGGAACCGTCGGCAAGTCCCTACCGGGCACCGAGATCCGAGTTGTCGACCGCGAGACCGGACAGTCACTACCCGACGGCGAGGTCGGCATCGTCGAGGTCCGTGGACCCAACGTGTTCTCCGGGTACTGGCAGATGCCGGAGAAGACGGCCGCCGAGTTCCGCCCGGACGGCTTCTTCATCACCGGCGACATGGGCCGCATCGACGATGACGGCTACCTCTGCATCGTCGGAAGAGACAAAGACCTGGTGATCTCGGGGGGATACAACATCTATCCCAAGGAGATCGAGGAACTGCTCGACAGCCACCCCAAGGTGCTGGAGTCCGCCGTGATCGGCGTGCCCCACCCGGAGTTCGGCGAGACCGTGGTGGCCGTTGTTGTCCCGACACCGGGCGAGCAGCCCCAGGACCGCGAGTTGCTGGACTACGTCGCCGGCGACCTCGCGCGGTTCAAACAACCCCGCGCGGTGCGCGTGGTGGATGCCCTACCCCGAAACGTCATGGGGAAGGTGCAAAAAGCCGAACTTCGCAAGCGTTACGCCAATCTGTTCGACGGCGTAGACGCCTGAAACCCTTCAACACAGGAGTACAAGATGGTTCTCTACGGAGTGGCAGCGTTGGCGCTCTGCATGCTCGCCGGCGCAGCGATCGGTGAACTGCTCGGCGTCGCGCTGGGTGTGGACGCCAATGTCGGCGGGGTCGGGTTCGCGATGATCATGCTGATCCTCGCCACCGACTGGTTGCGTCGAAAAGACAAGTTCCCCAAGGCAAGCGAACAGGGCGTGCTGTTCTGGAGCGCGATGTACATCCCGATCGTGATCGCGATGGCCTCCACGCAGAACGTCGCACAGGCAATCACCGGCGGTCCGATGGCGATCCTCGCAGGGCTCGCGGCGCTGGCCGCCGGTGCTGCGCTGGTTCCGGTGCTGGCCCGGATCGGCGAACCCGCCGAACCGCTGCCGCCACTGACCGAAGAAGAAAAGCAGGAGGCCTGAGATGGAACTTCTCAGTTCGGTATTCGAGAAAAACAACCTGCTGGTGGCCTTCGTGGTCGTCGGTGCCCTGATGCTGCTGTCGGGCTGGCTGTCGCGAACTCTGACCCGCGGCAGGCTGCACGGATCGGCCGTTGCGATCATCCTCGGACTGGCGCTGGCCTACTGGGGCGGCGTGGTGACCGGCGGTGAAGACGGGCTGGCCGACATCGCCATATTCTCCGGGCTCGGGCTCATGGGCGGAGCGATGCTGCGTGACCTCGCCATCGTGTCGACCGCCTACGGCGTCGATCTGAAAGAGATCAGGCGCTCCGGGGCAGCCGGCGCTCTGTCGATCGTGCTGGGCGTGGTGGTGTCGTTCATCGTCGGCGCTTGCGTCGCTGCGGCGTTCGGCTACCGCGACGCCGAATCGTTGGCGACCATCGGCGCCGGCGCCGCCACCTACATCGTGGGACCGGTGACCGGAACCGCGGTGGGCGCCAGCTCGGAGGTGATCGCGCTGTCGGTGGCTGCCGGGCTGGTGAAGTCCGTCGTCGTGATGGTCGGCACCCCGATGATCGCCCGGCTGATCGGTCTGAACAACCCGAAGTCCGCCATGGCGTACGGCGGCTTGATGGGCACCACCTCCGGGGTGGCCGGCGGCCTCGCGGCCACCGACAAACGCCTGGTGCCCTACGGAGCGATGACCGCAACGTTCTACACCGGGATCGGCTGCCTGCTGGGTCCGTCGGTGTTCTACGTGGTGCTGAGGACCATCGTCGGCGGTTGAGACATCCAGTTCGCGGCGTCGTCGTCACCGACAGCCACCCGCACCCAGGAACGCGTCGTAGTGTCGCGCAGGGGGACGTGGTGAACCAAGCGGAAGGAGCGGCGGGTGTCTGCCCGAAACGACTACCGATACGTGGTAATCGGCGCCGGCGCGATCGGCGGCTGTGTGGGCGGGGTGCTGGCACGTGCCGGCGTACCCGTGGTAATGGTGGCGCGGGGCCGAAACGCCGAGGTCCTGGCCACCGACGGGCTGACCCTGCGCACCCCCGACGGCGTCGTCCGCACGCCGATCGAGACGGCGTCCAGCCCAGATGACCTGCACCTGACCGAGCGCGACGTATTGGTGTTCGCCACCAAGACCCAACAGCTCGACGCCGCACTCGAGCAGTGGGTCGACCGTCCGGTGCACGCCTCCGATGGCACCGTGAGCACCGCGGGAGAACGGCTGCCCGTGTTGACCGCACTGAACGGAGTCGTCGCCGAAGAGAAGGCGCTGCGGTACTTCGCCCGGGTGTTCGGTGTCTGTGTCTGGTGCCCCGCGGTGCATCTGGAGCCCGGCGAGGTGGTCGCGCGGTCCTGGCCGGTGGTGGGCCAGTTTCACATCGCCCGCTGGCCGGCCTCGATCCGGACCTCGGCCGACGAGGAGTTTCTGGCCGACCTGGCGGCAACGTGGAGCACTGCGGGGATCGGTGTGCGCACGCCCGACGATGTTGCGCCGTGGAAGTACAACAAGCTGCTGATGAATCTCGGCAATGCCGTGGGGGCTCTCGCGCGCCACGGCGCCGACGTGGGTGCGGTTGTCGGCGCAGCGGTTGCCGAAGGTGTGGACGTGCTGGGTCGCGCCGAGATCGACTTTGTGCCCTTCGAGACGTCGACACTGGTCCGTTCCGAGGGGCCCACCCCCCGGCCGGTACCGGGGTTCGAGGACGCGCCGAACAACTCCACCTCCCAGTCGTTGAGCCGCCACACCGGCAACATCGAAACCGACTACCTCAACGGCGAGATCGTGCGCCTTGCGCACCGGTACGGCAGCGCGGCGCCGATCAACTCCGCGTTGACCCGCGCAGCGCGCGCAGCCTCGCGCGACGGGCACGGTCCGGGGCAGTATTCGAGCGAGCAACTCGCGGGCCTGGTGGGCCTCGATTCCCTCTCGGCGCAGAGGGGTTAGGCACCGCGCGTCGCAGCACGGGCCGTATGTTGTCGACCCGGCCCGCGGCGGCGGTGGCAGGTCGTCGCCCGCATTGCACGTCAACTCTGTTGCCGTGCAATCCCATCGACGAGCATCACCGCAGAGCTATCGTGATCACATGGCGCGCACCCGCCGGGCGGTGATCACCGCCGCGGCACTCGGACTGACCTTCACCGCCGTGGGTGTCGGGTCCGCTGGGGCTGCGCCCGCGCAGAACGATCCTGGTCCTCCGGTGATTCCGCCGCCGGCCATTCCGGCGCTACCGCTGCCGGTGCTGCCCATCCCGGCCGGGTTGCCGCCGTTTCCGTACCCCGCGGACGTCCCGGTCGTCGAGCTGCCCGCGGAGATCCCCACAGTCGAGTTCCCGTCCTCGGTGCCGCCGGTGCCGCTGCCCGCCCCCATCCCCGAGGTCGTCCTTCCGGCCGACATTCCCCCGATCCAGCTTCCGGCACCGATCCCGCGCGGTTTGTTGTAGTCCGGGCCGACCCTCTGAAGCAGTCTTTCTGACCACTTGCTCTCCTCGAGCGACGCGGCCGACCGCCAGCCCGTGCACCACACCACCCCACTCCCCTGACAGGCCACGTACCGTCGAGGACATGGTGCTGGCGCGGGAAGTGACGGCGATCAGGAGCGGCTTGGGCCGCGCGGTGTTCGGGATGGTCGCGGGCCCGGACGGGCCGGACAACCGGGCACGAATCCACGGCACGCCGGGTCCGCGGTGGTTCGCCGAGGACCGCCCGATCCGGCGCGTGCACGCCGACGCGTCGATGTTCGTCGGAGGGTTGCGGGCGTTACTGCTGCAGTCCCTGCACCCCTTGGCGATGGCCGGCGTCGCCGACCACTCCGACTACCGCGCCGATCCGTGGGGACGGCTGCAACGCACCAGCACGTTCCTCGCGGTTACGACCTTCGGACCGGACGCCGATGCGCAACGGGCCGTCGACAAGGTCCGCGGCATCCATCGCCGCGTCCGCGGGGTGGCACCGGACGGCACTGCGTACGAAGCCGGCGATCCCCACCTTCTCGAATGGGTGCACATCGCCGAGATCGACAGTTTCCTGCTGGCCCACCAGCTCTACGGGGCCAGGCCGCTGGACCAGGCCGGCCGCGACGCCTACGTCGCCGACACCGCCCGCGTCGCAACCGCTTTGGGGGTGCTCGACCCGCCCCGGACCGAGGGCGAGTTGCGCGAACGGATCACCGGGTACCGGCCGGAGCTGCGCGGCACGCCTGCCGCCCGCGACGCCGCGCGCTTCTTGCTGCTGACGCCGCCGTTGCCGTTGCCGGCGCGCGCACCGTACGGGGTGCTGGCCGCCACCGCGGTGGCGATGTTGCCTGCCTGGGCGAGAAAGCCGCTGTGGCTGCCGTACTTCCCGCCTCTGGAAGCAACGGCGGTGCGGGCGGCGGGGCGGGTGCTCGTCGGCGGCATCCGCTGGGTGATGACAGCCGGTCAGGACGAGAACTCAGCGGGAAGTCCAGCTTCGGCGGCGCGGTGAGGTGACCCCGGCGCCCCGCTGTTGACCACGAGATCGGCACCGCTCGGAACATCCTCGGCCGCGCATCGCGTTGTCCGTCTCATGAAGGCGATCACCTACTCCCGAACAGGCGACTCCTCGGTTCTTCACCTACAGGACCGCGAGGTCCCCGAGCCGGACGCGGGGCAGGTGCGGGTACGCATCGTGCTGTCCGGTGTCAACCCGACCGACTGGAAGCACAGGATGGGCACGAGCCCGGGCCAGCAGCTCGAGTTCCCCGAGGTGGTCCCCCACCACGACGGCGCCGGAGTCGTCGACGCACTGGGTGCCGACGTCACCGACCTCGCGGTAGGTGACCGGGTCTGGGTCTTCATGGCCCAGCATCAGCGCCCGGACGGTACAGCCCAGGAATACGTCGTGCTGCCCGTCGCGTCGGTGGTTCCGCTGCCCGATTCCGTCGGATTCGACGTGGGAGCGAGCCTCGGGGTGCCGGCGATCACCGCGCACCGGGCGCTCACGGTGGCGGAGAACTGGCCGTCGCGGCTGGCGCCCGGCGCCCTCGACGGCGCGACGGTGCTCGTCGCGGGCGGTGCCGGGGCGGTCGGCCACGCCGCCATCCAGCTGGCCCGCTGGGCGGGCGCCCGCGTCATCACCACCGTCAGCACTGCCGACAAGGAGGCGCTGGCAGCCTCGGCGGGGGCCCATCACGTCGTGAACTACAAAGCCGGGGACACCGCCGCGGCGATCCGCGAGATCGCGCCCGAGGGGGTCGACATCGTCGTCGAGGTCGCCCCCGGGACGAACGCGGCGCTCGACGCGGCCGTGGTGTCGAACCGGGCGACGATCTCGATCTACGCCAACGACGGCGGCGGCAGCGTGGAACTCGACATCCTGTCGAACATGTGGGTCAACGCTCGCTACCAGTTCCTGGTCCTCTACACCGTCGGTGACGACGCGCTGGCGAATGCGCGCGAGGACGTGGCCGCCGCGGTCCGCGACGGCGCCATGGGTGTCGGCGAGGCCAACGGGCTACCGGTGCATTACTTTCCGCTCGAGGACACTGCCGCTGCCCACGACGCGGTCGAGAGCGGAGTAACCGGCAAGGTCCTCATTCGGGTGAGTGAGTAACCGGTCGGGCCGTGTCGGCACGGCTGCGTATCCGCACTCGAGCGTTCCGCGCCGATAATCCATCCCGGCTGTCAGGCCGCAGCCCGTGGTCTAACGTCGGCGTCAGTGGCCGGCCGCGGTGGGGAGTGGAACTCGATGACGAAGAACCTCCGTCTGCAGGACAAGAGAATCGTCATCACCGGTGCGGCCTCCGGCATCGGGTACGCGGCAGCCGGCCTGATGGCCGCCGAAGGCGCCAGGGTGCTGATCGCCGATCTGAACGAAGACGCGGCCACGGCGGCGGCTGCCGACATCGGCAACGGTGCCGTCGGAGTGGCGGTCGACGTCCTCGACGAGACCTCCATCAAGGCCATGATCGACCGCGCCGTTGCCGCATTCGGCGGTATCGACGTGCTGTGCAACCACGTCGGCGGGAGCGACCCGCGCAAGGACCTCGACCTGTTGCGCCTCGATCTGGCCGAATGGGATCGCGCCATGGCACTCAACGCGCGCAGCACCGTCATCGCCTGCCGGTTGGCGATCCCGGTGATGATCGACGAAGGGGGCGGCTCCATCGTCAACACGGTCTCCGTCGCCGGTCTGACCGGGGACACCCTGCAGTGCGCTTACGGTGCGGCCAAGGCCGCGGTCATCAGGCTCACCCAGTACATCGCGACGCAGTACGGGCCGAAAGGCGTGCGCTGCAACGCGGTCGCACCGGGCGCCGTCATGACACCGTCGCTGAGCGGCAACGTCTCCGCAGACGTGATCGACGAGATCCGCAGCCACAACGCACTCGACATGATCGGCACGCCCGAAGACATCGGCTGGGCCATGGTCTACCTGGCCTCGGACGAGTCGCGCTACATGACCGGGCAGACCCTGGTGCTCGACGGCGGTCTGACCGCTCAGAGTCCGATCGCGTCCAGTCGCCGGAAACTCCTCGATGACTGACCACGGTCGGCGCCTCCTCGCCGGTCTCGTCGCGCTGACACTTCTGACCGGATGCGCCGCGCAGAGCACGGCACCTGAATTACGTCCGGGGCAACTCCTCACCGCGCGTTCGCTGCTCACCACGGCAGCGCTGCCCAGCGGTGAAACCCAACTGATCACCTACGTCTCCGAGGACGCAGACGGTGAGCCGATCGTGGTGTCGGGCACCGTCACCCTGCCCTCGGCGCCGCCACCCGATGGCGGCTGGCCGGTGATCAGCTGGGCGCACGGCACCACGGGATACGCCGACACCTGCGCCCCTTCGGCCGACACCGCTGATGGCCTGGTTCACGATTACGTCCGCGTCGTCCAGCCCATGCTGGACAGCTGGGTGAGCCGGGGTTACGCCGTCGTGCAGACGGACTACCAGGGGCTGGGCACACCCGGCGGACATCCCTACGTGGACGGCCTGAGCGAGGCTCACACCGTGATCGACATCGTCACAGCGGCGCGAGAGCTCGATTCCGATGTCGGCACAGATTGGGTGGCCGTCGGTCACAGCCAGGGAGGGCAGGCGGTGCTGTTCACCGCACAACAAGCCGAGCAGCGCGACGGGGATCTCACCCTCAAGGGCGTGGTGTCCATTGCGCCGGGGGGCGTCGGGCTGAATCAGGCTGTCGACCTGATCCGCGACGGAAGGCCGGAAGTGCAGTCAGCACAGAGGTTTCTTCCGCTGCTCGTGCTGGGAGGCGCGGTCATCGACCCGTCCATCGACCCCGACGAGGTGTTCTCCGATCAGGCTCGCCCCCTCCTGTCGACGGCGCGGACCGAGTGCGTCGCGCAGGTTCGCGCCCTGCCGCCCGTACCGCCGGGCCAGGTGTTCGCCCCCAGCGCTGACCTGACTGCGTTGCGGGCCTATCTCGACCAGCAGGATCCGATGCGCCTCACCCCCCGCGTCCCGGTGATGATGGTGCAGGGCACCGAGGACGCAGAAGTCGACCCGGCCGGCGTCGACCAGCTGGTGAAGACCCTCTGCAGCAGAGACGTCGCCGTCGACTACCGGGTGTACAACGGCCTCGACCACCGCGGCGTCATCGACCCAGCGGTGCCCGACATGCAGGGGTTCGTGGACGCCGTCACCAGCGGCGACCCGGTCGACACCTGCCGGCGGTGAGCCGATCTACCCGTCCTCCGCCGTTCCGCGATTCCGCCGATGCGGCTCGCACGACCCGGTGCCCCAGTCAGATTCGAACCGACAATGGCGGCCTCGAGCCGCATCCTCGGCTGTTGAGTCCGACGCGGTACGGAGGTCAATTCACCGAGCCCGCATTCGTCATCAGCACGGCTGCCTCGTTGTAGGGAAACGCCCGGAAGAGTAGGCGAGAACGCGGTATGACGAGGGGCGCGGCCTCGGCCTTGCTCACGACCTGAGGGTTACCGAGCTCGACAGCCCGTCCACGCTTGCGCAGCACCGTCGGTCCGCCGGCCAGCACATTCTTCAACCAGTCCGTCTGCGGGCCGTAGCCGACGAGGACGGCGTAACCATCCTCGGTCTTGAATACCAGAAGGGGCGTCCGATATCGCTTACCCGACTTCCGCCCGACGTGCTCGAGAGTCCCGAGGTTGGGAAGCCAGGGTGTGATCGTGCGAGCCGCCGGATTGGTGACTCGCTTGTTGAACTCTGCGATTTGACGGGGCACGCGCATTCTCGGAGTCTAGGTATTTGTTGTGGTTCCTCGCTTACGCAGTGCCGACGCAGCGAGGGGCCAACGACAGCAATTGCTCACATGTTCAAGCCGCAATCGCGCCCTAGCTGGGATTTTACGGTGCCCCCAGTCGGACTCGAACCGACACTTGACGGATTTTAAGTCCGCTGCCTCTGCCAATTGGGCTATGGGGGCTGACCGACGCTGATCCTATCGGCAACGTCAGCCGGCCCCGGAGCCCGAGTCAGCGCTTCGGGACTCCCGTCTACGACAGCGCGCAGCCGACCAGCACCGGCCGGTGTCCCCTCCGAATCCATCACCCTTGTTGACGTATCGGGCGAGGTTGCCGGGGAACACGGCGCAAAGGACGCGGCGATCAACCGGTCCGCCAGGACCCTGTCGCGGCGCAGCGCTAACCCTGGCCGCGAGCAGGGTCTGCACCCCAGCCGCAAGCCCATCACCACCCGGTCGTCATACCGACCTGGGCACCTGCGCCCGGAACGTCTCGCGACCCCAGAACAGGTTGCTCAGCCCCGGTCCGACGGTGTCATGGCCTCAACTCGTCGGCGGCTCGTAGGGGACTTCGGGATGGTCTCGGTGCCAATCCTTTTGGCGGTCGTGGGCCTTGCGGTGATTCATCACGACCCAGGTCATACCGCCGCCGATCAGCAGCACTGCCAGCACTACACCGATGGTGCCGAACATCGGCTCCCCGGTGGCGAACGCGGCGAGACCGAAGAAGAACGCCACGACGCCGACGCCGGTTGCGATCAGACCCGGCGCGTTGACGCCGGCTTTCATGGTTTCACCCGCGTGTTGGCGGGCGGTGCGGGAATGATCGACCGGATCTAACGAATTGTCAGGCATGAGAGCTCCTTTCGCGGCCAAGCTAGTGCAGGGCGGATATTCCGTGTTCTTCAGCGTGCGGGCCCGATGCACCGCGTTGCGCGCCACCGCAGCGGTGGCAACGGCCAAGGCCTCGGGCACCTCGTCGAGGTCGTCATCGCCCTTGGAGTGCATGGGCTCACCGCTCCAATAGGTGCCGCCTCGAGCGGGGACGGTGGAACCGATGTCATTGACCGCCTGGAACACCTCGGCGGTGGTCTTGCGCGCAGTCCGCGGCATGGCCGCGCGCCGTCTCGAACAGGTGCTCGGCAATGAGTTGGCTACTCGACGGTGCCCGGCTCTTCTTCAGGCTGCATACCAGCCCCGGGAGCGTATCGGTGTCGTCGCGGCAGTCACGCTCAGACAAATACCCGAGCGATGCCTCGCGAAACGATCCGAGACGCGGGGTCACAGGGACGCAATAATTCACCTCGCGCGGCGGGTCACCTGCTCGTCTTCCTCGAACGCGACCCGGTCTTCGGGTCCGTCACCGAAAAACCGGTAGGTGCCCGCGTGAGTGTCCTCCATCAACTGAATTTCGCTGACGGTCAACCACCGGTTGGCCGCCGGATCGGCGATGACGTCACCCTTGCGGATTTCACTGGGCGCCACCGTCTCGACGTCGTCGTTGTCCACGCCGACCTGCCTCAGTGGTCGCGCAGCTTGGAGATCAGCTTGTCCTTGGTCAGCCGCGAATAGCCATGGAGACCCAACTCTTTGGCCCGCTGCTTGAGATCACCCACGGTCCAGTAGTCGTAGGACTGTGACCTGCCGCCGCGCCGTCCGACCGTGGTCGCACTCGTGCGGGCCGTGGCGTTCGCGACACGTGCCGCTTTCTGTTTGGAGTTTCCTTCGCGCCGAAGATCCTGGTAGAGCTTCTCGTTCTTGATCGATGAGTTCGGCATCGGCTCGCCCTCCTCTCGCTGTCACTGAGCTGTAGGTTTTCCCTCGCCAGCAGCGACCAAACACGGCGCCTCAGGGCTGCAGGATGACCTTGACGGCTCCGTCCTGTTTCTTCTGGAAGATGTCGTAGGCGTGTGGTGCCTGCTCGAGGGGCACCGTGTGCGTGGCGAAGGTGTCCACACCCAGCGGGTCCTCGTCGGTGAGCAGCGGCATGATGTCGTCCACCCACCGCTTGACGTTCGCCTGCCCCATCCTGACCTGGATCTGCTTGTCGAACATCGTCATCAGCGGAAGCGGGTCGGCCATGCCGCCGTACACGCCGATCAGCGACACGGTGCCGCCCCGGCGGACGGTGTCGATGGCGGTGTACACGGCGTCGAGCCGGTCGATTCCCGCCGTCTTCATCATCGGCTTGGCGATCATGTCCGGCATGAACGCGGTCAGCGTCTGCGCGGCCTGCGCGACCCGTGAGCCGTGGGCCTCCATGCCGACGGCGTCGATCACCGAGTCGGTGCCACGCCCGTCAGTCATCGAGCGCACCGCATCCCCGACCGTCCCGTTGACCTGTTTGAGGTCGATGGTCTCGATGCCGCGGGTCGCGGCCCGCTGCAGCCGCTCGGGTACGCGGTCGACCGCGATCACCCGGAAACCGTGATGCTGGGCGATGCGCGCCGCCATGTCGCCGATCGGTCCGAGCCCGAGCACGGTCACCGATCCGCCCTTCGGCACGTCGGCGTACTCCACGGCCTGCCAGGCGGTGGGCAGCACGTCCGACAGGTAGACGAACCGCGAATCGGGCGGTCCATCAGGAACTTTGATGTGGGTGAACTGGGCTTGCGGCACCCGCAGATACTCGGCCTGCCCGCCGGGAACCGAACCGTAGAGCTCGGAATATCCGAACAGCGCGGCTCCGGTGCCCTGCTCACGCACCTGGGTGGTCTCGCACTGGGTATAGAGCTTCTGGTCGCACATGTAGCAGTGGCCGCACGAGATCTGGAACGGGATGACCACCCGGTCACCCACCGACAACTCCGACACCTCGGAGCCCACCTCGGTCACCACACCCATCGGTTCGTGGCCGAGGATGTCGCCTTCGTTCATGAACGCGCCGAGCACCTCGTACAGATGCAGGTCGGACCCGCAGATGTTGGTGGAGGTGATCTCGATGATCGCATCGGTCGGCTGCTCGATCGTGGGATCTTTGACGGTGTCGACGCGGACGTCGCGGCGACCATGCCAGGTGACTGCCTTCATGACCTGCAGCGGTACCCGTCCCTCGGGCCGTGAAACCCCAGCCCGACACGGTCAACGGCACGTTTCGAACACAGCCGGAACGGCAACGCACACTGCCATGGTTGAAGCAGACGGCAGCGCCGCCTTCGACGATCTGGTCTCGCTGCTGGACTACCCGATGTTCATCGTGACCACGGCCTCCGACGGGCACCCCGCCGGCTGCCTGGTTGGCTTCACGTCCCAGACCAGCATCAACCCGCCGCGCTTCCTGGTTGGCTTGTCGCGCAAGAACCACACATTCGGCGTCGCGCAGAGCGCCGACCATCTGGCCGTCCACGTCCTGCCCCGCGAGGAACTGCCGCTGGCCCGCCTGTTCGGTGGCACCACGGGCGACACCTCCGACAAGTTCGCCCAGTGTGAATGGCACACCGGTCCACAGGGCATGCCGATTCTCGACGCCGCACCGGCCTGGTTCGTCGGGCGCGTGCTGCGCCGATTCGACGTCGGCGACCATGTCGGCCACCTCGTCGAACCCGTCGCGGGCACGGCGCCTGACACCCTCGGCGAGCTGATCTCGTTCTCCGACGTGCGCGATGTCAGCCCGGGACACAACGCATGACCAACCTGGCGACCGTGGCCCCCGGCACGGCTGTCGAGGACTACGGCTACCGTCCCGCGCCGGTGGGCGTACGGGCGAACATGATCTTCAGCGCCGACGGGGCCGCCGGGTTCGCCGGGCACGCCGGTCCGCTGTCCTGCGCGGCCGACCAGCAACTGCTGCTGGCGCTGCGGGCCTACGCCGACGTCGTCCTCGTCGGCGCGGGCACGGCGCGCGCCGAGACGTACGGCCCGGTGAAACTCAGCGACGACCATCGCCGTCAGCGCGTGGAACTCGGCTTGGGGTCCGAGCCGCCTCCCCTGGCGGTGGTGTCACAGAGCGGGCGGCTGCCGGCGACGATGCTGGGCTCCTCACCGCCGCCGATCCTGCTCACCAGCGCCCGCGCCGCGCACGCCGAACGCGTGGCCGAACTGCCCTGCGAGGTCATGGTGTGCGGTGAGGACAGTGTCAACATCACCGACGCGGTGGCCCAGCTGCGTAGCCGCGGCGACGGCCGCGTGCTGTGCGAGGGCGGTCCGACGCTGCTGGACGAGCTGGTCGCCGCCGATCTGGTGGACCAACTGTGCGTGACGATGGCGCCCGTCCTGGCAGGCTGCCAGCCCCTGGGCCAGGCCGCCGCCCCGATGGCCTCACCCACCCGGCTGCAGCTGGAGCAAACCTTGGTCGACGACGCGGGATACGTCTTCCTGCGGTACGGCCGCCCGTAACCCGTTCAGCCGGGCAGGGTTTCACCGCCGATCGGAGCGAGGACCTCACCGCTGTAGTACGACGACAGCCGCCCGGCGGCGAAGAACACATAAGACGGTGCGATCTCGTCGGGTTGGGCCGGACGGCCCATCGGGACATGCTCACCGAACGACGAGGTGCGCTCGGCGTCCATGGTGGCCGGGATCAGCGGCGTCCAGACCGGGCCCGGCGCAACGCAGTTCACGCGAATGTTGCGTGGCGCCAGGGACTGCGCCAGCGAGTACGTCAACGCCGTCACCGCGCCTTTGGTCGCCGAGTAGTCCATCAGCGTCTTGTTGCCGCGCAACCCGTTGATCGAGCCGGTGTTGATGATGGCTGACCCGTCGGGCAGATGCTTGAGCGCGGCCTTGGTGACGTGAAAGAAGCTGTCGATGTTCACCGCGAAGGTGTGTCGCCACTGCTCGTCGCTGATCTCGGTGAAGTCGTCGACCGGGGCCTGGAAAGCGGCGTTGTTGACGACGATGTCCAGACCGCCGAGCTGTTCGACGGTCTGCTCGACCACGTCGCGGCAGTGCGCGGCGTCGGCGAGGTCGCCCTCCAGTGGTATCCCCTTCTGTCCGGCGGCCTCGATCAACGACACGGTGTGCGCCGCGTCGGCGGCCTCGGACAGGTACGCGATCGCGACGTCGGCGCCCTCCTTGGCGAACGCGACGGCCACCGCGCGTCCGATCCCGGAATCACCGCCGGTGATCAGTGCGCGCTTTCCCGCCAGCAGACCGGTCCCGACGTAGCCGTGCATCTCGTCCAACGGGGGTTCGGCCATGTCGGCGGTGTGCCCTGGGTAGGGAATCACCCCGTCCGGGGTCACGTTGTCGTTCGCCATTGCGCCTCCCTCGTCTGCGGTCGACGCCGCATACCCCTGTCGGCGTCGGCGAAACTACGGGGTGCGGGGCTCCGACTCCTGCGGTGTGCTCGGCTCCGTGCGCCGCATCGCCAACGGCAGCACCAACCAGAACCCGGCGAACACCACCAGCGCACTGGCACCGGCGACCATCGCGGGCAGCGTGCCCACCACGGTGTAGAAGATGATCATCGTCATCCCCGAGACCGCCAGGCCGAGCAGCAGCACACCGGCGTAGGCGCTCTTGTGCGACGCCGACACCAGGCTGCGCAGCCGGTGCTGGCGGAACAGCAAACGGTGCATCGCCACCGGCGCGACGAGCAGCGCGGTGGACAGCACCGCGGTGCAGACGGTCACCAGATAGACCACCCGCATGGGTCCGCTGAGGATGTCGAACCGGCCCTGGAACGGCAGCGTCAGCAGAAAGCCGGTGAGCACCTGCACCCCGGTCTGCACCACGCGCAGCTCCTGCAGAAGGCTGTTCCAATTGCGGTCCAAGCGCTCCATCTCGGTTTCCCGGCGACCGCGGTAGAGCTGTTCGTCCTCGGTGCGGGGATCGCCAGCCATGGTCCGATCATGGCACGTCAACGGCCGTGGCAGCCAGGTTTGACCCGCTGTGGGCTCGGGTATGCGCCGAGTCGCCCGACGAAATCACACCTCTGTGGGAGCCGGCAATGAGCAAACTTTCCAGAAACCTCTACATCCCGTTGTCCACCGCCGCGAGCATCGGTGGTGGCTTGTTGGCCGGCAAGATCTTCAGCACCGTCTGGCAGCAGATCGACGACAACGACCCACCCGATCCGCAGGACCTCGAGCAACCCATGACCTCGGCTCTGGTGGCCGCAGCGCTGCAAGGTGTGGTGTGGGGTGTGGTGCGCGCCGTCGTGCAACGCGCCGGTGCGCACAGCTACCAGGCCATCACCGCGGAACGGCCGCCGACATAGCATCGTCACCCATCTCATAGCCGATCCACAGGTTCCGGTGAGCAGTCTCTAAGCCGCGTGTCGCACCGTGGGACCATGGCTCACACATCGCACGATCGGAACGCCGCCACCCAGCGGATCTGGTGTGGCGCTCTTCTCGCACTCACCGGCAGCCTCGCGATCCTGCTGCTGGCCACGCCAGGAGCCGTGGCTCCGGCGCTGTACTGGGCGGTGTCATCGATCGCGCTACTCACCGCCCTGGCGGTAGTGGCCGCCGGCGAATGCGCCTGGGAGCGCATGGTGGCCAACGCCCGCGCCGCCGGCGTGGTAGCGCGCTGACTCGCGGCGCTCACCGCGTCGGTTCAGGAACCGAACGGTGAGCAGGATGCTGCCTGGAATCGCCAGGAGCACCAGCACTGCCAGCAGGTCGGCCATCACGTACCTCTTCTCTCATCGCGATCGTCCGTCACGAACAACATGCCCATCTGTACGGGCCCCGCGAACCGACCAATAGTCATCTCTGCGGATTCTTGACGCAGCACCCGCCCGTCCTGACGGCTCCTTGACGGCGCGCAAACAGACCGTCAAAACCCCCACCGGGGCCGTCAAGAATCCGTCAAGGTCCAGCTCTACCTGCCGCAACCGGGCATACGTTGGCCGCTGCCCCCGCACGGGGCGCGACAACGAAAGCAGGAGTGCTGATACCCCGTGATGACCCTGATGTCGGCCGCCGGCTACCTCGCGCTGACAGTGGCG
Organism: Mycobacterium sp. PO1; assembly: GCF_017312405.1. Lineage (GTDB taxonomy): Bacteria > Actinomycetota > Actinomycetes > Mycobacteriales > Mycobacteriaceae > Mycobacterium. The sequence continues at coordinate 52,415 of NZ_BLTG01000017.1, forward strand.
ATCTTCGCCCTGTTCGCCCTGGTCCAGAAGGCGCTGGAAAAGTTGGAAAAGCCGTGAGCCAGAACATCATCGGCCTGGCACTGGCCGCGCTGGCGACGGTGTTCCTGTTCGCGACGCTGCTGTTCCCCGAGCGCTTCTGATGAGCGCGATGTTCGTACTGTCGCTGGTCGTCGCGCTGGCCGCAGTCCACGTCCCGCTCGGCGACTATCTACACCGCGTGTACACCACCAGCAGCGACTGGCGCATCGAGACAACCGTCTATCGGTTGATCGGTGCCGACCCGAAGGCCGAACAGAACTGGGGGTCCTACGCGCGCAGCGTGCTCGCCTTCTCCGCGGTGGGCGTGCTGTTCCTGTTCACACTGCAACTCGTCCAGCACCGGCTGCCCTGGGCGTTGACCGACCCGGCCACCGAGATGACCCCCGCGCTGGCCTGGAACACCGCGGTCAGCTTCGTCACCAACACCAACTGGCAGGCCTACTCCGGCGAGTCCACACAGAGCCACCTGGTCCAGATGGCCGGGCTCACCGTACAGAACTTCGTCTCGGCCGCCGTCGGCATGGCGGTCGCGGTCGCGTTCATCCGGGGTCTGGCCCGCCGCGGCACCAGCGAACTCGGCAACTTCTGGGTCGACCTGGTGCGCGGCGCCTTCCGCGTCCTGCTGCCCCTCTCGGTGATCGGAGCCGTCGTCCTGCTAGCCGGTGGCGTCATCCAGAACTTCTCCGTGCACGAGCAGGTGGTGAACACCCTCGCGGGCAGCCAACAGACCATTCCCGGCGGGCCCGTCGCCAGCCAGGAGGTCATCAAGGAGCTCGGCACCAACGGCGGCGGCTTCTTCAACGCGAACTCGGCACACCCGTTCGAGAACCCGACCGCCTGGACCAACTGGGTGGAGAACTTCCTGCTTCTGGTGATCGCGTTCTCGATGCCGCGGGTGTTCGGCCGGATGGTCGGCAGCCCCAAGCAGGGCTACGCCATCGTCGCGGTGATGGGCCTGATCGCCGCCGCGAGTGTCAGCCTGACCATGCTGGTGCAGCTGCAGCACCACGGCACCGTCCCCACCGCGGTCGGCGCCGCCACCGAGGGTGTCGAACAACGCTTCGGCGTGGCGACGTCGGCGGTGTGGGCGGCCAGCACGACGCTGACCTCGACCGGTGCGGTGAACTCGTTCCACGACTCCTACACCAGCCTCGGCGGCCTGATGACGCTGTTCAACATGCAGCTCGGCGAAATCGCCCCCGGCGGAGTCGGTTCGGGCCTGTACGGGATGCTGATCCTGGCGATCATCACCGTCTTCGTCGCCGGCCTGATGGTGGGCCGCACCCCCGAGTATCTCGGAAAGAAGATCAGCCCGCGCGAGATCAAGCTGGCAGCAACGTATTTCCTCCTCACCCCGCTGATCGTGCTCACCGGCACCGCGGTCGCCATGGCGTCGCCCACCGCGCGCGCCGGCATGCTCAACACCGGCCCGCACGGCCTGTCTGAGGTGCTCTACGCGTTCACCTCCGCCGCCAACAACAACGGGTCGGCGTTCGCCGGCCTCGGCGTCAACACCACCTGGTACAACACCGCCCTCGGAATCGCGATGCTGTGCGGGCGCTTCCTGCCGATCATCGTCGCGCTGGCCCTCGCCGGTGCACTCGCACGACAGGGCAGGGCCCCGGACTCGGTCGGCACACTGCCCACCCACCGACCTCAGTTCGTCGGCATGGTCACCGGCCTGACGGTGATCCTGGTCGGCCTGACCTTCCTGCCCATGCTCGCGCTGGGCCCCCTCGCCGAAGGACTGCACTGATGACACTGGCCACAGATCAATCCCCGACCCACTCCCGCACCGAACCGCAGTCGCGCGGCGCGCACCGCAGCGCCGTGCTCGACCCCCGTCTGCTGTGGGGATCGCTCCCGGATGCGGTACGTAAGCTGGACCCCCGCACGCTGTGGCGCAACCCGGTGATGTTCATCGTCGAGATCGGCGCGCTCTGGAGCACCGTGCTGGCCGTCATCGACCCGTCGTGGTTCGCGTGGCTGATCGTCGGATGGCTCTGGGCCACCGTGGTGTTCGCCAACCTCGCCGAAGCCGTCGCCGAAGGCCGAGGCAAGGCCCAGGCCGAGAGCTTGCGGAAAACCAAGACCGCCACCACCGCCCGCCGCCTCACCGGCTGGGCGCCCGGGATCGCCGGAGACGAAGAAGAGGTCGCCGCACCCCTGTTGCGCCAGGGCGACGTGGTCGTCGTCGAGGCCGGTCAGACCATCCCCGGCGACGGCGACGTCGTCGAAGGCATCGCCTCGGTGGACGAGTCGGCCATCACCGGCGAGTCCGCACCCGTCATCCGCGAATCCGGCGGAGACCGATCGGCGGTCACCGGAGGCACCACCGTGCTGTCCGACCGCATCGTCGTCACGATCACCCAGAAACCCGGCGAGAGCTTCATCGACCGGATGATCGGACTCGTCGAGGGCGCCAACCGGCAGAAGACCCCGAACGAGATCGCCCTGAACATCCTGCTGTCCTCGCTGACCATCATCTTCGTGTTCGCCGTCGTCACGCTGCAGCCGCTGGCGATCTACTCCAAAGCGAACAACCCGGGCGTCCCGGACAGCCTGGCGCTCAACGCCGACGGCGTCACCGGCATCGTCATGGTCGCACTGCTGGTGTGCCTGATCCCCACCACGATCGGGGCGCTGCTCAGCGCCATCGGCATCGCCGGAATGGACCGGTTGGTGCAGCGCAACGTGCTCGCCGTGTCCGGGCGCGCGGTCGAAGCCGCCGGTGACGTGAACACGCTGCTGCTCGACAAGACCGGAACCATCACGCTGGGCAACCGTCAGGCCGCCGAGTTCATTGCACTGCATGGGGTTTCACCGGACGAACTGGCCGACGCCGCGCAGCTGTCCAGCCTGGCCGACGAGACGCCGGAGGGCCGCTCGGTCGTCGTGTTCGCCAAACAGCGCTACGGGCTGCGGGCACGCACGCCCGGAGAGCTGACCGGCGCGTCCTGGGTCGAGTTCTCGGCGACCACCCGCATGTCAGGCGTGGATGTCGACGGCCACTCGCTGCGCAAGGGTGCAGTAGCCGCTGTCGCGCAATGGGTGACGACCCACGGCGGTGACGTCGACGCGGAAGTGTCCGCGGTGGCCGACGAGGTCGCCGCCACCGGCGGCACGCCCCTGGCAGTCGGCGAGATCAGAGACGGTGCGGCTCGGGTCCTCGGTGTCATCGCGCTCAAGGACGTCGTCAAGCACGGCATGCGGGAACGGTTCGACGAGATGCGCCGGATGGGCATCCGCACCGTGATGATCACCGGCGACAACCCGTTGACCGCCAAGGCGATCGCCGACGAGGCCGGGGTGGACGACTTCCTGGCCGAGGCGACACCGGAAGACAAGATGGCGCTGATCAAGAAGGAGCAGGCCGGTGGCCGGCTCGTCGCCATGACCGGCGACGGCACCAACGACGCGCCAGCCCTGGCGCAGGCCGACGTCGGCGTGGCGATGAACTCCGGCACCTCGGCGGCCAAAGAGGCCGGCAACATGGTCGACCTCGACTCGGACCCGACCAAACTCATCGAGATCGTCGAGATCGGCAAGCAGTTGCTGATCACGCGCGGTGCGCTGACGACATTCTCGATGGCCAACGACATCGCGAAATACTTCGCGATCATCCCGGCGCTGTTCGTCGGGTTGTTCCCCGGGCTCGACCTGCTCAACATCATGCGGCTGCACAGCCCGCAGTCGGCGATCCTGTCCGCGGTCATCTTCAACGCGCTCGTCATCGTCGCCCTGATCCCACTGGCGCTGCGCGGAGTTCGCTACACCCCCAGCAGCGCCTCGAAGTTGCTGAGCCGCAACCTGTCTCTGTTCGGACTAGGCGGCATCATCGCGCCGTTCATCGGCATCAAGGCGATCGACCTCGTCATCCAACTCATCCCGGGAATGTGACCATGAAGCCGTCCAGCATCGTCCGCCAGCACTGGGCCGCCCTGCGCGCGCTGCTGGTGCTCACCGTCGTCCTCGGCCTCGCCTACCCCGCCCTGGTGTGGCTCGTCGCCCAACTCCCGGGGCTGTCCGACCGCGCCGGCGGCTCCCTGATCGAGGCCGGCGGGCGCGTCGTCGGCAGCAGCCTGATCGGGCAGTCGTTCACCGACGCCGACGGCAACCCGCTGCCGCAGTACTTCCAGAGCCGACCGTCGGCCGCGGACTACGACGGGCTGTCGAGCGGGGCAAGCAACCTCGGCCCGGAAAGCGTCGTCGACACCCCCGAGGCGGCCAGCCTGCTGAGCACGGTGTGCACACGCAGCGCCGAGATCGGCGAGCTCAACGGTGTCGACGGCTCGCGACCGTTCTGCACCGGCGGCGGTGTCGGGGCTGTGCTGTCGGTGCTCGGTCCCCGCGCCGCCGACGGCACCGTCACCGAACCGACCCGGGTCGTCAGCGTCAACGAACCCTGCACGACGACCCCGGCGCCGTTCGTCGCCACCTACGAGGGCGTGCGCGTCGAATGCGCCCGCGACGGTGAGGACTACAGCGCAGGTCAGATCGTGCCGATCCGCGGGACCGCGCCCGCCGACCCCGCGGTGCCCGCCGACGCCGTCACCGCCAGCGGTAGCGGCCTGGACCCGCACATCTCGCCGGAGTACGCCGAACTGCAGGCCGGCAGAGTCGCCGCGGCGCGCGGGCTGGACGTCGACGACGTCCGCAGGTTGGTCACCGAGCACACCGAGGGCCGCACCCTGGGCTTCCTGGGTGAGCCCCGGGTGAACGTGCTGGAGCTCAACCTGGCGCTGGACCGGTTGGGCCGATGAGCGCGGTGCCTGCGGCGCCGCTTCGCGGTCGCGGTGGGGCCCGGCGTGGATGATGAGCATGTGACCTCGTCCGAGCGCCGCGACAAACGCGGGGAGCTGCGCATCTACCTGGGTGCGGCACCCGGCGTCGGCAAGACCTACGCGATGCTCGGCGAGGCACACCGCCGGCTCGAGCGCGGCACCGATGTCGTCGCCGCGGTGGTCGAGACACACGGCCGCAAGAAGACCGCCGAACTGTTCGACGGCATCGAGACCGTCGCCCCGAAGCTGATCACCTACCGCGGGCGCGAATTCGCCGAACTCGACGTCGAGGCCGTGCTGGCGCGCCGACCGCAGGTGGTCCTGGTCGACGAGCTCGCCCACACCAACACCCCGGGCAGCCGGAACCCGAAGCGATGGCAGGACATCCGCGAGCTACTCGACGCCGGCATCACCGTCATCACCACCGTCAACGTCCAGCACCTGGAAAGCCTCAACGACGTGGTCACCCAGATCACCGGTATCGAGCAACAGGAAAAGGTGCCCGACGACATCGTGCGCGCCGCCGACCAGGTGGAGTTGGTCGACATCACCCCGGAAGCGTTGCGGCGCAGACTGGCCCACGGCAACGTCTACTCCCCCGACCGCATCGATGCCGCGCTGTCGAACTACTTCCGGCGCGGCAACCTGACCGCGCTGCGCGAGCTGGCGCTGCTGTGGCTGGCCGACCAGGTCGACGCCGCCCTGGAGAAGTACCGGGCCGACAACAAGATCACCGAAACCTGGGAGACCCGCGAACGCGTCGTCGTCGCCGTCACCGGCGGGCCCGAATCCGAGACGCTGGTGCGCAGAGCGTCTCGGATCGCCTCCAAGTCGTCGGCCGAGCTGATGGTCGTGCACGTGGCGCGCGGTGACGGGCTCTCCGGAGTCTCCGCCCCGCAGATGGGCCGGGTGCGGGAGCTGGCGACCTCGCTCAGCGCGTCGGTGCACACCGTGGTCGGAGACGACGTGCCCGCCGCCCTGCTGGACTTCGCCCGCGAGATCAACGCCACCCAGCTGGTGCTGGGCACCTCCCGACGGTCCCGGTGGGCACGGATCTTCGACCCGGGTATCGGCACCACCGTCGTGCAGCGCTCCGGCACCATCGACGTGCACATGGTGACGCACGAGCAGGCCGGCGGGCAGTCGGTGTGGGCCCGGCTCACCCCGCGCGACCGGCACGTCACGTCGTGGCTCGCCGCGCTGGCGGTGCCCGCCGTGATCAGCGCGATCACGGTGCTGCTGCTGGACCGCTTCCTGGGCATCGGCGGAGAGAGCGCATTGTTCTTCATCGGCGTGCTCGTGGTGGCGCTGCTGGGAGGCGTTGCCCCTGCGGCGCTTTCGGCGGTGCTGTCGGGCATGCTGCTGAACTTCCTGCTCACCGAGCCGCGGCACACGTTCACGATCGCCGACCCGGACAGCGCCATCACGATCGTGGTGCTGCTGGTGGTCGCGGTGGCGGTGGCCGCGCTGGTCGACGGCGCGGCCAACCGGGCCCGGGAGGCGTCCCGCGCCGCCCAGGAAGCCGAGCTGCTGGCACTGTTCGCCGGGTCGGTGCTGCGGGGCGCCGACCTGGACACGCTGCTGGAGCGGGTGCGGGAGGCGTACTCCCAGCGTTCGGTGAGCCTGGTGCGCGACACGACCGTCGTCGGCTGCGCGGGCAGCGACCCGTGCGTCACGGTCGACGACGCCGACACGGTGATCGACGTCGGCGCCGAGCACGAACCGGTGGAGTTCCGCATGCTCATGGCCGGCCGCAAACTCGCCGCCCGCGACCGCAGGGTGCTTCTGGCGGTGGCGAATCAGGCGGCCGGGCTGGTCAGGCAGAAGGAGCTGGGCGAAGAAGCCGGCAGGGCCGTGGCGATCGCCCAGGCCGACGAACTGCGCCGCTCGCTGCTGTCGGCCGTCAGCCACGACCTGCGCACCCCGCTGGCCGCGGTCAAGGCCGCGGTGTCCAGCCTGCGCAGCGACGACGTCGGCTTCTCTCCCGAAGACACCGCCGAACTGCTGGCCACCGTCGAAGAATCCACCGACCAGCTGACCGCGCTGGTGGGCAACCTACTGGACTCGTCACGGCTGGCCGCAGGCGTGGTGAGCCCGCAACTTCGCCGCGTCTATCTCGAAGAAGCGGTCCCCCGAGCGTTGCTGGGCATCGGCAGGGACACCCCGGACCGGGTGAAGGTGGACGTCGGCGACACCGTCGTCTACGCCGACAGCGGGCTGCTGGAGCGGGTCCTGGCCAACGTGCTGGACAACGCGCTGCGCTACGCCCCGGATGCGCCGGTGCGGGTCACCGCGGGCCGGCTCGGCGACCGGGTGCTGATCGCCGTCGCCGACGAAGGCCCCGGCGTGCCCGGCGGCGCCGACCTGTTCGCCCCGTTCCAGCGCCTCGGCGACCACGACACCCGCACCGGCGTCGGCCTCGGATTGTCGGTGGCCCGCGGTTTCGTCGAGGCGATGGGCGGCACCATCACCTCCACCGACACCCCCGGCGGCGGGTTGACCATCGAGATCGACCTGCCCGCTCCCACCCCCGGGGCGCAGCCGTGACGCCCCCCAAGACCCGGGTACTGGTCGTCGACGACGAGCCGCAGATCCTGCGTGCATTGCGGATCAACCTGTCGGTGCGGGGTTACACCGTCGACGTCGCCGCCACCGGAACCGCGGCACTGCACATCGCCGCCGAACACAAACCCGACGTGGTGATCCTCGATCTCGGCCTGCCCGACATGTCGGGCATCGAGGTGCTCGCCGGGCTGCGCGGCTGGCTCTCCGTCCCGGTGATCGTGCTGTCGGCGCGCAGCGACTCCTCCGACAAGGTCGAGGCCCTCGACGCCGGCGCCGACGACTACGTCACGAAACCCTTCGGCATGGACGAGTTCCTGGCCCGGCTGCGGGCCGCCGTGCGCCGTGGCGCCAGCGGCACCGACACCGAGCAGCCCGTCGTGGAAACCGCGTCGTTCACCGTCGACCTGGCGGCGAAGAAGGTCGTCAAGAACGGCGCCGAGGTGCACCTCACCCCGACCGAGTGGGGCATGCTCGAGATGCTGGTGCGCAACCGCGGCAAGCTCGTCGGCCGCGAGGAATTGCTGAAAGAGGTGTGGGGCCCGGCCTATGCCAAGGAAACGCATTACCTACGCGTCTATCTGGCGCAGCTGCGCCGCAAGCTCGAAGACGACCCGTCACACCCGGTGCATCTGCTCACCGAGGCCGGCATGGGCTACCGCTTCCAGCCGTGACACCCGCGGCGCATACGGCCGCGGCTGCGCTCAACTGAGTGCGACGACTCGGTCGATGTCTTCGACACGGCCGCTGATCAGGATGAGGTCGTCGTACGCCAGCTCGGTTTCGGCTGTTGCGTAGGTGAATTCACCACCCTTGGCCTTCACCGCCACGACGGTGACGTGATACTTCGACCGCAGCCGTGTCTCACTCAGCGGGGTACCGACAAAGGGATGCGGCGGACGCACCTTGGCGATCGCGAAATCGTCATCGACCTGCATGTAGTCCAGCAGCTGCCCCGACACCAGATGAGCGACCCGCTGGCCGGCCTCGCGCTCCGGGTAGACGACGTGCCCGGCACCGATGCGCTCGAGGATTCTGCCGTGATGGTCGCTGACCGCCTTTGCCCAGATGTCCTCGACCTCCATCTCCACCAGCATCGAGGTGATCAGGATGCTGGCCTCGATATCGGTGCCGACGGCGACCACGGCGCGATAGAACTCGTCGACGCCCAATTCGCGCAATGTGTCCAGATCGGTGCAGTCCGCGGCGACCACCCTCGTGAGATGCCCGGCCAGGCTCTGCACCAGCTTGGTCGACTGATCGATGGCCAGCACCTCGATACCGCGACGGGTCAACTCGAGCGCTATCGCACTTCCGAAGCGCCCCAACCCGATCACCACAACCGGTTCCTTGTCGACGTCAGCCAACATTGATCCTTTCCATCGGGAGCTCGTAGCGACGGCCGCGCTGTCGCAGCGCCAAGGCCGAGGCCAATGTGATCGGGCCGATGCGGCCGACGAACATCAGAACGATCAGCAGCAGTTGGCCGGGTTGGGGCAGGTCCGCGGTGATCCCCGTCGACAAGCCGACCGTGCCGAACGCCGAGACCACCTCGAACAGCACTTCTTCGAACGCCAGCGACGTCTCGGCCAACAGCACGAAGGTCGACACCCCGACCAACAACACCGACACCAGCACCACCGCCAGCGCCTGACGCTGGTTGTCCGGCGGGATCTGCCGTGGACCGACATTCACCCGATCCTCGCCGCGTAGTTCCGCCCAGACCACCACGGCCAGCAGGCCGAATGTCGTCACCTTGATCCCCCCGGCGGTCCCCGCGGTGCCGCCGCCGATGAACATCAGGAAGTCGGTGAAGAACAGGCCCTCGGGTGTCATCGCACCGATGTCGATCGCGTTGAATCCGGCCGTGCGCGGCATCACCGCGGAGAAGAAGGCGGCCAGCAGCCGGGTGTTCGGCGGCAGCGCACCCAACGTATCCGGGTTGTCGTGCTCGACGTAGGCAAGCGCGACCGTGCCGGCCACGAGCAGTGCCACCGTCACCCACACGGTGACCCGCGTGGTCACCGACCACGACTTCGGCTTGCGCCATGCCCTGGCCAGCTCGAAGATCACCGGAAACCCCAGACCGCCGACGATCACCGCACCTGCGACAGTGAGCATGATCCACGCGTCCCCGACGAAGCCGGTCAAACTGTCTGAATACAGCCCGAAACCGGCGTTGTTGAACGCCGAAATAGCATGGAAGACACCGTAATAGAGCGCCTCGCCGGCGGCCATGTCGGTGGTGCGCATGAACCGGACCGTGAGGACCGCCGCCACCACGAGCTCACTCGCGACGGCGAACAGGGTGACGTTGCGGACCACCCGGCCGATGTCGCGCACCGTCAACGCGTGAGTCTGCGCGGCGGCGATCAGCCGTGCACGCAGACCGAGCCGACGCGACAGCAGGACCAGGGTCAGCGAGGCGACGGTCATTATGCCCAGCCCGCCGATCTGGATCAGTACCAGGATGACGACCTCGCCGAACCCCGACCAGTACGTGGCGGTGTCGACGACGACGAGCCCGGTGACACACACCGCCGATGTGGAGGTGAACAGCGCCTCCATCACGCTGGCCCGCTCACCGGCTTCTGTGGCGATCGGCAGCGACAACAGCACGGCGCCCAGCGCGATGGCGGCGAGGAACGAGCCCGCGATCACCAGCCCGGGATGGCGGAATCGATCGTTGGTGGCCATCAGGCGCTGCCGGTCGCCGCGCCCCTAGCTCGCCGGCACCTCCGCGGCCAGCTTGATCAGCCGGTCGCGCACCAGATCCGGGCGCTCGTCGACGATGAAGTGCCCGCCGTCGATCAACTCCAGCGTGTAGTCGTCGGCGCGGGCCGTCTCGGCCGCGGCCAGTTCGGGCGCGATCGCGGCATCATTCTTGCCGAACAGCACCCGGGTCGGGACCGTCGAGCGTCGCCGTTCACCGGATCGGGTCATCCGCGGAATCTCCCGGACCAGGAACGTGCGGTACGTGTCGCGGGCGGTGCGCGCCACCACCGGGTCGCGGAACCGCTCGGAATACACCCGCGCGGTCTCCGCGTCGACCTCGGACACCTGCCGGTAGACGCGGTCCAGGAATGCGGTGTGGCGCTGCACCGGCACCCCGGCGATCGCGATGAGCGGCTGATACATCAGGAACCGCCAGGCGTGGCGCGCCATCACTTTCGGCGGCACCCACGGATGAGCGATATTGAGCGCCAGGTAGCCGTCGATGCGCTCGGGCACCCGCAGCGTGAGCAGGTGCCCAAGGAAGCCACCCCAGTCGTGCCCGACCAGCAACACATGCTCCAGACCGAGGGCATCCATCAACGCCACCAGGTCACTGACCACGTCCTCCTTGGCCCACTTGTGCGGCGCCGGGCCCGACCAGCCGTATCCGGGCAGGTCGGGGGCGATGATCCGCAACCCGGGGGGCGGGTCGGCCAGCAAATCCCGGTACACCCAGTGGTGCTGCGGCCAACCGTGCAGCGCCAGCACCGGACGACCGTCTTCCGGACCGGCCTCCGACACGTGGAATCGCACCCCACGCGCCTCCACGAAGCGCCGGCGTACTGCCCGAATGGATGGGGGTTGGCTCGTCATGACCCGAAGACTATCGGCAACGCGCTACGGTGCCGATATGCCCGGGTACCGCGACCTGTTCGACGCCAGCATCACCGACCCCGCCGGCTTCTGGGCCGACGCCGCCACGGCCGTCACCTGGACCCGCGAACCGCAGCGCATCCTCGACGACAGCAACCCTCCGTTCTACCGCTGGTTCCCCGACGCCGAGCTGAACACCTGCGCCAACGCCCTGGACCGCCACGTCGAATCGGGCCGCGCCGAACAGCCGGCGCTCATCTACGACTCCGCCGTCACCGACACCAAGCGCGTCTACACCTACGCCGAGCTGCTCGACGAGACCGCCCGCTTCGCCGGTGCCCTGCGCGGCCTGGGCGTCGGCAAGGGCGACCGGGTCGTCATCTACATGCCGATGATCCCCGAGGCCGTCATCGCGATGCTCGCGTGCGCGCGGCTGGGCGCGGTGCACTCCGTGGTGTTCGGCGGCTTCGCCCCACACGAACTGGCGGTGCGCATCGACGACGTGCGCCCGACGGTGATCGTGTCCGCCTCGTGTGGCATCGAACCCACCCGCGTGGTCGAGTACAAGCCGATGCTCGACGCCGCGATCGCCGCGGTTGAGCACCCGCCCACGCATTGCGTTGTGGTGCAACGTGACCGGCACCGCTGCGACCTCATCGAGGGCCGCGACGTGGAATGGGCCGACGTGATGGCTTCGGCTCAGCCGGTGGACCCGGTGCCCGTCGCCGCGACCGACCCGCTGTATGTGCTCTACACCTCGGGCACCACCGGCAAGCCCAAGGGCATCGTCCGCGACAACGGCGGCCACGCAGTAGCGCTGCTGTGGAGCATGCGCCACATCTACGACATCGCCCCCGGCGAGGTGTTCTGGGCCGCGTCCGACGTGGGCTGGGTCGTCGGCCACTCCTACATCGTCTACGCACCGCTGCTCCTGGGCGCCACCACCGTGCTCTACGAGGGCAAACCGGTCGGAACCCCCGACCCGGGCGCGTTCTGGCGGGTCGCCTCCGAGCACGGGGTGAAGGCGTTGTTCACCGCCCCGACCGCGATCCGCGCGATCCGCAAGGAAGACCCCGAAGCCAAGTACCTGGCCGACTACGACCTGTCGGGAATGAAATATCTGTTCCTGGCCGGCGAGCGCCTGGACCCCGACACCTACCACTGGGCCACCGACAACCTCGGCGTCCCGGTGATCGACCACTGGTGGCAGACCGAGACAGGATGGGCCATCGCCGCCAATCCGATGGGCGCCGAAGCACTTCCGATCAAAGCCGGCTCGCCGACCGTACCCATGCCCGGCTACGACATCCATGTGCTGCACGACGACGGCAACCGCTGCGAGGCGGGTGAGGAAGGCGCGATCTGTATCCGGCTGCCGCTGCCGCCGGGCACCCTGCCCACGCTGTGGAACGCCGAGGCGCGCTACGAGGCGTCGTATCTGTCCGAACACCCCGGCTACTACCTGACCGGCGACGGCGGCCGCTATGACGAAGACGGCTACCTGTTCGTCATGGGGCGCATCGACGACGTCATCAACGTCGCCGGACACCGGATGTCCACCGGCGCGATCGAGGAGGTACTCGCCACCCACCCGGCGGTGGCCGAGTGCGCGGTGATCGGCGTACCCGACGAGATCAAGGGGCAGGCGCCCCGCGGGTTGGTCGTCGTCAAGTCCGGCGCCTCCACCGACGGGCTGGCTGAGGAGCTGGTGCGGCTGGTGCGTGACGAGATCGGTGCCGTCGCGGCGTTCCGGTTGGTCGATGTCGTCCCGGCGCTGCCGAAGACCCGCTCGGGCAAGATCCTGCGCAAGACACTGCGCGGGATCGCCGCCGGCCGGGACGAACCGGTGCCGTCGACCATCGAGGACCCCGGCGTCCTGGACACCCTCGCCCCCATCCTGCGCTCCTGACCGGTTGCGCCGCAGGTGTTATCCGCGGCGCGAGGGTGGGTACCTCTTCCACACGATCGTCAATTTCGTCGACGTGGGAGGGAGGGTGGCTCGTGGCGTCACAACCCAAGTACATGGCGGTGCAGGGCGCGGCCCTGATCGTCGCGGCGGCGTTGACGTTGATCGGGCTGCTCGGCTTCATCCCGGGCGCCACCGCGAATGTCGGCGAGCTCGCATGGGCCGGGCAGCATTCGGGGGCAACGCTGTTCGGCGTGTTCGTGGTGTCGGTGCTGGTGAACGCGTTTCACCTGGTGCTCGGCGGTCTCGGGTTCGCGATGGCCCGGACGTATTCCGGTGCTCGCGCGTATCTGCTCCTCGGCGGGGTGCTCTACCTGGGCCTGTGGCTCTACGGGCTGCTGGTCGAGCGGGGCAGCGACGCCCACGTCGTCCCCCTGAACAACGCCGACAACTGGCTGCACCTCGGCATCGGCGCGATGATGCTGTTGCTGGCCGTCACCCTCGGCGGGCAGCGGGACCCGACGAAGCGGCGGATCCGGCGCCGTCCGCACCTCGGCGCGGCCGCCTGACCCGCGCCGGGGCACTGGGCCGTCGGCCCACCTGGGGACTCGCCGGGGCACTGGGCCGTCGGCCCACCTCGGGACTCGCCGGGGCACTGGGCCGTCGGCCCACCTAGGGACTCGCCGGTCAGCCCTCGCAGCGGGAGTACGGTTTCTGATGCAATTCGGGCTATTTCCATCACAATGCGTACTTTCGCGAGGCTCTCGCGGGCGATCGCGCGCTTCGCGGCGCTCGGGCGCCCGGGCGCGCTGCCCCACGGACAGGAAGTCGGTAAGGGCGGCGAGAGCGGCACGAGCCGCAAGAGCCCATCTCGGTCAGACCTCTGCAGCGGGAGTACGGTTTCTGACGGAAATCGGGCTATTTCCATCACAATGCGTACTTTCGCGAGGCAAGCCCGGGCGCGCTGAGGTGCCATCGCGATAAAAGCCCGGGTGCGCGAGACAGCTCAGCCTCTCAAGGCGCTCACCCAAGAGAGAGCTCAACCTATCGACAGGGCGATGCCGTCGAGGATGTCGTGCTCGCTGACGACCAACTCGTCGACACCGGCCCGCTTCTGCAGCGCCGCAGCCAGCTCCTGCACCACGATCGCCCCGCCGCCGATGACGTCGACGCGGCCCTCGTGCATCGGCCCCAGGGCGGCGCGCTGCTGACGGGTCATCACCAGCAGTTCCGCGCACACCGGCAGCAGCTCGTCGAACCCCACCCGCGACAGGTGAATGGCGTCGGAGTCATAGGTGGTCATCTTCAGCGCCAACGCGGCCAGCGTCGTCATCGTGCCTGCCACCCCCACCCAGGTGTGGGCCTGCTGCACCGGCACCACCCGCAGCGCCTCCTCGAGCGCCTCGCGCACCACGACCCGCGCCGACTCGACCTCGTCGGCGGTGGGCGGATCGGAATGCAGACAGCGCTCGGTCAGCCGCACGCATCCGATGTCGGCCGAATAGCCGGCAGCAACCTCAGCCGAATCCCCGGAGCCCAGCACGACTTCGGTGGAGCCACCGCCGAGATCGACCACCACGAAAGGCCCGGCAGCACTGTCGAGTTCACCGACCGCCCCGCGGAAGGACAGCTCGGCCTCCTCGGTACCGGTGATCACCTCGGCCACCGCGCCGGGCACCACCGTACCCAGCACCTCGGCGGTCATCGCGAAGAACGCATCCCGGTTGGCGACATCGCGGGCCGCTGAGGTCGCCACCATCCGGACCGCTTCGACTCCGTGCTCGCGCATCATCTCGGCGTAGTCGACCAGAGCGAGCTGCGTGCGTAGCAGCGCGTCGGGCGCGAATTCGCCGGTCGCGTCCACGCCCTGGCCGAGCCGGACGATGCGCATCTCGCGGTGCAGGTCCGCCAGCCCGCCGCCGGACACGTCGGCGATCAACAGCCTGATCGAGTTGGTGCCGCAGTCCACGGCCGCCACCCGCGTCACGTCCACACCGCTGGATCCAGGATCCCGGCCATCCCCGGTTCGGCGGCCAACACCGCCAGCGCCTCGTCTCCAAATGGGTTCACTCCCGGTCCTTTCGCCAATGAGTGGGCAATCACGACATGCAGGCACTTGACGCGATCCGGCATGCCGCCGCCGGAGAACGTCGTCCCCAGGGACTCGATCGCGTCCCGCTCGGCCAGATACGACTCGTGCGCGCGTCGATAGGCGGCGGCCAACTCCGCATCCTCCTCGAGGCGCTCCGTCATCTCCCGCATCAGACCCGCCGACTCCAGCCGGCTCGCCGCGGCTGTCAGCGCCGGGTGGGTCAAGTAGTACAGCGTCGGAAACGGTGTTCCGTCAGGCAGTCTCGGCGCGGTCTTCACGACGGCTGGTTCGCCGTTGGGGCATCGATAGGCGATCTCGAGGACACCGCGGGGCTCTCGACCCAGCTGCCCGGCGACGGCGTCGAGATCGGCTTGCTCAACCACCGGGAAGCGGCGCGCCGGACGCGGGTGGTTCGGGGGCGACGGGCGGCGGCGCACCGGGCGCACCCGGCGGAGTGGGCGGCACCGTCGGAGGCGCGCCGTGAGGCTCGTCGGCGATGGTGTGCCAAAGCGCGGTGTACCACGGGGCCCCGCTCGCGGCCTGCTGTGCCTGCTCGGCCGGCGACCCGGGCAGCTCCGCCTGCGGCGGCAGCTGCACCTGGTAGGGAATCTCGCCGGGCATCACGAACCCCAGCCGCTCACGGGCCTGCGCAGCGATGAACACCGGGTCGGCGAGCTTGTCCTTCTGCTGCTCGAGTTCGGCGATCTGGGCGCGCAACTGAGCTTCAGTGGCCTGCAGCTGCTTCATCTCCGTGCGCTGACCGAAATACGTGCGCACCGGGCCGGCGATCGTCAACGTCAGCACGCACACCACCGCGGCGAGGATCGCCGCCCGCCGCGCCGCCGACCCGAAGCGCTGCTCGGCGGCCTGCTCTGCCGATGTGGCGATGACCTCGCGCACCGAACCGGTCGCCGGCGCCTGGACGTCGTCCCCGCCGTGGGGTTCGACGGGCACGACCTCCTTGCCCGTGCGTGGCGCGGCGTCCTTCGAAACGCCCGGTGCAGCCTCTTTCGGGACGCCTGGCGCGGCATCTTTCGGCGCGCGCGGCGCGGTACGGCGTGACGTCCCCCGCGGTTTACCCGGCCGGGACGCCGCACCCCGGCGCCTCGGGTCGGGCCGTTTCGCGTCGGGCACGGGCTATGTGGTCTCCGGCGTGTAGCGCGGGAAGGCCAGGTCCCCGGCGTAGCGCGCGGCGTCGCCGAGTTCCTCCTCGATGCGCAGCAGCTGGTTGTACTTGGCGACGCGCTCGCTGCGCGCCGGCGCACCGGTCTTGATCTGGCCGCTGCCGACCGCCACCGCCAGATCGGCGATGGTGGTGTCCTCGGTCTCGCCGCTGCGATGGCTCATCATGGTCTTGTACCCGGCGTTGTGCGCCAGAGCGACCGCATCGAGCGTCTCGGTCAGCGTGCCGATCTGGTTGACCTTCACCAGCAGCGCGTTGGCCGCGCCCTTCTCGATGCCGTCCTCGAGCCGCTCGGGGTTGGTGACGAACAGGTCGTCGCCGACCAACTGCACCTTGTCGCCGATCGCGGTGGTCAGCGTCACCCAACCGTCCCAGTCGTCCTCGGACAGCGGATCCTCGATCGACACCAGCGGGTAGCCGCCCAGCAGATCCTCGTAGAACGCCGCCATCTGCTCAGCGTTGCGGGTCTCCCGCTCGAACGCGTAGCCGGTTCCGTCGGTGTAGAACTCGGTGGCCGCGACATCGAGCGCGAGCGCGACGTCGGCGCCGACCTTCAACCCGGCGGCCTCGATCGCCGAGCCGATCAGATCCAGCGCAGCCTTGGTGCCGGGCAGATCGGGGGCGAAACCGCCCTCGTCGCCCAGCCCGGTCGCCAGACCCTGCTTCTTGAGCACCGACTTCAGCGCGTGGTACACCTCGGCGCCCCACCGCAGCGCCTCCTTGAAGCTGGGCGCGCCGATCGGGGCGATCATGAACTCCTGGACGTCGACGCCGGTGTCGGCGTGGGCGCCGCCGTTGATGATGTTCATCATCGGCACCGGCAGGATGTGCGCGTTGGGTCCGCCGATGTAGCGGAACAGGGGCAGCTCCGCGGCCTGCGCGGCCGCCTTGGACACCGCCAGCGACACCCCGAGGATCGCGTTGGCGCCCAGCCGGGACTTGTCCGGGGTGCCGTCGAGGTCGACCAGGGCCTGGTCGACCAGGCGCTGCTCGTCGGCGCCGAGACCGATCACCGCCGGGGCGATCTCGTCGAGCACCGCCTCCACGGCCTTCTGCACACCCTTGCCCAGGTAGCGCGGTCCGCCGTCGCGCAGCTCGACGGCCTCGTGCTCACCGGTGGAGGCACCCGAGGGCACCGCGGCGCGGGCGACCGTGCCGTCCAGCAGGCCGACCTCGACCTCGACGGTCGGGTTCCCCCGGGAATCGAGGATTTCGCGGGCTCCGACCTGCTCGATGATGGGCACTGGTGCCTCCTAGCTCTCGGGGACGTGACGGGTTGACGATCTCGGATCGGGAACGGCCTCGGCCATGAGCCTAGAGCGTGGCCGCTGCGCCGGCGTGCTCAGAGGGCATGTCCGTTCGCATAGGCCGTGGCCCAGTCACGGACGTTGCGCGCGTACTGGTCGGACAGGTTGTAGGCGCGCAGCGCATCCATCCAGCCCCGCGGGGTGGACAGATCCTTGCCGCGCCAGCACAGATAGCCCGCCGCCGACAGCGCGGCGTCGTCGATGTTGTCGGCGCTGATGTCGCCGTCGTTGTTGGCGTCCACCCCGTAGAGCCGCCACGTCTCGGGGATGAACTGCATCGGCCCCATCGCGCGGGCGTAGGGCTCGTCGCCTTTGTCCTCGACGGCCGGGTCGTGGCTGACGGAGTCGTGGTCGAGAATCTCCAGGTTGCCGCCGGTGCCGTCGAGCAGCACGCCTCGGATGGGGGGCGAGACGTCACCGTTGGCGGCGATGTCGGCCCCCCGGTAGGTGCCGTGATGGCTCTCCACCTGGCCGATACCCGCCAGCGTCGTCCACGCCAGGTTGCAGTCCGGATTCTCCACCTGAGCGACGCGGGCGGCGTAGGCGTACGCCTCCAGCGCCGTGACCGGGATGCCCAGCGCCGGGGCGCGCTCGGCGGCCCACTGATGCAGCTGGTCGGCGGGCCTGCCCGAGGCGTAGGTGTCGATCTGCGGAACCGGATCACCCGCCGGCGGCGGCACCCCCTCAGGAATGCGGCTGCCCATCTGCCACGAACAGCTGGCAGCCATGAGCAGCGCTGTCGCGCCGATCACGGCCACCGCCTGCAGCCACCGCACCCGCGTCACCGGTCTCCTCACAACCCACTCTGGTTGTCATCCATGTTCCCATGCAGTCAAGGAATTGCGGCTGACCTGCGCATGCAGGCGTGGGACGAGAAAAATCACGATCGCTGACGCCTCGGCGGCCGCGTCAGGTCAGGCACCTTTACGCGGGGTCACACGCTGGGCGGATCCGCCTCTTCTGTCCCCGGCCAGTGGGCGCGCCACTCGTCGGCGCCGATCCCGGTCAGCGGGGCGCCGTCGAGTTCCTCGGCGACGTCGTCGCCGCGGCGGGCGGCGGCTGCGGCGCGTTCGGCGCTGCGTACGTCGTCCATGAACTCCAGCACCGCGGTGCGCAGCGCGTTCTCGGCGTCCACCTCCGCCGACACCGTCACCGAGGTCAGCTCCTCGGGAACCACATCGGCGGGCACCCCGGCCCCCTCGGCGCGGGCAAGCACCTTCTGGGCCAGCGCCAACGCCGGCTGGGCGGTGGGGATGTCGTCCATGCAGGATTCGCGCTTGGAGGTCTCCAGCGCTTTGCGCTGCTCCCACTGCGCCAGCTGGTCCTCCAGCGAGATCGACTCCCCCGCCAGCACCGCGGGCACCCGGTTGCCCAGCTTGCGGACCAGCGCGTCGGCGACGTCGTCGATGGTGAACGCATGCTCGGGGGCCTCTTCGGCGATGCGGGCATGGAACAGCACCTGCAGCAGCACATCACCGAGCTCGTCGCGCAGTTCGCCGAGATCGCCGCCGTGCACCGCGTCGAACAGCTCGTAGGTCTCCTCGAGCAGGTAACGCCGCAACGAATCGTGGGTCTGCTGGCTTTCCCACGGGCCGGCGGTGCGCAACCGGTCCATCAGAGCCACCGCGTCGACCAATCGCTCCCCGGAGGCCGCGGCCGGCGCCGCGATCACCCGCTCCCCGGCCGAGATTCGCGACAGCACCGAGGGGTGCTCGGCGTCGCTGGACAACAGCACCTCGGCGGGCTCACCGTCGTAGGCCGGACGCGCCGACGGCAGCGACCACGGCACCTTGATCGGCATCTCCTCGGTGTATTGCACGTCCCCGGACAGCAGCTCGATCGCCTCGACAGGGACCAGGGAGGGCCGGCGTGGATCCACCAGGACGACCGTCACCGCCGCTCACTCACGTGGTTCATCCGCCCGAGGCACCTCCGAACTTGGTTATATCAACTTCCTCGTCCGGTTTCCCGTCGATGGCCAGCAAAAACCCGGCCACGAACGCCACCAGGTCCAGGTCCCGGATCCGGGGCGAGCCCACCCCGCTGCCCGCCCGCGGAATCGGCACCTGCACCACCGAGGTGGTGGCCCGGTAGCTGGCGCCCGAGTAGAGCCGCTTGAGCCGCAGCTGCGCCGAATCGGCCAGGGTCATCGGCGAGATGCGTACCGTGGTCGCCGACGCCGCCCCGATCTCGGTGACACCGTGCGCGCGGGCCAACAGTCGCAGCCGAGCCACGGCCACCAGGCGCTCGGCCGGCTCGGGCAGCGGACCGTAGCGGTCGACGAGCTCATCGACCACGGAGTCGATGGTCCGGTCGTCGGTGGCCGCCGCCAGCCGGCGGTAGGCCTCCAGCCGCAGCCGGTCGCTGTTGATGTAGTCCGGCGGCAGATGCGCGTCGACGGGTAGGTCGACCCGCACGTCCTTCGACTCCTCCGGTGTGGCAACGGTTTTCCCGTCCGCGGCGGCCCGGTACGCCTCGACGGCCTCACCGACCAGCCGCACGTACAGGTCGAAGCCGACACCGGCGACGTGCCCGGATTGCTCGGCGCCCAGCACGTTTCCGGCGCCGCGGATCTCGAGATCCTTCATCGCCACCGCCATACCGGCGCCGAGTTCGTTGTTCTGGGCGATGGTGGCCAGCCGGTCGTAGGCCGTCTCGGTCAGCGGCACCTCGGGCGGATACAGGAAGTAGGCGTAACCCCGCTCACGCGAGCGGCCCACCCGCCCGCGCAGCTGGTGCAGCTGCGAGAGCCCGAAGGTGTCCGCGCGCTCCACGATCAGCGTGTTGGCGTTGGAGATGTCCAGGCCGGTCTCGACGATGGTGGTGCAGACCAGGATGTCGTACTCGCGGTTCCAGAAGCCCTCGACGGTCTTCTCCAGCTGTTCCTCGGGCATCTGCCCGTGCGCTACCACCACCCGCGCCTCGGGCACCATCTGCCGCACCCGCGCGGCCGCCTGGTCGATGGAGCGGACCCGGTTGTGGATGTAGAACGCCTGCCCGTCACGCAGCATCTCGCGGCGCAGCGCGGCGGCGACCTGCTTGTCGTCGTGCGGCCCCACATACGTCAGCACCGGGTAGCGCTCCTCGGGCGGGGTGAGGATCGTCGACATCTCCCGGATGCCGGCCAAGCTCATCTCCAACGTCCGCGGGATCGGGGTGGCGCTCATCGTCAGCACGTCGACGTGGGTGCGCATCGATTTGATGTGCTCCTTGTGCTCCACACCGAAGCGCTGTTCCTCGTCGACGACGATGAGCCCCAGGTCTTTCCACGTCACCCCGGTCTGCAGCAGCCGGTGGGTGCCGATGACGATGTCGACGCTGCCGTCCTTCATCCCCTCCAGCGTGGCGCGGGACTCGGCGGGGTCGGTGAACCGCGACAGGCCCTTGACCGTCACCGGGAAGCCGGCGGTCCGCGCGGTGAACGTCTGCAGGTGCTGATCGGCCAGCAGTGTCGTCGGCACCAGCACCGCGACCTGCTTACCGTCCTGCACCGCCTTGAACGCCGCGCGCACCGCGATCTCGGTCTTGCCGTAGCCGACGTCACCGCAGATCACCCGGTCCATCGGAACCGGCTTTTCCATGTCGGACTTCACCTCGGTGATCGCGGTGAGCTGGTCGACGGTCTCGGTGAAGCCGAACGCGTCCTCCATCTCGACCTGCCACGGGGTGTCCGGGGCGAACGCGTGCCCCGGCGAGGCCTGCCGTTTGGCGTACAGCGCGACCAGCTCGGCGGCGATCTCGCGCACCGCGCGGCGGGCCTTGGTCTTGGTGTTGGCCCAGTCGCTGCCGCCGAGCTTGCTCAACGTGGGCGCCTCGCCGCCCACGTAGCGCGACAGCTGATCCAGCGAATCCATCGGCACATACAGCCGGTCGGCGGTCTGGCCTCGCTTGGTGGAGGCGTACTCCAGCACCAGATATTCGCGGCGTGCCCCGCCGACCACCCGCTCGGTCATCTCGACGAAGCGACCGATGCCGTGCTGATCGTGCACGACGAGATCGCCCGCCGTCAGCGCGAGCGGGTCAACGACGTTGCGCCGCTTGGCCGCCAGCTTCTTGCCCTCGGTGGCACCGGCGCGGTTGCCGGTCAGGTCGGTCTCGGTGATCACGACCAGGTTGGCGCCGGGCAGGACGACGCCGTCGTGCAGCGGGCCCTTGAGAACCCCGACGACGCCTTCCTTCAGCGGCGCCCCTGGATCCAACAGCGTTGCCGGCGTATCGGATTCGCCGAGTTGCTCGACGACACGCATGCACGTGCCCGCCCCGGGGGTGACGACGGCGGCGTGACCGCCGGTCATGACGTGAGCGCGCAGCATCGCGAAGATCTCGGCCAGGTTGTGCTGCTGACCGCGTGCCGACGGGGCGGGACGGATGTCGAGCTGCAGCGCTTCCCCGGAGCCGCTGTCGAGCTGGCTGAGCGTCCACCAGGGATGCCCGCCGGTGCGGGCGTTGTCGCGTGCGTCGTCGAAGCCGAGGAACCCGGACGCGCCGAGGGCCTCGATGTCGATGGGCACGTCGCCGCCGACGGCGGCGGTCGACCAGGACGCCTCCAGGAACTCGCGGCCGGTCTTGATCAGATCAGCGGCGCGGGTGCGCACCTTCTCCGGATCGCAGATCAGCAGCGGGGCGCCGGCCGGAAGGTGGTCGGGCAGAGTCGCCAGCTCGGTCGGCTTGAGCAGCGGCAGCAGCGCCTCCATGCCGTCGACCGGGATGCCCTCGGCGAGCTTGGCCAGCATGTCGGGCACCGACCCCGGCACGCTGTTCTCGACGACCGGGTGCTCGGCGGCCAGAGCGGCGGCGCGGTCGCGGACGTCGTCGGTGAGCAGCAGCTCGCGGCAGGGCACCGCGATGACGACGTCGATGTCGATCTCGGGGATGGAGCGCTGGTCGGCGACCGAGAACATCCGCATCTCCGACACCTCGTCACCCCAGAACTCGACGCGCACCGGATGCTCGAGGGTCGGGGGGAACAGGTCGAGAATGCCGCCGCGTACGGCGAACTCGCCGCGCTTGCCGACCATGTCGACGCGGGTGTAGGCCAGCTCGACCAGCCGATGCACGGTCGCGTCGAACGCGTCGGCCCCCGCGGCTCCGGCCGCGGTGTCGGGTTCCTCACCCACGGTCAGCGTCACCGGCTCGGTCCGGGCCAGGTCGGGGGCCATCGGCTGCAGCAGCGAGCGCGCGGTGGTGACGACGATGCGCACCGGTGGGCCCAGCCGCGCATCGTCGGGGTAGGCGAGGCGGCGCAGCAGCAGCATCCGCGCGCCGACCGTGTCGGTGCCCGGCGAGAGCCGCTCGTGCGGCAACGTCTCCCACGACGGGAACAGCGCGACGGCGTCGCCGAACACGCCGCGCAGCTCGGCGGTGAGGTCGTCGGCTTCCCGGCCTGTCGCGGTAACGACCAGCAGCGGGCCCGTCTGGGCGATCGCGGCAGCCGCGTAGACCCGGGCACTGGCCGGGCCGATGAGATCGAGATCGGCGGGCCGCTCGGCGGCACGGCGGGTCACCTCGTGCAGAGAGGGATCCCGTAGTGCCAGCTCGATGAGGCCCGCGATCGGGGTGTGGACATCGATGGTCCCCGATGCGGTCATGATGACTCCACTGTAAGCGTCTGCGACGACAGCCGTTCCTCCGGCATCCCACGTGGTGCGGGTCACGAAAGGAGGACGCGGCCCGCTTGTTTGACCGCTACTCCTGGTGCAGGACCGGGTCGGACTCCAGATGCGTCAGCCCGTTCCAGCACAGGTTCACCAGATGGGCGGCCACCACTTCCTTCTTCGGCTCCCGCACGTCGAGCCACCACTGCGCGGTCATCGACACCGACCCGACCAGCGCCTGCGCGTACAGCGGCGCGAGGTCAGGGTCCAGGCCGCGCCGGGAGAAGTCACCGGCCAGGATCGAGGCCACCTGGCTGACGGCGTCGTTGAGCAGGGTCGAATAGGTGCCCGAGGTGATGCTGGCCGGGGAATCACGGATCAGGATGCGGAAACCGTCGGTGTGCTGTTCGACGTAGGTCAGCAAGGCCAGCGCGACCCGTTCGACGCGCACCCGCGACCGGTTGTTGGTCAGCGAGGACGTGATGCCGTCGAGCAGCGCGGACATCTCCCGGTCCACGACCACGGCGTAGAGGCCCTCTTTGCCGCCGAAGTGCTCGTAGACGACCGGCTTGGAAACGTTGGCCCGCAGCGCGATCTCCTCGATCGAGGTGCCGTCGTAGCCCCGCTCGGCGAACAGCGACTTGGCGATCTCGATGAGCTGCTGGCGACGTTCACTACCGGTCATCCGGGCACGTGGAGCGCGCACCTCTTTCTCGGACCCAGCCACGGGCTCCAGGTTAGTTGCTTCGACTAGAGTCTCTGGGTGATCGGTCCGTCGTGGTGTAATCGGCAGCACCTCTGATTTTGGTTCAGATAGTTCAGGTTCGAGTCCTGGCGACGGAGCAGTGACCGCGGCGACCGTGCGCGGAATGCCGGCGCTGACCGGCGCGTCGAGGGGCAAACACGCACGCTCGCCGGGCGTGGACCGCGGGAAGGACTGTGATGAGTGAGGCCGCCGTCCTGATCCTCGCTGCAGGAGCGGGCACCCGGATGAAGTCCGACACCCCCAAGGTGCTGCACACCCTGGCCGGGCGCAGCATGCTGGCCCACTCGCTGCACGCGGTGACGAAGGTGGCGCCGCGCCATCTGGTGGTCGTCGTGGGACGCGACCGGGAACGCGTGGCGCCCGCTGCCCTCGACATCGGCAGGGACGTGGGCCGCGACGTGCAGATCGCCGTGCAGGAAGAGCAGCTGGGCACAGGTCACGCCGTGGTCTGCGGGCTCAGCGCGCTGCCCGAGGAGTTCACCGGGGTCGTCGTGGTGACCGCGGGGGACGTACCGCTGCTCGACGCCGCGACCCTGGCCGAGCTGGTCTCCACCCACAGCGCCGAAGCGGCGGTGGTCACCGTCCTGACCACCACCCTGCCCGACCCGACCGGCTACGGCAGGGTGCTGCGCACCCAGGACGGCGACGTCATCGGCATCGTCGAACAGGCCGACGCCACCCCATCGCAGCAGGCGATCACCGAGGTCAACGCCGGGGTGTACGCCTTCGACATCGCCGCGCTGCGCTCGGCGCTGAGCCGGCTGAGCTCCGACAACGCCCAGCACGAGCTGTACCTGACCGACGTCATCGCGATCGTGCGCGCCGACGGTCACGTGGTGCGCGCCCATCACGTCGACGACGCCTCGCTGGTCGCCGGCGTCAACGACCGCGTGCAGCTGTCCGAGTTGGGCGCCGAGTTGAACCGGCGCCTGGTGGCGGCCCATCAGCGCAACGGGGTGACGGTCATCGACCCGGCCTCGACGTGGATCGACGTCGACGTCACGATCGGCCGCGACACCGTCATACGGCCCGGCACCCAGCTGCTCGGCGGCACCCGCATCGGGTCGCGATGCGAGATCGGCCCGGACACGACGCTGACGGACGTGACGGTCGGCGACGCCGCCGAGGTCGTGCGCACCCACGCCACGTCAGCTCAGATCGGTGACGAGGCCACCGTCGGCCCGTTCACCTACCTGCGCCCCGGCAGCAAGCTGGGCAGCGCCGGCAAGCTCGGCGCGTTCGTCGAGACCAAGAACGCCGCGATCGGCGCCGGCAGCAAGGTTCCGCACCTGACCTACGTCGGCGACGCCGACATCGGCGAGCACAGCAACATCGGCGCCTCCAGTGTCTTCGTCAACTACGACGGGGAGACGAAGTCGCGCACCACGATCGGCTCGCACGTGCGGACCGGCTCGGACACCATGTTCGTCGCCCCGGTCACGGTCGGCGACGGCGCCTACACCGGTGCGGGCACCGTGATCCGCGACGACGTGCCGCCCGGGGCGCTGGCCGTGTCGGCCGGCCCGCAACGCAACATCGAAGGCTGGGTACAGCGCAAACGCCCGGGCAGCGCCGCGGCCGAAGCCGCTCGACTGGCCGCCGAACGGCCCGCGGACACCGCCTCGTCCGATGACACCGCCTCGTCTGACGGCGGGAGCTAGCCGACCTCCTCCGGCGGCGAGAACTGGACGAACCCGTCCGGCGGCGAGGACTGGACGAACCCGTCCGACGGCGCGAGCTAGACGACCTCGGGACGGCGCCAGCGGCCGGCCAGCGCCTCCTCGGTGGCCAGCGCCAACCCCTCGAGCATCTCCCGCTCGGCAGGGTCGAAGTCCTGGCTGGCCACAGTGCGCCGCATCCGGGTCAGCTGGTTGTCGATGGCCGAGCGGTGCCGCGAGCCCGCACACCAGGCCAGATCACGCAGCAGCCGGGTGATCGCCGCGAGCACCGCCGCGTCCTCGGCACCGTAATGGCGCGGCTGGGTGACTGCCTCGTCGAGCAGGTCGGCCAGCCGCGGACCCTCGAGCACCACCCGCACCACGTCGTCGTCGTCGCAATACACCGAGGGGCCGAGCCGACGATCCGCCAGCCGGCACAGCAGCGCCGACAGGTGCCCGATGCCGTGCACCGCCGTCGTCGGATCGTTGATACCGGGCGAGAGCGCCTTGACCACCACGTCGGTCAGCTGCCGCACCGCGTAGCCGATGTCCTGCACCGGCGTGCGCTCGTCGCCGACCCGCACCGCCTCGGTCACGCAGTCGCGCACCGCCGAGAAGTCGTCGTCCTCGAGGCGTCCACCGCCGGCCGCCCACACCAGCGCCACCGGCGTGCCCTGGACCACCCAGTCCCCGGGCTTGCGTTGCAGCGCGACGACCGCCCCGGCGTCGGCCGCGGCACCGACCACGGGCTGGGCGTCAACCCCGGTGAGGAACCCTGTCCCGCTGCCGGCGACCGGCACCGCATCCCGCGGCGGGGCAGGCACCGAGTGCCCGTCAGACGATTCGTCCATCTGCTCGAGGCTGGCCTCGGCGTTGCGCAAGGCTTCGTTGAGCACCGAGCCGAGCAGCGTCTCCACCCGGATGAGCCGCACCAGATGCCCGAGGAACAGCACCAACGTGATCACGCTGATCACGGCGAGCAGAAAGCCGACCGTCACCGAGATCTGCGGCACGAACACCGTGCCGCCGTTGTCGCTGTCGCGCACGGTCCGCAGCACCGTCAACGCGTAGGCGAACGTCGCCACGAACAGCCCGAGCGTGCGCTGCACGAACCTGTCCCGGGCGAAGGTGCGCAACAGCCGCGGCGAGAATTGGCTGCTGGCCAGCTGCAACGTCACCAGAGTCAGCGAGAACGTCAGCGACGTCACCGTCATCACCGAGCCGGCGATGGCGGCGAGCAGGTCGCGCGCCGCCGCGGGGCCCCCGCCGAAGATCCACCTCGAGACCTCCGCGGGCATCGCACCGTCGAGCATCTGATCGAGCTCGGGCAGCAGCAGACCGGCCACGATGGCCACCGCGATGGCCATCGTCGGCACCGGCCACAGCCGGGTCCGGATCGCGTCGAGCATCCACGTTCTGCGGCGGTTGACCGCCGACCAGACGCGCACCTGCATCACCTCCGCGGGACCGTCGGACGTCGTCGTTCCCGTAGTGAGGCTACCGACTGGTAGCGTGCGGTCGCCGGATGTTGGCATTCCGGTAACCCGCCAGCGTATGGGTGTACGCGCTACGTACGATGGCCCCGTACAAATCACCGAGCCGAGGGCAGCCCGTGAGCCACGACTGGACTGACAACCGCAAGAACCTGATGCTGTTCTCGGGTCGCGCGCATCCCGAACTGGCCGAGCAGGTCGCAAAGGAACTCGACGTTCCGGTGACCGCGCAAACGGCCCGGGATTTCGCCAACGGCGAGATCTTCGTCCGCTTCGACGAGTCCGTGCGCGGCTGTGACGCGTTCGTGCTGCAGAGCCATCCCTGGCCGCTGAACCAGTGGCTGATGGAACAGCTGCTGATGATCGACGCACTCAAACGCGGCAGCGCCAAACGCATCACCGCGATCCTGCCGTTCTACCCCTACGCCCGCCAGGACAAGAAGCACCGCGGCCGCGAACCGATCTCGGCGCGGCTGGTCGCCGACCTGCTCAAGACGGCCGGCGCCGACCGCATCGTGACCGTGGACCTGCACACCGACCAGATCCAGGGTTTCTTCGACGGCCCGGTCGACCACATGCGCGCCCAGAAACTGCTGACGGGCTACATCGCCGAGAACTACGCCGACCACGACATGGTCGTCGTCTCCCCCGACTCCGGCCGGGTGCGGGTGGCCGAGAAGTGGGCCGACTCGCTGGGCGGTGTGCCGCTGGCGTTCATCCACAAGACCCGCGACCCGCTGGTGCCCAACCAGGTCAAGTCCAACCGCGTCGTCGGCGACGTGGCGGGTAAGACGTGCATCCTGACCGACGACATGATCGACACCGGCGGCACGATCGCCGGGGCGGTGCGACTGCTCAAGGCCGACGGTGCGGCCGATGTGGTCATCGCCGCCACCCACGGGGTGCTGTCCGACCCGGCCCCGCAGCGCCTCGCCGACAGCGGCGCCCGCGAGGTCATCGTCACCAACACGCTGCCGATCAGCGAAGATAAGATGTTTCCGCAGCTCACGGTCCTGTCGATCGCACCACTGCTGGCCAACACGATTCGCGCGGTGTTCGAGAACGGTTCGGTGACAGGGCTTTTCGACGGATCGGCCTGACGAACCCGACGAGCGCTCGCGCGAGGAGACATGATGACGGCGCGGATCTACCACAACCCGAAGTGCTCGA
Organism: Mycobacterium sp. PO1; assembly: GCF_017312405.1. Taxonomy (GTDB): domain Bacteria; phylum Actinomycetota; class Actinomycetes; order Mycobacteriales; family Mycobacteriaceae; genus Mycobacterium. The sequence continues at coordinate 80,557 of NZ_BLTG01000017.1, forward strand.
CGTCGCGCAAGACCCTGGAGTTGTTGCGCGACAACGGTGTCGAGCCCGAGGTCGTGCTGTATCTGAAGAACCCGCCGTCGCGGGCCGAGCTCGAGACACTGATCGCCGACGCCGGCATCGAAGTGCGCACCGCGGTGCGTAAACGCGAATCGCTCTACAGCGAGCTCGGTCTGGCCGACGCATCCGACGACCAGCTGCTCGACGCGATGACCGAACACCCGATTCTCATCGAGCGCCCTTTCGTGGTGACCGACAACGGCACCCGGCTCGCGCGCCCCCTCGACAACGTCCGCGAGATCCTGTGACGCTGCGCTGGGCATTGGTGGCCGCGCTGGGGGCGCTGGTGGTCTCCGGATGCGCCACCGAAGCACCCGACTACCAGTCGGTGTGGTCGTCACCCAGCGCCACACCGGCGACCCCGGCGCCCGATCTCGTTCCGCTGTCGAAGTTCCTCGAAGACTCCGGTGTCGTCGGGCAGCCGGTGTCCCCGGAGATGCTCGAGGACCTGACGGTGTCGATGCCGACCCCCGCAGGCTGGCAGCCCTACCAGGACAGCAGCCTTTCGCCGGGCACCCGGATGATCGCCAAGGGCAACACCTACCCGACGGCGATGCTGATGGTGTTCGAACTCGACGGGGAGTTCGACGTCGCCGAGGCGCTGACCCATGCCGACGACGACGCCCAGATGTCGCAGAACTTCCGGATGCTCAATTCCTCCACCAAGGACTTCGAGGGCTTCCCGTCGACGATGATCGAGGGCAGCTACGACCTGGCCAACAACCGGATGCACACCTACAACCGGGTCGTCATCGCCACCGGAGCACCGCCGGCGCGCAAGCGCTACCTGGTCCAGTTCACCGTCACCGGCTACGCCGAACAGGCCGTCGCGGACGCCCCCGACATGGAGAAGATCATCGAGGGCTTCACGGTCTCGGTGCCCGGCGCCGCACCCGCAACCCGGTGAGCCGCGCATCCCGGCAGTAGCGTCCGCTGGGCCGACCGGGGATGACGGGGGTGGACGTCGTCACCGTCGAGCGGGACGGTTCAACCATCCGACACGCCGCCCCGTCGGCTGCCCGGCCGGACGCACGACGGCCGACTTCACCGACCGGCGTTAGGGTGATGCCCATGACCGAGTGGACCGCCGCCGATCTGCCCTCTTTCGCCGGCCGCACCGTCATCGTCACCGGCGCGAACAGCGGCCTCGGGCTGATCACCGCCCGCGAACTCGCCCGCGTCGGCGCCCGGACCATTCTCGCGGTGCGCAACGTCGACAAGGGCACCGTGGCTGCCGCGGACATGTCCGGTGACGTCGAGGTCCGCCGGCTGGACCTGCAGGACCTGTCGTCGATCCGGGATTTCGCGGAAGGCTTCACGCTCTCCGGCGACCGGGTCGACGTGCTGGTCAACAATGCCGGCATCATGGCGGTGCCCTACGCCCTGACCGCCGACGGTTTCGAGAGCCAGATCGGCACCAACCACCTCGGTCACTTCGCGCTGACCAACATGCTGTTGCCCGTCATCACCGACCGCGTGGTCACTGTGTCGTCGATGATGCATCTGTTCGGCTACATCAGCCTGACCGACCTGAACTGGAAGTCGCGGCCTTACCTCGCCTGGCCCGCCTACGGTCAGTCCAAATTGGCGAACCTGCTGTTCACCAGCGAACTGCAGCGCCGACTCTCCGCGGCGGGGTCACCGCTGCAGGCGCATGCCGCCCATCCCGGCTATTCGGCGACGAATCTGCAGGGACACACCGGCAGCCGGTGGGGCTCCCGGGTCGCCGGCATCGGCAACAAGCTGATGGCCACCGACGCCGACTTCGGCGCCCGCCAGACGCTGTACGCGGTGTCCGCCGCGCTGCCGGGCGACAGCTTCATCGGCCCGAGGTTCGCGATGCGGGGACCGACCGGCCCGTCCCCACGCAGCCCGCTGGCCCGCAAGCAGTCCACGGCGCGGGCACTGTGGACGCTGTCCGAGCAGCTCACCGCCACCGAATTTCCACTCTGAGCTCGCCGTGCGCTACCCTGGCTGGCGCGTCACGGCGAGGGTGGCCTGCTCAGCAGGGCCGCCGTTATCGACGGGATACCGCATCTTCGGTGCGCACCCTGGCCGTGCCTGACCAATCGAGCAACGGCACGCTAGGAGAACCATGGCCACCAACAATCTGACCGCATCGGTCCGCACCGAGACCGGCAAGGGCGCCTCACGCCGCGCCCGCCGCGAAGGTCGCGTCCCCGCCGTGCTGTACGGCCACGGCACCGACCCCCGCCACCTCGAGTTGGACGGCCACGACTTCGCCGCCGTGCTGCGCAACGCCGGCACCAACGCCCTGCTCACCCTCGACATCGACGGCGAAGAGCAGCTCGCGCTGCCCAAGGCGCTCGACATCCACCCGATCCGCCGCACCATCACCCACGCCGACCTGATCGTGGTCCGCCGCGGCGAGAAGGTGACCGTCGAGGTCAACGTCGTCGTCGAGGGCGAAGCCGCACCCGGCACGCTGGTCACCCAGGACGCCAACACCATCGAGATCGAGGCCGACCCGACCTCGATTCCCCAGCAGTTCACCGTGTCGGTGGAAGGCGCCGAAGAGGGCACGCAGATCACCGCCGGTGACATCGCCCTGCCCGCGGGTGTGTCGCTGGTCTCCGACGCGGAGATGCTGGTCGTCAACGTCGTCGAGGCGCCGAGCGAAGAAGAGCTCGAGGCCGAGGGCGCCGGTGAGGAAGGCGAGGCTGCGGCCGAGGCCGACACCGAGACCGAGGGTGACGAGGCAGCCGAGGAATCGGCATCCGACTCCGAATAGTCCGGCGACGACAAACGCCTGAGATGGCCGATCCGCTTCTGGTGGTCGGCCTGGGCAACCCCGGGCCGAACTACGCCAAGACCCGGCACAACGTGGGGTTCATGGTGGCCGACATCCTGGCGGGCCGCCTCGGCGACGGCTTCAAGGTGCACAAGAAGTCGGGCGCCGAGGTGGCCACCGGGCGGCTCGCCGGCCGCTCGGTGGTGCTCGCCAAACCGCGGGTGTACATGAACGAATCAGGCCGACAGGTCGGCCCGCTGGCCAAGTTCTATTCGGTGTCCCCCGCCGACATCGTCGTCATCCACGACGAACTCGACATCGACTTCGGCCGGATCCGGCTCAAGCGCGGAGGCGGCGAAGGCGGCCACAACGGTCTGCGTTCGGTGGCGTCAGCGTTGGGCACCAAGGACTTTCAGCGGGTACGCATCGGCATCGGCAGGCCCCCGGGACGTCAGGAGCCGGCCGCCTATGTTCTGCAGCCGTTCAGCACCGGGGAACGCGACGAGGTACCCACGATCTGCGAGCAGGCCGCCGACGCGACCGAGCTGCTGATCGCCGAAGGACTGGAACCGGCCCAGAACACCGTGCACGCCTGGGGTTAACGCAGGTTCAGGCCGCTGTCCACGGTCTTGACCGGCTTGTGGGGATAGCGTCTGCGCGCATGCCGCTCGGCGTCGGAATTCGGCAGGACGTACAGCGTTTCGACCTTGTCCTGCAAGGGTTTGAGAACCAGGTCCATGAATCCCTTGCGGTCATCGAGATACGGTTCGATGACGTCCTCGCCGGCCGGGCACACCGCCAGGCAGTACGCGGCCTTGTAGTTGGCCTTGAACGACAGACTCTGCCACATCGAGGCGTTTTCCGAATCCGTCACCCGGGAGCGGAAGTCCGCGGCGTCGGCACTGTCGGCGACCGTCTGGGCCCAGTCGGTGAAGCCGCCCATGAACTCGCGATAGTTGTGCACCGAGCAGGCCATGAAGTCGAAGTCGCCGTCCTTCTTGATCGCCCCGACCGGGCAGGCCGCCACACACAGCTTGCACTCCAGGCACGGCGAATAGTCCAGTGGCCGGCTGTATTCGGTGATCGGGGCGGCGACCAGGATGGTGCCGAGCAGCACGAAGTTGCCGAACCGCGGGTGGATGACGTTGCGGTGGATGCCCATCACGCCCATGCCGGCGGCCACGGCGACGGGCTTGTGCGCGATCACCCAGATCCGGCCCGGGAAGCGGTCCATCTCCATCGGGAACGTCGCCGAGGGATTGACCACGCGGTGCCCGGCATCCTGCAACAGCCGGGTGATGCGGTGCGCCGCCTCGTTCATGATCTCGCCGCTGCGATGGAACTCCTGGTTGGCGACGCTGCGCGCGGTCGAGCGCACGTTGTCGCGATTCATCTTGACCACCAGCGACAGGTAGCTGACCGCGCCCGGTAATGCCGCGTCGGCGTGGGCCCGTTCGTCGCCGAGCGCGGGGTCGTCGACCGCGGCGAAACCGACGTCGTCGACGCCGGCGTCCAGGCACACCTGCCGCAGCCACGCGGCGTCCAGGGGACCCGGACGGGTCGTCGGACGGGCGCGCACAGCGCGCACCGTGGGGTGTTCGGCCAGTCGGGGCGGCAGCTTGGCGGTCATCAGCTGAGTATATATAGCTATACCCAGAGGCGGGCAACTGCTCGCGACGTATTCCTTGACAGGAATACGTCACGGTCTTAGCGTGGGCCCATGCACGCGACGGTGTTCGGAGCACTCGCCGAGCCGAGTCGGCTGCGGATCGTCGAATTGCTGCGCACCGGGCCACGATCGGTCGGCGAGATCGCCGAGTCGCTCGAGATCCGGCAGCCGCAGGTGAGCAAGCACCTTCGGGTGCTTGGCGATTCGGGGATCGTCGCGGTCGAGGCCATCGCTCGGCACCGCATCTACCACCTCGAGCGCGCACCGTTCGAGGAGATCGAGCGGTGGGCCGGCTCCTTCGAGCAGCTGTGGCACGCGCGCCTCGACTCCCTCGGCGCATTCCTCGAGACCCTCGATAATGCTGAGCACCAACAGGATTGACAAATCACACCCGCGAATCTGGAGACACCGCATGATCTTGCAGCTGTTCAAGAAGACCAAGCAGCTCGACTTCGAGCGCACGTACCGCGCCCCGCGGGCGACGGTGTGGCAGGCCTGGACCGATCCCGACATGCTGCGCCAATGGTGGGGACCGGAGAAGACGTTCATCCCCGAATGCCGGGTCGACCTGCGCGTCGGCGGTGAGCTGTATCTCGTCATGGAAGCCGGCGAGGCGATGGGCAAGTACGCCGGCACGCGCTGGCCGATGTCCGCCACCTTCACCCGGATCGAACCCACCGACCGGCTGACCTACGACGCCAGGTCGTGGACCGAGGGGGACGAGGAAGGCTCGACAATCCATCACACCAACGACGTGACCTTCACCGAATCCGACGGCACCACGACCGTCAGGCTGCACATCGCGATCACCCACATCGGTGCCAAGGCCAAGATGGCGGCCTTCGGCATGAAATTCGGCTACAAGGCGCAACTCGACAAGCTGGACAAGCTGCTCACCTCACGTTGAGACTGCGCTGGCCGCGACGAAATGCGAGTGCGTACCGCGCTGGCTGCAGTCCCAACGTGAGATCGGGCTCAGTCGGAGGTGCGGCGGCGGTAGGCATACAGCGCGAACGGCGCGAACACGGCCGTCAGCGCCAATGACCACAGCACCGTCGAGAGCACCGGATGGTGCAGCGGCAGCTGTGCGCTCGCCGGCGCTGGGCCGCCGTTGCCCCAGAGTTCACGCATGGCCTGCGCCAGCGAGGACACCGGGTTCCATTCGGCGATCACCCGCAGCCAGTGCGGCATCGGCTCGGTCGGCACGAACGTGTTGGCCAGGAACGTCATCGGGAACAGCGCGGTGAACATCACCCCGTTGACCGCCTCGACGGTCCGCATCAACGAGCCGATCAGGATGCCGAACCAGATGATCGCGAAGCCGAACAGCAACAGCAGCGCGAAGGCCAGCACCGCTTCACCGACGCTGTTGCGGATACGCCACCCGATCGCCAGCCCGGTCACCGCCATCACCACCACCCCCAACGAGGAATGGATCACGCTGGCGATGCTGCGCCCGATCAGCACCGAGGACCGCGAGATGGGCAATGCGCGGAACCGGTCGATGATGCCCTTCTCGACATCGGCGGTGATACCGGCCGCCACCACGAATGCGGAGAACACGATGGTCTGCGCCTGGATGCCGGGCAGCAGGAACTCCCGGTAGGAGGCCCCACCGGTGTTGGTGATCGAGGCCCCGAAGACGAAGGCGAACAGCAACACGAACATGATCGGCTGCGCGGTGACGTCGCTGAGCATCTCCGGCATCCGCTTGGTGTGGATCATGTTGCGCTTGACCATGATCCACGACTGCTGTGCCAGGTTTGTTCGGTGCGTCGGTACCGGACGCGGCGTCATCGGCGTCTGCGGCGTGGTCTGCAGCGCGGTCATGCGCCGACCTCCTCGGAGTCTTCGGTGCGATGCCCGGTCAGGGTCAGGAACACATCGTCGAGGCTGGGCCGAGACAACCCGATGTCGTCGACGCCGATGCCGCTGTCGCGCAGCCGGCCCGCCACCTGGATCATGTCGTCGATACCGTCGGCGGCCGCGGTCAACTGGCGGGCGGCGTGATCGACGAACACCTCGGCCCCGGTTCGGCGCAGCAGCGTCTCGGCGGCCGCCACGTCCGCGCCGGCGGTGACCGTCACGACCAGGCTGGCCCGGCCGGCCTGCTGCTTGAGTTCTCTCGGTGAACCCTCGGCGATGATCCGGCCGCGGTCGATGACAACGATGTTGTCGGCCAGCTGATCGGCCTCTTCCAGATACTGCGTGGTCAGCAGCAAGGTTGTGCCCTGGGCGACCAATCCGCGCAGTACGTCCCACAACTCGCTGCGGCTGCGCGGGTCCAGCCCCGTGGTCGGCTCGTCGAGGAACAACACCGGCGGCGATGCCAGCAGGCTGACTGCGAGATCCAGGCGGCGGCGCATCCCGCCGGAGTAGGACCTGACCACCCGGTCACCGGCGTCGGTCAGCGAGAACTGCTCCAGCAACTGCTCACCGAGGAGGGCCAGATCACGGCGGCGGATGCCGTAGAGACCGCCGATCATGCGGATGTTCTCCCGGCCGGTCAGCAACTCGTCGACGGTGGCGACCTGACCGGTCAGCCCCATGTTGCGGCGCACCGCGTCAGGGTCGGTACGCACGTCGTGGCCCGCGACGCGGGCGGTGCCGGCGGTCGGCTCGGTCAGCGTCGTCATCATCCGCACGGTGGTGGTCTTGCCGGCGCCGTTGGGGCCCAGCAAGCCCAATACCGTGCCGGCCGGCACGGCGAAGCTGACGCCGTCGACGGCGGTGTGGTCCCCGAACCGCTTCACCAGATCGATGGCTTCGATGGCCCACTGCATGGCGTCGACGGTATCCGCGCCGACCGACATCTGCCCAACCGTTTTCTTCTCCATCCCGTTCGAACCCTCGTCGCCCGGGTACCCGCCCAGCGTGGACGCGCAGTGGTTCAGCGCGCCGGACTACTGGCTGGCCCGCGAGCTCGTGCAACGCGGCGTGGCCGCGATCTATCTGATCGCGTTCGTCGCGGCGGGCCGGCAGTTCCGCGCGCTCACCGGAGAACAGGGCATGCTCCCGGTCCCCCGGTTCGTGGAGCGCGTCCCGTTCCGCGCGGCGCCGAGCGTGTTCCAGCTGCACTACTCCGACCGGTTCTTCGCCGCGGTGTGCTGGTTCGGCGCCGCAGTCTCGGCGGGCGTCGTCGCAGGACTGATCAACGTCGTGCCGCTGTGGGCCGCGCTGGTGACCTGGCTGGTGCTGTGGGTGCTCTACCAGTCGATCGTCAACGTAGGGCAGCGCTGGTACGGCTTCGGCTGGGAATCGCTGCTGCTGGAAGCCGGATTCGTGGCGGCGTTCCTCGGCAATGACGACATCGCACCGCCGCTTCCCGCGTTGTGGCTGGTGCTGTGGCTGGTGTTCCGCGTCGAGTTCGGGGCCGGGCTGATCAAACTGCGCGGCGACGAATGCTGGCGCGACCTGTCCTGCCTGGACTACCACCACGAGACTCAGCCCATGCCCGGCCCGCTGAGCTGGTTCTTCCACCACCTGCCCAGACCGCTGCACCGGGTGGAGGTCGCCGGCAACCACTTCTCCCAGCTGGTGGTGCCGTTCGCGTTGTTCGCGCCGCAGCCGGCCGGTTCCGTCGCCGGCGTCGTCGTCATCGTCACCCAGTTGTGGCTGGTGGCGTCGGGGAACTTCGCCTGGCTGAACTGGCTGACGATCATCCTGGCCTTCGCCGCGCTCGACCACACGGCCTTCGCGTCGGTGCTGCCGCTGGGCGACCCGCCGCCGCAGGCCGGATCGCCACTGTGGTTCGCGGCGCTCGTCGTCGCCGCTGCTGCGCTGACACTGGTGCTGAGCTACTGGCCGGTGCGCAACATGATCGGACGCGGCCAACGGATGAACGCGTCGTTCAACTCACTGCACCTGGTCAACACCTACGGTGCGTTCGGCAGCATCGGCCGGGTCCGCTACGAGGTCGTCCTGGAAGGCACCTCCGACGCGCTCGGCGAGGAGCCACACTGGCGCGAGTACGGCTTCAAGGGCAAGCCCGGCGACCCGCGCCGGATGCCCCGCCAATGGGCGCCGTACCACCTGCGCCTGGACTGGATGATGTGGTTCGCCGCACTGTCGCCGAGCTTCGCGGCGGACTGGTTCCGCCCGCTGGTCACCCGGTTGCTGCGCAACGACGCGGCGACGCTGCGGTTGCTGCGGCACAACCCGTTTCCCGCCGCGCCGCCGCGCTACGTGCGGGCGCGCCTGTACGAGTACCGCTTCACCACCTGGCAGGAACTGCGCCGCGACGGGGCGTGGTGGCACCGCGAGCTGGTCGGTGAATACCTCCCGCCGGTATCCCTGGACCGGCAGCGGTGAGCGTCACCCGCGCGCGAGCGCTACCTGCCGTTCGAGGCTTCCGTCACTTCGGCGGTGGCGGCGGCGCGGGCGCGCCGTGCGGAGCCGGGATCTTCGGGTAACTGCGCGCACCACTCACCGCGGTGTCGCCGGCCGAGGCCGACTCGGCGGAGCCGGAGCCGCCGGGCGCGGGGCGCCCCGGCGACGGATCCCAGCCGGTGTCGACGAGTTTGCGTTGCACGGCGATGGCCAGCCCCAGCAGGGTCGCGCCGATCAACAGCATCACCACCACGCCCCAGACCGTCCCCAGTTTGGCGGCGTTGCCCAGCAGGATCCCGTACCAGCCGAAGTCGGCGTCGCCGAAGGTGGTGTTCTCTTCACCGAACGACCCGAGCACCCGCACCAGCAGCGCCGGCAGGAAGGTGATCAGCAGTCCGTTGACGAACCCGCCGGCGATCGCGCCCCGTCGCCCTCCAGTGGCGTTGCCGTAGACGCCCGCTGCGCCACCGGTGAAGAAGTGGGGAACCAACCCGGGCAGCACCAGCACCCAACCGAACGCCGGGCCGAGCCACAACGACAGCACGGCCAACCCGGCCAACCCGGCCACGAAGCTGGAGATGAAGCCGATCAGGACGGCGTTCTGGGCGAAAGGAAAGACGATCGGGGCGTCGAGGGCGGGTACCGCGCCCGGCACCATCCGCTCGGCGATGCCCTGGAACGCCGGGACCAGTTCACCGAGGATGGTCCGGACGCCGAACAGGATCACCGCGACCGCGACACCGAAGCTCAGCCCTTGCGTCACACCCATCATCAGGTAGTTGCCGACGCCGCTGGCCGCGCCGGCACCGGTGTCGTCGGCGAACGCCTGGAACGCCGTGTCCTGCCCGGCCCGGGCCAGATAGACCAGCGAGACGATCACATACATCAGCACCATCGACAACGCCGTCGCCACCATGGAGTCCCGCAGAAAGCGCAGGGATTCCGGCAGTTTGAGGTCTTCGGTGGACCGGCTCTTCGCACCGCCGACGAACCGACCGGTGATACCCGACGCGATGTAGCCGAGCGTGCCGAAGTGCCCGATGGCGATGCTGTCGTCGCCGGTGATGCGTTTCGTCCACGGCTGTGAGATGGCCGGCAGGGCCACCATGACGACGCCCAGCAGCACACCACCGACCACGACGACGGTGACCGCGGGCAGTCCCGAGGTCGCGAGCACGATGGTCAGCAGCGTGGCCATGAACAACGTGTGGTGTCCGGTCAGGAACACGTAGTGCAGCGGGGTGAACCGCGCCAGCAACAGGCTGATGGCGAAGCCGAGGATCATCAACCAGGCGACCTGGCCGCCGAACTGGTCCTGGGCGATCCCGACGATGGCCTCGTTGGTGGGCACGACCCCCTTGGTTCCTGCGGCCCCCTGGATCATCACGCCCAGGGGTTGCAGCGACGACACGACCAGGGTGGCACCCGCGCTGATGAGCAGAAAGCCCAACGTGGCCTTCAGCGCTCCGCCGATCACCTGGCCGGTGGACTTACGCAGCGCGATCAACCCGACAGCTGTGATGATGCCGATGAGATAGGCTGGTACAGAAAGGATTTCGTTGACGACGAACTCGGCGATGCTTACCAGCCAATTCACGATGAACTCCTTGGTGAGGTCAGACGTCGTAGGAGTCGCGCAGCGTGGAATCGATCTCGCGCGTGGAGGTGAAGTTCTCGATCACCTTGACGGGCACTCCCACATCGCCGAGGGTTCGGGCGATCTCGCCGGACGTCAGGATCAGGTCGGCTTCTTTGGCTCTACCCTTGGCCGAGATGGTGTCGGTGGCCTCGACTTTGATGAACGGCGCCCACCCCCAGGTGGACAGCACCTGCTCGAGTGTGTTCTTCAGGAAAAGGCTGGTGCCCAAGCCGTTTCCGCAGACTGTCAGGATCAGGTTCTTGGGCTGCGACGCACCGCTGGATGCGGGTGCCGACGCCGGCGCCGTGGATCCCAGCGCCGCGAGCAACTCGTCGGGGGTCGCCGCGGACTCCAGTGCAGCACGCCGGTCGGTGTCACCGAGCAGCTTGGCCAACTCGGCCATCGCGGTGTTGTGGGCTCCGGAGTCGGTGGCGGCCAGCGCGACGACCAGGGACACCGGGTCGTTGGTCTTGTGGCCGAAGGAAACTGGCTGGGCCAGTCGCACCCAGGACATACCGGTGTGGTGGACGGCCGGAGACGGTCGGGCGTGTGCAAAGGCAAAGCCCGGGGCCACCACGATGTAGGGGCCGTTGGTTTCGACGTTGTCGATCATCGACTGCGTGTAAGGGGCGTCGGCGATGCCGGCGTGTTCCAGTAGTTCACCGGCCGCGACGATCGATTCCTGCCAGGTTTCCGCGGCCACGTCCAGCGCGATGCAGTTCGCAGACAGTAGCTCGAGCAGGTCGGCCATGGCCGAACCCTACCCAAACCCGTCGGCGCGGTTACCCGGTTTGCGCGCTCACCCGGCGACGAGCGCGCACGACCTGCCGGGAACAGCGGCGCGCGGCTGCACAGACTCGCGCGTTCGCAAAGCCTAGGTGACCAGGGAGACCGAGGTGGAGCGGCGCAGCTTGCCCGACGACGTCTTGGGGATGCTGCCCGGCCCGAGCACCACGACGTTGCGGGGGCGCACGTCCACCTCGGCGACGACCTCGTGGGCCACCTGATGCTCGATCCGGCGGACCTCGACCGGGTCCTGCCAGGCATTGGACTCGACCGCGACGGCGAAGGTCTCGCGGGAATGGCCGGCGTCCAGACGCACCGCCACCGCACACCCCGGACGCACCCCGTCCACCCGGCCGGCGGCGCGCTCGATGTCGGTCGGATAGATGTTGCGGCCGGCCATGATGATGACGTCCTTGACGCGACCGCAGACCACCACGTTGCCCTCTTCGGTCATGTAACCGAGGTCGCCGGTGTCGTACCAGCCGTGCTCGTCCTGCGCGGGGATGAACCCGCCCATGGTCATGTAGCCGGGCGTCACGCACTCGCCGCGCAGCTCGATCACCCCGACCCCGCGGGCCGGCATGACCTCACCGTGGTCGTCGATGACGCGGGCTTCGAGGTCGGTCAACAGCGGACCGAGTTCGGCAAGGCGCTTGGTGTGCCCCTTGGTCGCCGGGACCGCGCGGCGCAGCGCGGCCAGCAGGTCGGCATCGACCTCGTCCACGGTCAGACCCCGGCCGCACGGCGAGAACGACACCGCCAGCGTGGTCTCGGCCATGCCGTAGGCGGGCAGGATCGCACCCGGGTCCAGCCCGAACGGCTTACCGGCGTCCAGCAGATCCTCGACGTCGGCGGGCTCGACCGGCTCGGCGCCCGACAGTGCGAAGCGCAGCGTCGACAGGTCGAACTCGCCGGGCTTGGCCTGGCGGCGCAACCGCTTGGCGAACAGCGCGTAGGCGAAGTTCGGCGCCGCGGTCATCGTGCCCTTGTACTTGTCGATCAGCTTGGCCCACAGCAGGGTGTCCCGCATGAAGTCCATCGGCGTGACCTTGACCAACTCGGCGCCGAAGTACATCGGGATGGTCAGGAAGCCGACCATGCCCATGTCGTGGAAACAGGGCAGCCAGCTGACCATGACGTCGGTCTCGACGTCGTACTGCGCGCCGATGAACATGGCCTCGGCGTTGGAGTAGATGTTGCGGTGGGTGATCTGGACGGCCTTCGGAGACCCGGTGGAGCCCGACGTCAGCTGCATCAGCGCCAGCTCGTCCTCGCCCACCTCGAGGGGGTCGACCGGATCGGCCGCCAGCAGGTCGTCCACCTTGAGGACGGTGATGCCCTTCTCCTCGAGCACCGGCACCGCCACCAGGAACGGTTCGGAGACGATGACGGCCTTGGCCTCGATCATCCCGATGACGGTCATCGTGTCCTCGGCCCACACCGCCAGGTCGGTGCGGGGGGTCGGCTGGTGCAGCATGGTCAGGCTGGCGCCACGCATCCACAGCCCCTGCGCGGTCGGGGCGATCTCGACCGGGAAACCCGCGAGCACGCCGACCGCGTCGCCGAGTCCGACGCCGGCCGCGGCGAGACCGCCGGCGATGCGCCGCGCTCGCTCGTGCACCTCACCCCAGGTGTGCCGAACCGGTTCGTACGGCTCGCCGGTCACCATTCCGCGGTTGCTGGTGCGGGCATTGCGGTACATCTTCTCGGTGAATCTGCTCACGACGACCTCCTCGCCGACATCTGCCCCGTCGAAAACGCGCTTTGTCCATGTTCCGCCTGTTGGGAGGCGTTTTCACGGAGGCGCGCACACATTTGGGGAGCGGTTGTGTCTCGAATCGGTGATGTCCCGAAGCCGCGATCAGATTCACCCAAGCACCCACCGAGAGTTCTCCCGGTGGGCAAGCTCGTTGCGTCCACTTCTCGACCGCTAGCTCTCACCGCCGATCATCTTAAGCAACTCTTAAGTAACTGCCAAACGATCGCGGCTTTTGAGGCATGAGTCACACCCGGCTGCGCCTCAGCTCGCCGGCGACGGCGTCGGCACGACGCGGGCACCGTGCACCGGCCCGCTGGCCACCCGGACCGTGCGGCACACCCCGGCGCCGGCGAGCTCGGTGCCGACGTCGAGCGCCGCTCCGGCCGACGCGCACAGGAACGCACACGTGGGGCCCGATCCGGACACCACGCCGGCCAGCGCGCCCGCCTCGAGCCCGGCGCGCAGTGTGCGGCGCAGCGAGGCATCGAGGCTCAGCGCGGCCGGCTGCAGGTCGTTGCCCAGCAGCGGCGCGAGCTCGGCGGGGTCACCCGAGGACAGCGCGGCCAGCAGCGGCTCCGGGCTCTCCAACCGGGGCGGCAGCGTGCGGCCACCCTCGGCGCGCAGCCGGTCGATCTCGGCGAAAACGGCCGGTGTCGACAGGCCTCCCGGCGAGAACGCGAGCACCCAGTGGAACGTGTGGCGGGTCAGCACGGTGGCGAGTTCCTCACCGCGGCCGGTGCCCAGCGCGGTTCCGCCGTGCAGCGCGAACGGGACGTCACTGCCCAGCTGGGCGGCCAGGGCGTGCAGGTCCCGGCGGGGCACGCCGAGCTCCCACAGCTCGTTCATCGCGACCAGCACGGCCGCCGCGTCGGCACTGCCGCCCGCCATCCCGCCGGCGACGGGAATGGTCTTCTCGATCGAGATCGACACGTCCGGTGCGCGGCCGACGTGCTCGGCCATCAACTCCGCCGCCCGCCACGCCAGGTTGCGCTCGTCGGTGGGCAGCGAGTCGGCGCCCTCGCCGGTCAGCTCCAGCGACAACAGGTCGGCGGTGGTCACCGTGACCTCGTCGAGCAACGACACCGCGTGGAAGACCGTCGTGAGTTCGTGATAGCCGTCCGGGCGGCAATCACCCACATCGAGATAGAGGTTGACCTTGCCGGGGACCCGGACGGTCACCGAACCGGTGGGAACCCACTCCGGTGCCGTATTGCCGTCATGCGCGGACACCGATCGACAGTAACGCGCGCACTGCTACGCGTGAACTCCGGTCCGGTTCAGTGGACTTGGGTCTCTTCGTCCTCGACGAGTTCCCGGACGGGCTCGGGCTTGGGCACGACGTGCCAGTCCGAGGAGCGCTGCAGCAGCCGCACGAAGTCGTCGATGGCGAGCGTCTCCCCACGGCGCGACGGGTCGATGCTGGCGGCGAGCAGCCGGCTGGCCGACTCGTTGCCGGAGCCCGCCCACTCGGCGAACGCGTTGCGCGACGTCTTGCGCCGCTGCGCGAACGCGATGTCGATGAGGTCGAAGACCTGCTGCCGGAACTCGGGATCGGTCGGCCACTTGGACGTCTCGTAGCGGTCGATGCGCACCAGGCCGGAGTACACCCGCGGGATCGGCCAGAAGACGGTCGGTGAGACGCTGCCGTAGCGTCGCACGTTCCCGAAGAACCGCATCTTGGCGCTCGGCACGCCGTAGTCTTTGCCGCCCGGCTCGGCAGCAAGCCGCTCGGCGACCTCGGCCTGCACCATGACCATGACGGTGCGGATGCTGGGGAACTCGGCGAGCAGATGCAGCAGCGCGGGGACGGCGACGTTGTAGGGCAAATTTGCCACAACTGCAGTCGGCGGGTCTGGCATCTCGGATTGCTCAAAGGTCAAGATGTCCTGGTTGATGACCTTGAAGCGGTTCGCCTCGCTGTGCGAGTGGTCGGCGATCGTGGTGGGCAGCTGACGTGCCAGCACCGGGTCGATCTCGACTGCGGTCACCCGTGCTCCGCGGTCCAGCAGCGCCAGGGTCAGCGATCCCAGGCCGGGACCCACCTCGAGCACATGATCAGACCTGTTGACGCCGGACGCGGACACGATGCGCCGCACCGTGTTGGCGTCGTGGACGAAGTTCTGACCGAACGACTTGCGTGGCCGGAAGTCAATCGACTTAGCCAGGTGTCGAATCTCGGTTCGCCCGAGGAGCCGAATTGTCATCGCGCACCGATCCTCCCGCTACAGGTCGGCCACGCTCCCCAACCTTGGCGCGCCCGAGTTACTTCAGCTATCGCGATCTGCTCTTCTCTCGTTGCCAGATCCGCTCGCTGAGCATACCTCAGACCACCGTTGCGCTCCCAGGTGTTTTGATCAAATTGAACGCCACCGAAATATCCGTTGCCCGTGTTGATCGCCCAATTACCTCCGGCTTCGCAACGAGCAAGGGCATCCCACGTCGCTCCATTGGACACCGCCGGCACTTCGGTGCCCGGTTTCGCGCCGACGCGGAGCACACCGTCGCGCGCAGGATTCACGACGACATTGGCTACTGGCAACCTGCCGGTCTCGACGCCGTTGACCGTGGAGACCGCGAAGGTGACGTCCTGGACGCCCGGCATCCCGGGGTCTTCGACGATCTGACGGCTCATGTTCAGCGTCACGTCCTCGATGCGCTGGTTGTTCGGCGTGAGCGGCAGACGCTCGGTGACCTTCTCGATGCGCATCCGGGTGACGGTGATCTCCATACCGTCGACGACGCGCGCCGACGGTGCAGGGACGACGATGTCGCTTTGCTGCAGCGGGGCACCCGCCGCCTCGAGCAGAGCCGCGACGTTGGGGGCGGCCAGATGCACGGTGCGCACCGCGCCGCCGTCGTCGAGCCGCACCGTTTTGGGGCTGACCACGGGCAACGCCATCCCACCCAGCGGGACGCGGGAGCCGCGCGAGGCGGCCAGCGGCGCCTTGTCGGTCATCCGCAGCTGCGCCAGCGCCTCGTCGACGGTGGCGGCGGTGGTCCACACCTGCTCGGTGCCGCCGCCGTCGGTGGAGATCTCCAACGGCCGGCTGCGGCGCAGGACGATGGTGTCGGACTGATGCACGGGGCTGTCCGCTGCCGGGTAGAGGTCGTCGCGCTCGCCGACGTCGAACCCGTTCTCCTTGACGACGTCGATCACCCGGGACTTCATCGTCGGCACCGTCATCGAGGCGCCGTCGACGCTCAGGGTCACGGTCTTGTGCGCGGCGACGGCGGTGCCACCGGCAAAGACCAGCGCCAACAGCGTCGCGGCGACCAGCACCCGCAGCATGGGCGAGCGCGATTGATGGAGTTTGTTCACTGCATTCACGTCGTAAGACCCCGACTTAAGCACCATGAGCCGTCGGTAATCCGACTCATGTTCGATCACAGAACGGTAACGAAAAGGCCTACGAGCGGCAACTTTCCCAGCCGTACACCCGATTCGCCGTCGCGGAGCTCTCCTCGGCGAGTTCCTCCGCAGGCCGGCCGACGAGTTCGGCCAACGCTCGCACAGTGTAGGGCAGACAGTAGGACTCGTTCGGCGCGCCTCGATACGGGTGCGGGGTCAGAAACGGCGCATCGGTCTCCACGAGCATCTGCCCGGCCGGGATCAGCGGGGCGGCTTCGCGCAGCTCACGGGCATTTCGGAAGCTCACGGTGCCCGACAGGCTGAGGATCCAGCCGGCGTCGACGCAGGTGCGCGCCATCTCGGGACCCGACGAAAAACAGTGGAAGATCACGGTCTCGGGAGCGCCCTCGGCGCGCAGCACGTCGAGCACCTCGGCGTCGGCGTCGCGGTTGTGGATCATCAGCGGCTTGCCCGTCCGCTTGGCCAGGTCGATGTGCCAGGCGAACGCCTCGCGCTGCTGCGCCGGTTCGGCGCACCCCTGCAGCCGGCCCGGCCAGTACAGGTCCAGTCCCGTCTCGCCGACCGCGACCACCCTTTCCCGGCCCGCCAGCTGCTCGAGCTCGGCCTTCGCGGCGTCGGTCAGCGCGTCCGCGCGGGTCGGGTGCAGCGCCACCGCGGCGTAGACCCGGGGATCCCAGTCGGCCGCCTGCGCGGCCCACCGGGCGGCGTCCAGGTCGTCGGCGATCGTCACGACGGCCGCCACCCCGGCCTGACCGGCCCGGTCGAGGATCACCCGCACGTCGGCGGCGTCGACGGCGCCGCACGCGTCGAGGTGGGTGTGCGCGTCGATCAGCCGACCGACGGGCTCCGGGATGGGAGGCGGCTCACGCCGCTCTTTCTGGGAGCTCACATCCGCCTACTTTAGGGTTGACCCTGACATGAGCCAGCCCTACTACGTCACCACGGCGATCGACTACCCCAACGGTGCGCCGCACATCGGCCACGCCTACGAGAAGGTCGCCACCGACGCCATCGCCCGGTTCAAGCGACTCGACGGCTTCGACGTGCGGTTCCTGACCGGCACCGACGTCCACGGCCAGAAGATGTCCGAGACCGCCGCCAAGCTCGGGGTGCCGACCGCCGAGCTGGCCCGCACCAACTCCGAGATGTTCCAGCGCATGCAGGAGCGCCTCGACGTCTCCTTCGACCGGTTCATCCGCACCAGCGACGACGACCATTTCCGCGCCTCCGAAGAGATCTGGCGGCGGATGAACGACGCCGGCGACATCTACCTGGGCACCTACGCGGGCTGGTACTCGGTGCGCGACGAGCGGTTCTTCGCCGAGGACGAGATCGAGGAACGCGACGGCGTGCGCGTCGCGATCGAGACCGGCACGCCGGTGACGTGGACCGAGGAGCAGACCTACTTCTTCCGGCTGTCGGCCTACGGCGACAAGCTGCTCGAGCACTACCGCACCCACCCGGACTTCATCGCACCCGACGTGCGGCGCAACGAGGTCGTCAGCTTCGTCTCGGGTGGCCTGCGCGATCTGTCGATCTCGCGGACGACCTTCGACTGGGGAGTGCCCGTCCCCGATCACCCCGACCACGTCATGTACGTGTGGGTCGACGCGTTGACGAACTACCTGACCGGGGTGGGTTTTCCTGACACCGAATCGGAGATGTTCACCCGCTACTGGCCGGCTGACCTGCACATGATCGGCAAGGACATCATCCGGTTCCACACGGTGTACTGGCCGGCGTTCCTGATGTCGGCCGGCATCGAGCTGCCCAAGCGGGTCTTCGCCCACGGGTTCATCAACGTCAAGGGCGAGAAGATGAGCAAGTCGGTGGGCAACGTGATCGATCCGCTGGCCCTCGTCGACGAGTTCGGCGTCGACCCGGTGCGTTTCTTCCTGCTGCGTGAGATCCCGTTCGGCCAGGACGGCAGCTACAGCGCGGAAGGAATCGTCGCCCGCATCAACGCCGATCTGGCCAACGAGTTCGGCAACCTCGCGCAGCGCTCGTTGTCGATGGTCGCCAAGAACCTCGATGCGACCGTCCCGCAACCCGGGGACTTCAGCGCCGCCGACCGCGAGCTGCTGGCCCTCGCGGATGAGCTGCTGGACAAGGTGCGCGGCCACTACGACGCGACCGCGATGCACCTGGCGCTCGAGGCCATCTGGTCGGTGCTGGGCGCCGCCAACCGGTACTTCTCCGCGCAGGAACCCTGGGTGCTGCGCAAGACCGACCCCGGCCGGTTCGCCACCGTGCTCTACACGACGCTGGAGGTGGTGCGCATCGCCGCGCTGCTCAGTCAGCCGGTCATGCCGGCCTCGATGGCCACGCTGCTGAGCCTGTTGGGGCAACCCGAGGACCAACGGATGTTCTCCGCGATCGCGACGCGGTTGGCGCCGGGCACCGCGCTGCCCGCGCCCACGGGGGTGTTTCCCCGCTACCAGGCGGACTGAGTTCTTTCCTCTATATATGTGCGCTGGGTCACACCCGCTACCTGTGTGTGCTGGGTCACACCATGTCACACTTCGGTCGTCACCGGTGTCTCAAGGTCAGCCCGGCTCGACAGGGAGCCGGCCGACCCGAGGAGTAGGCATGCCCACAAACCAGATCCACGTCGTCGTGCTCGGCGGCGGATACGCCGGAGTGATGGCCGCCAACCGACTCGAAACCCGCGACGACGTGGCCGTCACGCTGGTCAACCCGCGACCACACTTCGTCGAACGCATCCGCCTGCACCAGATGGTCGTCGACGGCGACCCGGCGACCCAGACCTTCACGACCGTGCTCAACCCGGGCGTGCACGTCGTCGTCGACAGCGCCGAGCACATCGACGCGGCGGCCCGGCGGGTGCGGCTGGCCTCCGGATCAGCGCTGGACTACGACTACCTGGTCTACGCCGTCGGCAGCACCTCCGCGACTCCAGCCGGGGTGCCGGGCGCCGCCGAGTTCGCCTACCCGATCAGCGAGTGGGAGCAGGCCCGGCGGCTACGCACCCGGCTGGCCGACCTCCCCCTGCAGGCGTCGGTCGTCGTCGTCGGGGCCGGTCTGACCGGTATCGAGGCCGCCGCCGAGTTCGCCGAGGCGGGCCGTGCCGTGACGCTGGTCAGCAGGATCATCGGTCCGTCGCTGAGCAAGCCCGCCCGCCGCTCGGTGACCAAGCGGCTGCGCAAGCTCGGTGTCACGCTGATCGAGCAGAGCTCCGTCGCCGCGGTCGGTCCCGGCCACGTCGTGCTCGACGACGGCCGCACCCTGGCCAGCGAGGCGACGGTGTGGACCGCCGGGTTCGCAGTTCCGGCCCTGGCCGCCGCCAGCGGACTGACCACCGACGGCATCGGCCGTCTCGTCACCGACGAAACGCTGACCAGCGTCGACGACGAGCGCATCGTCGCCGCCGGCGACGCGTCGGCGCCGTCGGGACAGCCCTACCGGATGAGCTGCCAGGCCGGCCTGCCGCTGGGAGCGCAGGCGGCCGCGACGGTGCTGGCCCGCATCGCCGGCGACGTGCCCGCCGACGCCACCGTGCCGATGACCGGACAGTGCATCAGCTTGGGCCGGCGGGCCGGCACCGTGCAGCTGCAACGCCCCGACGACACCCCCGTCAATGTCTACCTCGGCGGACGCACCGGCGCGTTCGTCAAGGAGCAGGTGTGCCGCTACACGGTGAAGTGGCTGGCCGGCGAAGCCGCGAAACCGGGGTCGTACAAGACGCTCAAAGGGCCCGCACGCACCACCGAACCCGCTGACGTCGCGGCGGCACCGTGACCGACGAGCACGCCGAGCGGTTCACCCCTCTGCGGCCTCTGCTGTTCACGATCGCCTACGAGATCCTCGGCAGCGCCACCGAATCCGACGACGTGCTGCAGGAGAGCTACCTGCGCTGGGCCGAGGTCGACCTGACCACGGTGCGCGACAGCAGGGCCTACCTGGCTCAGCTGGTCACCCGACAGGCCCTCAATGCGCTGCGCGCCCAGTCCCGGCGCCGCGAGCAGTACATCGGCCCGTGGCTGCCCGAGCCGCTGCTGACCGAGCCGGACCCGTCGGCGGACGTGGTGCTGGCCGAGTCGGTGTCGATGGCGATGCTGGTGGTGCTCGAGACGCTCAGCCCGGACGAACGCGCGGTGTTCGTGCTGCGCGAGGTGTTCGGCTTCGGCCATGACGAGATCGCCACTGCCGTGGGGCGGTCGGTGGCCGCGGTGCGGCAGATGGCCCACCGCGCCCGCGAGCACGTCCAGTCCCGGCGCAAGCGGTTCGAGCCCGTCGACCCGCAGGTCTCCGCCGAGATCACGGCGCGGTTCTTCACCGCGGCGGCCACCGGCGACCTGGACGGGCTGATGGCCATGCTGGCCCCCGACGTGGCGTGGACTGCCGACAGCGACGGCAAGGTCAGCGCGGCCCGCAGGCCGGTGCTGGGCGCCGACCGGGTGGCGCGGCTGGTGATGGGCTTCGCCCGGATGGCCGGCACGGATGGACGCGTCGAGCCGGCGGTCTACAACAGCGCCCCGGCGATGGTGCTGTACCTCGGCGAGCACCTCGAAGGGGTGGTGACGTTCGACGTCGAGGACGGCCGGATCACGAACTTCTACGCGATGCGCAACCCGGAGAAGCTTGCCTCGGTGATGGTGCCCCGTCAGATCGGCCGATGACCCCGACGCCGGCGGTGTCTGTCGCGCTTGACGTCTGTCAGGCTTGACCGGTGCGTATCGAGCGGCTCGGCAACCCGGGCGACGGCCCGTCGGTGCTGCGTGCGCTGGCCACCGCGACCGGCCGGCTCGGCCTGCCGCCACCGGCCGCGCTGATCGGCGAGTGGTTCGGCTCCCGGGCGGTGATCGCGCCGAGCCTGAGCGCGTCGGCGGTGACACCGGGCGACGTCTTCGCCGCACCGCCGGGCGGTCGCGGTGACGGACCGGTCGGCGGCGGCTGGTTCGGCTACCTGTCCTACCCCGACGGCGGCGCCGACGGCCGCGGCCCGCGCATCCCGGAGGCCGCCGGCGGTTGGTCGGACACGGTGCTGCGCTGCGACGCCGACGGCGTGTGGTGGCACGAAAGCCTCACCGGGACAGGGTGTCCGGGATGGGTGCGCGACGCGTTGCATGCGCCGGCCGCGCGCCGCGACGCCTCCATCACCTGGGCCGGCGCCGACCGCGCCGCGCACCAGCACGGGGTACGGGAGTGCCTGGAGGCCATCGCGGCCGGCGAGGTCTATCAGGCGTGCGTGTGCACCCAGTTCACCGGCACGCTGCACGGCGACGCCGCTGATTTCTTCGTCGACGCGGTGACACGCACCTCGCCCGCCCGCGCCGCCTACCTGGCCGGTGACTGGGGTGCGGTGGCGTCGTTGTCCCCGGAGCTGTTCCTCAGCCGCTGTGGCGAAACCACGCGGTCGAGTCCGATCAAGGGCACCCTGCCCGCCGACGCCGACCCGGCCCAGCTGCGGGCCTCGGTCAAGGACGTCGCCGAGAACATCATGATCGTCGACCTGGTGCGCAACGATCTGGGCCGCGTCGCGCGGACCGGCTCGGTGACCGTGCCCGAACTGCTCGCCGTACGCCCGGCGCCGGGGGTGTGGCACCTGGTGTCGACCGTCGCCGCGCAGGTGCCCGTCGACGTGTCGATGTCCGATGTGCTGGCGGCGACGTTCCCGCCGGCGTCGGTCACCGGCACGCCGAAAGACCGGGCCCGCGAGCTGCTGCGCGCCTGGGAGCCCGGCCGCCGTGGCGTGTACTGCGGCACGGTCGGCCTGGCCTCACCGGTGGCCGGCTGTGAACTCAACGTCGCCATCCGCACCGTCGAGATCACCGCCGACGGCGCCGCGGTGCTGGGCGTCGGGGGCGGGATCACCGCCGACTCGGACCCCGGTCGGGAGTGGGAGGAGTGCCTGCACAAGGCGGCCCCGATCCTCGGCGAGGGTCAGCCGCGCGAGCGCAGGACGGCGTCGTAGAGCTCACGCTTGGACGGGGCACCCGCGGTGGCCTCGACGACCTGCGCGCAGGCGTCCTTGACGCGCATGCCGGCACCGACGAGCCGGTTGACCTCCTCGACCAACGACTCGGGGTCCGCTGACGGGACCACTCCGGCCAGCACCACGCTGATCTCCCCCAGCACCCCGTCGGCCGCCCAGTCGGCGAGTTCGGCGAGCGTGCCGCGGACCACCTCCTCGTGCGTCTTGGTCAGCTCGCGGCACACCGCGGCGCGGCGGTCCGGCCCGAGAACGTCCACGGCGTCGCGCAGGCAGTCGCCCAGCCGCCGGGGTGACTCGAAGAACACGCAGGTGCGCTGCTCGGCGGCCAACCCGGCCAGCCAGGTCTTGCGGGCGGACCGCTTGCGCGGGGCGAACCCCTCGAAACAGAACCGGTCGGCCGGCAGTCCGGCGACCGCCAGCGCCGTCGTCACCGCCGACGGTCCCGGCAGGCACTGCACCGGCAGCTGCGCCTCGACACAGGCCGTCACCAGCCGGTATCCCGGGTCGCTGATCATCGGCATGCCGGCGTCGCTGACCAGCAGCACCGTCGACCCGGCGCGGATGTCGTCGAGCAGCGCGGGCACCCGCGACGCCTCGTTCTGATCGAAGACGCTGACCACCCGGCCGGCGAGCCGGACCTCCAGCGCCTGGGCCAGCACCCGCACACGGCGGGTGTCCTCGGCGGCGATCACGTCGGCGCTGCCCAACGCGCGGACCAGCCGCGTCGAGGCGTCCGACGGCTGTCCGAGCGGCGTGGCGCCGATGAGCAGTCGACCGGCAGTCATGTCCGACAGCCTACGATCGCTGTCGTGACCGCCGCCCCGGCCGCAGAACGCGTGGCCAGCCCGCCCGCGGCTCCGGTGATCAGCCCGGGGCCGGTGACTCCGGTGGCCGACTTCGGACCGCTGGACCGGATGCAGGGCTGGGCCATGACCGCGGTGATCACCGCGCTGGCCGCGATCACCCGATTCCTCAACCTCGGCTCGCCCACGGATGCGGGCACCCCGATCTTCGACGAGAAGCACTACGCCCCGCAGGCCTGGCAGATGCTGGGTAACCACGGCGTCGAGGACAACCCCGGCTACGGCCTGGTGGTGCACCCGCCGGTCGGCAAGCAGCTCATCGCGATCGGGGAGGCCATCTTCGGCTACAACGGGCTGGGGTGGCGGTTCTCCGGCGCGGTGTGTGGTGTCGTGCTGGTGTTGCTGGTCGTGCGCATCGCGCGGCGCATCAGCCGGTCCACGCTCATCGGGGGCGTGGCGGGGCTGCTTCTGATCGCCGACGGCGTCAGCTTCGTCACCGCCCGCACCGCGCTGCTGGACGGTTTCCTGACGGTGTTCGTGGTCGCGGCGTTCGGCTGCCTGATCGTCGACCGCGACCAGATCCGCGACCGCATGCACAAGGCGCTGCTCGACGGGCGGATCGACGAAACCGTGTGGGGGCCACGGCTGGGCGTGCGGTGGTGGCGTTTCGGCGCGGGCGTGCTGCTGGGTCTGGCGTGCGCCACCAAGTGGTCCGGCCTGTATTTCGTGATGTTCTTCGGCCTGATGACGGTGGCCTTCGACGTCGCCGCGCGCAAGCAGTACCGGGTGCCGCGGCCGTGGCTGGGGACGTTCCGCCGCGATGTCGGACCGGCGCTCTACGCCCTGGTGCTGATCCCGTTCGGGGTGTACCTGGCCTCCTACGCGCCGTGGTTCGCCTCCGAGACCGCGATCGACCGCTACGAGGTGGGCCGCTCGATCGGGCCGGACAGCGTGCTGCCGATCCCCGACGCGCTGCGCTCGCTGTGGCACTACACCTACGGCGCGTACCGGTTCCATTCCGGTCTGACCAACGCCGACGGCAATCACCACCCCTGGGAGTCCAAGCCGTGGACGTGGCCGATGTCGCTGCGGCCGGTGCTGTATGCGATCGACTCCGAGAACGTGTCCGGCTGTGGGGCGCAGTCCTGCGTGAAGGCCGTCATGCTGGTCGGCACCCCGGCAATGTGGTTCCTGGCGGTGCCGGTGCTGGGGTGGGCGCTGTGGCGGGCGTTCGTGAAACGGGACTGGCGCTATGCCGTGCTGCTGGTGGGCTACAGCGCCGGCTTCCTGCCCTGGTTCGCCGACATCGACCGGCAGATGTACTTCTTCTACGCCGCGACGATGGCGCCGTTCCTGGTGATGATCATCGCGCTGATCCTCGGCGACATCCTCTACAAGCCGGGCCAGAACGCCGAGCGACGAACGCTGGGCCTGCTGGTGGCGTGTTGCTATGTGGCGCTGGTGATCACGAACTTCGCGTGGCTGTATCCGATCCTGACGGGGCTGCCGATCTCGCAGCACACGTGGAACATGCAGATCTGGCTGCCATCCTGGCGATAGGTTTCCGCCGGACGTCACCACAGTGCTCTCACGGTAGCCGCGGAGGCGCCGACGCTACCGGGAATGCACGTTCGCGCACTCCCCCATGTCTAGAGCGGGTCGCGGGCGGCCGGGCACGACATGCAGCGTGGCCCACCGCGGCCGGTGCCGAGCTCGGAGGCGGCGATCGGCAGGACCTCGATGCCCGAATCGGCCAGCCGGGCATTGGTTTCGGTGTTGCGCTCGTAGGCCACCACCACCCCGGGCGCGAGCGCCAGCGTGTTGTTGCCGTCGTCCCACTGCTCGCGCTCGGCGGTCACCGGGTCCAGGCCGGTGTCGATGACGCGCAGCTTGCCGATGCCCATCGCGTCGGCCGCGGCGTCGACGAACGGCGCCGCGTTGTCGATCTTCACCCCCGAGCCGGTGCGCCGGATGGTGAACGCGGTCAACGTGTCCACGATGTTCGGGTACATCACCACCGCGTCGGTGTCGACCATGGTGCACACCGTGTCCAGATGCATCTGCGCGCGTTCCTGCGCAATCGGCACCGCCAACACGGTGTGGGCGAGGCCGTCGTCGAACAGGCTGCGGGCCAGCGCTTCTGCCCCCGCCGGTGTCGTGCGCTCCCCCACCCCGACCGCGAGGACGCCGGGCCCGAGCAGCAGTACGTCGCCGCCCTCCACCGGGGCCGAGCGCGATTCGTAGGCCCGCCTGGTGCCCAGGAAACGCGGATGGTGGGCGTAGATCAGGTCCGTCAGCGACGTCTCCCGGGCCCGGGCGGGCAGCGCGAGCGACGTGATCGCCACCCGCGGCCCGATCCAGACCGACGAGTCCCTGGCGAACAACAGGTTCGGCAACGGGTCGACGACGAAGTCGCCGCCGTGGTGCATCCGGCGCACCAGAGACAGCTCCCCCTCCCCGAAGGGCAACTCGTCGAACGTCATCCCGCCCGTCAGCACGTGGGCCAGCGACGGAGCGTCGAGGGTCCGCAGATACGCCGACAGTTCCTGGGCCAGCGGCACACCGAGACGCCGCGAATTCACCGCCGCGGAGATGCCGTGCATACGGGCCGCACCGCTGTGGGCCAGCGCCTCGGTCAGCAGCTCACCGAGCAGCAGCACCTCGACCCCGCGGGAACGCAGCAGCCCGGCGAACGCGTCGTGTTCCTCCTGCGCCTTGGCCACCCACGGCAGACCGTCGAACAACAGTGTGTCGTTGTTGCGGGGGGTCAGCCGCTGCAACTCCGGACCCGGCCGGTGCAGGATCACCACCCGCAGCGTGCCGACCTCCGAATCACACCCCAGCGCAGCGCCTGTCACAGCTAGCACAGTAACCCCAAACCCCCACCTCAACTATGGTTTAGGTCATGGACCGGGCCCAGGAACTCACACCGGGCGAGATGGCGCTGCGCAGCGGGGTCGCGGTGTCGGCGCTGCACTTCTACGAGCGGGAGGGCCTGATCACCAGCAGGCGCACCAGCGGCAACCAACGCCGCTACAGCCGCGACATGCTGCGCCGGGTGGCGTTCATCCGGATGTCGCAGCGCTTGGGCATCCCGCTGGCCCGCATCCGGGAAGCGATGGCCGCGCTGCCCGCAGACCGGACCCCCACCAGCAAGGATTGGGCGCGGTTGTCGGCGGCGTGGCGGGCCGACCTCGACGAGCGCATCGTCCATCTCCAGCGGTTGCGCGACAACCTGGCTGGATGCATCGGATGTGGTTGCCTGAGCCTGAAGGTCTGCGCGCTGGCCAACCCGGGCGACGCACTCGCCGAGGAGGGCCCAGGCGCCGTCCGCCTCTGAGATATCGAACGCCTGTGCGATAGACTGCCGGGCATGCAGCAGGCCCTGCAAAGCTCACTGTTCGACCACTCCGAGCGTCGCGAGCTCGGCCACGGCGCCTGGTTGGAGGTCCGGTCGGGTTGGCTCGCCCAGGACGGCGCGAGCGACGCTGTCGATGGAGCCCTGTTCGACGAGCTGCGCGACACCGTGCCCTGGCGCGCCGAGCGCCGGCAGATGTACGACCGGGTGCTCGATGTGCCGCGGCTGGTCAGCTTCGTGGATTTTCGCAATGATGCGGCGGATCCGCCCCCGCATCCTCGGCTCAAGCAGCTGCGGCGCCGCCTCAACGACGCCTACGCCGGTGAGCTCGGCGAGCCGTTCGTCACTGCGGGGCTGTGCCTGTACCGCGACGGTGAGGACAGCGTGGCCTGGCACGGCGACACGATCGGACGCAGCAGTACCGAGGACACCATGGTGGCCATCGTCGGCCTCGGCGCGACACGGGTTTTCGCGTTGCGTCCGCGCGGCGGCGGGCCGGCGCTGCGGTTGCGGCACGGCCACGGCGACCTGCTGGTGATGGGTGGATCCTGTCAACGCACCTGGGAGCACTGCATTCCCAAGACGGCCCGGCCCACCGGACCCCGCATCAGCATCCAGTTCCGGCCGCACAACGTGCGTTAGCCCTTGACCAGCTCCACCGCGCGCGTGACCAGGTCGCGGGCCCGCCCGGTGTCGACCCTGGCGACCGGCTGGTCCGGCACGACCAGCGGATTGGCGGTGACGATGACGATGAAGGGCCCGAAGTTCGCCACGTAGTTGTACAGCTCACCGGTGCGCGGTCCGGCTTGGGTGGTGGTCTGCAGCACGCGGTGGGTTCCGACCGTTTCGGTGTCCTCGATCTGCGGGGCCTCGATGACCTCGACCAGTCCGCGGATGCCCGGTCCGGTGAAGGTGACCTTCTGGCACTGGTCGCTCGGGCGGTTGACCGGCACCGGCTCCGAGGTCTCCACGGCCATCACGATGTAGCGGACTCCGTCCCCTTCGGCGGTGGTCGCGGCCATGTTGCCCTGGACGTCGGGCGGCAGGGTCCGCTCGTTGGCGAGCTTGCCGCAGTCGGCCGGGTCGAACGTCAGCCCCTCGGGCAGCGTCTGCGGGCCCAGCAGCCGCGGGTCGATGGCCGCCGGGCCGACGGTGCTGGCCGTGAACGGCGGACCGAACGAGTTCTCGATGCCCGCGATGTTGGCGATGTCGGCGTCAGCCAGATCGGGTTGGCTTGCCGCGCACGAGGCCAGCAGCACCGCGCACGCGCTCAGGGCCGGCACGGTCAGCTTCGGGTTCGACATCGCCGCCAAATGTACCCGCGCGGAGCTGCTCAACTGCGCAGCGCCGACACGGTTTCCACCAGCAGGTCGGCCGCGAACGCCGCATCCAGGCGCGGGTACGCCGAGCCGGGATCGGTGACCAGCGCGACGAAGCAGACGAACTGTCCGAGGTGGGCGACGAAGGTGTCGGCCTCGGCGCGGGTCTCGGTTCCGCCTTCGACGACGGTGGTCGCCGCGGTGGCCATCCCGACGGTGTGGGCCGCCTCCAGGGCCGGGGCCGGCAGCTCGCGCACCGTTGCGCTGGTGTGTCCGGCCGTCGCCGTCCAGGACCGGCAGGCCGCCGCCTCGACGGGCGGGCCGGGCGCGTCGGTCACGGGCGGGCCGGGCGCATCGGTGACGAGCGGACCGGGCGCGGCAGCGGCGAGCGGACCGGGCGCGGCAGCGGCGACGACCGCGTAGATGATGCCGCCGGGCCCCGAAGCCGACCAGCCCTGCGCCGAGTCGGGACGCACGGGCGGGGCAGCCAGCTCGACGCACTGCGCGGGTTGCGCCTCGACCGGGCCGGCCAACCCCCACACCGCCAGCGGTGTCGGCGCGCCGGTGTAGGAGGCGACCTCGTAGCCCGGCGGGAGCGCGTGGCGGGCGCGGTCGATCCGGGCAGGTTCGACGGTGAGGTCCCGCGCCGTCGTGTCCGCCGAGGGCGTGGGCTCCGGCGTTCCGGCACACCCGGCGCACACCATCCCGAGTGCAACCAGCGCAGCCGGCGGGGGCAGCCTCACAGGCCGTTGATATCACGGCGAACTCTGTGTGGCTGGCTGCAACACCGGCGTCGGTGCTGCGGCTATGCTGCGCTGACATGAGCACCTCCATGCGCGCCGGCGTCGTCGCCGCCGCTGCCGTCGCCCTCGCAGTCGGGTTGTCCGCCTGCGCGTCGGACACCGCGACCGAAGGCTCGGCCACCACCGAGCCGAGCACCGAAACCACCAGCGCAGCGCCGACCACGTCGGCCCAGGCCGCGGGCCCCGAATCCGGCCCGACGATGACGATCGACGAGTACGTCGCCCAGAACGACATCGTGCAGACTCCCGTCCTGCCCGACGACCCGGACGCACCGGCGGTGACTCTGCCCATCGCGCAGGGCTGGGAGGACATGGGCGACCAGAGCCCACCCGGGGCCTACCGCGCCATGGTGTTCACCGCAGACCCGGCGGCTGCCGCCGACCCGCCGACCCTGATCGCGACGATGTCGAAGCTGACCGGCGAGGTCGACCAGGCCAAGATCATGGAATACGCCCCCGCCGACGTCCAGAACATGCCGGAGTTCCAGGGGATGAACACCGGGCAGCCGAGCGACCTGGCCGGCTTCGACGCGACGTTGATCGGCGGGTTCTACACCAAGGACGGCACCACCCGGATGATCGCGCAGAAGACGGTGGTGATCCCGGCCGAGGACGGCGTCTACGTGCTCAACGTCAAGGCGGACGGCCCGGAGGCGCAGCAGGGAGCGCTGATCGAGGCGACGTCGCTGATCGACGAACAGGCCACCATCGTTCCCTGATCCCTCAGGCGCGCGAGATGCGTGACGCCTCGGCGATCTGCTCGGCCGTCGGCCGGACGCCGGTGTAGCGCTCGAACTGTTCGGCCGCCTGCAGGGCGATGACCTCGGCGCCGGTGATCACCGGGACACCGGCGGCGCGCCCGGCCGCGATCAGCGGCGTCTCCGAGGGCAGCGCGACGACGTCGAACACCGTGTGCGCGCCGGCGATGACGTCGTCGGCGAACGCCGTGTCGTGTTCTTCACTGCCCCCGGACATGCCGATCGGCGTGACGTTGATCAGGATCTCGGCGCCGCGTCGACAGGGCCCGGAACTGTCGGCGGCGAACTCGTAGCCGAGCCGGTCGGCCAGCGCCGGACCGGCATGTCTGTTGCGGGCGACGACGGTGCCGGAACCGAAACCCCTGTCGGCGAACGCCGCTCCGACCGCGCTGGCCATCCCGCCGCTACCGCGGATCACCACCGTCTGTCCGGGATCGAGTCGACGGTCATCGATGACTTGTTGCACCGCAAGGTAATCGGTGTTCGACGCAGTGAGCCTGCCGTCGTCGTTGACGATGGTGTTGACCGACCGCAACCTGGCAGCAGACGGCTCCACGGTGTCGACGAGACCGAGAACGTCTTCCTTGAACGGCATCGACACCGAGCATCCGCGAATGCCCAGGGCGCGCACCCCGCCGATCGCGGCGGCGATGTCGGTTGTGGTGAACGCCTTGTAGAGGAAGTCCAGCCCGAGCACCTCGTAGAGATGGTTGTGGAAACGGGTACCGATGTTGCTCGGCCGCCGGGCCAGCGAAATGCACAACCGGGTGTCCTTGCTCAGCGGCGGGCGGCTCATCCGACCGCCCGGATCACCTGGCGGGCCACGCCCCTCAGCTGGCTGACCAGCTCGGGGCTGAAGTCCAGATCGGCAGTCCGCGGTACGTCGATGACGGTGGTCACCACGCCGAGGTCATCGCGGTGCCATCGGGCGCCGAACTTGTCGAGGATGGCGCGCATCGGCTGGTTGTCGGCGAGCACTCGCGCGGTGAACCGTTGCACGCCGTCGTATTCCGCGGCCACCGAGATCGCGCCCATCAGGAACGTGCCGATCCCGCGGCCCTGGTAGTCGTCACCGACGATGAACGCGATCTCCGCCTCGGTCGGGTCGTCACCGCTACGGACGAACCGGGCGTCGGCCACCACCGGACCGTCGGGGCCGTCGGTCAACACGAACACGAAGTGTTCGAGGTAGTCGACCTCGAACAGATAAGCCATCAGCCGCTTCGACGGCGTGCGCACCGACTGGAAGCGCCGGTAGAGCGTCTCTCCGGAGAATTCGATCGGTCCGTTGATGGTGCGCTCGTTGTCGCCGGGCAGGACGGGGCGCAAATACAGCTCGGTGCCGTCGCCGACCTGCACGGGGATGGGAGTGACGAACGCCGCGAGGCGCTGGCGGGCCGTGCGCACCAGCCGGTCCATCAGACCCGGGATTCCGAGCATCGTCGCGAATGCCTCGCGACCGCCGACCCACCCGTGCAGCGGTTCGGTCGCGATGACGGTGGCGGTCCGGGGCGCGTCCCGGAGCAGGGCGATCTCGCCGACGATCAGGCCGGGAGCGACCTCGACGACGGTGTCGTGCCCGTCGGCGCCGGTGTGGCTCACCTCGGCCCGGCCCGATCCGATCAACAGGAAGGACACCGCCAGCTCACCCTGCTGCATCAGCACCTGTCCTGCCGAGGCGGACAGCGGGCGCAGCTCGGCGGCGAGCGGTATGAGCGCCTCGACTGGCACGCCGGCGAAAACGCCCAGGCCGGCCAGGTCCTCCGCTCGGACAACGGTCAGGCCGGACACGATCCGAGGCTACGGCGGGATCACTTCGTCCGGCAAGGTAATCCGCAGGTCGCCGGCGAGCGAACGTGACCTGCGTCGCGGATCGGTGGTGTGCGGTGCGTTTGCCCGCCCAGGCGATCGGCTACTTTTTCCGGTATGGACGGTCGCGAGTTGCTCGCCGACCGCTACGAGCTACGAGGAGTTCTCGGCCGCGGCGGGATGGCTGAGGTCCGCGACGGTTGGGACACCCGACTCGACCGGGCGGTCGCCATCAAGCTGCTGCACCCCACGCTCACCGAGCAGCCCGATCTGCGGCGCCGCTTCGACGACGAGGCCCGCGCAGCCGCCGGGCTCACCCACCCGAACATCGTGGCGGTGCACGACCGCGGCGAGCACGACGGGATGCCGTTCATCGTGATGGAGCGGCTGCCCGGCACGACCTTGGCCGACGTCATCGCCCGCGGACCGATGCCGCCGGCGCGGGTCCATGCGCTGCTCGACGAGGTGCTCGGGGCGCTGACGGTGGCTCACCGTGCCGGCGTGTTGCACCGTGACATCAAGCCCGGCAACATCCTGCTGTCCCCCGACGGCCAGACGGTCAAGGTGGCCGACTTCGGCATCGCCAAGACGCCGGGCTCCGCGCAGACCATGAATGGCCAGATCATCGGGACGATGGCCTACATGAGCCCGGAGCGGGTGGCGGGCGCCCCGGCTTCGGTTGCCGACGACCTGTACGCCGTGGCGGTGCTGGCCTACGAGGCGGTGCTGGGGCGGCGGGCGTTCCCGCACGACAACCCGGCGGCCCTGGCCCGCGCCATCATCGACACCCCGCCACCGCCGCTGGCGCGCCTGCGACCGCAGCTCGGCCCCGCACTGACCGGCGTCATCGACCGGGCGATGGCGCGCGATCCTCGGCAGAGGTTCGCCACTGCCGAACAGATGCGCGCCGCCGCCGCCGGGGATGCCGCGGCACTGACTGCCGGTGCCCCGCCGGCACCGCCGGGTACGCGCCCGCTGACCACAGTGCAGCCTCCTCCTGGCACCGTCGCCGCGCCGTCGGCCAGCTTCTACGTACCGCCACGTCGCCGTGGTCCGGCAACTACTCGCACGGCACTGCTGGCCGCCGCGGGCGTG
>NZ_BLTG01000018.1 GCF_017312405.1 Mycobacterium sp. PO1
ACGCCAAAATTTCGCATAAACGCCGGATCCATCACCGTCACCTCAACGACGCTGCCAGGCCACTCATCGAACGACCCCGCCGCCGGACAGCCATCGTCCGCGAATCGCAGATACTCGAAGGTCTTGACCAGCGGACTGTCGGGGTGATGCGCCGCCCACCATGCGCCCAACGAATTCTCCAGCAGGAAGCGCACCATGTAGTTCTCGGTGAACAACTGAGTAACCGGCCCAAGGTCCGCACTACCGATCTTGCGCTCGGAAGCGTTGACTTCGTCCTTCTTGTCCTTCTGCCAGAACTGATACACCCACCCCAACGCATCATCAGCGCAAAACACCTCTGAAGGCAGATCAGTGAGGATCTGCTCTAGGGCGTGACGCCCCTCAGGAGCCAACCGAAGCCGCACGCACGGGTCATCGAGACGGAAGATTCCGGGCAGAATTTCGGACGCGAACCGAACCGCCACCGACCAACCATCAGGCTCCCCAAGCTCGGGCGCCAGCTCCTCACAATCGGTCAGCGAAACCGGTGCCTTGTACCGCGGGTGCAACAACAACCCGTTTTCCGCCAAGAACCGCGCAAATAACAGCCGATGCCATTGCTCGTACGCGCACTCAGCAATCAAGAGCTCCTGATCACCGCCGAGCTGCCGCCATTTCGCGCGTAAGCCGTTACGCAAGACAACCCGATCAGCGTCCAAATGTTCCGGACGCCGATCCGAGAACACCCCCATGCCCTCGACGGCCGCACGCGCTGACGCCTCAGCCGCCCGACGCGCACCCAACACAGCAGACTCCAGCTGCCTACGCAACCCCGACGACAACACACCCATCAGCAGATCCTTAGATGATCACGGTCTTGTTGGCGTCGATGTGCGGCTTGACGCGCTTCCGGACGTCATCAAGGTACGTCTCGAGATCCGGGGCTGAGCGGATTGTCGCAGATGGCAACTGTACGGAAATACTTTCCGGCTCGATAAGCTTGGCTGCTTGGAATCGCGCTTGATCCCGACGTCCGGGGACAAAGGCGATCCGATCGTTCCAAGACTTCAGTGGCAAATCATCAAGTACCTGAAGCAACTTGTCGCTGGATGACACGTCCGGCGTCTTGATCTCATTTAGATCTGTTCCCTCGATGATCGTTGCCTGATCCGCCGGGTTGAGCTCGCCCCAGCTCGCCCAGGACTCAAGCTCGGCAACAGCCGCCCGCTGCACCTCCGCGAGACGAGTTGCTTTGCTCTGCAGTTCAGCTCGAAGAGCATCTTCGATTACAGAGCGGATGGGCGTGACTGGATCCGGATCGTCAAGGAGTTGCCGGCTCTCTCGAACAGCTTCGAGTGCGGGCGCAAGTTCGGTCGCGACGGCTAGCCCCTGGGCGTGTCGTACAAGTCGCTGCAGGTCATTCCAGACCATCTCTCGTTTTTTGCGCTGCTCAACAATTGATTGCCATTGAGTCAACCATTGGCTGAGCTGCTCGTGATCGTCTGCCACGGAACGGAACCTGAGGTTTCCGCTCAAGGTGAGCAAGGCCTCGATGCGTTCCGCACTGGGCGGCTGAGGCAGCGGCGGTTCACCACCACACTGCGCAGCGAGATCTTTGAGGTGCTGGAGAAGCGCGGGAATCTGCGTCCCCTCTTGTCCGGATTCGTATGGTATTCCAGCGGCGGCCAACAATCCTTTGACGGCGAGGCGCTGACCGACTGAAGGCGGTTCGTCTTCTCTATAGAAGCTCACCTTGCCGATTTGAGTAGGCTGAACCTCCCGCGGTCCCGCCAAATCTTTCCCGTCCTGGACTGCGCGGATGTTGCCCGCGGACAACAGGGTGAGGAGTGCGCCGTTCACGGCGTCGCGCGGCCAGCCGTAGCGAGGGCCGGTAAATTGGCGGTGAAGGTCAGCACCCTTTGATCCACTCGGATTGACCGCGGCCAGTATCTCCTTACAGACTGCGTTGACGGCGGGTTCTCCGTGGTAACCGACCGCCTCAAGCGCGTCAGGGGCGCCCTCGCGAGCCTTCGTTACCACCTTGTCCCAGTTGGCACTGTCCGCAATATTGAACTTCGGAAATAGCCTTATGAGCGAACGGTTGGCAGCGATGTCGATGCCTTCGCGCAGTGTCGACGTCGTCACTTCGGCGCCACCGCCTTGAAACACGCGTGCCCGTGTGACGACTTGTCGAAAGAACTCTTCCAGCCGATCGTTTTCGAAGGCCAGGCGGGTCCTCATCGCTTGCTGAGCAGTTCGGCCCTCGTCGGTTTGCGGTGTCGGCCTGCGCAAGGTGTCAGCCGCAGCAGCGAAACTAGCTAGGGCATCCTTGATGCTGACGGGTTCATGTTTTGGAAGCAGCACAAATACCGTTGGACTCTCGTCGCCCGCCTCGGCCGCCACCCTTCTCACGGCAGATTCCGTGACCGACCATTCGTCCCGGATCCAGATGGGCACTTCCCCCTCATCCGCGGCTGGTTCAGTCTGCCCCCAATGAACCTGGATTTTGCGTGGAGTCTTACTCAACCCTTGCACCAGTTTTAGCCCCGCCAGGGCGGAATCCACGGCGGCGCTGAGCCGCTCCGTACGTAACTGGGTGATCCGTGCGGCATCATCACGGATTGCGGCTAAGCGGCCGCGGTAGTCCTTTTCCCATTCGGCGCCCTCCTCCGTTTGAAGCTGGTACTCGTCGCCGGTCCACATGAGTCGGCCGTCGTTCACAAGCTCGTCGAGCAACTCCGGAACTCGCTTGTGAAGTCGTGAGCGATCACTTGCAAGATCTTCGATCAGTAGATCGGTAAGAAGCGGAACGGTAGCTCGAAGTCCGGTTTCACCACCGACTGTCCGGCTTGGGATCTGCGTGATCAAGAAAACCAGGGCCAATATCCGGGCCTTCATCTCGCCATTTCCGCCAGAGTCCCGCAGCTCCGCGATGAGTTCGTCGATCTCTTTGAGTAGGACGCCCGACTGCAGCATGCCCGGCGCTTGCTCGTCGTACAAGAAGTCCGCGCCGACTACATTCCCGAGCGGGCGATTGGCCACCTTCCCCGCCGCCTCATGAACAATCCGCAGTTGGGTTCGAAGCACCCCGGCCTTACCGGCGCGGTCGATCGCACGAAGGGCAAGCTCCCAGAATCTGCGACGGGTCGGTAATAGCGGGTAGTCCGCCGCAAGTACAGGCTTGTCCGCCCCCTTGGGAGCAATTTGGGTTCCGCCAAGCTGCTGGTCGATTTCTCCACTCACATCGTCCAAGGCAGACTTCAACTCGGCGACGTGCTCGGGCTTCTTCCGTAGAACGACCTGTCGGACGACTGACTCAACATCCTTGTCGGACAGGGCAACTTGCACCGCGAAACGGTCAGTGAGTTTCTGTAGCGTCGGCGTTGCCGTTAATGCGCTCTGGCCAGTCGCGACAAAGAGCATCTGGCTTTCAAATCGAGCCGAGCATCCTTCGACGATGTTTTGAACAGTAAGCGCCTTCTCGTTGTCATCGTCGATGTACTGCTGCATTTCATCAAGAACCACGAGCGTCAGCGGCAGTTTGCCTGCAGTGGTGGACTGCAGTCGCAACACGTCCTCAACCACGTCGAACATTTCGTCGTCTGTGATGTCCCTTGTGGTTGGCGGGAACTGCGTCTTCAGGAGCTCTCTGACGTCTTTAGTTGAGTCACCGAGGCTAGGGTCTGCCTCCAGCAACGCCTGCGCAATGATTGGGGAAACGTATAGGTCGTGGATCTCCTTCGAGAACGTCCGACCCTGCGCTTTAATAGCATCTTCGATGGTGTCGAGGTACTGATTCTCTCGGGCCCAGATAGTGAACCTCGCGCGCGCGAATTCCTCAGGCAACCCGGCGCTTTCGAAGAGGACGGAGAGAAAAGCGAGACGGGCCGCACTGCTTTTCCCCGCCGCCAATGTGCCAGCGGCTGACCACAAACCACCGAGGCGCTTGCCTGCGGTGCTGAGCTCAGTCAAGTGGTCTCTCACCTCGTCAGGCAGGGTTACGAGATCCCACGCGCGGTCTCCTCCCGGCAGCTCCACGTCGCGCCAAAGGTACTCGAGCACTCGGACCAGATGTGACTTACCACTGCCGTAGAAGCCGCTTACCCAGACGGCGGGCTGCTGCGACTGGGTCATGTTCTTGAGGAAGCTGTCGAGAATCCGTTCTAAGCCACGGGCGTATTGACCATCACACACAAAGCTCCGTAGTTCCCAGCGGAGTACATCCCACTGCTGGTCAGTTTCTGGGCGAAAGACTTTCGCGACGCCGTCGTTAGGAATCTTGGTATCGGTGGGATCCCTATAAAAGATCTCCCGGTTCTTGATCGTCATAAAACACTCCCGCCTGCAGCTATTGGGATCGCCATGTAGTCCCATCCGTCACGCGCATCGAGCAATCGGTAGTTGTTGCCCTCGTGCTGGCCTGGGAAAAAGACAAGCAGTCGTCCGGCTACGGAATCATTCACGGCGTTGAGTAACGCGGAAACCTTCACGGCGTCGCCGAGGCCGAATAGCGCACCAGCGCCAAGAACGGCAACCACGCCTTCTGCAGCGGTGTACTTGACCAGTTCTGCTCGAACTTTGGTTACCAATTCGTCGAAGAAAGCTGGCATCGCGGTCTCGAGGAGCTCAGGATCCTCGAAGTACGCATCGCGGTATTCGTGTGACCCCATCCAGTCTTCGAACGACGTCGTGATGTCGATGAGGGCCCAACCGTGCCCCGCTTCCGTGGTTACTGTCTTGAACGCTGGAAGATGTAGACGAAGCCGACGCTCATGCTCGGGAGGATAGATAACCATCCATATGCGCTGAGGCGGCGCGAGATTCTGCTGCCAAGGTAGCGCAACGGTCCTTTGATACTGAGCGAGAAGTTCGTTGATGTAGCTCAATCGAGCATCCTCGATTCGTGATCGAAAGGTCGGAGCAGCCTTGTAAACCCAACTTCCATGACGCCGCCCGCCCGACGAAACTCGATCATGCCCAATTGCGACGCTGTTGCTGCGTGTTCGATGAGCTGCGATGTCGGATGGTCGAGAATATTCGCCCATAGTGTATTGAAAAGGCTCTGTCCCCGTTGCCCCTCCAAGTGTCCGAGCATGAGTGCATACGCCACTGCTGCAGGGGTGCAACGCGGGTGCGCACGGACCTTCCGGGCGCGTGTTTCCTTAACAAGATGACCGGCCTGCCTCCACGACGACGCGACATTCCGGCCTACCTTCTGACAGATGCTTGTCTTGTAGATACCCGGGAATTTCTCCTCGATCGCCTTCTCAAAATCGGCGCTACTTACCTCGGATCCGATTTCAGCGGTCAAGATCACCGACGATGACGCCCGGAGTAATCGATCCCTGCTCAGCGCACACAGAACCGCGAGCAACGGCTGGCCTTCATCGTCGTACTCCCACAAATCACGCATTGCACGGAAGAGCAGCTTGGAACCGTCGAGAGCGTACAACTCACGCAGCTGACGAAACGCACGCTTGCGGCCATCCACGGTCTGCTTGCCCAGTACGTTGTCATCGATAACGGCAGATCGGTAAGCCACCGGAGGAGCGTCGCTCGGGACTAGCGACATGAGAGCACGCACGCTAGGTAGCAAGATCGTCTGGCTGATGCTGGGTCCGCCGGGAACGTCGGCGTCCGCTATCTCGGCGGCGTGCGCTGCCGCCACTATGTCACCGCCCGCCTCCAATGGTTTGCTAGTCCTTTCCGGCCGGGTCTACGGCTCTCGTCCTATTAGCTCGACCTACGGATATCTGCCGGCGACACCTCATCGGGGTCTGATCGTAGAGACCCATACCGACACTGCCCATACCGGCCCGTGTGGCCAGTCTAGGGAACTAGCGAATTCAATGTATGTCGTTCCACGGATGCCCTGGCGTTATCAAGGCTGAGGTAGCGCCGTGCCGCTCGGCCAGCACGAGGGCGACGAGGCTAATCGGGGCAGCCCCGGTCGGGGGAAATACCATGAAGTCGTGGGCGACAGATCGCTTCTTGAGTCGCTCTTGCCGTTAATTTGCTAACTCTTCGACCGGAGCAGGCTGCCCAAGATCCGACCGGAGCTGGCAAATGATCCGACAAACTGCGCAGCAATTGATTCGCTCTCAGGACGGTCCAACACTGAATAGACACGATCGCAGCAGCCACTGATGACCGCCCTAACCCTCATTCCTTGCGGCACCGACGCAGCTTCCTCCGACTGCATTTTTAAGTGCAGCAATAGCATCCTCGATGTTGGCTGGTATGCGATCGAACCGCGCGGTCTGGCCGGCAGGAGTCGACCACGGGCCGGCCGTGCTGGCTATGGCGTCGTCCTGGTCGTACGGCGGGTAAGCCAGCACGGCGAGCGGAGCTTCGTGGCCCGCGAGGTACGCAGCGAGCTGATACAGGTCGCCGCGCTCAACTCCGCTTGGGCTGCCAATCCACGATCGCAGCCGCTTGTACTTCGCATCGATGACCGCGCAAACCTGTCCGTCAGCGTCGCGAACAATGATGTCAGGCTTAAGCCTACCCAGATGAACACCCAGGCGGCCTTGCGAATGCAGCAAGTAGGTGCCGTCGCGCTGTGCGGTGCCATGCTCCACGCGGCCCGGTCCGAATGCCCGGCGCGCGCAAGTTAGGAGAAAGAGCTCCCACAGTTCGGCAACATCGATCAGGACGCCGGATACGTCCGCGCCACTCGATGAAGTGAGGTGACCGCGACGCTTGACTATTTCGTAAGACAGCCGAGCCACTCCTTCAAACCTCCGGCTGATCGGCGTGTAGCGCACAGCCCGGAGGGCCGACGGCTTTGGCAGTTCGGGTTGCGAACCGACACTGGCGCGAAGTTGGGCGAGAACATTCCCTGTCCGAGCGGGCCGCCATGTCGGTTTCGCCGGAAGGAGCGACCTCAGTGCTCGGTCGGCAAGAACAAGCACACGCGACACGGGATTGTCGAGATCACGCTCGTGGCGCACCGATGCGATTAAGGGTCTGCCCGCAGAACGATGCTTCGCCGTCTTAGAGGTGTCGATCTTGCCTCGTAGATACAGTTCGTCGTGCCGAGTGATACGACGAAGCCGAGGCGTACCGTGGCGGGCCGCGTCAGCGACTGCTGCCGACCACACCCGGTCAATAAGCTCAACGATTAGTGGTCCGCGCGGTCCGACGGCCGCAGACTTCGGTATCACGGTGACATTCAGCGCCAGTGCCAGCCACTCGCCTATCACGTTGATACCGAGCCTTGGCTCGATGCGGATTTGGCGATCTTCGAACCTCAGCTCGCCTATATAGCGCCCTGCCCACCAGTTACCGTCGATTCCGCGAGTCAGCGCGGACTCGTCTTCGTCGTCGACGCCCTTCGGACCACCGGTGAGACGCACGACGTGATCGTCGTGCAGGCGTGCGGCCAGTCGCGCCAGCCAGGCGTCCTCGGCAGGGCTAGCAGGCGTATAGGCGGACAAGTCTTGCAGGGCGAGCGGCTGGCTCACGTCACGGTTCCGGTGAAAAGCACCGCTCTCAGGCGGTCACGCTCGCTCGCGGCGACGTCAGAATCGAGCCCGCCGAGATACTGCACGAGCAGCGGTTCGATCGAGTACTTCCATAGATCTAGCAGGCTGCGTCGTGGTTTGCCCTTGTTCGTCCAGAACACGCCGCCGGTGAGCGTCTTGCGGCCGCGTAACCAGTTGCCGACGAAAAATGCAGCATCGAAGTAATAAGTGTGGCCCAATTCGTACTGTGGCCCGAGGTGTGGTGACTGCGCGATGGCTTGATTGAGCAGCACTGCC
Organism: Mycobacterium sp. PO1; assembly: GCF_017312405.1. Lineage (GTDB taxonomy): Bacteria > Actinomycetota > Actinomycetes > Mycobacteriales > Mycobacteriaceae > Mycobacterium. The sequence goes on from NZ_BLTG01000018.1 coordinate 7,743, forward strand.
CGTTCGGAGAGGGTCGTTATGTCTGTGACGGCGCGGTCCCAGCCCCACTTCTTGGGAATGTGCTGTGGCCAGCGTACCTCGTTGACGGCGACGATGGCGTTCTGCTCGAATTCGGCGGGGCGCCAGAAAAATCGTCGACGAAGCGCAAAATCGAGTTCCTCGACGGACTGGTCGATCAGATTCATGGTGCCGATGACGAACAGATTTGATGGTAAGGCCAGTGTCGGAGTGGCGTCATCTTGGCCATCCGCGTCATTAATCCCCGGGAGCGTGACTTCGGAGTCACGGTTCTCAAGCAGTGTGAAGGCCTCACCAAACATCCGGCTCAGATCAGTACGATTAATCTCGTCGAGGACGAGTACCACCGGTAGGCGGTCGTCTGGGGGAACCTCGTTCATCGTCGCCACGAGCCGAGGGAGGAAGCCGGCCACGTATTTCGTGCTGCCGTCGGGAGCCAGACGCAGGCCGCGGACGAACTCCTCGTAGCCGTAGCCGGGGTGCAACTGCAACCAGTGCACATTTTGCTTGACATAGTCGTCGAGTGCGGACTGCTCTCGGAAAAACCTGGCAGCACCCCATTGCTGGAGGGCGCTGCGACGTATTATCTGCTCAGCCAGCTGGCGAGTCCGGTGCGTCTTTCCGGTGCCGGGTGCACCGAAGATGACCATCTGCTTCTTGTAGAGCAGCAAGTCGATGTCGGTGGCACCACCATCTTCTTGCGCTGATCCGGAGTCCCAGATCGCGTGAAGCGGCGGCCGGTAGAAATCCAGTACCGGATCGCCGCCGGTCGGCTTGGCTCCCAGTTCCATCAGTTTCTGGCGTATCAGGTACAGCTGTTCGTCGGGATCGTCTGGTACGCCGTCGCCAGATAGGAATTCCTTCGCGAAGGCGTCGGTGATGACCCGTTTGTGATTGCGACTCGATATCCGCTCGAACTCGTCGGGGAAGAGTAGGTGGAGCAGGATGTGTCGCATCTCGCGCACCGCGATATTGGGGCTAACATCATCGGCGAAATCACGCATTAACCATGGGTCTTGCAGCAGTTCGTGCTGCTTCTGGGGTTCCTCGATCGCCTTAAAGCGCAGGCAGAAGTCCATGAGGTAACCGAGTTGGCGGTCCCTAGTGAGGTTGTAGCCGGGGCCGGGGTTGGCGACGCCCTCGCTCATGGCATCGGCAATCCGCTGCCAACCCGGCGGAAGTTCATAGCCAGCTGGCTCGATGATGGACTTCAGCATGCTGCGCTTTGCACCGGGACTGATGGCTCCAAGCGCGAAGAGGAAGTAGACCGCGACGAGTTCGACGACGAGCCACCGCAGATCTTCATCGGCCGTCTCGAGTTGTTTCGAGAGCTTCTGCGCGAACGTGCGGTCGGAACCTTCAAGCGGATTTTCGATGAGCCGCTCGCGAAAATCCTGGAGCTTCGCGGTTGTCCACAGTTGACGATCGGGGAAGAGTAAGGAACCGGATTCTAGGAGGCAGCCTGCCTTCCAGTCATTCACGAGTGCGTCGACCTTCGCGCGACTTTTCCCCGGATCTACAAATCGCGCCACGGGACGCAGTCTATCGAAGCGGTTAACAATCGGAGGCTCGATAGCGCGATGAGGGCGATCGCACCTCTCAGCAGTGACATTCTGCGAAGGTGATCTAGTGCGCGTCGCCAGTCGAAACATCGACTCTCTACAGAACAGCGTCGGCAATTACCAGTCGTTAGTGTCTACTGGACCCGTACAACGAATCATTAGTCGTCCGCCTACGGACCAGTCATTCGACGCGATCCGCTGCGCTTGCACCACAGCCCAGAAGGCAACTCTGCTGCCTTAAGAGGATTGGTACTTCTCGAAGACTCGTGCAACCTGCGCCTGAAAGAACTCGAACTTCTCAACTCCCGGGTGCAGTAGGCCCAGCTTCCTCGCCAAGCGATAGAAGCCCTCCCCAGGGTCGCCCGCGCCCTTCTGAACCACGAGCGCCGACAGCATGGCACCAACTTGATCGAGCGTTCCGTCCGTCACTTCTCCCAACAGCGCACCGATTGCCGCTTGATCGCGAGGCAAGTCGTATTCGAACCGCGCATGTCCGGTTCGATTAACGAGTTCAGTGCTGAGGTCGGTGTACGTCGTAAGCCGTCGACCTCTGGCAACCTCGATTAGGTATTCGGTTGCAGTGTCGACTAGTTCGTTCCACTCGTCGTCGCCTCGGCCGTACTTCACGAACTACCTCCGCCAGTTCTGCATCGATGCCACACCTCACGTCCGTACTGCGGATCGACGCTACGTAGCCGAGACATAACCGGCGCCGCGCCTCACCAACTTGCCAAGCCGCTCCGCCTTTGCAATGCACAGCTCCAATCGGTCGGCGGATTGCTTGGTGAGTCTTGACTGATCGAAATAGACCAACGTGTCACGCATCAGCTGCTCCCGGTCGTACACGCCGTTGCGCGCCGCGTGCACCAAAGCGTTGATGATCTCCTCGCCGGCTATTTCGTCGAGCGGCCGGACGAAGCCTGATGGCGTCGTGCGGAATCCCGTCCATGCGTGCCGATCGAGATCGCTCGGCCACACGAAGCATCCCAACTCGTCCTCGTGGATCAGGTCCGCGGGGACAAACTGGCGTACGACCTCTTGTCGCTTCGCTGCGGCGCGGTCGAATCCGAAGCGGTGAACGACGTTCCGAATCAGACGATTGAGTGCGATTGGACCCTCAATCTCGATGGACTCCCGCACCGCGTCTTGGATCCGCGTCCGGACGCTCTCCCATTGCGGACGGTCCAACTCGTCACGACTACCCACCGGAGTCGTCGGTGCCGCCACGTACGGCACCTGTGTGCCTCTGCTCGCGGTCGGCGATATCGCCGTGTTCGACCTCGCAACATGGGCGACAGGAGTCGCCACGTCGACCTCTACCGGATCATTCAGAGGCTGCGGCTCGTCGGTACGCGAACCGGGGTCGATTCTTGCGGCGGGGGCCTCGATGGGCGGAATGTCCGGAAGATCCGCCTCTTCGACCGGCTGCTTCTCCTCGAGTAGCGCAGCCTCTTCCTCTGCTCGCTTAACCTCTGCTGCTTTGGCTTGCTCTACGGCTGAGCAAATCCGGTTCACCACCGAGTCACGATCTCTAATCCACTCTGGGAGCCAAATCCGCTCGCAGGAAGCCCATCCCATCATCGAGTCGAGCAGACTGGGCGTGAGCTCGCGATCGGCGACAGTAGTGCGGCGCGCCCAGCGCGGACCGTCCAGCATGACAGCGACCTGCCAGTGCGGCGATTGTGGTTCACGCACCGCGATGTCGACGACGAACTCCGAAAGCCCGTAATCGGCCACGACGTCTAGTCCCCGCTCACGAAGCGCCGCGGTAATCGTCTCTTGAATCTTCTCGGCCTGCTGGAGTGAGGCAACGGAGGTGACACCGCCGTGACCGGAAGCGTCAGCGGCTGCTTCCAGATACGCCTTAAGGTGTGCCATTCCGACCGATCGTGTACGTGACAGCTCGATGTCGCTGGGATCGAACGAGCAGAACACGATGACCTTCGCGCGGGCGCGCGTGACGGCGACGTTGAGCCGCTTTTCCCCGCCGAACCGCGTGAGCGGTCCGAAGTTCAACGGCATGGTCCCGTCGCCTGGCCGCTTCGAGAACGCGGTGCTGAAAAGGATGACGTCCCGCTCGTCGCCCTGAACGTTCTCAAGGTTCTTGACGAAGATCCCATTCTCGGTGTCCGGCTTGAGCAGATGGATGATCTGTGGGTCGCCGGTTGCTTCGAGGAGGTCTAGAATCAGCTCCTGTTGCTGACGGTTGAACGTGACCACACCGATGCTCTGCTGAGTACCCGACGGCGCCCGTACAAGCGACCGGATCTCCGCGACGATCGCCTCTGCCTCGACTCGATTGGTGCGGAAGTCTCTCTTCTTCTCCTCGCGATTGAAATGGCCCTCGACCCTGCGGAGCTCCAAACCAGTCGCTGGGTTTCCCCCGGGTGCAGGCAGACTTGCGAGCTTCCCGTCGTAGTACTTTTCGTTCGAGAAAGCGATGAGCGATTCGTCGCGACTGCGGTAGTGCCAACTGAGCCAGATGCGCGGAACACTGGACTCGACGCATTCGGTCAGGATGCTGTCAAGATCCTCCGGTACCACCTCATCGTCGGCGTCGTCTTCGTCATCTCGGTTGGTGGTGACCTGCCCGAACGCCGTCGGCGGCATTTGCTGCGAGTCACCGACGACGATCGCCGACCGCCCTCGTCCCAGTGCTCCAATGGCCTGCGCGACGGTGATTTGCGACGCTTCATCGAACACCACGAGGTCGAAGGTTACCGAGTCAGGAGGAACGAACTGTGCGAGCGACGCCGGGCTGACGAAGAAACATGGAGTCGCAGAGATGATTTCGGAACCGTAGTCCTCCATCAACCGTCGCACGCTCTTACCTTTGCGGCGAAGATCCAGCTGGCGGCGCAACTCTCCGATCTTGCCCTTGAGCTCACCGACCCGGAAGTTACGGTGCCGCATGATCCGCGCGGGAAGCGCCGTACTCTGCTCCCGCCGTACCGCGGTTGCGACGTCGTTGAAGTCGGCTGTTTCGCCGCTGCGCACGTGCGGATCGAATCCGTCTAGGTGATGAGCCTTGAGGCGCTCCCTCATCGAAGCTTGCGCCGTGCCGGCAAGATATTCGAACTCAGCATGTGACGCTGCGATGGAGCCGTCGAGCAGGCCCGCCACGAAGCCCTCGAGGCCAGGTTGACGCAACGGGGCCAAGGCCGCCGACGCCCGCGCGATGCGTCGAGGTAGATCGGGGCCATGCTCGTCAAGCTCCGCGATCCAGGACTCGTGGTCGCGCGCCCACGCTTCGAGCCAGGTCGAACTACCTTGCCAAGCTACTGTGGATGTTGCCCCAGCACCCAACGCGCGCGTCCACCCGTCCCAGGCCCTTAACGCGCGAGTCAAGACGTCGATAACTGATTGGTCAACGCGCACACCCGAACGAAGAATGCCCCACTGAAGCGGGTACCGCTGCAAGAACTCGATGGACGACCGAATGTAATCCAGGTGATGTTGTAGGTCCGGAATGGCCGCCGGCGACAGCGAGTCCCAAGCTGCTGGCGCTAAAGGGCCCAGCGCCTGGCGCATCTGCGCCTCCACGTGCGCACTATGGTCTCGGGCACTCGGCACCGAACTCAACAGCGGAATAGCCTCCTCGGCGGTGAGCATCACGTTGGGCAACACCACCGCGGCCAGACTCCTGGCGAATTGCTCTTCCCGCTTCTTGCGCCCGAACAGCCCGCGAGGCACCTCCGAGGCTTGCTGCACCAATGCCGCATGGTCACCGCGGGCGAGAAATACGGGATTGAACGTCGATATCAACCCGGCCCACGTCGTCTGCAGCTGCGCTGTCTGAGTCAGCAACCCCGCGATGAATCTCGCCCAGTCGGCGGTTGCGAATCGACGCCACTCTTCGTTGGGCACCGAAGGAGCAGTCAGCTCACGGGTTGCGCGCTCGAGCAGTGGTGTGACGTCTTCTGCTGAGCCACAACTTGTTAACACGTCAAGCGCCGTCGCGTTCGATTGCAGCGCTTTGAATGCGGCGTCGAGTTCACGGGCGGCGACTCGGATCGAGTCATCGTCCTGCGGATCGCCGGCCAAGCTCCACGGGTTGTTGGGCCGGCAGTCTCCCGGTCGCACGGTGCGGGTAAATAGCCTTAGCGCATCCCGATTAACGGTGAACTGCTCGGGGGTGGTGGTGGCAGGGTGCACGTCGGAGATGAGAGCGCTCGAACCGCTGCCGAGCGAGAGTACTGCTTCGCAGGCAGTCCACAACGAGTCACCGAGGACGTTTCGAGAGTGGATCCGCTCGGGGTACTCAGCCAACGGGGCATGCTTGGAGCGGAAGTCCGCGAGCCGCGCGTCCCACACGCGCTCGTTGTAGTCGGCGCGAAGCTCGATCGATTCCCGCAGCTGATTGCGAACCTCGACGACGCTCTGATTCCGTCCGTGGAGATCGAGAGTGAACGGCTTCAGCCCAATCGCGTCGAGGCGTTTCTTGACCACTTCGAGCGCGGCTTGCTTCTCGGCGACGAAGAGGACGGAGCGACCGGCGGAGAGGTTGCGAGCGATCAGGTTGGTGATGGTTTGCGATTTTCCGGTACCAGGCGGGCCCTCGAGGACGAATGTGCGCCCTTGCGCAGATAATTCGACGGCACGCAGCTGAGACCCGTCCGCGTGTATAGGCGTCGGCTCAGCGGTCTCGTCGACTTCGATACCGTCGAGATCGACAGCCTCGGAGGCTCCGTCGACGAAGCTTTCGCCCGGACGATGCGTTAGATGATCGACCAGCGGGCTCTGGCTCAGGATGTCCCAGGAGTCGCTGAGGTCCTTCCACATGCCGAACGTGCCGAACTGGCAGATCGCCAGGACAGCTGTCTCGTCGATCCGGAAGGGGAGGCGGTTCTCGACCAGTCCGGTGCGAATGGCCACCAGTGCTGCGTCGATGTCGATCCCGGAGTCGTCGAGCGGTGGGCTGCTGAGTGCGGGGATGTTGACGTTGTGTTTAAGGCGTAGCCACTCGACCAGGCAATGGTTCGAGGTAGCGACGTTCGTCGAGTCGATGAGGATCTCGAACGCACTGTTCCCGGTACCGCCCACCAGCTGGACGGGAAGCAGGAACAGGGGTGCCCGAGCCTCGGCGCCCGTCGACGTGGTGTGGACGAGCGACCCGAACGTCAGGTACAGGTTCGAAGCTCCGGTTTCCTCGAGCAGCGTTCTCGCGTCACGTTGGAGTCGCTTGAAACGTCGCGCATACGCCTCCTCTCCGACTGCGACAAATGCAGTTTTATCCTGCTGCAGCGTTTCCAGCAGCGACGCGGGATCGATGTCTTGGGCGGTTCGAGCGCCCTGAAGCCGGTAGATCGAGCTGAGGTCGTTGTGCGCTGCGAGCGAGACGCGCTTACCGTCGTGTACCAGATCGTCGAGCATCGCCAGCCCCTGCGCCGGGACCACGAGGTCGACGACCTGCGCTGATTGGCGAAGATTCAGCAAGCGATTTCGCGTACTGAGGTCGAGCAGCGACCGCTTCCACTTTTTGACACGCGCCGGCGATATGTCGGCAATGTCGAGGACAGCGTCGCCGGTCGCACGTCCCTTCAGCTCAGGTGGAAGGTCGAGCAGCGCGGTAGTACTTGTTGCCTGCTCAACTTTGACTTCCTCGGGTGTGTCTTCGAAGGCGGTCGGCAGCGGCCGAACGCCATCGCGGCGTGCGGTCGATACGTCGATGACGGCGCGAAGGGTGGCTGGGTTCGCGAAATGACGTCGGGCGGCGTCGACGGCGTTGCGGAAAGCGCCCTCCGGGCCCTGTTCGTAGTAAAGCGCCTCGACTGCGATCGCTTTGTGCGATTCGAAGAGGTTCACCAGGGTGTTGGTCTCGGTAAGCGAGGTGTGCGCAAGCGACTCTTCGTTGAGCATGAAGCCGGTGAATGCGTGACCGTCGACCAGCCATATCAGCGGATGCAAGCCCGTTTGTTCGATACAAGCGGCGTAGGTGACGGCAAGATCGATACAGGTGCCGAACCGCTCGTCGAGCACCTGCGCGGTGGTACGGACCTTTTGCCCCGTGTTCTCAAATGATGCCGGCGGCGAAATGTATCGGATGCCGCGAGCACGCAGCGCCTCATAGACGGCCGCAGCGATGAGCGCAGCCCGCTCGGGTCCTCGCTGATATGCGTCTAAGGATCCGCTTGACGTCTGCTTCTGGAGGATGTCGGAAGCTTCTTCGAGGATTTTCCGAACTGCTCGCGTATTCGGTTGAACGAAGGCGGCCAGCGAGTCATAGAAAATCGGCGCATTGAACCACTCATTATGAGCGAGAACTTGGAGCGGAATTCTACTAACGACGTCGTCCTTAAACCGTTGCTCGGCCGACACGACAATCGCACCTGGATAGCTCTCGTTAAGTAGCTTCAGGTGCTCGAGGTCGGGGATGACGTCGTCGAGGTCGTTCCACGCGCGTGTAATTCCTGGCTGCAAGTCTTCGGTCAGCGAGCGCGTCCACTCTGGTGCGAGTTCTCCATCGCTGCCGTGGAGCCGAACCGATAGATGGAGACCAGAAACCGGCACGTCAGAAACATTCGTGACCGCAATTTCGGTAACCAACGGCACTCGGTTGTGGACAAGAGCCAGGTTCACCGCGGGTTGCGCATAGAGGTCGATCCGTAGGCCATGTCGCTCGACGACGTGAGCGGGCCAGATGTCGTTATCGGACATATTCCCCCGGTAGAAAGGCAGCTACTGGAGGCCGCGCCGCAGCCTCCGCGAAAAGCTTAGGTGAGCTGACCGACAGAATGTGCCGGTTCGCTGTCACTTGCGGAATGCGTACGCACCATGTCTCTCCGCAAACGCGGCGACGGCCCTGACGGACCGCCTTCCACTGACGGTCCGACTCTGATGCAGGACCGCTTGTGGGCGGCGCGCACCTCGTCGGCAGTGAATTCCGTCTCGACGACGAGCCGCACCGGCTTCAGACATTCTCGCCACTCGTGCTCGTTATCGCTCACCCACGCTGAAAGCGACATCTATCCCCTGCTAGCACACCCTGCAAATATTGACGCAGCCTAAGGCAAGTGCCTGACAAGAACTGGGCCACGGTAGCGATCGTGGTCAACAAGCCCCTGGACTGCACCTTCGTCCACGCGCTCGTACCGATCGCAACAATTCATCCCCTGATCATGCGACAAATGGGCCGTCTTAGGGAATGGGGAACATCCCTAAGAATTCGAAGGCGACGCCGACAACCCGGGGCATGTCTCTTCGACGACACTGTGCGTCGTCGCCCGGTTACCCTTCACGCACGAGCTCCAGAACTGTCGGCCGAGTCGAGACGACAGACACTTCTCGAAAATGCGCCAGCAGCGCACAGACGAAGGCCGACCTCTTCACGTTCAGCGAATTGAGCAGCTCCTCGTGGGTCAGACGCCCGTGTCGGCGAAGGTGAGCCCAAGCGGTATCGATCATCCACGCGGGGACGAGCTGCGGACCGGAACCCCGGTCCTCGGACCGGATCGTTTCGACCTCGATCCCAGCACGATCGATCGAGACGATCCGGTTGGGCCGTTTCGACGTCAACGTGTAGATGTCGTCGCCCGGCGCCACGACGGCACGGATCCGGTCGAGCAGGCTGTCATCCAATTCGCGCCGTCGCGAGTCACCCATCATCAACCCAACGACAACGCCACGCCGCCGGCGCGCAGCTCGTCGAAGGAGTAGCTGAGCTCCCCTCTGCGGCCGACTGACACGACGTAGCGGTCTTGGCCTTCGGTGATCTCGAATGTGAAGCCGAAGGTGCACATGTACCGGCCGCCCTTGCCCTCCTCGAGGTAGGTGGTGGTCAGCGTCTCCCCCTTGCCGTTCTTGACCGTCACCGGCGTTCCCGAATCGACGTCCGAATATCCGCCGGACCCGGTACACGACGAACCGTCTACCTCGATCGCGGACGAATAGGCGTTCGCATCCTCGTCGTTGAGCGTGAAGCTACCTGTGATGGTCGCCGTCTCCAGCACGTGGAATCCCTCGACGAACTGTGGGCAGAAGTACTGCACGGCAACCTCATCCGCGGGCATTCCCTGCTGCGGGCCACCTTCCTCCAGCTGCCGACATACGCTCTTACCGTGTGCCACAGCATTGGCATCGGAGTTGAACTCGCCGGAGAACCCGTTCTGCCGCAGCGCCGTGAGGTACCGGTCGTCGACAGTCGTCTGATCACGGTTGACGTACAAGAATGCGCCAACGGCCGCTCCCACCACCAGCAAGATTGCCGTTGCTGCCGCGACGGATAGCCATACCCGGCGCCGGCTGGCTGGTGGGGTTGTCGCCGAGGAGCTGTCGTCGCCAGATGATTCCAGCTGCTGCTTACCCAGCGGGTCGAGCGCCTCCACACCGCCGTCACGGATCAGGTCCGTCGGCTGTCCAGCGACGAAGTAGCGGCCCTCATGCCGGCCCGTGGGGTCGGGCAACCATCCCACTCCTGAAGGGGGATTCGGGAAGTCCGTCTGTGCGTACGCCGATTCATGCCAGGTGCCATGGACATTGACGGCACCACACGAGTGACACCGCATCGCGTCGGCCAGGCGCCCGCCACAGAACACACAGAAGCTCATCGTCCACTCACTTCCTGTACACGGTGGTGCCTTCGACACCGAAGAGGGAACTCACGAACTTGGCGAAGCAATCATCGACCCCAAGGTCCTGCGAGTCGCACCATCCGTTCGCCGCGGCTGGGTCGACGTCTGGTAGACCCACTACCGTCACCCACCAGTCCGGTGAGTTGAAAGTCGTCCATTGCCCCGAGGACACCAATCGCACCCCGCGGTATTTTGCGCGCAGGTCGAGATGGTCACGCAGAACGTCGGCACTCGTCAACGTCTTGCCGTCGACAGTCAGACCCGCCTTCTTCGAACTGATCTGCGGCACCCACCGGTTGGCGATCGACCCGGAGACGAATCCGTAGTCGGCATCTCGCAGCTCGCCGAGCACCGCGTCGGCGACGCCGTCGATACTGCCGTGCTCGGGTTCGGCAACCGCTTGCGCGACCATCCTGTCGGCTGCCGCGGCGCGGGCTGTGGATCCCGACTGCTCGCCCGGGTGGAAGACGAGCTTTGGCGCGCCGGAAAACATGGCCGGTGTACGCCAGTACATGCCTGCCGGGAACACCAGCGTGCGGCGCGCGGTCTCACCAGGTTTCATCGTCAACGGCGCAGCCGAGAAATCGAACAATCCTGCGGCGATGTCCCGGTTGCCGTCGGCGACGGTGATTCGCACGGATTCCCCCGCTTCCGTGTTGCCTCCCCCGCACTGCGACAGAAACGCGGCGCCGACCGTCAGTCCCTCGGGCGTAAGGTCAACAGACTCTGCCTGTACCGCCGGCGCGGCCGTGCACTGCGGCACCATGCCGGCAGGATCGACGCCGCCGGTGGGGAACGCCGGCGAAGCTGTTTCTGCCGAGTCGTCGGCCGACGACCGAGTCAACAGCACAGCGACCGTCGCGGCGACAGCCACCACCACGACGACCGCGGCGATCGCACTTCCGACGAGCAAGCCTCGCCGCTTCGGCGCAGCATCACGTGCAGCGTCCTCGTCCTCAGACTCATCGTCAGGAAAGGCCACCACGCCGATGGGAAGCCCGCACTGGCTGCAGAACTTGTAGTTCCAGGCGTTAGCGTGCCCCTGCGGACAGACCACCATCGGTCCCGTCCCGTCGAACTCGCTGTACACCGCTCCCCCAAGCCCTGTGCTGTTTGGCCCGAGCTCTGCCGAAGCCGCCCTGACTTCATGAATGATGCCCCAAACCGCCGACACGACGAATCGGGATGACCCCCCGAATATCAGCGGCGGCTACCACATCTGTCCAATACGTACCGTCTGCCACAGCTGCATCATTCAATCTGCCGTTTCGAGCTTTGACTGTCTCACCACTCACGTATCGGTTGCGCCTGAGACGCAACGATCTGATCCTCGTTTTCCCGTAGTCGAGGCCCGCGGGCGCTGCTACAACTAGAGCGAATACAGCGCGCGTGCCACACACTGCGTTCGACAGTTGGGAAACCGCATGAATCCGCTGAGCGCCGGACTTGGCGTCGCCGCCGGGGCCGCAGTGACCTCCACGCTGATCCTGGCTCCCGCCGCGGCCGCGCAGCCCCAGGACGCGGCCTTCCTCAACAGGCTTCAGAGCGTTGGTATCACCACGTCGAATCCCTATGCGACCGTCATGTACGCGCACGGCGTCTGCCGACAGCTCGACCTCGGTGTCCCGCCTGCCCGAATCGTCGACTTCGTCCTCAGCGACAACCCGTCGTTCGACCGCAAAGGCGCTGGCGACTACGTCGTGCTCGCCTATATGACCTACTGTCCGCCGGCTTGAACGCGACCACGCTCCCGCTACCTTCTTCCCATGACCATCCTGGCCGCGGTGATCGTCGTCGTGACGTTGATCGTCATGACCACCGGCCGCCAGCCCGCGGTGCTGGCGCTGATCTGCGCGCTGGTCGTCGCCGGTTTGGCCGGCATCGCCACCCCGGCCGAGCTGTTCGCCGGGTTGTCCAACGGTGGCGTCATCACCATCGCCGCCATGCTCGTCATCGCCAAGGGTGTGCTCTACACGGGCGTCATCACCCGCGTCACCTACCGCCTACTCAACGGAGTCACCACCGCCACCCAGACGCTCGCCCGGCTCGTCCCGCCCGTCGGCGTCGCGTCAGCGCTCATCAACACCACCCCGATCGTCGCGATGCTCATTCCCGCCGCCAAGGAACTCGAACGCCAGTCCGGCGTCCCGGCCCGCGGCGTGCTGCTGCCCATCGCGCACGCCACCACGCTGGCCGGTTCGGCCACTCTGATCGGCACCAGCTCCAACCTGCTGATCGCCGGCATCGCCGACCCGGCCGGCGTCGAGCTAACCATGTTCAGCTTCGTGCCCATCGCCGTCCCGGTCGCCCTGGTCGGCTGGGCGGTGCTGTTCCTGCTCGCCCCACGGATGCTGCGCGGCGCCACCGAACACAAGGAACGGAAACTGGAGTGGCGGGCCGAGATTCCCGTCGCTCGAGGCTCCAACGCCGTCGGGCGCACCGCCGCTTCCCTCGGTGTGGCCACTACACCCGACTTCGAGCTGCTCGAGATACAGCGCTGGGGTGAAGCCGTCGACGCCGACGAACCGATGCAGGCCGACGACGTGCTGATCTACCGCGCCACCGAATCCGGGGTCCGCACGCTGTGGGCCAGCCCCCGCTTCGGCCAGGCACCCCAGGACCTGTACATGGTGTCCATCTCCACCGACGAGCAGAAGTCCGTGCGCGACCTCGAGGTCGACGACAACATCGAGGTCATCGCCGCCCAGACCACCAAGCTGCTGCGCGACGCCCCCGCCCGACCCGGCGAGATGTGCCTCGTCACCGCCCGCTCGGTCGAGAAGCTCGCCGACAACCCGCTCGTCGGGCTGTGGCAGAAGGTCGCCGGCAAGGCCCCGCAGACCCGCAAAACCTGGATCGCGCTGCTCATCCTGCTGGCCGTCGTCACCTCCGCCGCGCTCAACCTGGCTCCCATCGAACTGATCGCCGTCACCGGCGCCACCCTCATGGTCGTCACCGGCGTGCTGACCCCGCGCTCGGCGGTACGCGCCCTGAACTGGAACATCCTGGCGATCATCGCCGGCTCCGTCGGCCTGGGCGTCATCGTCGTCAACAGCGGCCTCGGCGACATCATCTCCTCGGCGATCCTGTCGCTGTCCACCGGCAGCGCCGCGCTCGTCGTCCTCGTGATCGCCGTCGGCACCACCATCTTGACCAACGTCGTGTCCAACGCCGCCGCCGCGGCCATCCTCACCCCCGTCGCGCTGACCGTCGCCGACACCACCGGCCTGGACCCGATCCTGTTGCTGACGCTGATCGGCACCTGCATCTCGTTCACGTTCATCAACCCGTTCAGCCACCAGTCCAACCTGATGGTGATGAAACCCGGCGGTTACTCCACCGCGACGTTCGTGCGCTTCGGTGTCCCACTGATCCTGGTCTGCGTGGTGACTGCGTTCCTAGTGGGCTGGGGGCTACTTTCCTTGCGTTGAGGCCGCGCCCACGGTGGAGAAGTGCGAGTGGGGCCACCGTGAGTGCGGTATGAACGAGGCATGGACGTAGCGACAGGGTCGTCGGCCGACGCGGATTTTGCCGAAGCAGTGTTGTAAAAACTGCTGCAGCGCATCGAAAAAGGCCAACGCCGAAGGGCGCGGACCGTATCTTGTCTCGCACGCCTGGACCGCCGGACCGATGCTGTACGTCGTCTACACCGCGCCGCCGTCGGACCGGACCTGGGGGCTGGCCCGAGACACCACCGAATCGGTCGTCGATCCCGGTCCGTGGACGAACGACGACGAGGCTGCCCGGTACTACTACCTGGTGGACTTCGAGGAGAACCAACCCTCGACGTCTTTCCGCCGCCCCGGCGACGACGATTCCATCTGGTGGTTCGGCCATCCACGGAACGGCCTGCCCGAGCGGCCCTCCGACCTTCCGAAGCGCGCACGGCATCGAATGACAGCATCACCGAATACCCAGGGCTCCAGCCAAGAAACTCACATCGAGCCACGGCGGTACGGGAACCGCTTCGAGTAGATCGTCAGGCGGACAGGTCGAAGTCCCCCTCGGCCAGACGCCGTGGCGCTCGGCTATCGATCAGTTCGTCACGGTGTTCGGGATGTTTCCAGTAGTGACGCACCAGCCAGTACAGCGCTGCACCTTTCGTAACGTAGAGGGGAAGGCCGCTCACCACTTCCTCCGTGCCCTCGCGCAAGCACAGCACCACCGCCTTTCCGCCTTGATTCGCCTTGGTGATGGACGCGGCATCGCGCACATCGACGACGTCATTCCACTGCACTACACGCGTCTTGAGAACATCGGCGATCTCGATCCTCGTCGGCGTGAACTTGAGATAACCGGAGCCGCCACGGCGTATTCCGGCGGCCAGTGCCACAACAGCGAGCAGGGCGAGTGCCCAAAAGGCCACTGACACCGCGATCTGCATGCCACGAGTTGTGGAAACGTGGAGCTCACCGCGCGACAACAGCACAGCGAACAGCGCTGCCGCCGGTACCAGCACGGCCATCACCACGAAGTAGGCCACGCTGAGGCGTTTGTCCGGCCGGAAAGTCAACCCGGACGAGTCGCTCGATACACGCTGCCGCGCCCCGCCCACCGCCACGGCCAGGTATGCGGCCACCAACAAAAACGGCGTTCCCAACGTCGCCCACCAAACAATCGCGGTGAGGTAGCTGCCCTCCCATACAGCCACCAGCCCTCTGATGACCACGTAGCAGAACGCGACGGCCAAAACGACTTTCACCGAGAGTGCGACTTTGCCGGTTTGTGCCCAGTTCTCCGGCTCGGGGAGTCTCAGTTCGGGCATACGACATCACCGATGAACTTGCCCAACTCGACTCCACCGAAGGCCCCGATCCCGCCGAGGATGATGGCACCGGCCGGTACGGTGACCGGGGCGAATGGACCGCCCAGAGTGCCCGCTGCCGCGCCCAATTCGACGCCGCCCCAGCCCCCACCGCCGCCGGCGACACCGGCGACCAGGGCGATACAACGGTCCTTGCTCGATTCCGCCATCACCATGTCGAAGACGGTGGTGGCTGCGGTCAGTGCGGGACCGCCGAATTTCATCGTCTTGCCGATGTTGTCGAACGATTCGGTGGTGAGCATCGGCAGCGTGCCGCCGCGGGCGACGTGCTTCTCGAGCCCGCCCATTCCGGTGGTGGTAGCGATGGAAAGGTTGTCGATCAGTTCGACGGGAACGGCGCTGTGCCGGCCTTCGGCGGTGGTGTAACCGGCGGACCGGTTGCCGGTCGAATCCATCGACATCGTCAGGTGCGAGCCGTCGGCATACGTGATCGTGGTGTAGTCGCAGTCATTGCCCATGTCGTGCCACGAGCTGGTCCTGGCAATGAAATTCCCCTTCTCGTCGAACTCCTCCATCATGTAAAAGTTCTGCTTGCTGGGGTACTCGAACGGATCCATCTCGGTAGTGACCGCCTTGCTTCCGTCCTGTTTGATCACCGTCGTCACCTCCTCGCCGTACTCATTCACCGAATACTGGACCTCGCGAATGTGCTGCTGCTGATCAGCCGACCTCACGGATTCCTGCGCCATCATGCCAACGGGGTTGCGGGGATCGGGAACCTCATCGGCTGGACGCTGCGCCGTCGGTAGCAGTAGGCGGCCGAGATCGTGCGGACTTTGCCCTACGAGACCGTTCTTCCTGCCTGCCGCCACGATCGCGTTGGCGGTCGCGTCATCGGCGTCGCCGACAGCGATCAGGAGGCGGTTGATCTCGCACTGCTCATCCAGTGCCAGCGCCCGCAGTGTGGCCATCTCGTCCTCTGACACCATTACCGGGTCGATCAGCACCACCCATTGATCGGTGACGTTGAGGGGACCGGCGTCAACCCGATCAGTCTTCGTCAGCAGGGCCGCGCGGGCGCCGCCGAGCGCGCCGGCGCCATCCCTGAGCACGGCCGCCACCGCCGTCGTGTAGGCGGCGAACCGCTGGGCTGCGGCATCGGCACGACCGAACATTTCGTTCGCCGCCTCGTGGGCGGCTCCGGACCATCCGCCGGTTTCTGGCAGCCGGTTGACCGCATCGTCGATCCCCGAAACGGCGGAGCCCACGGACTCACCGCCCGATTGCACTGCACCACCTCCCACAGTCAATGCGTCCGGGTTCCAGCTCTGCAGCGTCGGTCGGGAGGGCAGCACGGTAGTTGATTGTCCCCTAGCTACCGAGCGTCACGGCGCACCAGATGCCGAGGACTCGCCTTCTGAGCGGATGGGCTCGGGCTGGCGGTAGCGCGGGCCGAAGCACCCGATTGATATTGGCGCTGCGCTCAGGGCGGGAAAGTTCGAGTGGAGGTCGCGCTGGCTGCAGTATGAACACAGTTCGTAGTCAGCCCGAGGTGTTGGCGTCGCGCCACGCTTGCCAGATGTCGGGGCGCAGCCGCCCACGGTCGGGTACATCCAGACCGGCAGCACGTGCCCAGGAGCGGACCTCGGCGGTGCTGGGTTCCGGCGCTGCGGCGGTGTCGGTCACGGGGGCGATATCGATTCTGGGTGACAACATACGCTGCAGCGCAGCGGTTTCAGTACTGGACCAGTCATGGGCGGCGGCGAGGAACCGGTAGGTCCATTCTTCAGCGAGAGGACGAGTCTCGCAGAATACGATAGCCACGTTGGGCCAGCGGATCTGCAGTTCCGCCAGCCCGTCTGCGATCACTGCGGGCCGGACGCGGTCGAGCTTGAACAGCTGTGAGTAGCGGTCCTCCACCACAACCGCCGCGCGCGGCAGCGCGGCCAGATCGGCGACCTGGTAGCGCAGCTTGCCGCCGGTGAGGCTGCCGACCAGATCGGCCAGCGATTTGCGTTCCACACTGGCGACCAATTCGCCGTCGACGAGCACGCCGTAGTCTCCGCAAGGCAGCGCCCGCCGCACGGTGGAGACCTGCTGGGTGCTGAACCGATACGGGTAGCGCTCGTGCGCGTCGACGAGGATCTCCAGTTCAGCGATACTGTGCGCGCGGGCGGTGGGGGTGCGCACGTTCGGACGCGCCTGCTTGCGGGTGCGCGGCGCCTGCCAGAACACCGCGTCGCGACCCCGCGCGGTGGTGAACACCAGTTGGGAGCGGTTCTCCCGGGCTCGCTGCGCGATCACATCGATGGCGGCACCGCGGCGCTGGCAGGACCGCAGCGGGAGCCGTTCGACGATCTCGGCATCAGGGGGCCACTCATGCAGACCGACTGGGTGGCAGTACAGCGCCTTGACCCTCGGCCACGTCCCTGAAGTCCGAAACACGAGGTCGCCGCCGGGCAGCGGAACACGCAGCAGGTAGGGCAGCCGGGAGCCCTCATCCGGGTTGAGCGCGATCAACAGCTCGGCCACGGCCACGAGTCTGCCTGAATTGGCGCGCTATGTTGGGCCGCATGGTGCGATTCATCTCGCAGCGGGAGCTACGTAACCAAAATGCCAAGGTCATGGATGCGGTGGCCGGAGGCGAGACTTTCATCGTCACCCGCAACGGGGAGCCGGTGGCCGAGATTCGTCCCATTCAGCCTGTTCGGAAGACGTTCATCAGAAGCCAGGACCTGTCGCGCAACGCTGGCATGGGGGTCCGGACCGACCCGGAAGAATTTCGTCGCGACCTCGATAACGCCGTCGATCAGAGCCTGTAGATGGCGGCAGGACTGCTCGACACCTCGGTGGTGGCTGACCGGCACGACCCGTCAATCGCCGACAAGCTGCCGGACGACATTGCGATTTCCGCCATCACCGCCACTGAGCTGACGGCCGGTCCACTGCTCCACCACACCGGCCGAGGCAGCCAAACGCCAGTCCCGGCTGCAAGAGGTCGAGTCGCTACTCGAGCCAATTCCGTTTAACGGCAGAGCAAGTCGCAGGTACGGCCTGATCGTAGCGGCCGCGATCAGCGCTGGCCGAAAACCGCGCAGCCGCTTCGCGGATCTGCTCATCGCCGCGACCGCACACGCCAACGGCCTGGACCTCTACAGCCGCAACCCGGACGACTTCCAGGGCTTGGCGGACCTGATTCGCGTCGTGGCGGTGTGAGGATTCCTCGGTCTCCCGCTGACGGCGGGTGGTGAGAACTCGTTCTGTCGGTGGGTGCGTGCACGCTGGGCCACAACCACGACATGAAGGGGAGGCCATGTGCTGGCAGTGCGATCACCCGGATAAGACCACCGACGACTACGTGGACGTCCTGCGAAAGACAATCGAAGATCACCGATGGGCAGTGCAGTTCGTCGAATGTGACAAGAGGCCGTTCGCCTACACCGTCGGTCTGCATGAGAGGGGTCTGCCGGAGTTGTTGGTGACGGGTCTGCCGGCGCAGACCTCAGCGAAGCTGCTGAACGTCATCGGTCAGGGAATGGTCGACGACGGTATGGTTCTTCGGCCGGCCGAGCACATCGACTGCGGGGGAAGGTTCCTGCTCGAGGTGGTTGAGGTCGAGCACCCGGACGTCCACCTGACATTCGCCATCAGACTCGGCGGTCCGGACGTGCACGCCTACCAACTCGTGTGGGCCGACGACCGGGGCCGGTGGCCGTGGGATCGCGGGTGGGGCCACGGCCGACGCCGACAACCGGTTCTCGGCGTCCGCGGCTCGAAGCCAGCGTAGCGGCACCGTTGGCGCCGCAACCAAGGCCGGAAAGTTCGGGTAGGCCCCGCCTTGCGCGCTGTCTGAACGGGATTCACCGCACGGGGACGGGCTGCGGCGCCGGGACCATCGCCTCCGCGACGGCATAGGCCCGCCGCAACACCCGAATCTGAAAGTAGGTTGTGACGACGGCCAGCGGCACCCCGGCGACCAGGTCGGCGATGCTCAACCCCACCACGTCGTCGGCGAAGTAGAACGGCAGCTTCGACACCGTGCGGATCGCCGCCGCGGCGGCCATCAACGCCGTCGCCCAGTCATACCCGCGCAGCAACGCCGGATCGGTCCGCCAGTTGCGCCCGGACACCACCGGACCCAGGATCATCCCGATCAAGGGCCGACGAATCACGATGGACACCAGCATGATCGCGCTGAATACACCGGTCTGGATCAGATCCGGCAGGAAGACATCTCCTCCGTCGCCACCGGCCAACGCCATCAGCGCGGACATCGCCACCAGGAGCAGCCCACCGACGGCCGGCGCGACCGGCTGTCCTGCCACCGCCCGCGCCAACACCATCAGCACCGCCATCGCCAACGCTGACATCGTCGCCGCGACCAGATCGACCATCACCAGATACACCACCAGCAAAAGCAGATTCGGCGCGACAGCGTCGAACACCGCCCGCCAATCAGTTCAAGAATCGGTGTCTGCGGCGACGCGATCAACGCCGACAGCGTCTCCCGACTGCGCGTCAGCCCACCCCGGAGCCTGTGTTCTGCCATTGTGGGTATCTCCCTTGCCGGTTCGTTGTCGATGCCCCACCATCGCCACCGCGGCGTCCGCCCAGCAAGGTCGCAGTCATCCAGGGATCGACACGCCCTGGCAGCCAGCTCAGCCCGCAGACAGACTCGCCGTCATGCGAACAACCCCGACGGCGCCGCGACGCGAGCCGACCCGCGGCGAACTGATCTTCCTGCAGCAGTGGCTGCGCGAACCGACCCGCATCGGGGCGGTCGCCCCCAGCTCGCCGCGCCTGGCCGCCGCGACGTCGTGGTGAGCAGCCTGCCGTGGGCGTCGTTCGGCCCCGCACTGCAGCGACGGCTGACCGACGCGGTGACGGCGACGCTCTCCCCCGACAGTGTGTTCGCCACCTTCGCGTACCTGCACGCCCAGCACCTGCCCCAAGCGCAGCGGTTCCGCGCGCCCTGCTGGGCGAACGGTTCGCGGAGGTGACCGTCGGCCAGACCGTCTGGTGCCACCTGCCGCCCGCCTATGTCCTGCAGGCGCGGCGACCGCGGCGACCGCGGCGACCGCGGCGACCGCGGCGACCGCGGCGACCATAGGGGGTCCGACGATCCCTGGCACGCCCGCACAACCGCGGGGACACTGGGCTGATGGATCAGCGACAGTTGGCCGACTTCCTGCGGACTCGCCGCGAAGCCCTGCGCCCCGAGGACGTCGGGCTGCCCGCCGGCCAACGGCGGCGCACCGCCGGGTTGCGCAGGGAGGAAGTGGCCTCGCTGGCGGTGATCTCGACCGACTACTACTGCCGGATGGAGCAGCAGCGCGGCCCGCAGCCGTCCGTCGAGGTGCTGGGGTCGTTGGCTCGGGCGCTGCGGTTGTCGCTGGATGAACGCGACCACCTGTTCCGGCTGGCCGGGCACAACGCTCCCGCCCGGACCCTCGTCGGCGAACAGGTCAGCCAGGCCACCATGCGCATCCTCGACCGGCTCGCCGACACCCCGGCACAGGTGATGTCCGCCCTCGGCGACACGCTGGTGCAGACGCCCGCCGCCCGGGCGCTGCTCGGCGACCAGACCTCCTTTGAGGGCCACGCACGCTGTGTGGCCTACCGCTGGTTCACCGACGACACCTCCCGCGAGCTCTACCCGGCCGAGGACCACCCGGCTATCGGACGCAACTACGTCGCCGCTGCCCGGATGGGCTACGCACGCGACGGCGCCGGGTCCCGAGCGGCCGAGATCGTCGACGACCTGCTGGAGCGCAGCGCCGAGTTCGCCGAACTGTGGGAGCTGCACATCGTCGGCATGGCCCACGAGAACGAGAAGCGGCTGCTCCATCCGAAGCTCGGCCTCCTGGAGGTGCAGTGCCAGATACTGCACGACCCCACCCAGCTGCACACCATGCTGGTGTTCACCGCCGAGCCCGGCTCCTCCAGCCACGCCAAACTGGCCGCGCTGGGCGCCGACCCGCAGTCCTACCTGCGCGACGTCCCGGTCGACGCGCACGCCTGACGGATCAGCCGAACCGCTGCAGCCCGACCACCGACGCCAGCGCCAGCCGGGATTCGCTGTCCGAGCCCGGACGAGCCAGATAGAGCACCACGCGCAGCCCACCGTCGGCAGTCAGCACCTCGCGGTCGAGGTCGACCACGCCGACGTGCGGGCACACCACCCGGGCGCGCCGGGCGGGCGCGATATCCCCGGGCTGGCGCCAAAGTTCGTCGAACTCGTCGAGGCCACGCAGCTGTTGGACGAGAGCCGCTGCGGCGCTTCCGTGTTGGCGCTGAAGATCGGCGACGATCTCGGCACTGATCAGCGGCTGTTCGTCGGCCGGGTAGTGTCGACGCGCGGCCGGGTCGGTGAACCACCGGTAGTAGCCGCTGCGCGACCAGCCGGTGCAGGCGGTGTGGTCGCCGAACAGCGCCCGGGCCGGCGGAGTCTGAGCCAGCACCTCGCCGAGCGGATCCACCGCGAGGGCTGCGACGTCGGTGAGCCGACCCAGCATGTGCATCACTCCAGGGCATACGTGCATGGGCCCGTCGTCGTATCCGGCCGCACTGAACAGTTCATCACGCGTCGCACGGGTGAATCGCAGCGCGCGGGCCAGGCTGGCCAGTGTCGCCGGAGACGGGCGCGGCCCGCATCGACGTTCCAGCCGCGCATAGTGGACGGTCGAGATCGAACACAGCGCGGCGACCTCGTCGCGACGCAATCCGGACGTGCGCCGGCGCCGTCCCCGCGGCAGCCCCACATCTTCGGGTTGTAGCACCTGGCGGCGGTCGCGTAGCAGCTCCGCTACCCGGGCGTGGTCGGCCATCAACCGATCCTCTACCGGTCGCGCGGACGCAGGAAGGCTTTGGGCATCAACGGATCGACAGTCCCTGAATGCGCCTCGGGTTGTGGGCCACAGTGGAGGCCATGAAACGCAAAGCCACAGTGGATGTACCAGACTTGCACGGGAACCTGGCCGTGGTCACCGGAGCAAGCGACGGCGTCGGCCTCGGTCTGGCGGGGCGGCTCGCCGCCGCCGGAGCCGAAGTCATCATGCCGGTGCGCAACCCTGACAAGGGCCAACGGGCCGTCGAGCAGATCCGGGCCGCGGTGCCCGACGCGCAGCTGCACCTGCGGGCGCTGGATCTCGCGTCGCTGCAGTCGGTGGCTGACCTCGCCGGACAGCTGCTGGCCGAGGGACGGCCGATCAACCTTCTGATCAACAATGCCGGGGTGATGGACCCGCCGCGCCGGCAGACCACCGTCGACGGATTCGAACTGCAGTGGGGCACGAACCATCTCGGTCACTTCGCGCTCACGGCCCGGTTGATGCCGCTGCTGAGCGCGGGCAACGCCCGGGTGACGACGCAGTCGAGCATCGCCGCCCGCGGCAACGCCATCAACTGGGATGACCTGAACTTCGAGAAGTCCTGGACGTCGATGAAGGCCTACAGTCAGTCCAAGATCGCCAGCCTGATGTTCGGGCTGGAACTGGACCGTCGCAGCCAGACCGCCGGCTGGGGCATCACCAGCAACGTCTCCCATCCCGGGGTGACCGCCACCAACCTCCTGGCCGCGCAACCGCACATGGGCCGCACCAAAGACACCCTCAACGTCCGGGTGATCAGGATTCTGGCCCGGATCGGCGTCGGACCACAGACCGTCGACCAAGGCCTGCTGCCCGCTTTGTACGCCGCCACCCATCCCGACGCCGAAGGCGGCAAGTTCTACGGACCCAGCGGATTCCAACA
The DNA here is from genome assembly GCF_017312405.1 of Mycobacterium sp. PO1. Taxonomy (GTDB): domain Bacteria; phylum Actinomycetota; class Actinomycetes; order Mycobacteriales; family Mycobacteriaceae; genus Mycobacterium. The sequence continues at coordinate 30,410 of NZ_BLTG01000018.1, forward strand.
TCTACGAGGTGCCCCCGCCGAACAGGAGGTGTACCGCCCGGCGCGTTCGGTCGCTGATGCGGCCCGGCTGTGGAGTGTCTCCGAGCAGCTCATCGGCCTGCAGTTCGCGCAGCGCTGAGCGGTGTGGTCAGTCCGGCGCCACCAGCGATCTGAGTTCGGTGCCCTCATTGGTCAGCTGCACCAGGGTGCCGTCGATACGCCAGATGCGGTCCAGTGAATCGACTTCTTTCGGAATCGTCCACAACCGGTCGCAGGAGTTGAGATCTCGGGCCGCCAGCAGGACCTCACCTTGGACGTAGCTGAACTCGAACACCAGGGTGGAGTCGTGGTGGCCGACATAGTCGTCCATCGGGAAGTTGCAGACCGGACCGGCTGCACCGTCTCGCATGCTGTACTGCTGCCACTCGGGGAATTCCTGACTGTCAGTCATATTGACCATCAGAGTGGTCCCGACCAGAGCCACAGCGCCGGATCGGGCCTCGAGCAGTTTCCGGCCATCGGCGGAGAACACGACCGTCTCGTCGTCGCGCTCCGATGAGACAACAGGCAGATCAATCGAGCCGTCGTCGGGCGCGCTGTAGCTGTCGTTTCCGCTCAGACGCTTCCCGGACTCGTCGAAGAACGCCAACTCAGCGGAAACCCCGTTGGGCTCGTTCACTTCAGCTGCGAAGCCGCCGGTATAGAAAGCCACCTTCCCGAGTGTGTAACCCTCGCCGATCTCGGGTTCAATGACTTTGCCGTCCGCAACTGAGAAAACGGTCGATCGATATGTTCGAGGGTTGGCTTCGAGCTGCGCGGTGAGCGTCTGCCACGAATCCCTCGACCGCATTGCCTGCGAGACGCGTATCGACCCGTTGCCCGGCACGAACCATGTGGTCTCGGCTCGTGGACCGATACCGAAGACACCCTGATCTTGGTCGATCGCAACGGCATAGATACCGACTTGTTTGACCGACTGGCCGCCGTCAAGGGCGCGAAGGTCTGTAGGGCCGCGGTATTTCATCACACCGGATTGCGCGTCAATCACTGCTGCAGACGGAACTGGAGAGCGGCCTAAGCACAAGACGTCAGTTGGGCCGTTGAGAAAGCACTGCGGAGGGCGTTCGTCTTCGCTGAACGGCACCGCGTCGAACAGTGCACCACCGGTCGAGGCATCCAGGCCCACCAACCACCATTGCACCTGATCGCCGGATGTGCTGTGGGCCAGAAAGTACGCCCTGTTCTCGACCGAGCCGCCGAATGGTCGGGGACCGAATGGATCACCGCTCACTGCGATTCGACTGTCGCCGGCGCCGGGCAGGCCCAGCTTCACCGGATCCGTGCGCCAGCCAGGCACTGGCTGTTCACGCATCGGTGAGGATATCGCCGCTTCCGGTGGAGGCTGCCACGAAGCGCGGGCTGTGTTGAGCCGGTAGGCCGGGACCCACCACGTGATGGCCAGGGTCGCCGTTACCGTTACACCAAGCAGCAATACAACGCCGACCATGACTCGGCGTCGACGACGGTCGGTGTTGGTTGTCAGGCCAGCCGCTGCACCTGACTGCGTTGCCTCACCGCTGCGTCCTACCACCACTATCCCGGCGACACCAGAGAGATCAGTTCAGTTCCCTCTTCCGCCAATTGCACCAGAGTGCCGTCGATGTTCCAGATGCGGTCCAGCGAATCGACTCGCTTCGGCAACGTCCACAACCGCTCACAGGAGTGAAGATCGCTTGCGGTCGCTAGAACCTCGGCACTCGGGTTGTGAACTTCGAACACCAGTATCGATCCGTCAGTGCCGATGTAGTTGTGCATCAGGTAGTCGCACACCGACCCTTCGGAGGTCCCGTCCCGCATGTTGTATAGCTGCAGCTCAGGAAAATCTCGGCTGTTGCCGGTATCCACCATCAGCGTGGTCTCGACGAGATGCAGAGTTCCGCCGGGGACTTCGATCAATGGCTGTCCTTCGGTCGTGAACACCGTATTGCGATCGTCCGAAGTGGGTCCGATCACCGGAAGATCGACCGGACTGTCGCCGGGTTTACCCTTGCCTTCATAACTGTTCAACCGTGTTCCACTGTCGTCGAAGAATACGATTTCAGAGGGTATTCCGTCAGGGTCGCTCACCTCCGCGACAAATCCACCGGAGTAAAAGAACGGCTTCCCGAGTGTGTAGCCACCGTCGATCTCAGGTTCGATCACCTTGCCGTCAGCGACCGAGAAGACAGTGAAGATATAGGTTCTCGGGTTCACCTCGAGCTGTGCCGTAAGTGGTTGTGCTGATACCGCCGGTCGCGAAGCGTCAACCTTTCTGACCGACCCGTCACCCGGCACGAACCACGTGGTTTCCGCGCCTGAACCGATGCCGTACACACCCTCATTCTGCTTTCTGGCGACGGCGTACATTCCGACCTGATCGACTTGGAACTCTCCGAGATCACTTGGACCGCTGTACTTCAGGGCCCCTGAGTTCGCGTCGACCACCCACGCTGATACTGAGGGCGAAAACCGACTGACACAGAGGACCTCCTCGGGCCCGTTGAGGAGGCAGTACGGCTGGGAGCGTGAAACACCCAGCGGCACCGCGGCGAAGAGCGATCGACCGTCGCGGGTATCCACTCCAGTCAGCCACCACTGCGAATTGTTTGGTGCACCGCTACGTGCGACGAAGTAGGCGTTGGGTCCGACGTTGCCTACGAACGGCCTCAGACGCCGCTCTCCGTTACTGACCGCAAACTGACCGTCGGGGGCAGGTAGGCCCAGCTCAGAAAGACCGACCCGCCACCCGGGGACCGGTTGTTCCCGCATCGACTCCGTGAACACGGCCTGTGGCGGCGGCTGCCAAGAGGTCCGGGCAGAGTCCATGCGGTACGTGGGGAGCCACCAAGTGAAGACGAGAATCGCCAGGACCGCGATCACCGCCAATATGACGGCGCCGACGAAGAATCCGCGACGCCGAGAACGTCGATTCGCTCTCTGGCCGTCAGTCGTCATATGTCCGATAGCGAGCAGAGATGACCTCGGCGATGCGGACATTGGTGGACTCGTACGTCGGTAGGCCAACCGAGTGCTCGAGAAGCGCACTCACGCCGGCCCCGTCCTGCCCAAGACCGCGCATTAATTCGACGGTCACTTCATGTTGCGCGGACCGCGCCTTCGCGCTTGCAAGTGAGGCCATCTCCAGAATCTCCTCGCCCAGCTGCACCTCGTTGAGGCGCGACACGCCGGTCAGGTCAATGCGCTGGAGGCGACCGCCGATTCCAGCAGATGCCGACAGTGTTCCGGACGGATTCGACACCGTGAACGAAACATCGAGACGAAGCTCCGGCTGGTCGGCAACGGCATATCCAGCGGCTCTACTCCAATCGTCTTCGCTTGCGAACTCGTTGTGTTCAATCGGGTAGGTTGCGACCCCGTCCAAACCGATGCCGTCCGTCCCAAATGGCAGGTCGGCCTCGTCACCGTCGTCCCAAGGGGCGTCAGGGCGCATCGACATCCACGCTCACAACCCACATGAATCGATGTCCTTCCGCGCCCGCCAGTCGGCGTTGTTGTAATTCGACGAGGCCATCCGCAGCCGTACGGAGAGATCGTGCGACATCCGCCAGAGCACACCATCCGCCGCATCCCGTGCGGTCTCGACGGCATCGACCGCCATGTTGCTGGCCGCGCACACCACCCCGTGAGTCGACCACACACTCGATGCCAGGTCGTTGACCGTCTCGCCCGCAATCTTCAGATCACCCGCCGCAGTGTCCTGCTTCGCGGCGAGTTCGTCGATGTGCTCGGTGAGCACCCGCAGATTCTGTGCCAGGTAGGTCATTGATTGCTTCTCCTCGTCTTCTGGCCTCAGCGAGGCACAGGTGTGCCGTAGGGCGTCGCGGGCGGATACTCCACCGGCGGACCCATCGGTTCAGGGGGCGTGAACGACTCATCATTTTCGGCGCGATCGGGCAATCGACCGTCGGTCCTCTCGTCGCCGAATGGTTCCCCGCAGGGAAATCTGTCGGCTTTGTCGTCACCGGGGTCCGGTTCGGCGTCAAGCATCTTCTGAGCTGCTGCACTGTCGTACCTGCCCAACGGCGTTTGCATACTCTGCGCCACAGAGACCGACTCGGCCACCAACTTCGCCATGGATGCCTGCGCCACACCGAGTTGCGTCGCAGCCACCGCAGCATCGGACGCCGCCTTGACTGCGGCGCCACCGGGAATGAAGTTCATCCACGATGTCGATGTGTCGTAATCGGACAGGAAGTCGATGGCGTCCTGTAGGTCCCTACGTGTCGACCTGACCTGGACCGCCAGCCCGCTCAATGCCTGGCGCATCTCCTTCTCAGCCGCGGCAACCTCGAGTGTGAGGCGGCGATGCTCTCCATTCTTCGCTTCGTAGGTGTCGGCCGCGGTACCGTCCCACCGGTCCTCGACCGGCGCCGCATCGATCAGCAGGTTCCCGGCCTCCTCGTAGAGGTCCGCGGATTTCTCGAACGCCTTGCCGTCTTCCGGCTCCCCGGAGCCCGTCGTCGCCTTCATGCCCTGGATGGTCAGTTGCGCCGCCGCGAGTATCGGCGAGCCTGCCAGATTGGTGACGGCTGGACCGAGAGTCCGGTCCAGGATGCTGGGCCCTTTCTCCCAGTCGATGCCGACGACGTCGCCGTACTTGCGCAGCAAATCGAGCGCTTCCCCGAGCAGACTCACGCTGGACACACCCCCTCGGCGATCAGCATAAGACAGCGCCAGAACCCCTCCGCACACCAATTCCTGCGTCGAGACTGCACCCACGTCGGGAAAGTGCGAGTAACGGCCGCGCTGGCTGCAGTCTCAACGCGAGGTCTCAACGCCGGGCTACATGCGCGAGTAGCGGGTCAGCGCGAAGCTGTACAGCCCGTAGGCCGCGAACCCCACCGCGGCGAACAGCAACAGGGTCCTGCCGAACTGGGTGTGCCCGACGGTCTTGACCGCGGCGTCCAGCCCGGCGGCCTTGCTCGGATCCCGCAGGAACGGCGCCCCGATGACCGACGCCCCGGCGGCGAACAGCACGATCCCCTCCCCGATGTGCCCGCACATGCCCAGCACGGTGATCAGCAGCCCGCCCCGCACCGTGAGATCACGCAGGAACTTCTTCATCGCCCCCTTGTAGACCAGGTAGGCGCCGATGGCGGCGATCACCGCGCCGACGGCCACCAGCACGAGATTGCCGCCCTCGGTGCGCATCAGCCGCGCACTCAGACCCACCGCCCGCTCGCTGCCTTGCCGGCCGACTCCCAGCGCGAACTGCGCCGCGGTGAACGACAGACCCAGGTAAAGCAGCGCCAGACCGAAAGCCTTGAGCCGATTGACAAGCGGCGACTCCCGCAGATGCGCATGGCTGTGCTCACCGGGGTGCAGCCCGATCACCGTCTCGGCCAGCCGCCACATCGCCAGAGCCAGCAGCCCCGCCGCGACGATCCACAGCGACGACTCCCCGCCCCGCTGATCAGCCAGCGTCGCCAACGCGCCGGTCTGGTCGGCTTCGCCGCGGAAGCCGAACGCGATGCGCACGATGATGTAGGCGATCAGCAGATGCAGCACCCCGTTGACGGGGTAGCCGGACCGCGCGATGACCTCCACCGTGCGGCTGCCTGTCGCCCAGTTCACCGCCCCCTTGAAACTCATGGCGCGTTCGTACTGCGCTGAGCGCGGGAAAGTGCGAGTAGACGCCGCGGTGGGCGCGGTCTCGACGCGATGCTCATCGCGCCGAGCCGTACTCGAGCGCCGGCTCGGCAGAGTCCACGGAACCGTTACTCGAGATCGTCAGCCGGTCGGGCTGCACGTCATAGCGTGCGCCGTCGTCCGGGCCGACCGCGACGAACCCGTCCCCGGAGCGCCGCACGTTCTGGATCTCCCGGTTCGCGCCGTCGCGCAACCGCTCCCCGCGGTAGTAGAAGTCGTCGCCGTCCTCGCAGATGATCGCCAGCGACAGCGACGTCCGGATCATCGCCGCCGGCGCGTCACCGGCGTCGCAGCGCGCCGTGTGCCCGACGAAACCCTGTGCATCCGTTCCGGATACGCCCTCAATCGCCGGGGCGGACGAGGACGGCGCTTCCGACGGCGCTGCCGATGACGAGGGCGCGGACGACGACGGTGGCGGCGCCGCGATCCGAGGCGACGGATCCGAGTCACCCGAGGACACCAGCACGAGCGCCAGGATGACGGCCGCGGTGAACATCACGATGGTCCCGACGATCAAAGCGATCTGCCCCCGTCCGGCCCGCCGCGACGGGCGCGTCGGCGCCGGCGGCGCAGGTGGGTACGGCGCGTAACCGGCACCCGACGGGTTCGGATAGGCCTGCGAGAACTGCCGCGTCGACGGCGGCGTCACCGGTGCGACGGGAGCCGCCGAAGCCGCCACCTCGCCGTCCACCGCGGCGGCGGCGGCTCGCGCCAGTTCCCCGGCCGTGCGGTAGCGCTCCTGGGGATTCTTCGCCATGCCGCGCGCGACGACGTCGTCGAACGCCCGGCTGATCCCGCGCCGCATGATGCTCGGCCGCGGCGGCGGCGCGAACATGTGCGCCCCCATCACTTCTCGCAGGTCCGCCGAGTCAAACGGCGCCCGGCCCGTCAGGCATTCGTACAGCAGGCACGCCAGCGAGTACACGTCCGAGGCGGGGCCGCCCCGGTCGCCGCCGAACCGCTCTGGCGCCATGTACGCGCTCGACCCGACCACCAGGCCCGTCGACGTCACCGACGCCTCCCCGCCGCCGTGCGCGATGCCGAAGTCCACCAGGTAGGCGAAGTCGTCGGCGGTAAGCAGCACGTTCTCCGGCTTGATGTCGCGGTGCACCAGGCCGTTGGTGTGCGCGTCGTCGAGCGCCGCGGCGACCTGGCGGACGATCGACACCGCCCGCCCCGGCGCCAACGCACCGACCTGCCGCAACAGCGACGCCAGGCTGTCGCCCTCGACCAGCCGCATGTCGATGTAGAGCACGCCGTCGATCTCGCCGAAGTCGTGCACCGGGATCACGTGCGGCTCCTGCAGGCGGGCCGCCACCTTCGACTCCCGGCGGAAGCGCTGCTGGAAGCTGTGGTCGGCGGCCATCTCGGGGCGCAGCAGCTTGATCGCGACCATGCGCTCGCGGGCGGTGTCGTAGGCGCGGTACACCTCGCCCATGCCGCCGACCCCGATCACCGACTGCAGCTGGTAGGGCCCGAACCGGGTGCCCAGCCGCGAACCGCTCTTCGGGGAGCCCACACTCGATCCTTCCGTCGCTGACCTCGGCCGCGGTCTAGGCTTCCCGATTCCCGCGGCGCCTAAAGATCAGCAACGGGCGAGCAGGTCACTCAACTCGGACTTGAACCGGTCGGCCAGGTCCCACAGATCGTCGGCGAGCTGCGGGCAGGAGATGATGCCGACGTTGAGTTTGTCGGCCACCGAGACCACGGTGATGTTCAGCCCCGAGCCGGGAAAGATCGGCCCCAGCGGATACAGGCCCTTGACCTCGGCCCCACCACTGTAGAGCGTCATCGGCGGGCCGGGCACATTCGAGACGATGACGTTGTGGATCGCGGTGTTGCCCAGCGGCGAGCGGGACATCAGGCCCATCATCGCGCCGAACGCTCCCCGCGAGATGCTCTGCGCCAGATCCAGCAGCAACGTCGGGCCCAGCGAGGCGCTGTGTTCCTTGGCGTGCCGATTCGATTCGGCGATGGCGTGCAGGCGCTGCACCGGATCCTCGATGTGGGTCTGCAGGTTGCAGAACATGCCGGAGAGCTGGTTGCGGCCCGGCCGGTCCGACTGGCCCTGCACCGACGAAGGCACCATCGCGATCAGGGGCTTGTCGGGGAGTTCGCCGTGGTCGGCCAGATAGCCGCGCAGCGCGCCGGCGCACAACGCCATGACGACGTCGTTGACCTTGGCGTCGCACTGGTTCTTCGCCGTCTTGACGTCGTCGAGGTCGAGCTGGACGGTGGCGATGGTGCGCTCCGCGGTGAGCGTGCCGTTGAAGCGCGTCGTCGGCGCCGAGAACGGGGCCGCCATCGATTTGCCGCTCACCACCCGTCCCACCGTCTTGGCAACCATCGACGCGGCGACCGGAACCGCCCTGGTCAGCTGCCAGGGCAGCGTGACGAAGCGCCACAGCCCGTCCGCGGCGATCGCCCACGCCGGGACCGCGCCGGGGCCGTCGACCGGTTCCGGGGTGGCGGCGTTGGGCTCGATGTCACACAGCTTGTCGAGCAGGTTGGCCGCCGACACCCCGTCGACTGCGGCGTGATGCACCTTGATCATCAACACCACGTCGCCGCCGTCCTCGGCCGCCGAGCCGCCCAGGCCCTCGATCACCCACATCTCCCACAGCGGCTTGCTGCGATCCAGCGGCACCGACGCGATGTGGCCGCACACCTCGGACAGTTCCTGACGTCCGCCCGGTGAGGGCAGCGCAACCCGGTTGAGGTGGCGGGACAGCTCGAACTCCTCGTCCTCCACCCACACCGGATGGTCGAGGTTGAAGTCGTTGTCGGCGAGCTTGCAGCGAAACTCCGGCACCGCCGGGACGCGCTTCTCCACCTCGGCACAGAACTTGGCGAACGAGTAGCCACCGGACATCGTCGACGGGTCGAGCTCCATGACCGAGCACACGTGCAACGGCACCGTGGTCGACTCGCTGTACAACATGCCCGCGTCCAGACCACTCAGCCGTTCCATGTCCGGCCTGTACCCGAAGTCACACTTCACCCAAACTGTGACTTCCCTGATCGTTGACACTGAAACCAGCGCGGAAAAGTTCGAGTGGACACCGCGGCCAACGCAGCCTCAACGCGCTCGAGGTGAGCTACTCGTGAGCTACTTGGAGTGCCGCGCCGTGCACGACACCGTCACCACGTCGGCGACCTTGAGCGTGCCCATCGCCAGCGAGTAGGGCTTGACCCCGAAATCGGTCTGGCGCACCTGCTGTTCACACGACATCGACCACTCGTCGCCCTGATCCTCGACCCCCAGCTCGACCACGCAGTCGCGGGTCTGGCCGTGGATCTGCAGCGACCCGCTCAGCCGGTAGCCGCCGCCGGTCGCGGTGATGTCCTCGGCGTGGAAGCGGATCTGCGGGTAGCGACGCTGCTCGAGCGCCTTGAGCGCGTTGGCACGGGCGACGACGCGCTCCGGCGGGGTCAGCGGCGTCACCCCGCCCTCACCGCTCTGCACCTGCAGCGAATCCACCTCCACGGTCAGGTCGACCTCGGCGGGGGTGTCGCCGTCCCAGCGCACCTGCGCGTGCCAGGTCTGCATCGCGATGGTCAGCCGGTGGCCCATCTTGGCGGCCGGGCCGGCCACGCCGGTGCGCACCAGCAGCTCGCCGTCGGACTGATCGAGATTCCAGACCATGCCCGACCCTAACCCCGTTGAGGCTGCGCTCACTGCGGGAAAGTGCGAGTGGCGGGCACCGTGGCCGCAGTCTCAACGACCGTGAGCCGCCGCCGCTCGGAGTCTTAACGCTCGCCCGTCTCCCCCGTCGGCGGCCACGCGTACATGGCGGCCTCGAGCTCATCGTGGGTCAGCGCGTCGACGGGCAGACGGTCCAACCCCGGCTGACACCGCATGCCCTGCAACAGGATCGCGACGTAACGCCGCCACAGATCGGGCGACCGCCCGTCGGAGTACTCGCTCACTGCGCCGGCCATCAAACCCAGCAGCGGCGCGTCGGTGGAGCGGATCTCCGGGCGTAGATAGCCGTCCCGCTGCGCCCGCTCCACCAGCTTCGTCACCACCGGGTCGAGCCGGGTGCGCCCGGCGTCGACCCGCCCGCCGCAGCAGGCCCGGGAGAACGCGACCTCACGCAGCCCGCGGTCCGTCGCCGTCAACTCCGTCATCTGCTGCACGAACCATGCGAACCCATCCCAGGAGTTCTCGGCTTCCAGCGCGGTTTCGGCCAGCGCGACGAGCTGGTCGACGCCGTCTTCGAAGATCGCCTCGAACAGCGCCTCTTTGGTGGGGAAGCGACGGTAGACGGTGCCGACGCCCAGGTTGGCGTGATGGGCGACCTCATTCAGCGTGGCCTCGAGGCCGCGGGTGGCGCACAGCTCGCGGGCGGCTTCGATGATGCGCCGCCGGTTGCGTTCGGCGTCGCGGCGCAACGTCTGCTCGCCGGCACTCATGCGAGCGAGTGTACGGGCCGTCACAGGATAACCGGATTGACTTTGTCCACTTCGATTGGTTCTATCCACTTAGTTCGTTAGACCGTCTAGCTCAAGGCGAAAGGCTCGTTCGTGACCCACCTCTACGCCCCCGAGCCGTGACCGCACTCGCCAAACGGGTGTGGCTGCCCGTGCTGATCGTCATCGCCGTCGTCATCGGCGCCACCACCGTCAGCCAGCTGCGAGAGGCGTTCGGCGCCAACCCGGTCCTGGTCACCCCCACCGGCAACAACACCGCCGAATCCTTCAACCCCAAAGTCGTGACCTACGAGGTGTTCGGCTCCGGCAGCACCGGCGTCATCAACTACGTCGACCTCGACGGCATTCCGCAGCGCGTCGAAAACGCCGCGCTGCCCTGGTCGCTGACGTTGAGCACCACCGTGCCCGCCGTCAGCGCCAACATCCTCGCCCAGAGCGACGGCGACGACGTCACCTGCCGCATCCTCGTCGACGGGGAACTCGAACAGGAGAACACCGCCACCGGCGTGAACGCCCAGACCGTCTGCGTGGTGAAGTCGGCATGAGCGCACACACCGCGACCAAGCGTCCCTGGCTGCCCCGCACGTTGCGAGTGCTGGCGGTGCCGATCATCCTGGCCTGGATCGCCCTGATCGTCGCGCTGAATGTCGTTGTGCCGCAGCTCGAAGAGGTCGGCAAGATGCGCGCGGTGTCGATGAGCCCCAACGACGCGCCGGCGATGATCGCGACGAAGAAGGTCGGCGCGGTGTTCGAGGAGTTCGACACCAGCAGCTCGGTGATGATCGTGCTCGAGGGCCAGGACGACCTCGGCGCCGACGCGCATGAGTTCTACGACCAGATCGTCGCCGACCTGCGCGCCGACACCACCCACATCCAGCACGTGCAGGATTTCTGGGGCGACTCGCTGACCGCCGCCGGCGCGCAGAGCAACGACAACAAGGCCGCCTACGTGCAGGTCTACATCGCCGGCGACCAGGGCGAGACACTGGCCAACGAGTCGGTGAAGGCGGTGCGCACCCTGATCGACAAGACGCCACCGCCCGACGGGGTGCGTGCCTACGTCACCGGGCCGGCGGCCACCACCACCGACCAGAACATCGTCGGCGACGCCAGCATGCGCACCATCGAGATGGTCACCTTCGCGGTGATCATCGTGATGCTGCTGATCGTCTACCGCTCCGTGGTCACCACCGCGGTGGTGATGTCGATGGTGGTGCTCGGTCTGATGGGTGCGCGCGGCATCGTGTCGTTCCTGGGCTACCACGACGTGTTCGGGCTGACCACGTTCGCCACCAACATGGTCGTCACGCTGGCCATCGCCGCGGCCACCGACTACGGCATCTTCCTGGTCGGCCGCTACCAGGAGGCGCGGCGCAACGGCGAGGACCGAGAGTCGGCGTACTACACCATGTTCCATGGCACCGCCCACGTGATCCTGGCCTCCGGGTTGACGATCGCCGGCGCCACCGCGTGCCTGCACTTCACCCGGCTGCCCTACTTCCAGACCATGGGTATTCCGCTGGCGGTCGGCATGACGTTCGTCGTCACCGCCGCGCTGACCCTCGGGCCGGCCGTCATCTCCATCGTCACCCGGTTCGGCAAGGTGCTCGAACCCAAACGGCTGGGGCGCGCCCGCGGATGGCGCCGCGTCGGCACCGCCACCGTGCGCTGGCCCGGCGCGATCCTGGTCGCGGCGACAGCGGCCTGCCTCGTCGGGCTACTCACGCTGCCGGGCTATCACACCATCTACGACGACCGCGTCTACCTGCCTGACGACGTCCCCGCCAACGTCGGCTACGCCGCCGCCGACCGGCACTTCTCGTCGGCGACGATGAACCCCGATCTGCTGATGGTGCAAAGCGATCACGACCTGCGCAACCCGGCCGACTTCCTGGTCATCGACAAGATCGCCAAGGCGCTGGTCGACGTGCGCGGCATCGCCGAGGTGCAGACCATCACCCGCCCGGAGGGCAAGCCGATTGAGCACTCGACGATCCCGTACACGTTGAGCGCCAACAGCACCGGGCAGATCATGAACAACGACTACGTCCAGAAGATGCTGGACAACATGCTCGCCCAGGCCGACGACATGCAGGTCAGCATCGACTCGATGACGAAGATGAAGTCGCTGACCCAGCAGATGTCGGAGATCACCAACAGCATGGTGGCCAAGATGAAGGACACCAGCGCGACGATCGCCGACGTCCGCGACCACCTGGCCGACTTCGACGACTTCTTCCGGCCGATCCGCAACTACTTCTACTGGGAGCCACACTGTTTCGACATCCCGGTGTGCTGGGCGCTGCGCTCGGTGTTCGAGAGTTTGGACGGTATCGGGTCGATGTCCGAGGACTTCGCCGCGATGATTCCCGATTTCGAGCGGATGGCGTCGCTGATGCCGCAGATGGTCACGCTGATGGATCCGATGATCGAGACCATGCGGCATCAGAAAGAAATCATGCTGACGCAGTACCAGATCCAGAAGGCGCAGCAGGATCAGACGATGGCGATGCAGGACAACGCCACCGCGATGGGTGAGGCGTTCGACGCCGCCCAGAACGACGACTCGTTCTACCTGCCGCCCGAGGCGTTCCAGACCGCCGAATTCCAGCGCGGCATCAAGCTCTTCCTGTCCCCGGACGGGCATGCGGTGCGGTTCACCATCATCCACCAGGGCGACCCGCTGACCGAGGAGGGCACCGCGCGCATCGACGCGCTGAAGATCGCCGCCGAGGACGCCGTCAAAGGCACGCCGCTGGCCGGGTCGACGATCTATCTGGGCGGTAGCGCGGCGCTGTACAAGGACATGCAGCACGGTGCCGACTACGACCTGCTGATCGTCGCGACCGCCGCGCTGATCCTGATCTTCACGATCATGCTGATCCTGACCCGCGCCGTCGTCGCGTCGGCGGTGATCGTCGGGACCGTGGTACTCAGCCTCGGCACGTCGTTCGGGTTGTCGGTGCTGCTGTGGCAGCACTTCATCGGGATTCCGTTGCACTGGATGGTGTTACCGATGTCGGTGATCGTGCTGCTGGCCGTCGGCGCGGACTACAACCTGCTGCTGGTGTCGCGGATGAAGGAGGAGTTGGGCGCCGGGCTGCACACCGGCATCATCCGGTCGATGGCCGGCACCGGGTCGGTCGTCACCGCGGCGGGCATGGTGTTCGCGTTCACGATGATCTCGATGACGGTGAGCGACATGATCGTCATCGGGCAGGTCGGCACCACGATCGGGCTGGGTCTGTTGTTCGACACGTTCGTGGTGCGCTCGTTCATGACGCCGTCGATCGCCGCGCTGCTGGGCCGTTGGTTCTGGTGGCCGCAGCACGTCCGGATGCGCCCCCGCCCGCAGCCCTGGCCCTCGCGCGGTGTCGAGGCTCTCCCCACGCACTAGCGAGCTTTAGTGCGCCGGGGCTCCGGATGCGTTGGGGCTCCGGATGCGTTGGGCCCCCATGCGTTGAGACTGCGTGTACTGCGGCAAAGTTCGAGTAGACGCCGCACTGGGCGCAGTCTCAACGCACGGTGAGTGCAGTCTCGACGCACGGGGGCGCGGGCACTGGTGCAGGCTTGGCGGGCACTGGCGACTCCCTGGCTACGAGAAGCCGCCGCGGGCACGCACCGCACGCTCGACGCGCGACAGGATGTGCGCCTGCGTCTGACCCTTGACCACCCGAATCACGATCCATCCCACGCCGGCCAGGTATTCCATCCGGATGATGTCCTTGCGGTAGGCGTCGGGATCCTCACGGTGATGCTCGCCGTCGTACTCGACCGCGACTTTGATGTTCTCCCAGCCCATGTCGAGGAAGTACTTCGGGTATCCGTCCGGCCCGGCTACCGGGATCTGCGTCGTCGGCCTCGGATACGCCGCGGCGATCAGCATCATCCTCAGCGACGACTCCCTGGGAGATTCGGCACCGGCGTCCACCAGGTCGAGCAGCCTCGGCACCCGCCGCAGCCATCGGACGTGCGGATGCCAGTCGGCCACGGCAAGCACGTCCTCGGTCTTGAAGTGCGTGGCCCTGGCCAGCGCATCCAGCCGGGCCACCGCTCTGCTCTCGCTGTCACGGCGGGCCAGGTCGAACGCGGTTCGCTCGGGCGTCGTCACCGGAAGACCGTCCAGCGTGGTGGTCTCGCCCGGCACCAGGGTGTCGTTGCAGGTGCGAACTCCCGGCGGGGCACGGTGGTTGGGCCAGTTCAGCACGATCACCTCGCCGTCCACCCACTTCGCGCCGTGCAGCGCCGACGCGGTCAGTCCCGCGACGACACCCTCACGCCCCGACCACAGCCACGCTGCTGTGGCGCGCTGCGGCAACGTGAGAACAGCCCGCTTGGGCGCATACACATCGGGCAGCAACCGGCGATGGTGGGTGCGCAGCTCGTGGCCCGTCAGCTCCTTGCGCGCCAATGCCTCACTACCGAGGAAAATTTCCTCCATGCCCGAAGCGTGTCACTTCCTGGACCCAGAACGCGGATTCATCCCCAACCCGACGTTCATCCCCAGCCCAGGTTGCGTTGAGAATGTAGTCAGCGCGGAGAAGTGCGAGTGAACCCCACTGTGGGTGCAGTCTGAACGCACTGTTTGACTGGAGTGGTGCGGATCCTCAAGCCAATCCAGGTCCTGTCAGCCCTGATCTTCGCCGCGGCGCTGCTCATACCGCCGACGCTGGCCCACGCCGCCACGCTGAACTGGTCCGGCCTGGATGCCCGCTTCTACGACGGGCCGATCCCGCCTCCGGGGACCACCATCGAGTCGGTCCCGCTGGACCCGGCACTGTCGCTGACCGGGGCCGGTCCCGCCTACCGGGTGCTGTATTCGACTGTCGACCAACATGATCAGCCCGCCGTCAGCACCGGCGCGGTGTTCCTGCCGCCCGGTCCGGCACCCGAGGGCGGTTTCCCCGTCATCGCCTGGGCACACGGCACGGTCGGGCTCGGCGACGACTGCACCCCGTCGGCGCTGCCGCGCTCCCCCCGCGACGACGAGTACCTGTCGCACTGGCTCAACCAGGGCTACGCGGTGGTCGCCAGCGACTACGCCGGCCTGGGCACCCCCGGTCTGATGAGCTACCTCAACAGCGTCACCACCGCCCACGGCGTCGTCGACTCCGTCATCGCCGCCCACGACATGGGCCTGCCACTGTCGCCCGAGTGGGCGATCGTCGGGCAGTCCCAGGGCGGCGGGGCCGCCGTCGCCAGCGCCCGCTGGGCCACCGAGTTCAGCGCCGGCACCCGACTGGACTACCGCGGCGTCGTCGCCACCGGCACCCCCGCCAACATCGACAACTTCGTCCGGCAGGCCGGCCCCGCCCTCGAGCTGCCTGAACTCGGGCCGGTCGCCAACGCCTATACCGCCTACATTTTGGCCGCGTTCCGGGAAGCCCGCCCCGACCTCGACATCAACAGCGTGCTGACTCCGGAGGGGCTGGCGGCCGCCGAGCGCGCCGAGACGGTCTGCGTGCGTCCGCTGACCGACGAGCTCGCCGACCTCAACCCGGCGGCCTTCTTCAGCGCCCCGCTGTCGTCGATCCCCGGAATGGCCGACGCGCTCTATGAATACATGGGGACACCGTCGACGGGGTTCGACCGGCCGCTGTTCCTCGGCGTGGGGCTGCTCGACCGCGACGTGCCGCCGGCGTCGACGTTGGCGTTCTACGACCAGCTGGTCGCCAACAACCAGAACGTCACGCTGCGTATCTATCCCGAGTAGGATCACTCGGGCACGGTGCTGGCGTCGATGGCGGACTCGACGCCGTTCCTGCGCAGCGTCTTCGCCAGCTGACCACACCGTTGAGACTGCGCCCAGCGCGGGAAAGTGCGAGTAGACCCCGCTGTGGCTGCAGTCTCAACGCATCTGGTGCGCGCTGGGCGGGGTCTGAACGTCATTCACGATAGACGGTGGTGCCCGTGACGCCCGCCGCCGAGCTGACGAACTTCGCGAAGCACTCGTCGACGGCGAATCCGTTGACATCGCACCACCGGTTGGCCTCGGTGGCGCTCAGCTTCGGCGGGCCGACGACCGTCACCCACCAGTCTGGGCTGTCGAACGTCGACCAGTGACCCGACCAGAGCAACCGGGCACCGCTGAACTGCTGCCGCAGCGCCAGATGGTCTCGCAACACATCCGCGGCGGTCGATGTCACCCCGTCGACGGACTGCCCCACTTTCATCGAACTGAGCTGCGGGACCCAGCGATTCGCGAGATCTGCGACCGCGCCGGAATAGTCGCCGCTGCGGAGCTCTTCCAGCACCGCCTGCGCCACTCCGTTGACGCTGCCGTGCTCGGGTACCGCGGGCGCCGCGGCGAGCAGCAGGTCGAATCCTGACGTCTTCGGCGGTGTGACACCGGCCGGTACCGCCGCACCCCGATGCGCGGTCACCGTCGGGGTCTCCGGCACCATATCTGGCGTGCGCCAGTACATCCCGGGCGGGAAGATCAGCGTCCGGCGCGCGGGCAGACTGGGCTCCAGGGCCAACGGATAGGTCGCGAAGTCGAAAGCGCCCGCCGCGATGTCGCGCTGGCCGTCGGTGACGGTGATGCGTAATTCGGCGTCAGCCTCGAGCGGCTCCCCCGGACACGGGGACAAGAAGGCCGCGTCGACGGCAAGCCCTTCGGCGCGCAACTCCATCGACTCGGCCCGGATCGTCGGTGGGGCCGGGCAGAAGACGGGACCGGTCGGCATCGCCGACGGGGTTCCGGTGACGAAGCCGTCGCTGCGCCGCTGCTCGGAGTTGTCTCCGGAGGACGGCGCGAACACGATGAAGGCGGCCACGCCGACGACGATCAGCACCGCGATCGCCATACCCGCCACAGCCAGAATCCGTCGATTCGCCGGTGGCGTATCGACGTCCTCCGGCCAGTCCAGGATCTCGATCGAGGCTCCGCAGACCATGCAGAAGCGCCGGTCACCTCTGTTGACGTGACCGAGCGGGCACAGCACCGTGGCGCCGTCTACCGACATGACTCCATCGGTGAATCGTGGACTGCCCGCCCCCGCCGAGAAATCGGGGGATTCCCTCGATCTGTCCCGAAACCACACATGTCACCACCCCCAGCAGCAACGACGATACGCCGCAGTCGGCCTGGGGAGGCCATACCACGCTCACGGCGAGCCAAACTCACCGCGTTGAGACTGCAGCCAGCGCGGAGAAGTGCGAGTAGACCCCGACGTGAACGCAGTCTCAACGTTCTGGATGCGACGCCCCGAACGTTCTCGATGCAACCGGCCCAGACGCGGACGCGGTGGTCAGGCTGCGACGGTGGCTGACTCCTCGGCCGCGCGGGTCGGCAGGCTCACCGACATCCCCTCGACGGTGATCGCGCCCCAGGAGTAGAAGTTCAGGAACTTCGCCGACGACGTCACGATCTGCACGGTGACCGACTGCCCCGGCGCCAGCGTGTGCGCGACCTGCCCCATCGAGAACGTCACCGTGTGCGTGTCACCGTCGAGCACCACCGGGATCGGTGTGGCGTGGTTGCCCAGCACCAGACCGGTTCGATCGTCGACGATCTGCGCGTAGACGTGCTCGGCGTTGCCGTCACCGGAATAGGTGAGCGTGATCTCCGGCGCGCCGACGATGTGCGTCAACTCGGTGACGTCAGGCACGCGCAGGCTGACCGCGTTGATCGCGCCCGCCGCCGAGGGCAGACCGAGCAGCGTCGCGATGAGCCCGCGGGTCAGGATCAGCGGGTTGGGTCCGGACCCACCGAGCAGCGGGACGAACGGAATGGTGCGCCGGTCCGTGCGTTCGGCGACGACGGGCGTGCCCTCGGTGACCGGATACTCCTCGGCGCTGTACCACTCGCCGTTCTGGTCGACCCACTCGAATTGCGGTCCGGTGTCGACGCTTTCGTCACCCTTGACGTAGCGGTCCAGCCAGCGCAGCGTCCGGTCGATGACCACTTCACCGTCGTTGTAGTCGCTGAGGCAGGCGCCATGCCCTCCGCAGTACCAGACCACCTTGGTGGTGGTGCCGGCCTCGATCAGGGCCAGCGCATTCGTGTGCGCCTGATCCAGCGTGAACAGCGTGTCGACCGTGCCCTGGATCAGCAGCGTCGGCGCGGTGATGTCGCCGATCTGGTCCTGGAAGCCCAGATCGTTGACCAACTCGATGTCGGAGTCTTCGGCGATGCCGAACAACACGCCCTGGATGGCCACCGGGAAGATGCGCGGGTGCTCACGGGCGAACGTCAGCGCAAGCACCGTCGGCAACAGGGTGCCCCACCCGCTGTTGACGGCGCCCCGCGGAAACAGCACGTCCACCAGGCTGTTCCAGGCGATCGTCGGCACGATGGCGTCGATGCGGTGATCGATTGCCGCAGTGGCGAGTTGGATGCCGCCGCCGTAGGAGGCGCCGGTCATGCCGATCCTGGGATCGTTCGCGGCGTCGAGCGCGACCTCGGGCAGGGTGGCCAGATAGCTGATGATGTGGGACATGTCGCGGCCCTCGTAGTCGGGCGAATCCAGCGTCATGATCCCCTCGGACCGCCACTCCCCACGCGGATCCCAGGTGACGACGTTGTAGCCCGCCTCACGCAGCGCGCCGACACCGATCGTGTCCCGCGGCAGGAAGCTGTCGACATCGAGCTCGAGCGTGGTCGCGCCGGGCAGGCCCAGACCGGGACCGTTGAGCACGGTCGGCGCGGTCTCACCGGCCTGCAGTCCCTTGGCAGGCATGAAGTGCACGAAGATCCGGGTGCCGTCGAACGACGTCACCCGGAAGCTGCGCGCCTGCGGAGTCCCCTCGGGAGCCCAGTGGTCGATCGGGAACCCGATCACCGGATTCAGGATGTCGCCGACGAACGGGATCACGTGGGCCAGCCCAACCAGCGGGGTGACCACCAAAGGCCCCAGCACCGGGATGTTCTGCAGCCACTGCAACGGCGGTGTCCACTGCTCGACGACCACGTCGGTCGGGATCGGATACTGCGCCGCAGCATCGGCCTCCACCAGGCTGGTGGTCACCAGATCGCCGACGCTTTCGGGGGTTTCGTTGGTGGCTTCGCGACCGGCGCCGACGATGGACATGACCAACGAGGCGAGCGCGGGCAGCGCGGGGCCCTCGTCGAGGGCCTGCTGCTCGGGGTCGAGGGCTGACACGTCGGCGGTGACGACCTCGGCCTCGGCACCGGGCACCTCGGGATCGGCGGGCTCGGAGACCGGGCTGGGTTCGGCCGGTTGCCCGGCCGCGGGCTGTTCCGTGGCCGGTTGCTCGCCCTCGTCGGTCGGCGTCTCGGCAGCTGCCGGCTCCTCGACCTCGACGGAAGCCGGTTCCTCGACCGCGTCGCCGCCGGCCGGTTCGGCGTCGGACAACTCGGGGCGGTCGCTGCGACCGTCGGCACCACCGGCGGCCTCATCGGCCGACTCGTTGCCACCGGTCGCCTCGTCGTCTCCGCCGGCCTCGTCCGGCGTTTCGTCGACGGAGGCGTCCTCCTCTGCGGCGTCTTCATCGACGTCGTCAACAGTGTCGTCGCCGACCGCGTCCTCATCGGCCGCGTCCTCGTCGACCTCGTCCTCGGGGTCCACGGCGTCCTCGTCAACGGCGTCTTCGTCGGCCGCGTCCACGGCGTTGTCGTCGACGCTGTCTTCACCATCGAGGCCGGCACCGTCATCGGAATTGACGGTGTCGTCAGAGGGTTCGCGCTCCCCGGCGTCACCAGCTCCCGACGTACCCGACGTCGAAGAACCCGACGGACCCGACGTCGACGATCCCGACTCCGACGAAGAAGACGACTCCGAAGACGCCGACGACGAGGAACCCTCGCTGTCCTCAGCTGCCGCGACTCCGGCGCCGGCCACGATCGCCGCTCCGACGCCGAGCGCCACCGCCAATGAACCGATTCGACCTACGTACGACCCCGCTCCCATGGGAGACATACTTACCTTGCCTAACGTGACTTAGGGACGCCTTCGATCATTTCTTACTGATGAGTCAGATCCGCGGCGGTTCGTCGACGGATTTCGCTGCGTACGCCGCCGAACCCGGCGGAATCCACCCCAGCAAAGCAGAAAGCTCACCGCTCAACCGGGCGCGTTGGCCACGGGACCGGGCCAAGACCGGTACGGTCGAGTCACCTGAGGACCATCTGGGGTGGATCCAACGAGGGGGCAGGCCTTACCCACAGTCGAACTCCAGCGGCTCGCACCACGCCACGTCGGCGTCGCAGAGGAACGCAATGAGTCGCTTCACCCGAACCATGTATGCCAACGCTGCGAGCAGCACGAAGGGTTTCATCACCGGCGATCCCCACGCTCCGTTGCGCCAATCGTGGGCCGAGGTGCACGAACGGGCGCGCAGTATCGCGGGCGCGCTGGCTGCGGCCGGGGTGGGTCACGGCGACGCGGTCGCCGTCCTGGCCGGCGCCCCGGTGGAGATCGCCCCGACCGCGCAGGGAATCTGGATGCGCGGGGCCAGCGTCACCATGCTGCACCAGCCCACTCCCCGGACCGACCTGGTGCGCTGGGCCGAGGAGACCACCGCCGTCATCGACATGATCGCGGCCAAGGCGGTCGTCGTCTCCGACCCGTTCATGGCCGCCGCGCCCGTGCTGGCCGAGCTGGGCATGACGGTGCTGACCGTCGCCGAGCTGCTGACCGGCCCGCCCGCCGACCCCGTGGACACCGCCGACGACGACGTCGCGCTGATGCAGCTGACGTCCGGCTCCACCGGCTCCCCCAAAGCCGTTCAGATCACCCACGCCAACATCGTCGCCAACGCGGAAGCGATGACGGTCGGCTGCGACTTCGACATCGACACCGACGTGATCGTCAGCTGGCTGCCCTGTTTTCACGACATGGGTATGACCGGCTACCTCACCGTCCCGATGTATTTCGGTGCCGAGCTGGTCAAGATCACGCCGATGGACTTCCTTCACGACATCTTGCTGTGGCCGCGGCTGATCGCCAAGTACCGCGGCACCATGACCGCGGCACCGAACTTCGCCTACACCCTGCTGGCCAAGCGGCTGCGTCGCCAGGCCACCCCCGGCGAGTTCGACCTCTCCTGTCTGCGCTGGGCACTGTCGGGCGCCGAGCAGGTGGATCCTCTCGATGTCGAGGAACTGTGCAACGCCGGCGCCCCGTTCGGTCTGCGCCCGGAGGCGATCGTGCCGGCCTACGGCATGGCCGAAACCACGGTCGCGGTGTCGTTTTCCGAATGCGGCCGCGGCATGGTGGTCGACGAGGTGGACGCGGATCTGCTCGCGGTCCTGCATCGCGCGGTCCCCGCCACCCGCGGTCACACCCGCCGGCTGGTGTCGTTGGGGCGGCCCCTGCACGGCCTGGAGGTGCGCATCGTCGGGGAGGACGGCTCCGATCTGCCCGCGCGCGGCGTCGGGGTCATCGAAGTCCGCGGCGAACCGGTGAGCCGGGGATACACCACCGTCGTCGGGTTCCTGCCCGCACAGAATGAGCGCGGCTGGTACGACACCGGCGACCTCGGTTATCTCACCGAATCCGGCGACGTCGTGGTGTGCGGCCGCATCAAGGACGTCATCATCATGGCCGGGCGCAACATCTTTCCCACCGACATCGAGCGCGCCGCCAGCCGTGTCGGCGGGGTGCGACCCGGCTGCGCGGTGGCGGTCCGCCTGGACGCCGGATTGTCCCGTGAGACATTCGCCGTGGCCGTCGAGTGCACCGATTTCGACGACGACGAGCAGGTCCGCCGCATCCAACGCCAAGTCGCCCACGAAGTGATCGCCGAGGTGGATATGCGGCCCAGAAACGTCGTGGTGCTCGCACCGGGCACCATCCCCAAGACCCCGTCGGGCAAGCTACGCCGAGCGCATTCGCTGGCGTTGGTGAGCTGACCGCAGCCGCTTCAGTGCGCCGCCGGGCGTGCGCGCGGACGCGGTCTCCGGTGCGGCGTCACCGGTCGCGGTCAAAAAACCCATCGGGCAGCGCGAGTTTGTGAATCGTCCGGAATGTCGACAGATATTGCTTGGCAATCGAACCCGTGGTGTACGGCAGGTCGTACTTGTCACAGACAGCACGAACGCGGTGCGCGATCTGTGCGTAACGATTGCTCGGCAGGTCGGGGAACAGGTGATGCTCGATCTGGTAACAAAGGTTGCCGCTGGCGAAGGCCAGCACCGGGCCGGCATTGAAGTTCGCGGTACCGAGGATCTGGCGTAGATACCACTCACCGCGTGTCTCGTGCTCGAGGACGTCAGCACTGAACTTCTCCGCGCCGTCGGGAAAGTGCCCGCAGAAGATCACCACGTAGGCCCAGAGGTTGCGACACAGGTTTGCCGCCGTGTTCGCGCTCAACGTACGACGCCAGCGTCGGCCGCTCAGAGCGGGCCACAGCACATAGTCCTTCAGCACCTGACGCGCGGACTTACGGATCAACTCCCTGCGGGCCGCCTTGTGCTCGACAGTGCCTGCCCCCACCCGATCGCGCTCCGAATGGATCCCGTGCAAGCCGATACCCCATTCGAAGATGACCGCCAACAGCAGATTCCTCAGCGGCTGCACCAGATTCTCCGGCTTCCACGGCTGGTCTGGTGTCACCCGCAAGACGCCGAAACCGAGGTCGTCGTCCACGCCGATCACATTGTTGAAGACGTGGTGCCGGTAGTTGTGGGAATACCGCCATTGCGACGACAGCCCGACCATGTCCCACTCCCAGGTGTTCGAGTGGATCTCCGGGTCGTTCATCCAGTCCCACTGGCCATGGACGACGTTGTGGCCGATCTCCATGTTCTCGATGCTCTTGGCGAAGGCCAGGGCTGTCGCGCCGACCAGCCAGCCCATTCGCGACGTCGAGCCTGCGATGACCAAGCGGGCGACCACGTCGAGAGTGCGCTGGAACGAGATGGTGCGGCGGATGTACGCGGCGTCCGCCGCGCCCAACGAATCCTCGATGTCACGGCGGATGCTGTCGAGTTCGTCGCCCAGCGACTCGATTTCCGAATCGCTCAGATGCGCGAACGCAGCGATGTCAGCGATGGCCAAAGTGGTGTCCCGTCGGTATGTCGGTCAACGTCACGTGGGCTCGAGTACGAGCCGAATTCTCTGCGGGCCACCAGCCAGAAGGGGGGAGCTGTGGCGGACTGTCGGCGTCTTCGCAGTTTACCTCAGCTCGCCGACCACGTGGTGGACACATCGTCTGACCCGCACCCATCCCGGGACCGAAAGCGCTGCGGCAGAATCGATGAGACATCTCGACGCTACCTGCGGCGCTGCCGATCAGCGAGTACCCGATGGGCCAGCCCGAGGTAAGCCTCGGCGACCACCGGCCAGGCAACCTGAGATGCGAGTTCGCGTGCCTGCGCGGCCATGGACCCCGCGAGGCGCGGTTGCGTCAACACCTGCCGCAGGGCCGCGGACAGAGCGGCCGGGTCGTCGCGGTCGACCAGGATGCCGGCACCCCCGCAGAGCATCTCGAGGGCATGGGGGAAGGCCGTTGCGACGACAGGCCTGCCACTGACCACGGCATCAACCAGCACGCTGGAGGTGACCTTCTCGGTCGAGTCGTAGGGCAAGGCCACGACGCTGGCCGTCTGGATCAGCGATGTGAGCGCTTCTCCGTCGTGAAACCGTGGGTCGAAAGACACCGAGCCGGACACCCCCAACCTGCGGGCCTGCTCGACCAGCGCGTCGCGATAGGCCTCGCCGTTGGCTGCCGACTCCTGCGGATGGGTCGGACCCACGACCAGATATCGGGGTTGACCCGGAGCGTCCTGCAGGGTGCTCATGGCGTCGATCACGCGCTCGACCCCCATCCCGGGCCGCAACAAGCCCCAGGTCAAGATCACCGGTCTGCTCGCACGCTTGCTGCGCGCCGTGGTGGGGACGGTCCCGCCATGCGGAATGGTCACCACCCGGGTGCGCTCCACCGCGTAGTCGCGGGACAGTCGCTCGCGCGCCGCCTCCGACAGCACCACCAGGCGGTCGGCCGATGCGGCTATCCGTTCCAGAACCCAGCGCTGATGTGGCTCCGGGTCTTTGGGCACCGAGTGGACGACCACGATGATCGGGACACGGAGCCGGTCGATGACTCCCAAGAGTTCGTCGCCGTGGGTGCCGCCGTACAAGCCGTCGTCGTGCTGGATGACAGCGATTCCGCTGGCGTTCAACAACTCTGCACATCTGGTCGCGGACTCGGCCCGTGTTTCACCGAGTTGCTCGGTACTCTCGTGCGTCGACGCGCTGTCACGGACTCGGACGAAGTCGACCTCGGTACCACTGCGGCGCAGTGCGGCCACCAAGCCGGCACCGAACCGGGCCGATCCTTTCCGAATCGGTGAACCCGAGCCCATGAAACCCACTCGAACACTGCGCGAAAGACGTTGGGGCGCTGCGGACATTCGATGGGAGCCAGACAAAGACAAGGTGTTCACAAAATTCCTACAGCCGGTTGGTACCGGCATGTCCGGCGCGAGCGGGTTGCTCGGCGTGTCCAGAGCGAACCAGATGCTTGCCGGACTGGCAGGATTCCCAACTTCTCCACGGTACACCCTGTCGGGGCTGGAATTCGCGCGTAGTGTCGGGACACCGGGACCATCCAGGGCTCCGCAACGAAGGGTCCGATCCATGTCCGACAAGTCCCCCCGACAATCGATGACCAAGAAGTCAGGCAAGTCGCTGAAGGAAAAGCGCGCCGACAAACATGCCAAGGCAGCTGCAAAGGCGTCCTCGGCCAGCACAGTCAACGACATAAAGCGCTGACCGCCAGAGCTTTTCCCGGCTAGCAGGTACACCTTCCCAGTCGCCGGTTGGGCGGCTGGGAAGGCTTTACCGAGTCCCTAGGACTTCGATTCCAGCTTGTTGGTCAGATCCAGGATCAGAGTCTCCAGCTCGACCACCGCGTGCGCCACGACGCTCGACGCCAGCGCGGCACGACCTTCGGGTGTTCGCGGGCCACCGGTGGCGGCATTGTCGACGTTTTCCAGACGCTTCAACATGCGGCGCGAGATCTCGGCCCGCGGGTCCAGCTTGTCGATGGTGAAATTGTTGAAAGCTGTGAATTCTGAGGGTTTTTCGGTCATCGGTTTCCTCGCTCGCGGGATGTCTCTCGGAAGAACGTCGCGATCAGCCAGCGCGGTGGGGAGCCAGAGACGAAGAAGCCTGGGGTTCGCGTGAAAACGGAAACAGAGGTTCGTGCCGGCGAGAGCCCTACCACCGAGAACCGTGGTTGATCTCGGGTCTGAACAGTGCGCGTGTTGTCACGACGCGTGCACTTCACTGTACGCCGACTGCGCGTCGGACGGCTGCGAACTCGGTCCCCTGTCGGCGACCGGGTCCTGAAACGAATTGTGGGCTGGCGGAAGATTTCCACCAGCCCACACGGAAGTTGTCGCCGTCAGACGGCAGACACCCTCACAGCCTGCGGACCCTTGTTGCCCTGCTCGACCTCGAACTCGACTCGCTGATTCTCTTCGAGCGAGCGGTATCCGTTGCCGCTGATCTCCGAGTAGTGGACGAACACATCCTGTGCGCCACCATCGGGAGCGATGAAGCCGAAGCCCTTATCGCTGTTGAACCACTTCACAGTTCCCTGTGCCATACTTTTCCAACTTCTTTCATTTCGAACGGATGCCGAACAAACATCCGCGATGAGCCTAGCACGACCTGCGGAAATCAGCCCCATCAAGATTTTTCGGGCGGTCGCGGCGGGCGGTGCGCGGTCTCCGTCTTGTTACGAGCCCACATCCTGCGACGACCACACGTCTTGTTACGAGCCCACGTCTTGTTACGAGCCCACCTTGCCCGAGGCCGCAGGTGTGGTGATCTCGCAGCGCCACTGTGCGCTCTCGACTTCGGCGAGCTGCCAGACCGCGTGCGCCGTATCGCTGACCCGGTTGTCGGCATCGTCGGCCGGTAGTCCCGCCGCCGTGCGCAGCATCATCAACCCGAGTGCCTGCGACGTCATGCTCGGCACCACAAGGAGTTTCACACGTCGTTCCCGACCGGCCACGAACATCAGGCGCGGGCGACGCGGCACGGTATCGCCCTTCATCATGCGGGTGCCGGCCGCGATCGTCTCGAGGTCGAGTTGGCCTTCGGTCGCCGACCAGTTGATCCGGATGTCGACGACCTCGCCCAGAATGCGGTGCAGGGCGCCGACCAGATCAGGAAGCTCAGCGGCGATCAGGGCCGAATGGGGCCACCATGCGCCGTCGATGCTGCCCGTCGACAGGCGGGCCAACGCGAGCCGGGTCGGGCTGGCGGCGCGGCGTGACCGCGCCATCCCGTTCACGTCGTCGGCGAATCGCCGGAGCGGGTCGGGCGCTGCTGATCAGAAAACACCGGCGCCTGCACCGGTTCGCTGGACACCGTTGTCGAAACCGCGACCTGCGGCCCTTGGCGGTGGGAAAACAGTTCGGACGAATCCATGAACAAGGTCCTCACGTGGTACGGGACAAACCCGTACGTCGGTTACGAGCGAAGAGAATCGCGTCGCAGACCGCATCGCTGGCATCGGGGACACCGTCTCCGGCGCGACACGACCTGCCCGAGACACTACACCGCGGCCTGCGGTTTGGGGGTTGACCGGATCCGCGCGCCCCGTCGGGGCACGAAGATCACGTGCTTGAGTCGCGGCTTCTCCGCCGGCTCGCTGGTGGTGTGCAAGTCGACGCGGCGCAGGATCTCCCGCAACACCACCCGGAACTCGACCATCGCGAACGTCGCTCCGAGGCAGCGGCGGTTGCCGCCGCCGAACGGGAAGTACGACGACGGGCTCAGCGTCGCGTTCAGCATCCGGCCCGGATCGAACCGCTCCGGGTTCGGGTAGAGCTGCGGGTCGGCGTGCACGGCCACGAGGCCGGGCACCACCATCACCCCGGCCGGCAGCCGGTGCCCCGCCAGCTCCACCGGTTCGGTGAGGATCCGCCCGACGTCGAAGACCACCGGCCGGTTGCGCAGCGTCTCCTTGGCCACCGCGTCGAGGTAGTCGTCGTCGCCGTCCTCGGCAGCGCGCACCGCCCGCTCCAACACCGCGGGGTGACGGCTCAGCCGCTCCAGCGCCCACGCCAGCCCGGTGGCCGTGGTGTCGTGACCGGCCAGCAACAACGTGATCAGCTGATCGCGCAGCTCCCGGTCAGTCATCTCACGCCCGTCCTCGTCGGAGGCGCGCACCAGCATCGACAGGGCGTCGGTGCGCTCGGCCAGGTGCGGGTCGGCGCGGTGATCGGCGATCTCGGCGTACAGCAGCCGGTCGGCCTCGGCGATCGCCCTACGCAACGGTCGCCACGGCCACCTCTGCAGCAACTCCGGATTCATGACCGCCAGGCTCTGCCAGGCCCCGATCCGCAGCACCCGGGGCAGCACCACCCGCAGCGCCGCGAGCCGGGCCTGGTCGGTCGTACCGATCACGGTGCGCAGGATGACCTCCAGCGTGATCTCCGACATCTTCGGCGCCGCTGCGAAGGCCCGGTCGCGCGGCCAACCGGCGATGTTGTCCGCGGCGATCTGGGCGATCAGGTCCACTTGCGCGGCCACGGCGTCCCGGGCGAACGGCGCGAGCATCAACCGGCGCCGGTCGCGGTGCACATCGCCGTCGACGACCAGCACCGAGGTGTCCCCCAGTAGCCCCCGGAGCATCGAATTGGCTTCCCCGGCGTGGTAGACGCGCGGATCGCCGGAGAACACCGTCTTGATGTCGGCCGGATCGGTCAGATAGACCACGGTGCCCATCGAGGCCACCCGCAACGTGAACGCGGTCCCATAGCGTCGCCGGCACGCGGCGATGAACTGGGGTCCGCGGGACAGCATCAGCGCCGCCTGCACTCCGCGCGGCAGGCGTGGACCTGCGGGCAGCGACGTCGTCGTCACCCGGCCCAGCCTACGAGCCGGCTCCCGGCGTCACGCCGCTTTGGCCGCTGTCCAGCAACAACTCCGGAAGCGGGAAGCGCTTCGAATACGTTGACGAGCACCTTCGGCGGGCGCCCGCCCCGCGTCACACAGATCACACCGTCTGGGCTGCGTAACCCGCGCCAGCGTGGGAACACAATTTGCGAAAAGTGTCTGCTCGACACCGCGACCGGCAGGCCGAGGCAGAACCACACCACTGCGAGACACCACTGAACGACGACCACTTCGAACGACGACGATTTCGAACGACGCCAATTTCGAACTACGACGACCCAGAAGGACCAACGATGTCGCGCTTCCTGTTCGCGCTTGGCCAGTCCAGCTTCCGGCACCGCTGGTGGGTGCTCGGCGCCTGGCTGGCGGTGCTGATCGCGGTGGCGGCCGGCTTCCTCGGGTTCCGCGGCCAGCCCAGCGACAACTTCACCATCCCCGGCACCGAGTCCCAGCGGGCCGTGGAGCAGCTGCAGCAGAACCTGCCCGCGTTCAGCGGGGCGCAGACCCAGCTCACCTTCGTCGCACCCGAAGGCCGCGCCGTCACCGACCCGTCGCTGACACCGGCGATCAACGAGGCCGTCGCCGCCGCCAACAACGTCGACAACGTCGCGGCGGCCGCCGGCCCGAGCCAGACCGGTCAGATCGCCCCCGACGGCCGCGTCGGGCTGGGCACGGTGCAATGGACCCAGCAGATCGGCGAGGTGTCGGAGTCGTCGTTGACGTCACTGGAGGACGCGATGGCCCCCGCCGAGCAGGCCGGGCTGCGCGTCGAATACGGCGGCAGCGTCTACCCCGGGTACAAGGTCGACGTGCCGCACCTGCCGGAGATCATCGGCATCGGGGTGGCGTTCCTGATCCTCGTCATCACCTTCGGGGCGGTAGTGGCCGCCGGGCTGCCGATCATCACCGCGGGGGTGGGCGTCGGCATCGGCGCGCTCGGGATCTTCGTCGCCGCGGCGTTCGTGGACATGCCGACCGCAGCGCTCTCCCTGGCGCTGATGCTGGGACTGGCCGTCGGTATCGACTATGCGCTGTTCATTCTCAACCGCTACCGCAACAACCTGCTGTTGCTGATGCCGCGCGACGAGGCGGCCGGGCTGGCGGTCGGCACCGCCGGTGGCGCCGTGGTGTTCGCGGCGCTGACCGTCATCATCGCGCTGTGCGGCCTGGCGGTGGTGGGCATTCCGTTCCTGACCTACATGGGTCTGGCCGCGGCGGTGTCGGTGTTCATCGCGATGCTGATCGCGGTGACGCTGCTGCCCGCGCTGTTCGGATTCGCCGGCGGCCAGGTTGCGCGCTTCATCCAACCGCCGCTGCAGCCCGGCCGCCCGAAGGAGGTCGCCCAGGTGGCGACCTACACCCCGCACCGCACCATGGGGGCGACGTGGGCGCGGTTCGTGGTCAGATTCCGCAAGCCGCTGCTGGTGACCGGCGCCGCCGGTTTGATCCTGATCGGATTGCCCACCCTCGGCATGCATCTGGGTCTGCCCAGCGGAGCGTCGCAGCCGGAGTCCAGCACCGCACGTCAGGCCTACGACCTGACCGCCGAGCATCTCGGCCCCGGCTTCAACGGCCCGCTGCTGGTCGTCGCCGACCTCAGCGACGCCACCGATCCGCGGGCGGTGCAGACCATCGCGGCCAACCTCGGTCGTGAGCAGGGCGTCGTTGCCGCCGCACCGGCCGGAGGTAATGCGGACACGGCCGCCATCCAGGTCATTCCGGCGACCGGCCCCAACGACACCGCCACCGCGGACCTGGTCCAGCGCATCCGCGCCGACCGCGACGCGATCGAAGCCGACACCGGCGCAACGCTTCTCGTCGGCGGCAACACCGCCTCCAACATCGACACCTCCGCCAAACTGGCCGCCGCCCTGCCGATCTTCATCATCGTCGTCGTCGGCCTCGCGTTCGTGCTGCTGACCGTCGCGTTCCGTGCCGCGCTGGTGCCGCTGACATCGATCGTCGGCTTCCTGCTGTCGGTGTTCGCCGCGGTCGGCGTCCAGGTCGCGATCTTCCAATGGGGATGGGGCGCCTCACTTCTCGGCATCACCCCCGGTGAGACGATCAGCTTCCTGCCGATCATCGTGCTGGCCATCGTCTTCGGCCTGTCCAGCGACTACGAGGTGTTCGTGGTGTCACGCATCCGAGAAGAGCTGTCCCGCACAGACACCGCGGTGGACGCCGTCCGCAGCGGCGTGGGACTCTCGGCGCGCGTCGTCACCGCCGCGGCGTTGATCATGTTCGGCGTGTTCATCGCCTTCCTCGCCGGCGGCGACCCGATCATCAAATCCATCGGGCTGACGCTGGCTGTGGGGGTGTTCCTCGACGCGTTCGTGGTCCGACTGACGTTGATTCCCGCGGTGATGGCCATGCTGGGCGACAAGATGTGGAAGCACTCCAAGTGGTTCGCGCGCTACGTACCCGACCTGGACATCGAGGGGACGAAGCTGGAGGCCGAGCACCGCAGTCCGGTGCCGGCGTGAATCCGTTGGGCTAGAACGCCGCCAGCAACTCCATCACCAGCACCACCGCGGTGACGGCGAACAGCGCCGCGAACAGTCCGATCGCCACAAACGTCACCACGGCCCGCGGGGTGAGGTTGCGCCCCGCGGCGGGATCGGCGTTCGACGTCGCCGAGGTCTGCGCCGAGTCCGGCGGCGTCTCACCCGGAGGAACACCCCCGGCGCGGTCTGGACCGGGGGTGTTCCCGGGGGCGGGATCCGGGGGAAGATCGGTCATGATCGTCCTGTCCGGGCGGCGCGTCCCGGGGCGTTCGGGGCTTCGTCGCGCCGGCGTCGCAGTTCGGCGTCGGTCTGTCGGAGACGCCGCGCGGCAATCTCGTCGATGTGGGCCGCCTCTTCCAGTTCGGCGGCGCGCTCGATGCGGGCGACACCTTCGTCCTCGAGGGCGCCGTCGCCGAGCACCATGCCTACCGCCGCGTCCAGCGCGCCGATGGCACGCTCGAACAGCAACCGCACCGGCGCTTCCGGGCCCATCCGGGCGACCAGTTGTTCTTCCAGCAGCCGGATCGGAACCCGTCCCAGCCGGTACTGCGTCCGCAGGATCGCCCACGGGATCGTGCGAACTCTCATCGACGCTCCTCTTCGTTCCGCGTGTGCTGGCGTACCCCGGTCAGCGCCGTTTACACGTTTGCCGCCAGGTCGCGCAGGTGCGCAGCTACCTCGATGCCGGGGTGGAGGAGGTAGATGTCCGACGACCCGGACCGGACATGGCCGGATTCTTCGACGTCTACGCGCGTGAAGTGCTCCCGCAGTCGCGCTGAGCCGCTACCCGCCGGCGCCGTTGATCTGCGGCTTGTCGATCATGCCGCGCTCGACGCCCCACATGGTGGCGATGGCCCGGTAGTCGCCGCTCTCGATCAGGTGCTCGAGTGCCTGCCGCAGGGATTCCGCGAGCTGCGAGTCCTTGGGCACCGGCCAGCCGTACGGGGCCGAATCGAAGACGTCGCCGGCGGGCACCAGGTCACCGCGGGAGAGTTTGATCGCGAAACCGGTCACCGGCGAATCCGCCGACATGGCGTCCACCTCGCCCTTGACCAGCGCCGTCGTCACGGCGTCCTGGCTGGCGAACTCGACAATCTCCAGCGGCGCCATCCCGGCGGCCACGCACTCGTCGCTCTTGCGCGGCAGCTCTTCGGTGGCCTGCAACGTCCCCTGCGCCACACCGATTGTGACGCCGCACGCGGCGGCAGGACCGACGACGACGCCGGGGCGCGACGCCCACTGCGTACCGGCTTCGAAGTAGGTGACGAAATCGACGAGCTGCTCGCGCTGCACGGTGTCGGTGACCGAGGACATCCCGACGTCGACCATCCCGGCCTGCACCGACGGCAGGATCTGGTCGAACGGGATATGACGGTAGTCCGGAACCAGGCCCAGCACCCGGGCCACCGCGTTCATCAGCTCGACATCGAATCCGACCAGCTGACCGTCGGTGTTCTTGAACTCCATCGGCGCGTACGGGACGTTCACGCCGATCACCAGCCGGCCCGTCTCGCGGATGTCGGCGGGCACGGTCTCGGCGATGTGCGCGATCGCCCCGTCGGGCAGATCCTGGGCGCCGGCGTCGCGCCACGGCGCCCACATCCACGCCCCGACGGCCGTCGCAGCCAGGACGACCGCGGCAGCACCGGCCAGGGCCAGCACACGACCGGGCAACCGTCGGTCGCTGCGCGCCGAGTGCCGCGATCCGCGGGCCCGCCGCACCGGCGCGTTCAGCGCGCGCCGGGCAGCGACGGCGAGCTCGCCGGCGCTCTGGTAACGCTTGGCCGGTTTCTTGGCCATGCCCTTCGCGATGACGGCGTCGAAGGCCGCCAGCCGCGGATCGGTGTCCGACGGACGCGGCAGCGGGGCCATCATGTGCCCGGCGATCTGCTGTTCGAGACTGTCGGCGGGATACGGTCGCGACCCGGTGAGCAGTTCGTAGAGCACGCAGGTCAGCGCGTAGACGTCGGAGCGGGCGTCGACCTGGCCGGCCTCGAACCGCTCGGGCGCCATGTAGGCCAGCGTGCCCAGGGTGCTGCCCGCGGTGGTCAGGGCCTGCTCCCCGGCGGTGCGGGCCAGCCCGAAGTCGATCAGGTAGACGAAGTCGCGGCCGGTGATCAGGATGTTCGACGGCTTGATGTCTCGGTGGATGAGCCCGGCCTTGTGCGCGGAGTCCAGGGCGTGCGCGACCTGCTCGACGACGTGCACCGCGAACGGCGCCCCGAGCGGTTTCTCCGTCTCGGCGAGCATCGCGCCCAGGTTGCGGCCCTCGATCAGGCGCATGTCGAGGTAGAGCCGGCCGTCGATCTCGCCGTAGCCGTGGATGGGCACGACGTGCGGGTCGTTGATGCCGGCGGCGGATTGGGATTCCCGGCGGAACCGAGCCTGGAAGACCTCGTCCTCGGCCATGTGGTGCGGCAGCACCTTCAGCGCGACGACACGGTCGGTCCTGGTGTCGTAGGCCTGGTAGACCTCGCCCATCCCGCCCCGGCCGATCAGCTTCTGAAGCCGATAGTGCCCGAATGGTGTCGCATTCACCGCTGGTCTCCTCGGCTGCGGCCAATCGGTTCGTGCGTTGAAGCTACCTCAAGTCCGCCGCGGTCGCCCCCGAGCCGGGAAACGCGGGAAACCGGGGATCAGCCGGGTTTCGCTGGGTGTTCTGCCGGCGGCGCGCCGGTCCGGCAAGCCCCGGGGTCAGAGTCGGTACATCTCCCGGGCCATCGCGGCCTGCTCGAAGACCCGGTCGCGCTGCGCCGGGTAGTGGCGCTTACCGGACTTGGCCGGGCCGGCGGTCGTGGTGTCGTCGCGTACCAACACCGCGGACTGGGGCGCGATGGGCGCCTGCAGCCACCGCAACAGTGCAGACAGAGACCACCGCCGGGCATGCGCACCGGTCACGGAATCCATGGAAAGAGAAGCCATGTCGTTTCACCTCACCTCGTGGGCTGGCCGCGGCTCAAATTCCGCGAAACGCCCGAACTGATTCCGAACGTAACATAAGAAATAGAAGTAGACAACAGAGTTTGTACTTTGCGATTGAAATGTGAGTGAATGGGTACCATGGCGGACGTGGCACGCAAGACCTACGGACAGTTCTGCGGGCTGGCCCATGCCCTCGACGTGGTCGGCGAGCGCTGGACGCTGCTGATCGTGCGTGAGCTGGGCACGGGACCGAAGCGCTACACCGACCTGGCCGACGCCCTAACCGGAATCGGGACCAGCCTGCTGGCCACCCGCGTCCGCCAGCTCGAGACCGACGGCGTCATCCAGCGCCGCCTCGCCGTCGGACAACCCGGCTCCGCGGTGGTCTACGAGCTCTCCGAGGCCGGCCGGGAGCTCGCGCTCGCCCTGATCCCCCTCGCCACCTGGGGTGCCCGGCACCAGATGACCGACGCCGACATCGGCCGCGAGGCCTTCCGGGCCGAATGGCTGCTGAGCTTCCTGGCCGCCGATCTCACCGGCGACACGGACCCCGGACCCGATGCGGTCTACGAGTTCCACATCGGCGACAGCAGCGCTTGCCTGCAGGTCCGGGGCGGACGAATGCGGGTGGCGCCCGGGCCGGCCGCGACACCACCCGACGTCACCGTGCGCGCGGCGGCGCCGACGGTCGCCGCGCTGCTCGGTAGGCAGCTCACGCTCAGCGACGCGGTGCGCTCCGACCAGGTCGACAT
The DNA here is from genome assembly GCF_017312405.1 of Mycobacterium sp. PO1. Classification (GTDB taxonomy): domain Bacteria; phylum Actinomycetota; class Actinomycetes; order Mycobacteriales; family Mycobacteriaceae; genus Mycobacterium. Next base: position 64,529 of record NZ_BLTG01000018.1, read on the forward strand.
TTCGGGAGACGCTGCGGCCACCGACGCGCTGGTCGCGCTCATCGAAAGTCACCTCGCCCTGTCTTGAGGCACCCGTTCGATTGATCTAATCGACGCATCAATGATGCGAGAAATGGTCTTGGACAGGCATGGATATGCCTCATACCGTTGACGTCATGACTGCGACGATTCCCGAAACCCACCGTCTCACCGGTCAGATGATCATCGCCGGGACGCCCGTGCGCGGGACGGGCACGCAGATCCACGCGTTCGACCCCGCCGCCGGTGCCGCACTGGACCCGCCGTATCGCCATGGTGACGCCGGCAACGTCGACGCCGCCTGCGCCGCGGCCGCCGACGCGTTCGGCCCCTACCGCGCCACCACCTCCGAACAACGGGCCCGCTTCCTCGAGGCGATCGCCGGTCAGATCGAGGCGATCAGCGAGCCCCTGATCGCGCGCGCCGTCGCCGAAACCGGGCTGCCGCAGGCACGCATCACCGGCGAGGTCGGCCGCACCACCGGGCAGCTGCGCCTGTTCGCCGAGGTGTTGCGGGAGGGCAGTTACCAGGGGGCCCGCATCGACACCGCCCTGCCCGACCGGTCCCCGCTGCCCCGCCCGGACCTCCGCCAACGCTTCATCGGACTGGGTCCGGTCGCCGTGTTCGGCGCCTCGAACTTCCCGCTGGCCTTCTCGGTCGCCGGCGGGGACACCGTCTCCGCACTGGCCGCCGGATGCCCGGTCGTGGTCAAGGCGCACGACGCCCACCCCGGCACCTCCGAGCTGGTCGGACGTGCCGTCACCGCCGCGGTCGCCGAATCCGGCATGCCCGCAGGGACGTTCTCGATGCTGTTCGGCTCGGGCCCCGGCCTCGGGACTGCCCTGGTGACCGATCCGCGGATCAAAGCCGTCGGCTTCACCGGATCCCGCTCGGGCGGCACCGCCCTGGTCGCCGCCGCCGCCGCGCGGCCCGAACCCATCCCGGTCTACGCCGAGATGAGCTCGATCAACCCCGTGTTCGTCCTCGACGGCGCCCTGGCCAGCCGCGGCGGCGAGCTGGGCCGCGCGTTCGTCGCATCGTTGACGATGGGATCGGGGCAGTTCTGCACCAACCCCGGACTGGTCATCGCCGTCGACGGCCCCGGCCTCGACGCGTTCGTCACCGCCGCCCGCGAGGCGCTGGCACAGGCACCGGCCACACCCATGCTCACCCCGGGCATCGCCCGCAGCTACGCCGAGGGCGTCACGGCGCTCTCCGAGGCGGCCGAGCTGATCGGCCGCGGCCGGGACGCGACCAGCGAATGCGGCTGTCACGCAGCACTGTTCACCACCGACGCGCCGAGCTTTCTGAACTCCGAGGCGCTGCAGGCCGAGGTGTTCGGCTCATCGAGCCTGATCGTGCGTTGCGCCGACGCCGCCGAGATGCACGCCGTCGCCGAGGGTGTCGAAGGACAGCTGACCGCCACCGTGCACGCCGACGAATCCGACCTCGACGCCGCCGCCGAACTGCTGCCACGCCTGGAGCTCAAGGCCGGACGGATCCTGTTCGGCGGGTGGCCCACCGGCGTCGAGGTCAGCCACGCCATGGTGCACGGTGGCCCGTTCCCGGCCACCTCCGACTCCCGCAGCACCTCCGTGGGCAGCCGCGCGATCGAACGCTTCCTGCGGCCGGTGTGCTACCAGAATGTGCCGAAATCCCTGCTGCCCAGCGCAATAGCGGACGGCAACCCCGATCACCTGTGGCGGCGCATCGACGGCCGGCTCAGCCAGGACTGACCTCACCCACCGACCGGGCCCCCGCGCCCCGACAACCCCTGCTAGGAGCCCACGATGCGTTCCACGTCCCGCCCGTCCTTCGACGGTGTGCTGTTCTTCCCCGTCACCCCGTTCACCGAGACCGGTGACGTCGACGTCGACGCCCTGGCCGACCACATCGCCAAAGGGGTCGCAGCCGGACCGGGCGGCGTGTTCGTCGCCTGCGGCACCGGCGAATTCCACGCCCTCGACGACCAGGAGTTCAGCACCGTCGTGCGCACCGCGGTCGACGTGGTCGCCGGCCGGGTGCCCGTCTACGCCGGCGCGGGCGGATCGGTGGCGCAGGCCAAGCGGTTCGCGACGGTGGCCGAGCAGGTGGGCGCCGACGGGCTGCTCCTGCTTCCCCCCTACCTCGTCGAGGTGCCCCAGCCCGGTCTGGTCGACTACACCCGCGCCGTCGCCGGCGTGACCGACCTTCCCGTCATCGTCTACAACCGTGGCAACGCGCGGTTCACCGAGGCGTCCGCGGTGGCGGTGGCGAAGATCGACAACGTCGTCGGGTTCAAGGACGGCACCGGCAACCTCGACCAGGTGGCGCGCATCGTGTCGGCCATCACCAGCGAGGTCGACCCCGACTTCCTGTTCTTCAACGGGCTGCCCACCGCCGAGACCACACAGCAGGCCTACCGCGCGATCGGGGTGCCGCTGTACTCGTCGGCGACGTTCGCGTTCGCCCCCGACCTGGCGCTGGCCTTCTACGACGCCCTGGAGGCCGACAACCGCCACCTGGCCGAAGACCTGTTGCGCGCCTTCTTCCACCCGCTGGTGCGGTTGCGCGACACCGTCCCGGGCTACGCGGTCTCGCTGGTCAAGGCCGGCGTCACGATGGGAGGCGTGCCTGCCGGGCCGGTGCGCCCGCCGCTGGTGATGCCCACCGCCACCGACGTCGACGAGCTCGCCTCGATCATCGCCGCGGGCCGCGCCGTGATGACCGGCGCACTGTCCCAGGCGATCTGACCGTGGGCCCGCTGCGCATCACCGGCGCCCGCATCACCCCCGTCGCGTTCCGCGACCCGCCGCTGCTCAACACCGTCGGTGTGCACCAGCCGTACGCGCTGCGCGCCATCATCCAGCTGGACACCGACGCGGGCCTCGTCGGCCTCGGCGAGACGTACGCCGACACCCGGCACCTGGCCCGGCTGCGGGCCGCCGCCGACGCGATCACCGGTCTGGATGTGTTCGCGCTCAACATGATCCGCGCGGCGATCGCCGATACGCTGCGCGGCGACACCGCGGCCGTGGGCACCGCCGGGATGATCACCTCGGCCAGTGCCGTGGACCAGGTGCTGTCCCCGTTCGAGGTGGCCTGCCTGGACGTGCAGGGCCGCGCGCTCGGGCGTCCGGTGTCGGACCTGCTCGGCGGTGCGGTGCGAGACGCCGTTCCGTTCAGCGCCTACCTGTTCTACAAATGGGCCGCCCACCCCGGCGCCGAACCCGACGCGTTCGGCGCCGCACTCGACCCGGACGGCATCGTCGCCCAGGCGCGACGCATCGTCGACGAATACGGTTTCACCGCCGTCAAACTCAAGGGCGGGGTGTTCGCACCCGAGGAGGAGATGGCGGCGATCGAGGCCCTGGCCGCCGCGTTCCCCGGTATGCCACTGCGCCTGGACCCCAACGCCGCCTGGACGCCGCAGACCTCGGTGAAGGTCGCCTCCGGGCTGGCCGGCATCCTCGAGTACCTGGAGGACCCCACGCCGGGCCTGGACGGCATGGCCGAGGTGGCCGCGCAGGCGCCGATGCCGCTGGCCACCAACATGTGCGTCGTCGCGTTCGACGAACTGGCCCCCGCGGTTGCCAAGAGCTCGGTGCGCGTGGTGCTTTCCGATCACCACTACTGGGGCGGCTTGCAGCGGTCGCGGCTGCTGGCCGGCATCTGCGAGACGTTCGGGCTGGGACTGTCGATGCATTCCAACTCCCATCTGGGCATCAGCCTGGCCGCGATGGTGCACCTGGCCGCGGCCACCCCGAACCTGACCTATGCGTGTGACACGCACTGGCCGTGGAAGAGCGAGGACGTCGTCGCGCCCGGTGTGCTGTCGTTCGTGGACGGGTCGGTGCCGGTCCCGACCACACCGGGACTGGGCGTCGACATCGACGACGACGCACTGGCGGCGCTGCACGAGCAGTACCTGCGGTGCGGAATCCGTGACCGCGACGACACCGGCTACATGCGCAGTGCCGATCCGTCGTTCGAGACCGCCAGCCCGCGCTGGTAGTTCCATCCCTCTGTACCGGGCCGGGGTGGGCCGGTTCGGGTTCGCGGCCATCAAGCCCACACCGGCCCGAATCGTCGGCACTACACTGATGCCGCGGTGCGCCCGTACAGGCGCCGACTGATACGAGGAGTGCATCGGTGTTCTCGTTGGCCCGGTTGCAGTGCTTCGTCGCCGTGGCCGAGGAGCTGCACTTCGGCCGCGCCGCCGAACGCCTGCACATGACCCAGCCGCCGCTGTCGCGTCAGCTGCAGCAGCTGGAAAGCGAACTGGGCGTCCAGCTGATCGACCGCACCACCCGTACCGTCACCCTCACCCCGGCCGGTGCGGCGTTTTTGCCCGACGCCCGCCGGATCCTGCAGCTGGCCGAAGGCGCCGCGCAGACCGTCAAACGCATTCCCGCCGGTGACCTCGGCACCGTCGTCGTCGGGTTCACCGCCGCCTCCGCGCACGCCGTGCTGCCCCGGCTGCTCGCACGGGCCCGCGAGCGGCTGCCCGACGTGAAGCTCGACCTGCGCGAGATGGTGACCTCAGCCCAGATCGACGGACTGATGTCCGGTGAGCTCGACCTCGGGATGGCCCGCCCGCCCCTCAAACGCCCAGGACTGGTGTCGCGCCCGCTGCTGCACGAGCAGCTGGTGGTCGCACTGCCGGCCGAGCACCCCCTGTCCGACCTGTCGCGGCAGCTGACCCTCAACGACCTCGACGGCCAAGACCTGGTGATGTACTCCCCGGTGCAGGCCCGTTACTTCAACGAACTGCTGATCAGCACGTTCACCATCGCCGGCGCCACCCCGCGGTACGTGCAGTACGTCACCCAGGTGCACACCATGCTGGTGCTGGTGCGCTCGGGCATCGGGCTGGCCCTGGTGCCGGCGTCCGCGGCCACGCTGCATCCCGAGGGGGTGGTGTTCCGCACGATCGGGGCGTTCCGGGAGCGCCCGGTGGAGCTGGATGCCGTGTGGCGCGGCGACTCGACCAACCCGGCCCTGCTGCGGTTGCTCAAAGACGTGCTGCCGCAGCAGGAGTGGACCACCGACGAGCTCGTCGAAGGCGTCGTCTAGAGCAGCTGCGGAACCCGGTCGGGAATCACGAACGACGCGCCCGTCGCGACCGGGGCACCCGGGCGGGTCACGAACGGCACGGTGCGGAAGTCGGCGCGCAGCTCGTCGGCGGCGAGCGTCGCGCGCAGATAACCGCGCCGGTTGCTGAAGTACCGGATGTGCGGGTTCTCCGGCAGAATCGCCTCGACATCGGCCCGGGTGTCGGATCCGTCGCCACCGGAGGTGATCGACGTCGTCACCAACTCGGTGGCCACCGCAGCCGACAGCGGATCCTCGGAGTGCCTGCGGATCTCAGCAGCCCAGTGCGCGTGCACATCTCCGGTCAGGACCACGCCGTTGCGCACCGCCGAGTCGGCGATCCCGGCGACCACGCGGTCCCGCTCGGCGACGTACCCGTCCCACGCATCCGGGTTGACGCCGCGCGCCGGACCCGCGGCGAGCTCCAGCGGCGCGAAGAACACCTGCTGCGCCAGCAGGTCCCACCGCGCCCTCGATCGCGCGAAACCGTCGAGCAGCCAACGCTGTTGCTCGGCGCCGAGCAGGGTACGGAGCGGGTCGAAACGATCCGCGCAGTCACTGCGATAGTGGTCGCCGCACGCCTGATCGGAGCGGTACTGGCGGGTGTCGAGCAAATGCACCGTCGCCAGCGCGCCCCATTCGACACGGCGGTACAACCGCATGCCGCCGTCGCGGGGCGCCGCCGATGCGCGCAGCGGCATGTTCTCGTAATACGCCTGCAGCGCCGCCGCCCGGCGCGCGGCGAACCCGGCATCGGGTGTCTTCGGTACGTCGCCGGCCCAGTTGTCGGCCAGTTCGTGGTCGTCGAACACCACCAGCCATGGCGCGACGGCGTGCGCCTCCTGCAGGTCGGGGTCGGTGCGATACTGCGCGTGACGCTGCCGGTAATGCGCCAGCGTCACGGTCTCCGGGCCGGCGTGATCGCGCACCCGGTCACCGTTGGCGGCGTATTCGTACAGGTAATCGCCCAGGTGCACAACGACATCGGGATGTTCCTCGGCGAGGCGGCGGTACGCGGTGAACCAACCGTGCTGATAGTTCGAGCACGACGCCGCGCACAGCGTCAACGTCGCGCTCATCGCGCCGGGCGCGGGTGTGGTGCGGGTGCGACCCACCGGTGACAGATGGCCCTCGGCGCGGAAGCGGTAGAAATACTCGCCGCCGGGCGGCAGACCGGCCAGCTCGACGTGCACACTGTGCGCCGCCTCGGGAGCGGCGACGGTGTGGCCCCGCTGCAGCGGCCGGGTGAACGCCTCGTCGGCGGCGACATCCCACTGCACCTCCACGCGGCGCGCCGGCATACCACCTAGGCCGTCGTCGGCCAGCGGCCGCGGCGCCAGCCGCGTCCAGATCACCGCACCGTCGGGACCGGGATCACCCGAGGCCACCCCGAGGGTGAACGGGTCGGCTGGAACGGGTCCGCGGCGCGGCCCGCCGGTGAATCCGAGCAGCGGAGCGGCGGCCAGCCCCGCCGCGCCTTTGAGGACGGTGCGGCGGCTGAGATTCGGCGACACGGCGCAGTGTCGGAGAGCGGCCTGTCCGGGCGATGGCCGGCAGGCGTCGGGTGTCTCTCGGCGGGCGGACCGTCACGGGAACTGTTCGTGAACGCCGGTTGGCCGCGTCCGCGATTTCAGCCCTCCGAGCTGGGCGAGCGCTCTAATATCAACGTATTCGCAAAGGAGCATGTCATGGCTAGAGATGACCACAAGATCTCCGAGAAGTTGAGAAACCAGGGCTGCCGGTGCCACTGCGCCACCTGCAAGGGCGACGGGCACTGCCACAACATCGCCGCCGGCTGCGCCGTCCGCCGCTGAGCTGACGTCGCGGCGCTCGTCGGACCCACCGCGAGTGAGAAACCAGGGCTGCGCTGCCGGGTCCCACCGCAGCCCGGAATCCTATTTCGCGGCGGCGGGCAACCGGACCGGGGTGATCAGCGCGCCGGTGGCGAGGAACTCGTCGAGGTTGCGCAGCGTCAGCGCCTCCATCGCGGCGCGCGTCTGCACCGTGCCGCTGGCGACGTGCGGCAGTAACACGACGTTGTCCAGCGCGAACAGCTGCTCCGGCACGTGCGGCTCGTCGGCGAACACGTCCAGTCCGGCGCCGGCGAGACGGCCGTCCAGCAGCGCCGACACCAAGGCGTCCTGGTCGACCACGCTGCCGCGGGCGATGTTGATCAGATAGCCGTCGGGCCCCAGCGCGTCCAGCACGGCGCGGTCCACCAGATTGCGGGTACCGTCGCCGCCGGCCGCGGCCACGATCAGCACGTCGACCCCGCGCGCGAGCTCCACCGGCGACGCGGCATAGGTGTAAGGCGAGTCGGGCACCTCTCGCCGGTTGTGGTAGCTGATCGAGCAGCCGAAGGCACTCAGCCGCAACGCAATCGCCGTGCCGATCCGGCCCAGGCCGACGATGCCGACGCGGGTGTTGCTGACCTGGCGGGTCAGCGGATAGTTGCCGTCCACCGGCCAGCGCCCGGCACGCAGGTAGCGGTCGGCGGCCGAGAACTGGCGCAGCGTGTCGATCATCAGCCCGACCGCCGTGTCGGCCACACAGTCGGTCAGCACATCGGGGGTGTTGCTGACCGCGACGCCGCGCGCCGCGGCCGCGTCGACATCGGTGGTGTCGTAGCCGACGCCGAAGTTGACGACCGCGCCGAGGTTCGGCAGCGCCGCCATCAACTCGGCGTCCACGCCGGTCCGCCCCGAGGTCACCACCGCGGCGATCTCGGCGCCGTGCCGCGACAGAAAACTGTGACGTTCGTCCTCGGCGTCGGGCAGCACCCAGGCGGCGTAGTCGTCGACCAGCGTGGCCGACAGCGACGGTTTCAGGGGGCCGACCTGCAGGACGGCGCGCTTCGTCGCGGCTGGGGGATGGTCGGTGGACGCAGTCATAGTGCTGTTCACGCTACGACGACCTGCGGATACCCGTCCACGTCCGAAATAGCATGGACTGATAGCCAAAGCGCATAGGTGCTCCAGTCCGCCGCGCGCCGGGGTATCGCCACGCCGCCGCCCCGATCGAAATTGCAGCTCAGGGCCGGTGTGAGTAGGCAGAGACAGCGCCACTGACGCCCGAAAATCGCCCGGATACGGCCATTTGAGCAGGGTTGACGGTCTCCAAAACACCGCCATAGCGTGTGGCTGTCATCACACATTGCATCTACATACGTAGACGCCAGACATCCCCAGCCCGGGAGGATCGATGAAGCGGAACACACGGCGCCTGACCGCGATGGCCCTCGCGGGAGTCGCCGTCGCCGCCAGCGGCTGCTCGGTCGCCAACTCCGGCGGAGGCGGATACGACCTCAACACGCTGCGCATCGTCCTGCCCCAGGAGCCCCCCACACTCGAGCCCTGCGAGAGCTCACTGACCTCCACCGGCGTCGTGGTGCGCTCCAACATCACCGAGCCGCTGGTGGAGCGCAACCCGACCACCGGCGACCTGGAACCGCTGCTGGCCACCGACTGGGAGCAGAACAGCCCCACCGAGTGGACATTCACCCTGCGCGACGGTGTGACCTTCTCCGACGGGGCACCGTTCACCGCCGAGGACGCCGCCTTCTCGATCGACCGCGCGGTCAACTCCGATCTGCAGTGCAACGTCGACGGCTACGTCTTCGGTGACGAGGTGCTGACCCTGCAGACCCCCGACGAGCGCACCGTCGTGGTCGGCACCACCGAGCCCGATCCGATTCTGCCGCTGCGTCTCTCGTTCGTCGAGATCGTGCCCCGCACCACCAGCATGACCGAGAAGGTGCGCGAGCCGATCGGCACCGGACCCTACGCGATCCGCGACTGGGAGTACGGACAGAAGCTGATCCTGGCCCGCAACGACACCTACTGGGGTGACGCGCCGGCGTTCCCGGTCGCCGAATACCAGTGGCGCAGCGAGGGAAGCGTGCGCGCGGCGATGATCACCAACGACGAGGCCGACATCGCCACCGGCCTGGGCCCCGAGGACGGCGCCGGCGACCTCGGGGTGCCGTTCCAGAACAACGAGACCACGGCACTGCGCATGCAGGCCACCGAGCCGCCGCTCGACGACATCCGCGTCCGCCAGGCGATCAACTACGCCACCAACCGCACCGGCATCGTCAAAGCCCTGTTCCGCGACCTGGGTCAGCCCGCCGCCCAGCTGATCCCGTCCGGTGTGGTCGGCTACAACGACCAGTTGCAGCCCTGGCCGCACGACACGGACAAGGCCAAGGCGCTGATCGACGAGGCCCGCGCCGACGGGGTGCCGGTTGACAGGGAGATCCGCCTGATCGGACGCACCGCGCAGTTCCCCAAGATCGCCGAGACCATCGAGGTGCTGCAGAGCGAGTTCACCGAGATCGGGCTCAACGTCAAGATCGAGATGATGGACACCGCCTCCCAGCTCGAGTACCAGCTGCGGCCGTTCCCCCCGAACACCGGGCCCTACCTGCTGATGATCATGCACGGCAACCAGGCCGGCGATGCCGCGTTCACGATGGACCAGTACACGCTCTCCGACGGTCCGCAGAGCGCCTACGGCACAGCGGAATTCGATGCAAAGATCCGAGCCGCCGAGCAGCTCGAGGGCCGAGCCCGCCAGGACGCGTTCGCCGAGCTGTTCGCCGAGGAGCCCCAGCAGATCATGCAGATGGCCTACCTCGCCCACATGCGCGGCATCCTCGGCAAGTCGCCACGCGTCGACTACACCCCCAATTCGGCGACCGGCGACGAGATGCGCCTGGCCGCGATGTCACCCGCCGCCGACCGGACCGACAAGTCCTGAGAAACAGGAAGGCCCAGCCCATGTTCTCCTTCGTCCGGCGCCGGATGTACACCAGCGCCCTCCCGCTGATCATCGTCCTGCTCGGGGTGTTCCTGCTCGCCCGGCTCACCGGTGACCCGACGAACCTGTACCTGTCGGAGTCGGCCACCCCCGAGCAGCGCGCCGCGTTCGCCGAGCAGAACGGGTTCAACGATCCGCTGATCACCCAGCTGGTCGACTACTTCAAGGGCGTCCTGCACCTGGACTTCGGCACCTCGCTGCGCACCGGTGAATCGGCCGCGGAGATGGCGTTGCGCGCCTTCCCCGCCACGCTGCAACTCGCGTTCGCGACGATGCTGCTGGCGATCGTCGGAGCCGTCGTCGTCGGCTGCTGGGCCGCCTACCGCCCGAACTCGCTGGCCGACCGGTTCTCCAGCCTGCTGTCGATGACCGCGGCGTCCATCCCCGACTTCTGGTTCGCGATCACCGGGGTGTGGCTGTTCGCGGTGCTCCTCGGCGTGCTGCCCACCTCCGGTGTCGACGCCGGCGTGCTGTCCTGGATCCTGCCCGTCGCGACGCTGATGATCCGGCCCCTGGGTGTGCTCACCCAGGTGGTGCGCGGGGCGATGGTCTCGGCCCTGTCGGCGCCCTACATCCGGCTGGCACGCAGCAAGGGCGCGGGCGACTTCCGGGTCGTGTCCCACCACGCGTTGCGCAACGCCGCAGCACCCGCGCTCACCGTCGCCGGCGACCTGATGGTCAGCCTCATCAACGGCGCGGTGGTGGTCGAGGCCATCTTCGGCTGGCCCGGCATCGGCAAGCTGATGATCGACGCGATCCTGCAGCGCGACTTCGCCGTTCTGCAGGCCGCCGTCCTGCTCACCGCCGTCAGCATCTTCCTGCTCAACATCATCATCGACGCCTGCTACGCGCTGCTCGACGCGCGGGTCCGCGAACCCGCCCGAGTCTGAGAAGTCCCAGGAGACAACCATGAGCACGTCAATCGACCTGATCCCGGTCAAGCCGACCACCGCGATCGTCGGCGAGGACGACACATCCTCACGCACCACCAAGCAGTCCGGGCCCTCGTTCTGGTTCCGGCTGCTGTCCAACGACCGGGTCGCGCTCACCGCGGCCGGCGTCCTCGGCATCGTGGTGCTGACCGCGCTCGTCGGGCCGCTGCTGGTCGGTGACCTCGCCATCCGCATCGACCTCGACAACTCCAACCAGCCGCCGTTCACACTGGCCCACGGCTGGGCCAACGTGCTGGGCACCGACCCGCTGGGCCGCAGCATGCTGGCCCGCCTCGTCGTGGCCTGCCAGACCACCCTGTCGGTCGCGATCCCGGCCGTGGTCATCTCCGCGGTCATCGGCTCGGCGGTGGGCATGTGGGCCGGCTATCACCGCGGCTGGCGCGAAACGCTCGCGATGCGCGTCGCCGACGTCATCATGAGCTTCCCGTCGCTGCTGCTGGCCGTCGTCGTGCTCTACGTGTTCTCCCCCAGCGCGGCCAACATCGTCATGGTGCTGGCGCTCACCCGCATCCCGGTGTACCTGCGCACCGCGCGCGCCGAATCCGCCGAACTGGCCAGCCGCGTATTCGTCGACGCAGCAAGAACCTTCGGTGCGAGCGCCACCTCGATCATCTGGCGTCACGTGCTGCCGATCGTGCTGCCCACCATGCTGACCGTCGCCACGCTGGACTTCTGCTACGTGATGCTCGCCGAGAGCTCGCTGAGCTTCCTCGGCATCGGTATCCAGCCGCCCGACGTCAGCTGGGGCCTGATGGTCGCCCAGGGCCGCACCTACCTGCACACCGCCTGGTGGCTGTCATTCTTCCCCGGCCTGGCCATCGTGATCACCACCGTGTCGGCCACCATCCTGGCCGCCTGGGCCCGCATCGCCACCGACCCCGGCCAGCGTTGGCGCCTGACCGTCCCGCAGAAGCGACTGAACACGTTCACCAAGTCGGGAAAGCGCCTCTGATGAAAGGCTCGAGCATGACCGCACCAGCACGCCCTGACACGCAGACCGACCACCACGCCGACGCGCCCACGGTGCTCGACGTCGACGGGCTCTCGGTCGAGGTCCGCACCATCTCGGGCACCCTGCGCGCCGTCAACGATGTGTCGTTCCAGGCCCGGCGCGGCGAAACGCTGGCCCTGCTGGGTGAATCCGGCTGCGGCAAGTCGATGACCGCGACCGCACTGGTCGGCCTGCTCGAACCGGTGGCCGATGTCGTCGCGGGCAGCGCCACCCTGTCCGGTGTCGACCTGCTCTCCGCCGACCGCAAGAAGCGGCGCGCGATGGCCGGCACCGAACTGGCCATCGTGTTCCAGGACGCGCTGACCGCGCTCAACCCGCTCTACACCGTCGGGACCCAACTGGCCGAACCGTTCCGGATCCACAAGGGACTCAACGCCAAGGATGCCAAGGCCAAGGCCGTCGAACTGATGGCGCGGGTCGGCATCCCCCAGCCGGAGACCCGACTGAACTCCTACCCGCACCAGTTCTCCGGAGGCATGCGCCAGCGGCTGCTGATCGCCATGGCCGTCGCCCTCAACCCCAGCGTGCTGATCGCCGACGAGCCGACCACCGCGCTCGACGTCACAGTGCAGGCCCAGATCATGGCGCTGCTGCGGGACCTGCGCACCGAGTTCGACATGGCCGTCGTCCTGATCACCCACGATCTGGCCCTGGTGGCCGAAGAAGCCGACCGTGTCGCCGTCATGTACGCCGGCAACGTCATCGAAACCGGCACCGTCGCCGAGGTTTTCGCCGACCCGAAGCATCCCTACACGAAGGGCCTGCTCGACTCGGTGCCCGTCAACGCCCGCCGCGGCGACGGCCTGACGTCGATCGGCGGGTCACCGCCGGACCTGCACGACATTCCCGAGGGATGCGTCTACCAGGAGCGCTGCCCGTTGGCGCGCGACATCTGCGTCACCACCCGGCCCACCCTCGACCACGTCGGCGAACATCGCAAGGCCGCCTGCCACTTCCCGGAAGAGGTCACGCCCCGCACGCCAAGAGAAAAGAGTGACGATGTCTGAGAATCTGCTCGAAGTCCGCGACGTCCGCAAGTCGTTCCGCGTCCCGCACGCCGGAAAGAACAGACTCTGCGCGCTCGACGGCATCAGCCTGGACCTGGCGCGCGGCGAAACCCTCGGCCTGGTAGGCGAATCCGGCTGCGGAAAGTCGACCCTGGCACGGACGTTGCTGATGCTCGAACGTCCGGACGCCGGAACGGTGCGTTTCGACGGCGTGGACCCGTTCACCCTCACCGGCGCCGAGCTGCTGAAGTTCCGCAGCCGGGTGCAGATGGTGTTCCAGGATCCCTACGCGTCCCTGAACTCCCGGATGTCGGCCGCCGAGATCATCGCCGAGCCGTGGCGCAGTCACAGGGGGCTCGTCAAGAACCGCCAGGACCGCGACATGCGGGTGCGCGGCCTGCTGGACCTGGTGGGCCTGGGCGCCAAGGCCGCCGACAAGTATCCGCAGGAATTCTCCGGCGGCCAGCGGCAACGCATCGGCATCGCCCGTGCGCTGGCGCTGAACCCTGACGTCATCATCTGCGACGAACCCGTCTCCGCGCTCGACCTCTCGGTACAGGCCCAGGTACTCAACCTGCTCAACGATCTGCAGGAGCAACTCGGCATCTCCTACATCTTCATCTCGCACGATCTCTCGGTGGTGCGCCACGTCGCAGACCGGGTTGCGGTGATGTATCTCGGCAAGATCATCGAGAACGGCCCCACCGACACGGTGTTCGACCGCTCCGACCACCCGTACACCGCGGCGCTGATGTCCGCGGCGCCCACCCTCGACGGCGCACACCGCCAGGAACGCATCCTGCTCTCCGGCGAGGTGCCCTCACCGCTGAACCCGCCGTCGGGCTGCCGCTTTCGCACCCGCTGCTGGAAGGCCACCGACGTGTGCGCCACCACCACGCCGCCGGTCACCGTGGACCCCGACTTCGGCGGCCACACGGCGCTGTGCCACCACCCGTTGCTGCTGGAGGGGAGTGGACTTGAGACCGTGTCGGCATGACCCTCGCGGGATTCTGCGTCGTGGCCGCGGCGATTCTGTTCGCTTCGGCCTTGCAGGCGTCGATCGGATTCGGCATGGGGATGTTCGCCGCACCGATCGTCGCGATGATCGAACCGGCGATGATCCCGGGCACGCTGATCATGGTCGCCACGCTGGTCACGCTGATGGTGGTGGTGCGCGAACGGGAAGCCATCGACCTGTCGGGGACCGGCTGGGCGTTGATCGGGCGGGTGCCCGGGACCGTGGCCGGCGCACTGCTGCTGGCCGCGCTGCCGCATCAGGCGTTGGTGATCGTGCTGGCCGCTGTGGTGCTGGGCGGCGTGGTGCTCACCAGCTCCGGTTGGGTTCCGGCGGCCCGGCGCCGCAACGTCGTGCTGGCCGGCGCGGCCTCGGGGCTGCTGGGCACCGCGACGTCGATCGGTGGGCCACCCATGGCGCTGGTCTGGCAGCGCAACAGCGGTGCGGTGCTGCGCAGCACGATGAGCAGCTTCTTCCTCGTCGGCTCGGTGATCTCGCTGATCGTGCTCGCCTTCACCGGCGCCGTCGACGGCCGCACGCTGAAGACCTTCGCGCTGCTGGTTCCGGCCGCGGTGCTCGGATACCTGCTCTCCCGGGTGCTCAACCGGTATCTCAATCCGCTGCGGCTGCGCTGGTTGGCGATCGGCGTCTCGGCCACCGGCGCCGTCGTGCTGATCGGGCGCGAGCTGCTGCTGACCTTCTGAGGGGGACACGTTGAGCCAGGACATCTCGGTGCGCAAGGTGAAGTCGGCGGTACGCACGGTCGAGCTGCTCGAGTATCTGGCCGCCCGCCCCACCGACCCGGCCCGGCTGCGCGAGATCAGCGACGCCCTGGACATGCCGCGCAGCAGCGCCCACGCCCTGCTCCGCACGCTGGTCGCCCAGGGGTGGGTGCGCTCGGACCCCACCGGCACCTACTACGGCATCGGCATCCGGGCGCTACTGGTCGGCACCAGCTACCTCGACAGCGACCCCTACCTACCGCTCATCACGCCGTTCCTGGAGGAACTGCGCGCCGAGCTCGACGAGACGTTCCACCTCGGCCGCCTCGACGGCACGGACATCGTGTACCTGGCCACCCGGGAATCCCAGCAGTACCTGCGCACCGCCAGCCGGGTGGGCCGGCGACTGCCCGCCTACGCCACGGCGCTGGGCAAGGCCCTGCTGGCAGAACGGTTCGGCGCCGACCGCGACAAGCACGTCCCCGCGGCGCTGGAGGCGCTCACCGCCACCACGATCACCGACCGTGACACCCTCGACCACCAGCTCGACGACGTCCGGGTGCGGGGGTACGCCTCCGACGACGAGGAGAACACCTCCGGGCTGCGCTGCTTCGCCGTGGCCCTGCGCTACTGCCGACCCGCGCAGGACGCGATCAGCGCCTCGATACCCGCCGACCGTCTGACCGCCGAGCGCGAGCGCGTGGTCATCGACGCGCTGCGCGACGTCGGCGACAAGGTGACCCGTGTGGTCCGCCCATTGGCCAACGGCGACAAATGGTTTGCCTCGTGACCAGATACCTGCCCGAAGGAGCGCCATGACCGCCAGAACACCCGTCGTCACCGACGTGACCGTCATCCCGGTCGCCGGCCACGACAGCATGCTGCTGAATCTGTCCGGCGCGCACGGGCCGTTCTTCACGCGCAACCTGATCATCATCTCCGACTCGGCAGGCAACACAGGCGTCGGGGAAGTGCCCGGCGGCGAACCGATCCGGCGCACTCTCGAGGACGCCCGGCCGCTGATCACCGGACGCAGCATCGGCGACTACCACGCGGTGCTGGCCGACATGCGGCGCACGTTCGCCGAACGCGACGCCGGCGGTCGCGGAGCGCAGACCTTCGACCTGCGGGTCACGGTGCATGCCGTCACCGCCGTCGAGGCGGCGCTGCTGGATCTGCTCGGCCGGCACCTGGAGGTCCCCGTCGCCGCGCTGCTCGGCGACGGTCAGCAGCGCACCGAGGTGCAGGCGCTGGGATATCTGTTCTTCGTCGGAGACCGCACGAAGACCGACCTGGCCTACCGGTCCCCCGCGGACGAGGCACCCGACGCCGACGACTGGCTCACGGTGCGCCACCAGGAGGCCCTGACTCCCGACGCGGTGGTGCGCCTGGCCGAAGCAGCCCACGCGCGTTACGGTTTCGCCGACTTCAAGCTCAAGGGCGGCGTGCTGCCGGCACCAGAGGAGGCCAAGGCCGTCATCGCGCTCGCCGAGCGATTCCCCGGCGCACGCATCACGCTGGACCCCAACGGGGGTTGGTTGTTGCGCGACGCCGTCAAGACATGTCGCGAGCTGTCCGGGGTGCTGGCCTACGCCGAGGACCCGGTGGGACCCGAGGGCGGGTTCTCCGGCCGCGAGGTGATGGCCGAATTCAAACGCGCCACCGGCTTGCCGACCGCGACCAACATGATCGCCACCGACTGGCGCGAGATGGGGCATGCGATCCGCTCCGGAGCGGTCGACATCCCGTTGGCCGATCCGCACTTCTGGACCATGGCCGGGTCGGTGCGGGTGGCCCAGCTGTGCGAAGCGTGGGGCATGACGTGGGGGTCGCACTCCAACAACCACTTCGACGTGTCGCTGGCCATGTTCACCCACGTCGCCGCCGCCGCGCCGGGTGAGATCACCGCCATCGACACCCACTGGATCTGGCAGGACGGCCAGGCCATCACCACCGACCCGTACCGCATCGTCGACGGCTATCTGACAGTCCCCGAGGCACCCGGGCTGGGCGTGACGCTCGACGAAGCCGCGGTGGCAGCCGCTCACGCGTTGTACCAGCAGGAAGGACTCGGCGGCCGCGACGACGCGGCGGCCATGCAGTACCTGATCCCCGGATGGACGTTCGACAGCAAACGCCCTGCGCTGCAGCGTGGTTGAGAGGAATGACATGTTGATCGTGGTGGCCGACGGCAACCTGCTCCCCCACCGGGAGCGCCTGCAGGCACGGGCACCGTCCGGGTCACGGTTCGTCTGGCTGACCGACGGGGTGCCCTACGAGGAACTGCGCGACGCCGAGGTGTTCGTCGGCAGCTTCTTCACCGCCGACATGGTGCGGGCCGCCGAGCGGCTGCGTCTCATCCACGTCGCCGGGGCCGGCACCGACCGCATCGACTTCGCCGCGTTGCCCCCTGAGGTGGCGGTGTGCAACACCTTCCACCACGAACGTTCGATCGCCGAGTACGTGGCCGGGGCGGCGGTGATGCTGCGGCGGGGCTTCCTGACGCACGACCGGGCGCTGCGGGACGGGATCTGGGCCACGTCGGTGTACGACCGCTCGCTGCCCCAGCCGCCCGTCTTCGGGGACGCCCGGATCGGGTTCGTCGGTTTCGGCCACATCGGGTTGTGCAGCTGGAAACTGTTGCGCGCGTTCGGCTGCACGGGTGCCGCGGTCACCGGGTCGGGCCGGGTCGCAGACCAGGCCGGACTGGACTGGGTCGGCGACACCAGCCGACTGGACCAGCTGCTGGACGAGTGCGACGTCGCGGTGGTCTCCGCGCCGTTGAACGAGCACACCACCGGGATGATCGGGGCGGCGCAGCTGATCGCGCTCGGCTCCGACGGTGTCCTGATCAACGTCGGGCGTGGGCCGCTGGTGGCTGAACGGGCGCTCTACGACGCGCTGGCCGGCGGCGTGATCAAGGCGGCCGCGATCGACGTCTGGTACCGCTACCCCGCCGGCGAAGGGCGTTGTGCGCCCAGCGAATTGCCGTTCGCCGAACTGCCCAACGTGCTGATGACCCCGCATTCGTCGGGAATCACCACCGACACCTTCATCGGCCGGGTCGACGACGTCGGCGCCAACATCACTCGTCTCGCCCAGGGCGAACCGCTGGAAAATGTGGTGAACCGAGCCTGACGACGATCCACGCGTCGCCCGAGTAAGGGCGCTGCAACAACGTCACGCCGTGCGCCACTCTCAGGCGCGACGCGCTTCGGATCTAGGGCGTGTAGTCGTATTCCGGCTCGTGGAACCGGTTGATGATCGGAATGCGCTCGATGATCCGATCGCGAAGCCGCGGCTCGGGCTGCGGGGTGTTCAGCTGCGGCGGCGCCACGTTCGGCGCCGGGGCCGGCGGCACGTACACCGGCGCGGGCTCGGGCGGCAGATAGTTCGGCGGCGGTGCCGGCGGAACGTAGGCCGGAGCCTCGGGCACATAGGCCGGAGCGGGGGCGATCGGCTCTTCGTACACGGGCGGCGGGGCCTGCGGCGCCGGCGGGGCTGCGGGCGGTTCGACGATCGGCATCGCGTCCGGGACCTCGACGAAGGCAGCCACCGCCTCTGCCGGCACCGGAGCGTCAGGTGGCGGCGGGGCCTGCGGTTTCGGGGCCGGCGGAGCGGCTTCGACCGGTGACGGCGGCGCGGCCTCGCGCAGCGGCTCGCTCGCCGAGCGGGCCATCTTCGGCGCCTCGGTATCAGGGGTGAACGTCATACCGAGCGCGATCGAGAGCGAGACCACGAACGTGACCACCGCCGCGACCAGCACGGAGGCGGCCGCCGCGGTCGGCGACAGGGCCCGGCGGGGCGGCGCGGACTCGGCATCGAGCAGCGACACCGCCGACTCCGAGGCCAGCGCGGCGCCCCTGGCCAGCGCCAGGTCGGCTTCATCGGCCGCGACGACGGCGGCATCGGTGCGCTCGCGCAGCGCGCCGACCACCGCGTCGACGTCTCCGGAGCCCGCAACCAGCACCGTGTCGGGGGACAAACCGCCCACGTCGGCGAGGTCCGTCGGGTGCACACGGTCCGCAGTCACGCCGTCCGGGCTGACCGAGGCGACGACAGCGGCGCCCGGCTCGGCGACGCAGACCACGACCCGATCGCCGTCGGCGAGTTCGGCGACACCGCGGGCCAGCGCTTCGGCGGCCTCGACGTCGGAGACGGCAATGACGTTCTCGACGCCACGGTCGGTCAGCGCCTGCCAGATCGCGTTCGCGGCGGCTTCCGCCGAGGTGGTCCAGTTCAGGCCGATGGCGTGCAGCCGACCCGCGGTCCTGTCCATCAGCGCGCTGAGCAGGGCGTCAGCGTCGAAAACCTGATCATGGTCCACGGGCAGTGAGCCGCGGTCCAGGGTTCTGCCCTCTCCGGCGGACTCGACGAGCACCCAGCGCACCGATGACGACGTCATCGACAAACCGAGCACAAGATCCATGGGGCTAGCTTCCAATCTGGTAACGATCAGCCCCCGACACTACCGCGAGCCGCCCCGGCGATGCATCCGGCCGGGTTTCCGCTCAGCCTGCTCCGTCGAGCAGGTGGCGGCGCCACGCCATCGCGGCCTGCGCGGTCAGCTGATGAAAGCCCAGCCAGGACACGTTGGCGTCGCCGACACAGCGGTGCGGTTCACCCAGCCAGGACGGCCGTTGCGCGCCGCATCGCCGGCACTCCATCAGCGCCATGACGCTCCTCTCTGGCCCCCGGACACTGATCCGACGGTCTCACCACAGCGGTGCCCGGCGCACGGCGAAGTAATGCATCACACACGTCTGCCCGATCACACGAGGGTGTCGGCGGCGACTCAGGCGGCTATGCGGCCGCGGCGCCGGCGGAGTCCTCAGCTGCGCCGTCGGCGGAGTCCTCGGCTGCGGCTCCGGCGGCGGCACCGGGGTTGTCCGCCCCGGCGTCAGCCGCGTCCCCCGATTCTTGACCTTCGGTCGCTGGGACCGCTTCCTCGAGTTCGTCGACGCCGGAGTCGGCGGGCAGCGCGTCAGGCTCGCCGGGGGGATCCAAGGCCGCCGACGGCGATTCGCCGCCCCCAGAGCCCATGTCGTCCTCCTCACCGGCCTCGGCCACCACACCGAGGTCGCCGGCCTCCTCGTCCTCCGCATCGCCGGTACCGCTCTCGGCGGTCACCTCCTGCCCCCCGATCGGTGCCCCGCCGACTCCACCGGGTGCTGCGGGGTCATCGGAGGACGAGCTGTCGGCTATTCGTGCCGCGCCTGCGTCCCCCGAATCGCTTTCGGGCTCCTGCCCGTCGGCAACGTCGGCGCTGAAGAGGCTCCATGGAGCGAAGAGCCTCGACCGCAACGGCTGACTGTAATCGGTGCGGTCGTAAGCGGTTTCGATGAACCAGCGCAACGGCGCATCCAGTGCCGCGAGGATCGGGTCGGGCAACCAGTCGAACGGCATCAGCAGCGGGACCGGATAGGTCTTGATGACGTAGTAGGCGGTGTTGGAGTGCTCGTCGAACTGGTAGTACTCACTGCCGGACTGCTCGGCGAGGTCGAGATCCTCGCTCGTGAGCTCGAGTTGAGTGTTGCCGTGCACCAGCACGATGCCCATGAATGCGTTGGCGATCGCGACCGGGTTCCACAGATAGGTCGGGAAGTCAGCCCAGCCGTCGTACTGGCGCACGACGTCGACCGTGAAGTCACCGTTGACCGGTGTGGCGCCGCTGAAGGTGACGTCGACGAACGGGATCGTCAAGCCCCGGAACCTCTGCATGACCCCGCCGTTTGGCCGACTCGGGTTGCCCACCAGAACATAGGTGTTGCCGGTATGGGTGGCCTTGTACAGCGATGCCGCGACCGCGCCCTGGGAGAAGCCGAAGATCACGTCGCCCTCGGCAGCTTGCTGATCGGCCAGCAGCTGCGCCCCCTGCACCACCGAATCGTCGTAGCTCAGGTCGGCGAAGCCACCGTGGGAGAACGGACGGAAACCGGCGTTGTACGCGACCTCCTCGTATGACGTCGGTGGCGTCAGACCGCTGCCGTCGATGACTGTGCTGATGAAGTCCTCGTACTGCTGCTCGCTGGGGATGAACCCGATGTTCGTACCGCGCAGATAGTGCAGCGCGGACAACAACTGCGGACTGGCCGTCAGCGTCGGCGCGGCCCCGAGAGCCAGCGCGCCAGCCAGCGCGACCCCTGCCGCGCCGGTTGCCGCGAGGCCGCTGGGGCGACCGGTCGAGCGGTTCTTCGCTCTCTGCGTCCGCTGACGTCGACATGTGCCCAACCGATGCTTTGCCACAGTGCCCCCTCCGACACCCCCAGGAGGCGTCACTGCGCGCGCCCCCACCCAGGGCGAGTGTACGGACAGAAGTTTGCTGTGAAGGCAATCGGGGGTTTTGGTCGCCGCGGCACTCAGCGGGCCGACACCGCGTCACACGCCGGAGTCGGCACCGACCACCCTGCGCAGCAGTTCCAGCGGTCGCAAGAACGTCGAGCGCGTCGGGCGGCTGTAATCACTTCGGTCATAGGCCGTTTCGATGAACCAGCGCAGGGGGCCCGCCACGGCGTCGGCGACCCGTCGGGGCAGGAAGCGTTCGAACGGCATCAACAGCGGCAGCGAGGGCGTTCTGAGCAGGTAGTACACGGTGTTCGAATCGGCGTCGTACTGGTAGTACTCCGGCCCCGCCGACTCGGCTGCCCGAATTTCGTCGGCGGTCACCTCGGTTTGGGTGCCGCCGTGCACGACCAGGATGCCCATCAGCGCGTTCGCCACCGCCAACGGGTTCCACAGGTCGGCCGGGAAGTCGGCCCAACCGTCGTACTGGCGGGCCACGTCGATGGTGTGGTCACCGTTGTGCGGGGTGGCACCGCTGAACGTGACGCCGGCGACCGGGATCGACACCCCCGGGAAGCGCGCCATGATGCCGCCGTTGGGGCGGCTCGGGTTTTCCACCAGCACGTAGCGGTTGCCGCTGTGAGCGGACTTGTAGAACGACGCCGCGACCGCACCCTGGGAGAACCCGAAGATCACATCGCCCGGCTCGGCGGCCCGCTCGGTCAGCAACTGCACGCCTTGTGCCAACGACGCGTCGTAGGTCAGGTCGGCCGTACCGCCATGCGAGAGCGGCCAGAAGCCCGCGTTGTAGGACACCTTCTCGTAGCGGACCGGCGGTGCCGTTCCGACGCCGTTGATGACCGCGTCGATGAACCGCTCGAAGACCTCGTCGGGGGGATCGTCGCCGATCTTGGTGCCTCGCAGGTAGTGCAGCGCGGCCCGCGGTCGCCGCTCCGCCCGCTTCGGCGTCTTGGGCGTTTCAAGGCCGCCGCCGGCCGAGCGAGTCACCCGAGCTGCCCACCCTCTCCTGAGGCCGAGGGGCGCGGTGACACGGCCCGCCGGTGATGATCAGAGGTTTGCTACGACCCACCGTACCGGCCCCGACGTCTACCTTCGGGCCGGTAGTGGGTACTCCTCCCCCAGGCGTTTCGCGGTAGCGTGACCGTCATCGTCCCTGTTCGACGCATGAACACCGCCATGGAATGAAAGGTGCAGATCGACCGATGGCCTCCTCGCAACGACTCGAGCAATGGGAGTCTCGCAGCGAGTGGGTGCTGGCCGCGGTAGCCGTCATCTTCCTGGTGGTGTACTCGGTGCAGGTGCTCGCCGAGCCGCCGCGTGCGGTGAACAACACCCTCGATGCGGTGATGACGGTGCTGTACGTGACGTTCGTCGTCGACTACGTCGTCCGCCTCACGCTCGCGCCCCAGCGTGTCCGCTGGTTCTTCCGGCACTTGCTGGACCTGGCGATCGTCGTGCTCCCGTTCCTGCGCCCGCTGCGACTGTTGCGGCTGGTCGTCCTCGTCAAGGTGCTGCACCGGGCCGGCGGCGACGCGATCCGCGGCCGGGTGGTGATGTACACCGCGGCCAGCGCGACGCTGCTGGTCTATGTGGCGTCGCTGGCGATGCTGGAGACCGAGCGCAACGCCGCCGAGGCCACCATCACCAACTTCGGCGAAGCCGTGTGGTGGTCGATCGTGACGGTCACGACCGTCGGTTACGGCGACGAGTACCCGGTCACCACGACGGGGCGGGTTATCGCGGTGCTGCTGATGATCGGCGGGATCAGCCTGATCGGTGTGATCACCGCGACGGTCGCGTCGTGGATCGTCGAGCGTGTCTCGGAGGAGGACTCGGCGCACCGCGCGGCCACGGCCGCGCAGATCGACGAGCTGCGCGACGAGATCCGGCACCTGTCCCGGCAGCTGCGCGGACACGACGCCGGACGGGAACACACCCGGCACCTGGAACGTGAGAGCGCTTCGCGTGACGAGGTCCGTCGCGGAGCGTGGTCGCGCCGCTGACTTGTCGGCTCAGCCCGAGGGCGGGTCGGCACGTCGCGCCCGAGCGGGCCGCGACACCCGCCGCTGGAGTCGGGGTCGCGCGGTGACACGCCCGCTGAGCAGGGTGGCCACCGGCCCCAAGAACGCCAGCACGAAGACGTACGGCATGGCGATGGCCTCGATCACCGGAATCGATTCGCCGACCAGCGCGATGATGACCAGCGAGAACTCCCCGCGCACGATCAGTGCGGTGCCCGCCCGGAGCTGACCCGGACGCGCCACCCCTTCGCGCTTCGCGGCGTACATCCCCGACACCACCTTGGTGGCCGCCGTGACCACGGCCAGCACCACCGCCAGCGGCAACATCGGGATCATCACCGCCGGATCCACCATGAACCCGATCGAGACGAAGAAGATCGCGGCGAACAGGTCCCGCAACGGGCTGAGCAGTTCCCGCACCCGGACCGCCGTCTCCCCGCTCAGCGTCAGGCCCACCAGGAAGGCGCCCACGGCGGCCGACACGTGCACGAACTCCGCAAGTCCGGCGACCAGCAGCGCCACGCCGAGCACCCGCAGCAACAACAGCTCCGAATCCGGGTGCGACACCAGCCGCTCGACGACGTGCCCCCACTTGTAGGACGCCAGGAACGTCACCGCCAACGCCACGATCGCGATGGCGATGCCGACGACGGCGTTCACCCACGTCCCCCCGGCCGCCAGCACCGCGAGCAACGGCAGATACACCGCCATCGCGAAGTCCTCGAGCACGAGCACCGACAGCACCGCCGGGGTCTCGCGGTTACCCAACCGGCGCAGATCGGTGAGCAGCCGCGACACCACCCCGGACGACGAGATGTAGGTGACGCCGGCCATTGCCAGGATCCCGACGAAGTCCAGGCCGAGGAACCAGCCGACGAGCGCTCCCGGGGTGGCGTTGAGCGCGAGGTCCACCCACGCGGACGGAAGATGTTTGCGCATGCTGGCGGCGAACTCGGTGACCGAGAACTCCAGCCCCAGTGTCAGCAGCAGCAGCACCACCCCGACCAGCGCGCCGGTCTCGATGAACTCCGACGCCGACGGTTCGACCGGTATCGCGCCCTCACCGAGGCTGAGCCCGGCCAGCAGGTACAGCGGGATCGGTGACAGCGACACTTTGCGGGCCAGGGCACCCAGCACGGTCAGGACGACCAGGAGCAGCCCGATCTGGATCAGCAGCGCGACGGAGCCGTGCACCCCGCTCAGCCCTTGTCGAAAATGTGCTCGACCTGGGTGATGCCTTCCTCGGTGCCGATGATGACGAGGATGTCGCCGACGCGCAGCACATCGGCCGGGCCGGGCGACGGCTGGACGTCCTCGTCGCGCACGATCGCGACGACCGAGGCGCCGGTGCGGGTGCGCACGCGGGCGTCCCCGAGGGGCCGGTCGGCGTAGGGACAGTCGGGGTCGATGGAGACCTGTCCCGCCTCCAGACCGGGCACCTCATGGGTCAGATCGGCGAACCGCTCGGCGATGCGCGGGGCGCCCAGGATCTGGGCCAGCGCGTCGGCCTCTTCGGCGTTGAGGTGAAACAGCGGCTGCGCCACATCGGGATCCTCGGCGGCGTACAGCACGACCTCGAAGTCGCCGGCCCGCTTCGCGACGACGCCGATGCGGTCGCCGTCGGTGTTGTCGAACTCGTAACGCAGCCCCACACCGGGCAGCAGAACCTCGTTGACGTCCATGCGTCCCATCTTGACCGACCCATCCCGACCGTGTGCCGCAAGCCCCGGACCGCGTGGCCGACGTGTCCGATACTGGGCTCATGGTGTCCGAGGACGGCGAATCCCTCTCGGGCGAGGACGCGCGGATCCTCGGTCTGGAGTCGGCGGCCATCACCGGTCACACGCTCAAGCTGATCATCCTCGAGCCCGGCGAAATTCTCGACGTCGGCCGGTTGCGAAACAGCGTGGCAGGCCGACTGTCCGACCAGCCGCGAGCCACCGAGCGGGTCGACACCGGAGGCGACGGGCCGCGCTGGGTCGCCGACGAGCAGTTCGACATCACTGCCCACGTGCGTCGGCGCGCCGGAGGTGAGGTGGTGACGCAGGCCGAATTGTGGCAGCAGGTGGGCGCGCTCATGGCCGAGCATCTCGACCGCCGGCGGCCGTTGTGGACCTTCGACGTCCTGGGGCCGCTCGACGACGGCCGTGAAGCGATCGCCGCGCGGATCCATCATGCGATGGCCGACGGGATCGCCGGGATCCGTTTCCTGGACGCGGTGCTGTTCGACCCGCGCGATGACAGCGCCCCGCGTGCTGCCGGGATGCGCAGCGCCGCGGCGCCGTCGCGGCTGACCGAAGTGCGGCGGATGCCCGACGTGGTGCTGCGCGAACTCGGCCGCCCCGGTCCGCATTCCCCGTTCGACCGGCCGGTCGGCGCCGCCCGCGAACTGGCGTTCACCGTGCTGCCGCTGTCGCGACTCAAGGAGATCGGGGCGTCGCGGCCCGTCCACGCCACGGTCAACGACGCGCTGCTGGCGGTGATCGCCGGTGGTCTTCGACAGTGGCTGAGCTCACGCGGCACCGCGGCGGGGCGGCTGCGGGCGCAGGTCCCGGTCAGCCTCCACCACCGCGACGAGACAGCACACGACCTGGGCAACCGCGACTCGTTCATCAACGTCGATCTGCCGCTGGCCGAACAGGATCCGCTACTCCGGCTGGATCTGATCCGCGCCGAGACCGCCCGGCGCAAGCGGCTCGGCGACGCCGAGGAGCTGTTCGATCTGTTCCACGCGCTGGGCCGACTCCCTCGTCTCGGCGCCGCGGTGGGTCGGCTGGCCGGCGGCGGGCGCGAATTCAGCGTCGCCGTGTCCAATGTGCCGGGGCCTGCCGGTGCCGTGTCGGTCGCGGGCCGACGGGTGCAGCACCTGTTCTCCTCGTCCGAGCCGGCGATGCACCATGCGCTGCGCATCTCGGCGATCTCGTGCGGAGACGACATCGGCGTCGGCCTGTGCACCGATCCTGGGGCGCTGCCCGGCGTGCGGCTGCTGGCCGATCACGTCGCCGCCGCCTACACGGAGTTGGCCACCGCCGCCCCGGCGTGACGTATTGCTGACCGTCCGGCCAAAACGCTGTGCCCAGCAAACCAGCGCAATACAGTCGGGCTACCAGTGGGCGCGCGTGGAGGCGAGCTTCACGGCGCCCCGTTCGCAGGGAGGCGACATGGGGGGATCAGCCATCACACGGGAGGCGCGGCCGACGGCCGGGCCCAGCCGGCACATCGGACGGGTCGGCGGACTGGCGTTCGCCCTCGGGGTCGGCGCAGCGGTGCTGGCGGGGCCGGGGTTGGCGTCGGCGGAGACGTCGGAGTCGGGTTCGGCGTCGGTCACGTCGGAGACGACGTCGGCAAGCGGGTCGTCGACCGCCCCGGAGTCTTCAGGCGCGGAGCAGGGCAGCGTGACGTCGGAGGAATCCGAGGCCGAGGCCACGGAGGCCGAGGTTGAGGCGGAGGCCCAAGCAGAGGCTGCGGCGGCGGCCGAGGCAGAGGCAGAGGCAGAGGCAGAGGCTGAGGCGGCTGCAGAGGCCCAAGCCGAGGCAGAGGCGGCGGCCGAGGCTGACGCGGCGGCTGAGGCTGACGCGGCGGCTGAGGCTGACGCGGCGGCTGAGGCCGCCACCACCGAGGAGGCCGAGACAGATGCGGCAGTTGAGGTGGCTGAGATCGCAGCGCCGGAAACCGAATTCCTCGACGAGGCGACCGCGATGGCCTCGAACCGTGCCGACACGAGCGCTGCGCAGTCCGCGGCCCCCGACGACGCCTCTCCTGCCGCCGCAGCGCCCACCTTGGGTGAGCTCATCGACAGCTTCTTCGACAACGACACCCCGACCCTGGACCACGACCCGTCCGAGAACAGCGTCGTCGACGGGACGATCCAGGGCCAGCTTCATCCCGAGGACCCGGACTCGAGCAGGCTCACCTTCACGGCGACCGATCCGGCCCACGGCAGCGTCGTCATCAACTCCGACGGCAGCTTCGTCTACACCCCCGACGACACGTTCGCCGGCCAGGACAGGTTCGACGTCACGGTCAGCGACGCACGTAGCGGTCTGCACATCCACGGCCTCGCCGGCCTACTCAACCTGGTCAGTTTCGGTCTGCTCGGCAACAGCGGGCATCGCTCCACCGAGACGGTGTTCATCGGTTTCGAGCGCGCTGTCGTCGTTCCCGGACTCGACACCCCGGTGGACTTCCGGTTCCTGCCCGACGGCCGCATTCTCGTCGCCGAGAAAGCGGGCACGATCAAGGTTGTCGAAAACGGCACGCTGCGTGACGAACCCGTGATCACGCTGTCGGTCAACACGCTCGGTGAGCGCGGAATCAGCGGCCTGGCCGTCGATCCCGACTTCGCCGACAACGGATACCTCTATGTCTCGTACGTCAGTTCGGCCAATCGCAACCAGCTATCCCGGCTGACAATGGTCGGCAACACCGCCGGCACCGAAGTCGTCCTCCTGCAGTCAGGTCAGTCCTCCGCGGTGAACCACCACGGCGGAGCCTTGGGATTCGGACCCGACGGCACGCTGTACTGGGGAGTCGGGGACAACGGTAACGGCGCCAACTCGCAGGACCTGACGAACATTCACGGCAAGATCCTGCGCCTCAACCCCGACGGCAGCACCCCCGCCGACAACCCGGCCATTCCCGGTGCACTGCCTCAGATCTACGCCTACGGTCTGCGCAACCCGTTCCGGTTGACGTTCACACCGGACGGCAAGCTGCTGGTCGCCGACGTCGGTGCGGCCTCGTTCGAGGAACTGAACCTGATCACCGCCGGCGGAGATTACGGGTGGCCCGGCGCCGAAGGAGTCTGCGACGACTGCGACTCGATCAACCCGATCTACACCTACCCGCGTGGCGGGGGCGCGGCGATCACCTCGGTGCTCGTCTACGACGGCGACACGTTCGGCCCCGACTACGTGGGCAAGGTGTTCATCGCCGATCTGGTCCAAGGCTGGATCCGCGTTCTGACGTGCACGCCGGAGTTCACGTCGTGCGGGGACGCGCAGACGTTCGATCCGGACGCCGGATCGACCGTCGTGCTCGCCCAGGGACCGGACGGCAACGTCTACCAGCTCCTGTACCAACCCGGTTCGCTGGTGCGCATCGCACCCGCCGGGGAGGCCGAGGCGGAGTTGGTCTGAGAACGAGTTTTTCGGTGACGTCGCTGGTCGAGGTGCCGGCGGCCAACGGATTCGGCCCTAGCGGTCGCTAAAAGTTCCCTGTGAACTACAGTAGAACCGCGGTGTGGGTGCGACGGGAGTCGCCCGTCCCCTGCTCTGCGGGGAACGGCGCAGCTACGACTTCGCCCCCAAAACCGCGGATAGCGTGCGCATTCCTCGTGATTGAAGGATCAGCGCACGCACGACCACTTTTTCCGAGAGCGTGCGCGTGGCAACGGAAAAAGAAAGGTCTCATGACTTCCACGACCACCCAGGACAATGCAGAACTGCGGTTGCGTGAACAGAACTACGGTGACGATCCACTAGCCGATCGCGACACCGATCTCTACCGAGGCGAATACGTCATGAGCTTCGTCGAGAAGTGGGACGAACTGATCGACTGGGATGCCCGGGCCCAGTCCGAAGGCCGATTCTTCATCGACGTCCTACGTGCCCGCGACAAGAAGAGCGTGGTCGACGTCGCCACCGGAACCGGTTTTCACTCGGTGCGACTCACCGAGGCCGGGTTCGACGTCACGAGCGCCGACGGGTCTGCAGCGATGCTGGCCAAGGCCTTCGAGAACGGCAAGAAGCGCGGGCTGATCCTCAAGAGCGTCCAAGCCGATTGGCGCCAGCTGAACAAGAGCATCCAGGGCAAGTACGACGCCATCATCTGCCTGGGCAATTCGTTCACCCATCTGCACGACGAACAGGACCGGCGCCGCGCGCTCGCCGAGTTCTACGCCGCACTGCGCCACGACGGCATCCTGATCCTCGATCAGCGCAACTACGACGAGATGCTCGACCACGGCTTCTCGTCGAAACACAGGTACTACTACTGCGGCGAACAGGTCACCGCCGAACCCGAGCACGTCGACGACGGACTGGCGCGATTCAAGTACACCTTCCCGGACGGCTCGGAATACACGCTGAACATGTACCCGCTGCGGAAAAACTATGTGCGACGGCTGATTCGGGAGGCCGGCTTCGAGCGGGTCCGCACCTACGGAGACTTCCAGGAGACCTACCAGGAAAACGAACCGGACTTCTTCGTCCACGTCGCCGAAAAATCGGTGGACAATCTGAACACCGTCGCCGATGAGGCGGAGGCTTATTACGACAGCGACGACGCGGACAATTTCTACTCCCTCATCTGGGGCGGCGAGGACATCCACGTCGGGTGTTACGAGGACACCGACGACATCGGGGCCGCCGGCGTCGAGACGGTGGACCGGATGGCCGGGCTGCTGTCCAACCTCGGCTCTGACGCCATGGTCGTCGACCTGGGCGCCGGCTACGGCGGCTCGGCGCGTCGAGTGGCCAGCGCCCACGGCTGCAAGGTCACCTGTGTGAACATCTCCGAAACACAGAACGCGAACAACCGGGCCAAGAACCGGCAGTCCGGGCTGGATCGCCAGATCCACGTCATCCACGGCAGTTTCGACGACGTGCCGATGCCCGCCGAAAGCGCCGATGTCGTCTGGTCCCAGGATGCCTTCCTACATGCCCCCGACCGTCGCAAGGTGATCGAAGAGGCCTTCCGGCTGCTCAAGCCCGGCGGCGAACTGGTGTTCACCGATCCCATGCAAACCGATGACGTGCCCGACGGGGTGCTGCAGCCCGTCTACGATCGGCTCAACCTGCGCGACTTGGGCTCGATGCGGTTCTACCGGGAAGCTGCGCAGGACATCGGTTTCGAGGTGCTCGATCAGATCGATCTGGTGCACAACCTCCGCACCCACTACGACCGCGTGCGCCAGGAGCTGGAGTCGCGCCGCAGCGAGCTCGAGCAGAGGTCTTCTGCCGAGTACCTGAACAAGATGGTTGTAGGACTGCGCAATTGGGTGGACGCTGCCGACCAGGGCCATCTGGCCTGGGGAATTCAGCGGTTCCGTAAGCCGGCCTGATCCAGGTTTGTCGACGACGGCCGCCGGTCTGCAGTGTGCAGCCGGCGGCCGTCTCTTTTTGTCGGTGGCGCCTTCGGTCTGTGCAGCGCGGGCTGCGCGCGTCCGTTTTTGTCGGTGGGTGCTGCTTTGATGGGGTCATGTCCTCTGCTGCAGCGTCTTTGGTTGACGATGAGGTGTCGCCGAAGGAGCGGTTGGCGGAGTTGTTTGAGCAGATCGCGGAGTTGACCGGTCAGCGCAACGCCATCGATGCGCAGATCGTGGACATCGTGGCCGAGATCGATCATGGTGGGTTGGCCGGGATGACCGGGGCGCGGTCGATCTCGGCGTTGGTGGCGTGGAAGACCGGGGTGTCACCGCGTAATGCGAAGACGATCGCGGCGGTGGCGGCGCGTGGTGGGCAGTTTCCGCGGTGTGTGGCCGGGTTGCGGGAGGGCCGGTTGTCGTTGGATCAGGTCGGGGTGCTCGCCGAGCGTGCCGCTGATGGTTCTGATGATCATTATGTGGAGTTGGCGTCGGTGGCGACGGTGACCCAGTTGCGCAAGGCGGTCAGCCTGGAGCCGCGCCCCGATGCGGCCCCGAAACCGCAGCCAGAACGCGGGATCTCGCGCACCGATCATGGTGAGTCGGTGACGTATCGGATCACGGTGTCCAAGATCGAGGCCGCCAAGGTCGATGCTGCCCTGGCCGGCAAGCGTGACGGGTTGATCGCGGACTGGAAACGCGACCACGACCAGCAGCCCGATGCCGCCACCGGCTCGAGCGCCGACCCCGACGCTCCCACCCCCGATGCCGACGGCGGCCATGGCGAGTCCCCTGCCGACACCAGTGACCTCGATGGCGTCGCTGACGCCACAACCGACCCCGACGCCGGCGGCGTCGGTGGTGACTTCTCGGACGACGTCTCCGACGTCTTCGCCGACCTCACTGATCTCACCGACGGCCCGGGTGGCGACGCCGAGGGCGCTCCGCGTGCGCCGATGCCCACTACCGTGGATGCGTTCCTGGAGTTGATCGAGAGCGGCTGGGACGGCGAGGTGGCCCGGCGCCCGCACGCCCAGCACACCACCGTGGTCGTCCACGTCGACGCGCAGTCGAAGGTGGGGGCGCTGCATCTGGGGCCGCTGCTCACCGACGCCGAACGCCAGTACCTTTCCTGTGATGCGACCTGTGAGGTGTGGTTCGAACGCGCCGGACGCCCGATCGGCGCCGGCCGCTCGACCCGCACGGTCAACCGGCGGCTGCGCCGGGCGCTCGAGCATCGGGATCGCTGCTGTGTGGTGCCCGGCTGCGGCGCGACCCGCGGCCTGCACGCCCACCACCTACGGCATTGGGAGAACGGTGGGCTCACCGAGCTGGAGAATCTGGTGCTCGTCTGTCCGTACCATCACCGGCTGCACCACGCCGGTGGGATCACCCTGACCGGGCCCGCCCACCAGCTCGTGGTCACCGACGCCGACGGCCAGGTCCTGACCAACGCCTCGCTGGCGCGTCCACCCACACAACCGCCACCGGCGGTCGCCCCCTGCACGGGGCCGACCGGCGAACGCGCCGACTGGTGGTGGTACGAACCCTTCCAACCCCAACCACCACCAGCCAATTAGGCGGGTGCGCTCACCTGCCACCCGATGTCCGGGTCGACGGCAATCCCTGTGACGTCGACGGCCTCGAACCACTGCAGCGGAATTGCGGACAGTTCACGCTGCATGCCGGCGAGATCGATACCCTCCCAGCCGTTGCTCATACCGGCAAGAGTGATCCCGTCCTGCCCCGGTCCGCCCGAATCGAAGATGACCGCCCCGTGCACCTGCAATGCGCGCAACACCGCCTGGGTGGACTCGGCGTAGCCGCTCAGGTCGACATCCTCGCGCAACCGGAACACCATGCCCATCGGCACACCGTCCACGCCGCTACCATCGCCGGCGCGAGCGGGCCAGACATATCCGGCACCAAGGTCTTTGGCGATCGTGATCCCCAGCATGTGGTCGATGTAGCCGCGCTCGATCTCGTCGGGCCGCACCATCAACGGCACCTGCGGAAGTTTCGCCGCATTGGCGAACCCGATCTCGGGGTACAGCGCTGAACTCATGTCGTAGTGCACACCGCCCTGGGCGATCCACGCCGAGCCCCAGATCGACCGATAGACAGCGTTACCCAGGATGTCGAGGACACCGGCGCCCGGCAACTCCACTCCATTGGCGACGTTGATCAGCTCCTGCGAAATGCAGGTGCCCTCCTGGAACACGAACAGATGGCGGTCCCACGCCGGATACGACGGCATCCCCTCGACCAGCGGACGGTCCGGTATCGCATAGGGCCGATCATCGATACCGGGCCCTGTGGTCGAGTAGCCCCGATTGAAGATGACTGTCTCCGTGGGATGGTCCGGGCCGACCACGTTGACCGGGATGCCTGCGGTGCTCCCCATCCACTCGCCGCCGCCCCATCGCGCTTTCATGGTGGCGCCCCGGCTGCCGCCGAGAAGCTCGATCCACGCATCTGACTCGGAAACCGCTGTCAATGAACGGATGTCGGCGTGGTAGATCGTGTCGGACGGCATCATCGTGCAGCCACAAAAGGTGGACTGCGGCACCGTGGCGGGTGACTCGTCCTCAGGTGCGAGCGTTACGCTGACCGTCACCGTCGTGCTGCCACCGTGGCCGTCGGAGATCGTCACACCGAAGGTGTCGGATCTGCGTGCCGGGGTGGAGTAGACAGATCCTGCTATCAGGCGCGCCATCGCGTTGGGTGAGTATGTGATGGCACCGTCCGCGCTGACCTCGACCGTGCCCTTGGTGGTGACGGTCGAGCCGCTGTAGGTCAGGGAGTCACCGTCGGCGTCGGCGCCGATCACCACGCCGGTGACCACGCCGCTGACCGCGTCGGGATTGTTCACGATGGCGTTGCCCGTCGGCGCGGCGTTGGCCGGGCTGATCGTGACCGTCACCGGAATCTCGGTGACCGCACCGAAGACATCGGAGACGGCCACGCGGAACGTGTCGGTGCGGTCGCCGACGGAGGCGTCGATCGCCGAGGCGGTGTGGCGGGCGACTGCGGTCGGGGTGTAGGTGAACGTGCCGTTGCTGCGAACGGTGACAGCACCTTTGGTGGTCTCGATGGTCGATGCGATGAAGGTCAAACGATCCCAGTTCGGGTCGACGGCGTTGGCTTTTCCGGTCACGGCACCGGTGCCTGCAACCGGTGCGTTGACGGTGACGCCGCGGGCCCGGGGGGCGCTGTTCAGCGGGACGACCGTAATGGCCACCGTGGAGCCAGCGACACCGCCGCGGCCGTCGCTGACCGTCACCACGAACCGGTCGGAGCGCGCGAACGGCAGGAATCTGGCCAGCAGGCGCGAAAAGCTGGTGGGTGTGTAGGTGAACACACCGGTCCCGTCGCCGCTGACCCGGCCGAATCTCGGCCGGGCCGCCGTGTAGGTGAGCGCGTCGCCGTCGGGATCCTGGCCGTCCACCCGGACGGTCGTGACGCCGGTGAGAGGGTCG
This sequence comes from Mycobacterium sp. PO1, assembly GCF_017312405.1. Taxonomy (GTDB): domain Bacteria; phylum Actinomycetota; class Actinomycetes; order Mycobacteriales; family Mycobacteriaceae; genus Mycobacterium. The sequence goes on from NZ_BLTG01000018.1 coordinate 98,034, forward strand.
GGGTCTTCCACGGAGGTGGTGACCACGGGTGCGGCGTTGGAAACCTCGGCGAGGGCGGGTTCGGCGATGCCCTCGCCAACCCGGGCGGGTTCGCGCCGTACCGCCACCGAAGCTGAGCCTATGAGCTGCGCCTGCGGGGGAAGCCGGTCAACGCTGTCCCCATCGACCGGTTCTTCCGAGACCGGCCTTCCGGCCGGCTCAGCGCCATCCCGAAGGGTGACAGCGTCACGAGTGACAGCGTCCCCGTCCCCGTCGCCGGTGCCGACGGCCGAAGAGTGGTTGGTCTCGTCAGCGTCGACGTCGTCGAGGCCCACATCGCCGTGTACACGGTCTTCGTCGCCCAAACCGTCATCGTCGGGGCCGCCATCGTCGATGTCGTCGTCACCGATGTCGTCGTCACCAAGACGGTCATGACCGACGTCGACGTCACCGAAGTCGCCGTCACCGAGGCCGTCGTCCTCGAACGCGTCGTCGTCCGTCGCGTCCGGTTCATCGGTGCCGGGTTCGTCAGGGTGGGCGCCCGCCGCGCTGCCCGCGGCGGACTCATCGTTCCGTGCCGCTGCACTGTCCGCGGCAACGCTGTCGGCTGCGGCGGCGTCAGTGCCGGCACTGTCCGCCGCGGCGGATCCGGCTCCGCCGAGAAGTACCGCGGCGCCGACACCGGCTGAGACCGCCACCCCGGCGACCCACCCGACATGTTGCTGCACGACCATGGGGACCCCCTCCCACTGGGCCCGAGGTTAGCCCTGCAGTTAGCCGAGCAAAGCCGAATGACCAAAACGACGGTGATACCCCCGCGCTGATCGCCGCCCACCCCCGATGTTTAACATGTGTCAACTAAGCACATCATCGATGGAGGGCCATGCCGAGCTGGATCGCCGACCTGGTACGACTCGACGGTGAAGGCCAGACCTTCCGCAGCACCGCGACGTTCGGTGCTGGTGGCCGACTCTTCGGTGGCCTGATTGCAGCCCAGGCGCTCGCCGCGGCCGGGGCGACGGTGGAGCCAGACCGGCTGCCTCAGTCACTGCACGCCTACTTCATCAAGGGCGGCAAAGTCGGCGTCGACGTCGAGTACGTCGTCGAGTTGACCCGCGACGGGAAGTCGTTCAACACCCGCCGGATCACCGCCAGCCAGGAAGATGTGCCGATCTTCGAGATGCTCGCCTCGTTCCACCGGGCCGAGACGACCACCGACTGGCAACGCCCCGGCTCGCCGAGCATCGCTTTGGCGGACGCGACATTGGCCAACCCGCTTCCCGAGCAGTGGGCCGACCACTTCGAGATCCGGTCCACGAAGACCGTGGTGGACAACTGGCCTATTCAGCCGATGTGGTTCCGCAGCCGCGACCTCATCGAGGACGACCCGCTGGTGCGGGCTTGTGCGCTGACCTTCATCTCCGATGTGGGTTTGGTGCCGACCGCCCGGCCACCCGGGGAGGAGTTGCCCGGCGGCGGGGCAGCCAGTCTCGACCACGCGCTGTGGCTGCACCGGCCCTTCGACCCGCAGCAGTGGCATCTCTACGACGCGGAGGCCATCAGCCACAACGACGCCCGCGGGCTGGCACGCGGCTCGATCATCGGCGAGGACGGGACCCTGGTCGCCAGCGTCGCGCAGGAGTCACTGTGGCGGCTGTGAAGCCGGAGCTTGCTCGGAGTCGCGGTTGACCTTTCCCTTCCCGGCGCTGCGGCGGTCCCACTCGGCGAGCACCTCCTCGGAGGTGGGCGTGCTGAGGAGACTCCCGATGACGAACACCAACAGCCCGGACCCCAGACCCACGTAGATCGGTTCGTTGGCGTAGATGTCGCCCAGCACGATCATCGTGGCGAGCGTCGCGACGGTGCCGACCGCCATCGCCGCCACCGCGCCGACATTGGTGCCACGCCGCCACAGCAAGCCACCCAGGATCGGGACCAGCAGACCGCCGACAAGGATCGCGTAGGCGACCGTCAACGCCGCCACCACATCCAGCAGGATGCAGGAGATCGCCACCATCACCAGACCGAAGCCCAACACGTAGTAGCGGTTGCTGCCCACTTCGTCGTCGTCCTCGTCGTTCGGTGTCTGCCTGAGCAGCCGCGCGACGATGCTGTGCCGGAACACCGTCGCGGTGGCGATCAGCGCACCGCTGGACGTCGACATCACCGCGGCCAGGGCCGCTGCCAGCACCAGACCGGCCAGCACCGCGGGCAATTGCAGGGAGACGAGCTCGGCGAACGCGTCATCGCGGTTGTCCAGCGCCGGTAATAACGCCTGGGCCGCGGTGCCGACCACCGCGCCCGCCACCCCGTACGCGAGGCAGTACACCCCGGCCGCTGTGCCGGCCCACCGCGCCACCCCGGGGCTACGGGCGGTGAAGACCCGCTGCCAGATGTCCTGTCCGATAAGCAGACCGAAGGAGTAGATGACGAAGTAGGTCAGGATGGTCTCGCCGCCGATCGCCGTCAGAGACAGCGCGTCGTCGGGCACCGCGTCAGCCAACCCGGAGAAGCCGCCCACTTTCGACAGCACGATCGGAAGCAGGATGAAGAAGATGCCGACCGTCTGGATCAGGAACTGGACGAAGTCGGTCAGCGTGATCGACCACATCCCGCCCAGCGTGGAGTAGACGATCACCACTCCGCCGCCGATCAGAATTGCCGGGACGCGGCCGATGTCGAACAACGCGCTGAAGATCGTGCCGTAGGCGATGGTCGACGTCACCGACAGCATCAGGGTGTAACCCCACATCACCACCCCGGACAGCACGCTGGAGCCCGGACCGTAGCGCAGTTCGAGCATCTGGCTGACGGTGTAAACCCGCAGCCGTTGGATCCGCCCGGCGAACAGCAGGCTCAACGCGATGATCCCGACGCCGATCGCGACCACCAGCCACATGCCGGAGATCCCGTACTCGTAGCCCAGACCGACGCCGCCGATGGTGGAGGCGCCGCCGAGCACCACCGCGGCCATCGTGCCGGAGTACAGCAGCGGACCGAGCCGGCGACCGGCGACCAGGAAGTCGGACTCGGTCTTGGCGCGCTGGCGACCCCAGAAGCCGAACGCGATCATGCCGAGCAGGTAGATGACGACGACCGCGATGTCCATGGTCGCTCCTCTCCGATGTCAGCGGATGTCGAAGTGAATGACGGTCGGTCCCGCTGCGCCGAGGGCCGAGGTGATCAGGTCGGGGAGGTCGGCGACCGAGGTGGTCCGCTCGCCGCGGGCGCCCATCGCGACCGCCAGTGCCGCGAAGTCGGGACTGTTGAGCTCCACACCGATCGGGGTCATGTCGCGGCTGCGTTCCTGGTCCAGGATCTCCTGGTAGCCACCGCTGTCGACGACGACGACCGGCACCGGCAGCTGGTGCTGCACCAGGGTGGCCAGTTCCTGGACGGCGAACATCATGGCGCCGTCACCGAGGAGGACCGCCACCGGTGTGCCGGGCAGCGCGATCGATGCTCCCAGGCCGGCCGGCAGTCCGTAGCCGAGGGTGGCGAAGCCGGGCGAGTAGCAGAATCGGCGTGGCGCGGGCATGTCGAAGAAATGCACGGACCCGAAGTAGGTGACCTGAGAGCTGTCCCCGGCGAGGACGCTGTCGACTGGAAGTGCTTGGCGCAGTGCGGTGTTGATGTCGGCATGAATGCCGGCATCCGGCAGGGCCTCGTCACGGCAGCGGGCTCGCAGCGTGGCCGCACGGCCGCTGTCCGGGGCCGCGTCGTCGGGAAGTTCGCCCAGCAGCGCGCGCACGGTGGCGCGCGCGTCGCCGAGCAGGACGTGGTCGGCCGGGCAGTTCTTGTGCAGCTGGGCTGCGTCGATGTCACAGCGAATGACGGTGCGGCCCCGGATCTGGCCGCCCCACAGATCCGAGTCACCCAGTTCGGTGCCGATCAGCAGCAGGCCGTCGCTGTCGGCGGCCGCCTCCTGCAGGGCGGGTAATCGAATCGACGCGCCCACGGACAACGGGTGCGATTCGGCGACAACACCTTTGCCGTTGACCGTGGTCGCCACCGGCGCACCGAGCCGCTCGGCCAGCGCGGTCACCTCGGCCTGCGCATCGACCGCTCCCCCGCCGGCGATGACGAGCGGCCGATCGGCCTTGCTGAGAACGTCGGCGGCTCTGGAGACGGATGCCGCGTCGGCCGGGGGCAGGGTGACGTCGACGGGTGTGCGCGGCGCACCGGTCCAGGGCTGTTCGAGCACGTCGACCGGGATCTCGATGTGCACCGGGCGGGGGCGCGCCGCGGCGAACCCGGCGAACGCGTCGGCGACGGCGTCGGCAGCCTCGTCGCTGCTGCGGACCCGGCGACTCCACTGCACCAGTTGATCCATCGCGGCGCTGGTGTTCTTGGCTTCGTGCAGCTGGCCCAGGTCTCGGCCCTCGGTGCCGGTCGGCATACCCGGCGATATCACCAGCAGCGGTTGCGATTCCGCGTACGCGGTAGCGGCTGCGGTCATCGCGTTGGTCAGGCCGGGTCCGCTGGTGGTGACCACCACCCCGGGACGGCCGGTGACCCAGGAGTAGGCGCCGGCGGCGTATCCGGCACCCTGCTCGTGACGCGGGGTGATCGCGCGGATGCCGTTCTTCGAGAGATGCCGGTACAGCTCGAGGTTGTGGGTGCCGGGAATGCCGAACACGGTGTCGACGCCGTGGGCGGCCAGCGTTTCGACTACCGCCGCTCCCCCGTTGCGGTTCACGGTCCGGCCCGGTTGGCGGCCAGCACCGACAGCAGCTCGTAGCCGACGTGGGCTGCGGCGATGCCGGTGATCTCAGCATGGTCATAGGCGGGAGCGACTTCCACGATGTCGGCGCCGACGATGTTGACGCCCTTGAGGTTTCGCAGGCAGTGCAACAGCTCGCGGCTGGTCAGCCCGCCGGCCTCCGGGGTGCCGGTGCCCGGCGCATGAGCCGGGTCGAGGACGTCGATGTCCACCGAGACATACACCGGCGCCTCACCGATACGGTCGCGCATCCGCTCGATCATCGTCGCCAGACCCTGCAGCTGGAAGTCGTCGCAGCTGAGCACCTGAAAACCGAGCACCTTGTCGTCGGACAGATCGGTCGGCGCGTAGAGCGGGCCACGGATGCCGACATGCAGGCAGTGTTCGGGATCCAGCAACCCCTCCTCGCTGGCGCGACGGAACGGGGTGCCGTGGGTGAACGGCGCCCCGAAGTACGTGTCCCACGTGTCGAGGTGCGCATCGAAGTGCAGAACCGCGATCGGTCCGTGCTCCCGGTGCAAGGAGCGCAGCAGCGGCAGCGCGATCGTATGGTCACCGCCCAAGGTCACCAACTTCGACCCGCCACTGCGTAGTTCGTCGGAGGCGCGTTCGATGGCGGTGATGGCATCGGCGATGTCGAATGGGTTCACCGCGATGTCGCCGGCGTCGACCACCTGCTGAGCCGCGAACGGCTCGACGTCCAGCGGCGGGTGATAGGTGCGTAACAGCTTCGACGACGCCCGGATGTGCGACGGCCCGAACCGGGCGCCGGGCCGGTAGGAGACCCCGGAGTCGAACGGGATACCGACCACGGCGACGTCGGCGCGGGTCACTTCGTCGAGGCGCGGCAGCCTGGCGAACGTCGGTGGACCGGCGAAGCGAGGTACCTGCGTTGCGTCGACCGGGCCGCGTGGGGGACTCGTGGCCATGCTCAGTGATAGCACGCCACGGCCGAAAACAAACCTCGGAAGTCGCCGGCGGCGGCGTCACTCGTCGACGAACAGCTTCACCACTGTCAAACCGTCCCCGGGTCCGGTCGCAGCATCCAGGTTGTACCCCACGGCGATCGCGGTGTTGCCATCACCGGGACCGGCTGACGCCACGCTCTGCCCGCCCACCACGATGGCCAGATTGTACTGGCTGGCAGGACTGTTCAGGGGGTCCTCGAAATCGAACCCGGACTCGGCCTTGCTGAACGTCCCGATCGCCACGGCGATGTTGCTGCTGCCGAGAACCTGCGCGGCGCTTTCGGCACCGGAAACGTAGGCCAAATTGTCGTCTCCCGGACCGAGCCGTCGCGTCGAGGAGTTGTCACCGCGAGTGAGCATCGTGTTATTGCTACCCACGTCATCTCCGGTTCCGGCGTCGGAACCGTCCCCACGGACGCCGGCGTAGTTGTCATCGCCGTTGGCGGCAGTGGCGCTGCTGCCGTCCCCGCGGACTGTGGCAGTGTTGTTGTCGCCCCCTACGCCGAGGCCCACGCTGCCACCGCTGATCGCCGAACTCTGGCTGCCCCGAACGGTCGCGGTGTTGCCGTCGCAACCGTCGGTGGTGGCGAAGGAGCAGCCGGCTTCGGCGTTGGATTGCCGACCGCTGACGAGAGCGGTGTTGTGGTCGCCACCGCGGGCGGTACCCAGGTTGTTGTCACCGTAGACCCGCACGGTGTTGTGATCCCCGTCGCCGGTCTGGGCGGTGTTGCCGTCGCCCTGCACATAGATGCGGTTGCCGGTGAAACCCAATCCCGTCCCAGCCACATTGCCGTCGCCGATCACCACGACAAGGTTGTCCGCGCCGTAGCCACTGGCACTGTTGTCGTTCCCGAAGACGCGCAAGACAGCACCTTCATCAGCCGTCGCAACGTTGTCCCTGCCGACCGCCACCGCGTCGCCGTTGGTGGCAGACACCGCGCTCGACGTGCCGTGCATCGATGCACGACTAAAGCTTCCCCCGTAGGCCTCCGTGGAGGCCGAACTGTTGCCACCAACCACTTCCACAATCCCCAGCGCGTCGTTTATTGCGTCAACTGCGCCGATGTTCGAGTCACCGACGACTCGTCCCACTGCGTGTGCACCGAGATCGGCGCTCACGACGAGCGTGCTGTTGTCTCCGGACAGCATCGCACGGGACATCGCGTCGTCGCTGGCGTCGACGGTCGTGGTGCTGGAATCACCCCACAGCGTGGCGGTGGCCCGAGAGTCGTTATCCGCCAGCGATGTGACCGAATTATCATCGCCGACAACGCTTGTCGTTGCTCGGCTGTCTTGGGAGCTGGCTAGCCCATCGTTACCGGCACCGATGATCACCACCTTGGCGCGCCCGCCCGCCGCCGCGGCAACCCCCTCGTTAAGGTCGCCGATCAACAGCAGCCTGGCGTATCCGTCACCGTCGGCGGCTGCGGTCGCCTCGTTCTGGTTGCCGTACACCCTGATCACCGCGCGGGCTTCTTCCGCGGCGACCTCTACGGTGTTGTCGTCGCCGACGATCACTGCGGCACTGGAGCTCTCGCCACCGGCCGTCACCGTGTTGTCGTCACCGCGGATGTATACCGTGCTGTGCCTATCGGTGGCCTCGGCGATGTTGCTGTCGCCGCCTACCAACGCTCGGTTGAAGTCGCCGATGCTGTTCACCGTGTTGAAGCTTCCGAACAGTTTCGCGCTGGTGAATTCACCGGCGGCGGTAACGAGGCTCGAGTCGCCGACGAGCAGGACCGTGGCGAAGGCATCGCCTTCGAGAGCGGTAGCTTCGGCGGCGCTGGAGTCGCCGAAGATCATCGCCTTGGCAACAACACCATTGGCTGTCGCGGCACTGCCCGTGCCATCGATGAACGCGGCGCTGTGGCGGCCGTCGGCCAATGCCACACTGTCGGCACCAATGATCGTGGCCATGCTGGCGTGTCCGCTGGCGCCTGTGGTGTTGTTGGTGCCGCGGACCCGTGCGGTGTTGTAGTCACCGTCGCGCGCAGTCGCGCCATTGTCATCACCCACCGCCGAAGCGGTGTTGTGGTCGCCGTTGAAGGCGCGCACGAGATTACCCGCGCCGATGGCGATGCCCCGGTTGAAACTGCCTGAGCCCGTGGTCGCATTGCTGAGGGTGCCGATCACGACCGACCTGTTGAAGCTACCCACGGCCGTTGCCGAATTGGTGTCGCCGATGATCAGGGCGGTAGCGAAGATCTCGCCGTCTAAGGTGCTGGCATCGGCGGCATTGCTATCGCCGATGATGATTGCCCTGGCAGCCGTGCCGCTAGCGGAGGCGGCGCTGGCGTTGCCGTTGATGTAGGCGGTGCTGCGGCGTCCGTCGGCGGAGGCCACGCTGCTATCGGCGATGATTTTCGCGGTGACCGCGCGGCCACTGGAGACTGCGGTGTTGCCGTCGCCGCGGATGATGGCCCTGCTGAATGTGCCGCTGGCGGTCGCGGCGTTGTCATCGCCGTAAACACGCGCGCGGTTGAAGTTACCGTCGATGGCCTCGGCGGTGGAGTCATCACCACGCACCACCGCCCGCGAAAACCAGCCCTGCGCCGTGGCCGTCGCATTCTCCCCATAGGCGATCGCGATCGAACCGAACCCATCCGACACCGCCACCGCGGTGCCGTTCTGCACCAACTGCACACCATTGATCGAAATGCTGTAATTCGCATACGCCGCCTCGATCTCCCGACGCACCCACCCCAAAATCCCCAACAACGCCGGCGACGGCGCCGGAGCCGCCGGGGCCGACGGCGCCGCCAACGGGGCCATCGCCGCACCCAACGCACTCGACGCCACCTCGACGAACGTGCCCGGCTGCACCTGCAACCCACGCGCCGGCCCATCAGCCTGCATCACCTCAACGACCGGCTCAGACTCTGCCTCGGCGACCGGCTCCGGATCCGGATCCGTCACCTCGGCCGCGGACTCTCCCACCTCAACCTCAGCACCGCCAGAGTCCTCATCGAGCTCTTTCTCAACAACCTCGACGGACTGCTCGTCGGCATCAAACTCGTCGTCGCCCACCTCGGCGTCACCGTCATCGCCCTCGACCTCAGCGGCCAACTCCTCAGCAGCGGCGTCGGCCTCTGCCTCGCTCTCCGCCTCGGCCTCACCGTCGTCGTCGGAATCCCCGCCGGCATCCGAATCCGCTGCGCTACTGGGAGAGCCCGACTCCCCGCCAGCGCCGTCCTTTTCTGACGACTCCGATTCCGTGTTCGAAGACCCCGACTCCGACGACCCACCACCATCGGACGAATCCGCCAATGCCGGACTGTTGGACACCGCCAACCCCAGCCCCAACGCCACCGCCAGCGCACCAACCCGCGATACGTACTTCGCCGACTCCATCAGTTCCGACCCCTCACCCAACACACACCAGCAGACAACATGACGTTAAGCACGAACCCGACCCAACCGAATCAGGGAAATCCCTACCCCAGCACCCTCGACCCGTCGACTCACTCGTCGACGAACAGCTTCACCACCGTCAACCCGTCGCCAGGCCCGGCCTCTGCGGTCAAGTCATAGCCAACCGCGACCGCGGTGTTGTCATCCCCGGGCCCAGTGGCGACGATGTTCGACCCGCCCAGGGCGACAGCGGTGTTGCCGCTGCCGTCGACGGCCAGGACGTCGTTGTTGTCGCCGAGAATCCAGACGAGGTTGGCGCTGCCGAGCGCCGCGCTGGCCACGTTGCCATCGCCGATCACCACGACGCGGTTATCGCCTTCGAACCCCGAGGTCGCTTCGTTGTTGTCCCCGATCACACGGACGTCACCACCGGCGTCCGCGCTGGCGACGTTGTTGTCACCAAGAACCACTGCTCGGCCGCTTGTTCCGTCGACCGCATTCGAGTCACCAAACGCTGCGGCGCGGGCATACGTCCCCTCGAATCCCTCGGTGGACGCGGCGCTATCCCTGCCGACGATTTCCGACACCGCGATGCCACCGGCATTGGCGGAGCTGGCGGCGACGCTACTGAACCCGGTGATCCGCGATGTTGCGTCGGCTTCGTCGATAGCGCTGGCGACTGCGGTGCTGTCTACCCCGTAGATCGACACTCGCGACACCGACCCGTCCTCGGCGGACGCCGTCAGCGTACTGTCATAGCCCACGTGCGTGGTGCTGGCCTGCGAATCCCCCGTCGCCAACGCCGTCATCAAGCTGGAACCGGTGACCGCCCACACGCTGGCGCGGCTGTCGTCGGCCAGGGCCGTGGCCTCGTTGTCGTACCCGACCAGAAAAACCTTGGCGCGCCCACCCGTGGCCGCGGCAGTCCCGTCGTTGCGCCGACCCGTCAGCCGCACCGTGGCGTAGCCATCGCTGTCGCCGGCAGCGGTCGCCTCGTTCTCATCGCCGTCAACGATCACGGCGGCGAGGCCGTCGACCACATCCGTCTCACCGGTATTGTCATCGCCTACAACCTTCGTGAAGGCATGACCACCGTCTGTCGATTCCGCGGTGCCTTTGTTGCCGCTTCCCCGCACCAGGACTGTGGCGCGGGAGTCGACGGCCGAAGCGGTACTCGCGTTATCGTCGCCGATCAGCATGACCGTGGCGCCCTGGTCGAAGCCGCCCTCGCCGAATGCGGAAGCGACGGTGGAACTATCCGTGCCGACGACGAGGCTGGTTGCATTGGCGCCACCCTGACCGAACGACAGGCTGTTACTGCCGGAACCCACAATGCGCGCGATCGCGGTCGAGCTGTCGTTACCCACGGTGTTGGCGAAATTGTCGGAGCCGATGATGACGGCTCGGCTCCGCGACCCCGCGCCCGCAAACGCTGTGGCGCTGTTCGCCACACCGACGATTCTTGCAGTGCTCGAGCCCTCGCCCGTGGCGTAGGCACTGCTGACGTCGCCGCGGATATACGCCACGCTGCGCCCGTCGGTAGCTTCGGCGATGTTGCCGTCACCAATGATTCGCACCGTGTTGTGGTCACCGGTTCCGGCGGTGACGAACTCGTTGGGCGGAGCGGCCGGACCGAAGAAAATTTCCCCGTTGTCGTCGCCGCGGATGACCACGGTGTTGTGGTCGCCGTCGCCCGCCCTCGCGGCGTTGCCCGATCCCGTAATGACGACCTTGTTGTGATCACCGGAATCGACCAGCACACCGTTGCCATCACCGAAGACCAGCACTGCGTTTCGGTCGCCCCCCGCGATGGCGGTAGCGGTGTTTTGGTCGCCGACGAGCAACACCAGGTTGTCGCCGAACGCCGTTGATCCCGAATTGTTGTCACCGAGCACGATGGTCGCTCCACCCGCGTCACTGGCGGTGGCGGAGTCGTTCATGCCAACGATAGCGGCGAGGCCACGGCTGCTGGCTTCCGCGGCGTTGTCTGAACCGATGATGACGGCCGTCGCGTTATTCACCGCGCTGGCCACACTGTTGTCGCCTCGGATGTAGGAAACGCTGCGCTCCTCGGCCCCGGCGAGGTTGTCGTCACCGATGATGACCACTTTCGCATTGGCGGATGCGAAGCCGACACTGCCGATGCCGTCGACCCGGACGTAGTTGCGGTCACCGTCGGCCTTCGCCTCGCTGTTGTTCCCACGAACCCTGACCGTATTGCGGTCGCCGTTTCCGGCGAACACCACCCCGTCCAAGGATGGCGGCGTCTCCGTGGAGCCGTTGTTGTTGCCACGCACCACAACCGTGTTGTGGTCACCATCTCGAGCGAGCGCGCTGTTTCCGTCACCGACCGCGAGGACGCGATTGTTGTCACCGAACGCAGCACCCACAAGATTCAGATCGCCGATGATGAGCGCACGATTGAATTTGCCCTCAGCCGTGGCCGAGTTGGTGTCGCCGATGATGACCGCGCAGGTGAAGAACTCCCCCTGTGCGGTAGCGGAGTTCGAGTCACCGATGACCAGTGCCTGCGCACCACCCGTCGAGTCGGCGACACTGCCATCACCGAGAATCCGGACCGACGCCCCCACCCCGGCTGCGGTGGCCGCATTGCTGTCTCCGTCGATGGCTGCGACGGTGTACCGACCGGTTGTGGAGGCCACGCCCGAATCGCCGACGATCGTGGATCTTGTGGAAAAGCCCTCGGCCACTGCCGTGTTCCCGTTACCGCGGACCGTCGCTCGGTTGAACCAGCCGCCCGAGGCTGTCGCGGCGTTGTCATCGCCGTACACCCGTGCGCGGTTGAAATTGCCGTCAATCGCCTCGGCGGTGGAGTCGTCACCGCGTGCCACCGCCCGGGAGAACCAGCCCTGCGCCGTGGCCGTCGCGTTCTCCCCATAGGCGATCGCGATGGAGCCGAACCCATCGGACACCGCGACCGCGGTGCCGTTCTGCACCAACTGCACCCCGTTGATCGAAATGCTGTAGTTCGCATACGTCGCCTCGATCTCCCGACGTATCCACCCCAGAATGCCCAGCAACGCCGGTGACGGCGCCGGAGCCGCCGGGGCGGACGGAGCCGCCAACGGGGCCATCGCCGCACTCAATGCGCTCGAGGCCACCTCGACGAACGTGCCCGGCTGCACCTGCAACCCGCGCGCCGGCGCATCAGCCTGCGGCGCCTCAACGACCGGCTCAGGCTCCACGGTGGCCGGCGAATCGGCAACAGGCTTCGGCCGCTGCACCGTCACCTCGTCTGCGGGTTCCGACTCCGCAATGCGGTCACCGTCTGCAGCGAGCTCCTCGGCAGGATCGTCCTCGATGAGCTCCACCGACTCCTCGACTGCGGCATCAAACTCGTCGTCAGCACCGTGGGCGTCATCGTTGTCGTCCTCCGCCACCTCGCTGGCCAGATCCTCCGCCACCTCGCTGGCCAGATCCTCTGCCACCTCAGCGGCCAGCTCGTCGGCCGCCTCTGCGGCGGTGTCGTCCTCGTCGGAGTTCTCGTCGTCGCGATCGATTTCACCGGATTCAGCACCCGCGCGACCTGAACCCGAACCAGCGTCGCCCTTCTCCGAGGTCTCCGACGCTGACTTCGACGATTCCGATTTCGAGGACTCCGACTTCGACGAGTCCGAGGCACCCCCACCGTCGGACGAATCCGCCAGCGCCGGGCTGTTGGACACCGCCAACCCCAAACCCAGCGCCACCGCCAACGCACCAACCCGCGACACGTACTTCGCCGACTCCATCAGTACCGACCCCTCACCCAGCGCACTTGTGGACGCACCGACGCTATGGGCACACCCGCCCCACCGAATCAGGGAAATCCCTACCCCGGCACCCTCGATCCGCTCAGACCGCCGTCCAACGCGGCGTTGATCCGCATCGGCGGCAGTCCGGCCCGCTCACAGGCGTCGGTGACAGAGTCTGCGGACGGCGCGTCGAAGAGCCCGAACACCACTTCATCGGCGGGCACCGCCAAGGTCGCGACCAGACGCACCGCACCACGTCGGCCGCGGCCTCCGGTCGCCGCGCGCATGCGTTGCACGATGTCGCTGACGTCGGCCTCCGCGCACTCCGGCACATACCACTCCGCGAGGAAGCGCTGGGGCACGGCCGACGTCATAGCCGGGAAACTAGCCCGAACTCCGGGACAGACGAATCAGGCGTTTCCCTTGCAACCCCTCCTATACGTCGGTGGGGTGCACATGGCGGGCGAGCTGGCTCCGTGAGCGGATACCGAGCTTGCGATAGGTGCGCGCCAGGTTCGCCTCCACCGTCTTCGGGCTGATGAACAGGGTGGCGGCGATATCGCGGTTGGTGTGACCAGCCGCGGCCAACTCGGCGACGCGCTGCTCCGTCGCGGTCAGGGTTGCCGTAGCGCCGGAAGCGTTGTCCAGCCGCGCCAGTTCGGTGCGGGCACGCTCGGCCCACAGCGGCGAACCGTAGTCGTCGAACACCGCCAGGCTGCTGCGTAACGCCTCGGTGGCTGCTTCCCGGTGCCGCCTGCGGCGTTGCAGCTTGCCCAGCAACAACTCCGTCCGAGCGCGTTCGAACGGCATCGGCAACCGGTCATGGGTTTCGAGAGCTTCCTCTGCGCATTCGGTGGCTGCGGCGAGTTCACCACGGGCGGCATGCAGCATGCCCCGGCAGCGGGCACTGACGGCCAGCAGCCAATGCCGTCCCAACCGTTTTCCGTTGTGATGAAGACGATCGACCAACGCATCGGCCTGCTCCACCCGGCCCACTTCGATGAGCACCTCGGCCGCATCGGCGACAAAGGGCGCGGTGATGATCTCGGTGGAATTCGGCATGGTGTCGAGCACCGCCAACGCGGGATCGTAGATTGCCGCTGCGGCGTCATGGTTGCGCAGCGACAACTCGAGAAATCCGAGAATGCTGATCGGCCAGACCAGCAGAGTGATTGCGCCGCTTCGCCGACTTGCCGACAGCGCTTGCTTGGCGGCCTGACGTGCCGACTGCTCCTGGCCGGCGAACGCCGCCAACGCCGCCTGCATGGTGTGCGCGATACCAGGCGCGAGCTCGCCGCCGAGTTGCTCGGCCCGCTCCATCGCGTCGGCAGCCACGGCCTGCGCCGCGTCGATGTGCCCAAGCCACAGCTCGGCCAGGAAGCTGTTGAACGTCACCGGCAGCAGATCGGATTCTTCACCCCGCTCGATGCAGCGTTTCCTGATGGCGAGCAGCTCGTCGCGGCCCTCCTCGATCCGACCGGTCCACGACAACAGGCAGGCGTGATGCAAACTGGGCCGAAACGGTGCCGGCACATGGCCGGACTCACCTTCGAGTCTCATCGCCCGCTGCAACGCGTCCTCGTCGAGACCATCCCCGCGCATGAAATGCAGGTGCACCTTGATCGTGAGCGCCTGACAGGCGAGCAGCGGGAATCCGGCCGCCTCGGCAAACGACTCGGCCTGTTCGACGCACGCGACGGCGGCCTCGATATGACCGCCGTTGAACAGCGCGAAAGCCAACGCGGTGGAGATCTGGGCGCGCCGTGCAGGGTTGTCGCCGGCCTCGCCGAGCGCCCGCTGCAGCAGCGCGGCCGCTTCCAGGAAATTGTCGTCGAACAGGTGCACTGCGGCCCACTGCGCCAATGCTTTTGCGCGCAGCGGCCCTTCCGGCAGCGCCTCGACGGTGGGCTCCAACAGTTCTCGCGCGGCGCGCGCGTCCCCGGCGGCAAGGTGGTAGCGCGCGGCCCGAATCCGGCGCTGCGGCGCGCCGTCGGGATCGTGGCGAATGGCGATGTCGAGGAGTTCGGCGGCGGCGGCCGGTGCGCCGCGCGCACTCGCCGAGCGGGCCGCCTCGTCGAGCATCTCCAGCGTGGCCGGTTCCGCGGTCGCGGCACCCAGAGCGAGATGACGAGCTTTGAGCTCGGGTTCGTCGACCACGTCGGCGAGCCGACGGTGCATCGTCCGGCGGGCACTCGGCGGCGCACCGGCATACACGCCCTGAACCAGCAGCGGATGACTGAAACGGACGCGGTGCCCGTCGAATCGGACGATCCCCTCATCCTCGGCGCGGCTCAGCAGGTCGACAGTCTCAGCGGCATCCCGGTCAATGGCTTGTGCCACTGTCATGATCGACGGCGCCCCCGCGCACGCCACCGCCAACAGAGACGTCAGCACCTCCTGCGGCAGGCTGCCGATCCGCGCCGAAACCAGTTCAGCCAGCGTGCCCGGCAGCGCGACATCCATCGCGCGCGGATTTCTGAGCAGCGCGCGCCCCAATTCCAGCGCATAGAAGGGGTTTCCACCCGAGATGGCCGCGATACGCGACATCGTCGGACGGGCGAACGACTGCCCGAGACGGCTGGACAGTACCGAGTGCAGCTTGCCCAGGCTCAACGGGCCCATCGTCAGGGTCTGCGACGACTCCGGGCGCAGCATGCGCAACCACGAACTGGCCGACGCGGTGTCAGCCCGCGGTCGTTCGGTGACGAGCAACCCCACAGGACCGTCGAGCCGTCGCGCGGCGAATGCGAGAACGTCGCGGGTCGACCGGTCGATCCAGGGGATGTCGTCGACAGCGATCAGCACCGGCGACCGCTCGGCAAGGGTGTGCACCAGTGTGAGAAAGCCGGCCGACACCGCTCGGGCGTCGTCGCCTCCGGCAGCTTCGCGGTAATCCACCACAGCCCGCATCGCCACCCGTTGCGGCTCGGGCAGCCGTGCCCAGATCTCGGCATCGATCCCCTCGACGAGATCGGCCAGCCCGCCATAAGCCAGCACCGACTCGGTCGGGGCACCCTGGACCGACAGGACGACGAAGCCGTTCTGTTCGGCCTGCTGTATCGCCGCGAGCCACAGCGTGGTCTTGCCGATTCCGGCTTCGCCATCGACGAACAGCGCCGACGGCTGCGCGCGGGCGCGGTCGAGAAATTTGCCAACGCTGCGCGCCTCCGCGGCTCTTCCCGCGGTAACCAGCATTCACAGATACTTTCAAGCTTGCTCCCAGCTGTCCACGGGTGCGTCAAAATTGTGGCCGCTCAAACGACACCCCAGAACGGCTGCCGCAGGCGCCGGGCAACGCTGAGCCGCAGGTGACGAGCAGACTCGACAGTCACCGGCGCCGCCGCACCAGGAGTCTTACCTCTCTGTGACGCTCCCCGGATCGACGGTGCGCAAGCGGCACCGCAGGCCGAAATGGTCTGAGGGAAAGACGCGCGGCAGCTCCGGTGAGATCGGCTCGGTACCGAGCATCGCGATGTCGGTCGGCACCCAATCCGCACCCTTGATGAGCACCCGGTCGAATCGCAGCTGCCGGGGCTTTTTCTTGCTGTCCCGCAGCATCGGGTTCGTCGACGAGTTCTCGGTGAAGCCGGGTTCCTGCGGATGCAGCGTCGGCCAGACGTCCCGGTACGCCGGTGCGATCCATCGCTCCTCACCGTCGCGCATGTTGAAGTCGCCGAGAATCACCGCCTGGTCGGCCGACACCGCGCGGAACACCCGTCGCAGCTGCCAGGCCCGCAGCCAGGCGCCGTCCTGACCACTTTCCAGATGCACCGAACAGATCCGCAGTGTGCGGCCGTTGACCGCGAGGTCGGCCTGCACGAAACTGCGCCTCCGCCGGCTGGGCAACCGACTGAATGTCGCCGCAGCGATCGGCAGCCGTGACAGCACCAACATTCCGTAGCCGCCGATCCTGCCGCCGACGACTCCGACGCATCGGTATCCCTCACGCACCCACGGCTGCTCCAGCAACAGGGTCTGCGCAGCGGCGGTGACCTCCTGGAACACCATCACGTCGGGCCGGTCGCACTGCAGCAGACCGGCCAGAGCCTGGTAGCGCTGCTCGGCGAAGAAGGCCTTGTTCCACACGTTGAACGTCGACACGCTCAGTTCGTGCACCTCGACCGCGGCGCCGTCCGACGGGGCGCCGTCCGACGGCGCGTCGACCCAGGCGTCGCAATGAGCGTCGAACCTCCGCACGGTCAGCCGGCGCCGACCGAACACCGCAGGGATCACTGCGGCGACATCGCGGTCGCGAACAGCAGAGCGGCGGCGCTCGCGGTCGGGTCGCTCGCGGTCATCCCGCGATGATTTCAGACTCCCTTTCGCAGCACCTGGGTACCCCGAGGCCATGTTCACCCCACTGCGCCGCGCCGCGACCGTCCTGACCACCGTGGGTCTTCTCGCGGCCTGCGCCGACGAGCCGCCCTCACCGGCCCAGCCGTCCGCCGGCGCGGCCAGCGACGTCACCACCGATCTCGACGTCCCATGGGGTATCGCGTTCCTGCCCGACGGCAGCGCGCTGATCGCCGAACGCGACAGCGCCACGATCCAGCGCATGGCCGAACCCGGGGCCGTCGCTCCGGTCGGCCAGGTCGCCGACGTGGTCTCGCGTGGCGAGGGCGGGCTACTGGGGTTGGCGACCGCGGGGTCGACCGTCTACGCCTACATCACCACCGCCGCCGACAACCGGGTGGTCACGATGCAGTTCGACGGCACCGCGCTGAGTCCACAGACGCCGCTGTTCACCGGTATCCCGGCCGGGACCATCCACGACGGCGGCCGCATCGCGTTCGGGCCCGACGGCAAGCTCTACATCGCCACCGGAGAGACCGGCAGCCCGCAGCTGGCACAGGATCCGGCGTCCCTGGGCGGCAAGATCCTGCGCATCAATCCCGACGGCTCGGTCCCCGCCGACAACCCCGACCCCGCATCACCGGTGTTCTCGCTCGGGCACCGCAACGTCCAAGGGCTGGCGTGGGACGGCGCCGGCCGGCTGTGGGTCAGCGAGTACGGTGCCAACACCTGGGACGAGCTCAACCTGATCCAGCCAGGCGGCAACTACGGCTGGCCGACGGTCGAGGGCCGGGCGAACCGGGAGGGCCTGATCGACCCGGTGCTGCAGTGGCGTCCCGACGAGGCGTCGCCGTCCGGACTGGCGTTCCACAACGGGTCGCTGTGGATGGCGACCCTGCGCGGGGAACGCCTGTACCGGATCCCGGTCCGAGCCGACGGCAGCGTCGGTGATCCGGCGCCACTGTTCGTCGGCGAGTTCGGGCGGCTGCGCACCGTGGTGGTCGCCCCCGATGGTGCGCTGTGGTTCACCACGTCCAATCGGGACGGCCGCGGTGACCCCCGCCTGGGTGACGACCGCATCCTGGCGTTCCGGCCGTAGGGCTGGCGGTCGATCCTGACCGCACGGCGCTGCGGGGGCTACCGTCGAACCGTGTCGAGGTCGCGCGTTGCCCGCGTCTGCGGCGTGGGCGCGGTTCTGCTGACGCTCGCCGCGGTCGCGTCCTGCGGACGCCCGGCACCGCCTGCGGCCACCAGCACGACGTCGACCACCGCCGCGCCCGAAGCCGTCGCTCCCCGGCCCGATATGCCGGCCACCACAACGCCGTCGGTGGCTCCCGCACCCGAGTTCGCACCGATCGCCCAACTCGTGAGCGAGGCGATCGCGGCGCATCGCCTGCCCGGGGCGGTCGTCCAGATCGGGCACGGCGGGCAGATCGTGTTCCGCCAGGCATTCGGTGAGCGCAAAGTCGCCGGCGAACCAGGACTGGACGGATCACCCGCGCCCGCCGAACCGATGACCGAAGACACCATCTTCGACCTGGCTTCGCTGACGAAAAGCATCGCGACCGCGCCCGCCGTCATGCAGATGTACGAACAGGGCCGGTTACAGCTCGACGACCCGGTGCAGGCGTACCTGCCCGGGTTCAACCCGGACGACGACCCGCGGCGCGCCCGGGTCACGCTGCGGATGCTGCTGACGCACACCTCCGGCATCGCCGGCGACCTGAGCCTGGACGGTCCATGGGGACTGTCCAGCGCCGACAAAGCAGAAGGACTGCACCGTGCGCTCGGCGCGTGGGTGGTCTTCGAGCCGGGCGAGCGCTTCCACTACTCCGACATCAACTTCATCCTGCTCGGCGCGATCGTCGAGAAGCTCACCGGCGAGCCGATCGACACCTATGTGCAACGGAACGTCTTCACCCCGCTGGGCATGCGGGACACCCACTACCTGCCCGCGGCGAAAGCCTGTGGCCCGTACCGAATCCGGGGTACCGCCCTCGCCTACGACCCGAGCTCGCGCCCGGAAGACGACTGCGCCGCGGGCACCTGGAACACCGACCTGCTGGCCCGGATCGCCCCCACCGCCATCGACGAAGATACCCCCGGCCTGAACCCCGACTACGGCCATCAGCTGCGCGGCACCGTCCACGACCCGACCGCACGCCGGATGGGTGGCGTGACCGGCAGTGCCGGGGTGTTCTCCACCGTGCACGACATCGGCCTCTACGCGCAGGCACTGCTCGATCGACGTGCCGGGCGGCCCAGCACCTTCCCGTTGCAGCAGGACACCGTGACCCTGATGACGACGCCACAGCAGCCGGGCGACGTATCGGATCAGCGCGGCCTCGGCTGGGACATCGACAGCCCCCATTCAGCGCCGCGCGGCGCCATCTTCCCGGTCGGCAGTTTCGGCCACACCGGTTTCACCGGGACGTCGCTGTGGCTGGATCCCGGGTCGGACACCTACGCGGTGGTCTTGTCGAACGTCATCCACCAGCGCGGCGGCCCCCCGATCGTGACGTTGAGCGGTGATGTGGCCACCGCTGCGGCCCGCGCGCTGCACCTGTACGGGAGCTAGGGACGGGGCGCCCCCTCAAAGCAATCAAGCCCCCTCGAAAGGGGGCCTGATCAGGGTGGCAGGTAGAGGATTCGAACCTCTGTAGGCGTAAGCCGACGGATTTACAGTCCGCTCCCATTGGCCGCTCGGGCAACCTGCCTGGATGCTGCACAGCGCGCGTTACAAGATACAACGAGGGTGGGCCCCCAACACAAACCGGCGGGTGGGGGGCGGTGTTCGCGCCCACGGACACGACGGGTGAAGATGGACGCAAGCACCATCTATCGAGCCCATGAACTATCGAGCCCACGAAGTACCTGAGGGAGGGACGAGTCCAATGGCGGATTCATCGTTCGACGTCGTCAGCAAGGTCGACCGACAGGAAGTCGACAACGCGCTCAACCAGGCAGCCAAGGAGCTGTCCACCCGCTTCGACTTCCGCGGCACCGACACCAGCATCGCCTGGAAGGGCGAGGAGGCCATCGAGATCGTCTCCTCCACCGAGGAGCGCGTGAAAGCAGCCGTCGACGTCTTCAAGGAAAAGTTGGTGCGCCGCGACATCTCCATGAAGGCGTTCGACGCCGGCGACCCGCAGGCCAGCGGCAAGACCTTCAAGGTGACCGGCACCCTCAAGCAGGGCATCAGCAGCGAGGAAGCCAAGAAGATCACCAAGATCATCCGCGACGAGGGCCCCAAGGGCGTCAAGGCGCAGATCCAGGGCGAGGAGATCCGGGTCAGCTCCAAGAAGCGCGACGACCTGCAGGCCGTCATCTCGCTGCTCAAGGGCTCCGACCTCGACGTCGCCCTGCAGTTCGTCAACTACCGCTGAGCGGGGTCATTCCTCCACAGGGTGCCGCCAGGTGAGACGCCGGAAACGGGCGAAGCCGCGATCGGCGCTGTAAAACGTCGCATTGTTCTCCAGGGCGTAGGCCGCCAGGTAAGCGTCCGGTACGTCGTTGCCGCGCGCGTCGATGTCGGTGGCGAGCTGCCGGAACAAATCCCAGTGACGCTCTGTCGGTCGCAAAGCAACGACCGCAGGAGCGTCGCGTAGCGCCTGCACAGCCGCCCACGCTTCCGCGGGGCTGGTGGGCTCACGAAAAACCCGCCGATTGGTCATGATCCGCACGAACCCGCTCAGCACCACGTCTGGGACACCAAGGGGTTCATCGTCGTTGGCCCAGACCTCGAGCATCTTCCGATAGTCGTTGTGCTCGACGAGATCGGACCGGTGCGCGTAGACGAGGACGTTGGTGTCAACGCATCGCACCGAGGCTGTCCCCTTCCTCCATCACGTCCGACACCGCGGCATTCGAGGCAAGGTCCACGCCGGGTCGCAACCCACCGCTGCCGCTCGCCTGCACCGCGAACCGGCTCCGTGCACCCCGGTCGGCCGGGTTGAGGCCGCGACGCACCGCGTCCTCGAGCACCGCCGCCACCGTGCGGCCGGACCGGGCCGCGCGCTCCTTCACCTCGCGGTACAGCGCGTCATCGATGCGGATCGTCGTGCGCATATCGCCACATTAGCATCAGGACTGAGCATCAAGATGCCGACGATAGTCAGGCGTTGCCCGCCCACTCGCACCGGCACCGCGAAATCCACCCTCGTAGCGCCCCCGCAGTCCTAATCTGATCGCCATGGCACCTGCACAGCGCGAACCCAAAGTCGTCGTCCTCGGGGGCGGATCCTGGGGCACCACCGTTGCCTCCATCTGCGCCCGGCGCGGGCCGACACTGCAGTGGGTGCGCTCGCAGGAGACCGCCGACGACATCAACCAGAACCACCGCAACTCGAAGTACCTCGGCGACGAGGTCGAACTGGCGCACACCCTGCGTGCCACCACCGACTTCTCCGAAGCCGCCGAATGCGCCGACGTCATCGTCATGGGGGTGCCGTCCCACGGATTCCGCAACGTGCTGACCGAGCTGGCCCGTGAACTGCGCCCCTGGGTGCCGGTGGTGTCGCTGGTCAAGGGCCTCGAACAGGGCACCAACTACCGGATGAGCCAGATCGTCGACGAGGTGCTGCCCGGTCACCCGGCCGGAATCCTGGCCGGGCCCAACATCGCTCGCGAGGTCGCCGAGGGTTACGCCGCTGCAGCGGTGCTGGCCATGCCCGACCCCCATCTGGCCGCGCACCTCGGCGGGCTGTTCCGCACCAAACGGTTCCGGACCTACACCACCGACGACGTCGTCGGCGTCGAGATGGCCGGCGCGTTGAAGAACGTGTACGCGATCGCCGTCGGCATGGGCTATTCGCTGGGCATCGGGGAGAACACCCGCGCGATGGTGATGGCCCGCGCGGTACGCGAGATGTCCAAGATGGGTGAAGCGCTGGGCGGTCACCGGGACACCTTCGCCGGGCTGGCCGGCATGGGCGACCTGATCGTCACCTGCACCAGCCAGCGCAGCCGCAACCGCCACGTCGGCGAACAGCTCGGCGCCGGCAAGCCGATCGACGAGATCATCTCCTCGATGAACCAGGTCGCCGAGGGCGTCAAAGCATCCAGCGTCATCATGGAGTTCGCCGACAAGTGCGGCATCACGATGCCCATTGCGCGCGAGGTCGACGGGGTGGTCAACCACGGCTCCACCGTCGAGCAGGCCTACCGCGGGCTGATGGTGGAGAAGCCCGGCCACGAGGTGCTCGGCTCAGGTTTCTGAGCCTCTGGTTCCTGAGCCGGGGGTTTCCGGGCCGGAGGTCTCCAAGCCCCTGGTTGCGGGGACCGCTACTCGGGCCGGGCTCCCTAGTTGAAGTACGGGTTGGTGCCCTCGGGCCGCACCAGTAGCGGATTGACGGCGTTGACCCACGATGCGTCTGGAGTCACGACGAAACCGGCCTGGTTGCGGCTGTCCACGCACGCCGTCGTCGCACCGTCGGTGCCGCAGCTGACCGTCCCGAAGCTCAGCCGGGTGTTCGGCGGCAGCGCGGCGACCTCACCCTCGAAGATCGGCCGCGGGGTCGAGCCGAAGCCGGGCACCCCACCCGCCGCGCCGCTGATGACGTTGGCGCCTTGCGGCGCGCCCGGTAGCGGGCCCTGGCATCCGTAGCCGCCGGAACGCTGCAGCATGCAGGTCAGCGCACCGGCGGTGAACGCATAGGCCGTGCCGTCGAGCACCGCGTAGTCCTGCGGGTTGGCCGGCGCCCACGCATTGACGTTCGGCGGGGGTGGCGGCGGAGGCGGGGGCGGCGGTTGAGCCGCCGCGAGGCCGGGCAACGCGGCCACGCATGCCGGAGCGACCAGCATGCCTACCAGGATTCTGCGCAGCACCATCACAGACTAGATGTCGCCGAAGAGGCCAGCAGTGTTTCAGAACGTGAAGCTGCCCGCCGGGCTGAGCACGAACCCGGACTGGTCGAGGGTGTTCACGCAGGACGTCACGACGCCGTCGGTGCCGCAGCTGACCGTCTGGAAACTCATCCGCGTGTTCGGCGGCAGCGGACGCGGGTTCTCGATCGCGCCGTACATCGGCCGATCCGACACCGCGAAGCCGGGGCTGCCCTGCGCGTAGCCGGACACCATGTTCGCGCCGTTCGGCGCCGCAGGCAGCGGACCGCTGCAGCCGTAGCCGCCGGTACGCCGGTCCATCACGCACGTCACGCCGCCCGGCGCGCCGAACGAGTACGACGCGCCCTCGTTGACGGCGAACTCGGCCGGGTTCACCGGGGGCAGCGCGTTGATGTTCGGCAGCGGGCCCGGCTGGGCGGCGGCGAGGCCGGGTACGACGAGGCCGAACGCACCCACGGCCGCGACACCGGACAGCATTCTGGTCAGCACGTGGCACACCTTAAGCGGATCGGGCGCGGTAGAGCACCTCGAGTGTCGACTTTCGCGCCGAATTCGCTAGTAGCGGTCGGGGCTCCGATAGTCTCCGGGCCCGGCCATCGCCTCCAGCCGCGCGATGCGATCGGCGACCGGCGGGTGGGTGGAGAACAACTTGCCGATCTTCTCCCCCGCGCGGAACGGGTTGGCGATCATCAGGTGCGCCTGGTCGGCCAGCTGCGGCTCCGGCGGGAGCGGCGCCCGCTCGACGCCGACGCTGATCTTGCGCAGCGCACTGGCCAGCGCCAGCGGGTCACCGGTCAGCTCGGCGCCGGACTGGTCGGCCTGGTACTCGCGCGACCGCGACACCGCCAGCTTGATGACCGTCGCGGCGATCGGACCGAGCAACGAAACCAGAAGGATCGCAAAAGGATTCGTTCCCCCGTCGCGGTTGCCGCCGAACATCGAGGCGAAGAACGCGAGGTTGGCCAGCGCGGTGATCACCGACGCCATCGCCCCGGCCACACAGGAGATCAGGATGTCGCGGTTGTAGACATGCGACAGCTCGTGGCCCAGCACCGCGCGCAGCTCACGTTCGTTGAGCAGACCCAGAATGCCCGTCGTGCAGCACACCGCCGCGTTGCGCGGGTTGCGGCCCGTGGCGAACGCGTTCGGCGCCGCGGTGTCGCTGATGTACAGCCGCGGCATCGGCTGGCGCGCGGTGGTGGCCAACTCGCGCACGATCTTGTACATCACCGGCGCCTGCATCTCGCTGACCGGCTGCGCGTGCATGGCGCGAAGCGCCAGCTTGTCGCTGTTGAAGTAGACGTAGGCGTTCATGCCCACGGCGAACAACACCGCCAGGAACATGATGTTGCGCCCGAACATGGCGCCCACACCGACGATCAGACCCGAGAACACCACCAGCAACAGGAACGTCTTGAACCTGTTGGCATGCGGATGCCACGTCACCGTGCTTGCCTCCTTCAAAGCAGCCGACTCATCGAACCTGTCAGAGTCCTCGATCAGTCAACGCCCGGACCGGCGGCGCGGGTTCCGCCGGTTCAGCCGTGCCGATTGATGGTGTAGTCCACCAGCGTGGCCAGCGCCTGCCGTCCCGGCCCGTCCGGCAGGTGCGCCAGCTCGTCGCGGGCCTGCTGGGCGTAGCGGGCCACGGTGTCCTTGGCCATCGCGATGCCCTGTGAGGAACGCAACAGGGCCAGGGCCTCGGCGACGTCGTCGTCGTCCTCGACCGGTGCGGACAGCAGTGCGCGCAACCGGTCGGCGCCGGGTCCCGTTTCGCGCAGCGCGTACAGGACCGGCAGCGTGTGCACCCCTTCCCGAAGGTCTGTGCCCGGAACCTTGCCCGACTCGTCGGCGTCGCTGTCGATGTCGATGATGTCGTCGGAGATCTGGAACGCCGTGCCGACGATGCCGCCGAGCCGCGCCAGCCGCTCGACCTGGTCGTCGTCGGCGCCGGAGAACGTCGCCCCGAACCGGCCCGACGCCGCGATCAGGCAGGCGGTCTTCTCGTAGACCACCTTGAGGTAGTGCTCGATCGAATCGACCTGGTCGGCCGCTCCCTGAGTTTCCCGCATCTGGCCGGTGACCAGCAGCGCGAACGTGTCGGCGATCACCCGCACGGCGTCCGGGCCCAGCCGCGAGACCAGCCGCGACGCGGTCGCGAACAGGTAGTCCCCGGCCAGGATGGCGATGTTGTTGCCCCAGCGAGCGTTGGCGCTGGTCGCGCCGCGACGCATCTGCGCCTCGTCCATCACGTCGTCGTGGTACAGCGTCGCCAGGTGCACCAGTTCGATCACCGCGCCGGCCACGCTGACCTGCCAGGCGTCGGGTTCAGGACCCAGCTGCGCGGACAGGACGGTGAACAGCGGGCGGAACCGCTTACCGCCGGCCTGGAACAGGTGCTGCACGGCTTCGGCCATCAGGGCGTCGGCTCTGCCCAGCTCATCGGACATCAGTGTCTCGATGCGGGCGACGCCGTCACGAACATCCTGGGCGAACTGGGCATCCCCGAAGTCCACTCCCGCCACCACGGTCGCCGGTGTCCTCACACTGCCAACATACTGGGAGCCATGGACTCGTCGGCGGGCAGGAGCGAAGCGACCGGGGGATCAATCGCGGCTGATGTGGTCGTCGTCGGAGCCGGACCAGCCGGTTCGTCGGCCGCGGCCTGGGCGGCCCGAGCCGGTCGTGACGTCCTGGTCATCGACTCCGCGCGGTTCCCGCGCGACAAGGCGTGCGGCGACGGGCTGACCCCGCGCGCGGTCGCCGAGTTGCAGCGGCTGGGCCTCGGCTCCTGGCTGGACGGCAAGATCGCACACCGCGGGCTGCGCATGTCAGGCTTCGGCGCCGACGTGGAGATCGCGTGGCCGGGCCCGTCGTTCCCGCCGACCAGCAGCGCGGTGCCGCGCACCGAACTCGACGACCGGATCCGCCAGGTCGCCGCCGAGGACGGCGCCGCCATGCGTCTGGGCGCGAAAGCCGTTGGCGTACATCATGGGCCGTCGGACCGGGTGGCCGCGGTGGTGCTCGACGACGGCACCGAGGTGACGTGCACGGACCTGATCGTGGCTGACGGGGCACGCTCGACGCTGGGCCGCGAACTCGGGCGGCAGTGGCACCGCGAGACCGTCTACGGCGTCGCGATCCGCGGGTACGTCGCCACGCCCCGCAGCGACGAACCGTGGATCACCTCGCACCTGGAGTTGCGCTCCCCGGCCGGCGAGGTGCTGCCCGGCTACGGCTGGATCTTCCCGCTGGGCAACGGTGAGGTGAACATCGGGGTCGGGGCGCTCGCCACGTCGAAGCGTCCCGCCGAGGCGGGGCTACGGCCCCTGATGAGCTACTACGCCGGACTGCACCGCGACGAATGGGGCTTTGCCGGGGAACCGCGGGCGGGGCTGTCGGCGCTGCTGCCCATGGGCGGCGCGGTCTCAGGGGTCGCCGGGCCGAACTGGATGCTGATCGGCGACGCCGCGGCGTGCGTGAACCCGCTCAACGGCGAGGGTATCGACTACGGCCTGGAAACCGGGCGGCTGGCTGCGGACCTGCTCGGCAGCGGCGACTATTCGCGGGTGTGGCCTGCCGTGTTGGAGTCGCACTATGCGCGGGGATTCTCGATCGCGCGCCGGCTGGCGCTGCTGCTGACCTTCCCGCGGTTCCTGCCCGCGACGGGCCCGCTGGCGATGCGTTCGTCGGCGCTGATGACGCTCGCGGTGCGGGTGATGGGCAACTTCGTCACCGACGAGGACGACGACATGATCGCCCGGGTGTGGCGCGGCGCGGGCCGGTTGTCGGGTCGCATCGACGCCCGCCGCCCGTTCACGTGACGTTCGTGTACCGGGCGCCGATGCGGCCGCGGCGTGATGACCTCGACGCGCAGCCCGCGATCGAACGGGCGCTGACGCACGGGCTGTGCGGGTTCGGCGACGACCCGTCCCCACAGGCCGCCGAGCGGTTCGCCCGGCGCATCGACCGGTTCGCCGCGGCACCGGAGGGGTCGCTGGTGTGGACCCGCGACGGCGACGGGCTCTACTGGCTGGGGCGCCTCGCCGGGCCCTACTTCTACGACGCGGACGGTGAGTCCGTCGACCTCGTCCACGTCCGGCGGTGCGTGTGGCGGGAACAACCCGTCCTCGAATCGCAAGCGCCGCCTGCCGTCGTCGCGACGTTCGGGCGTGGGGGACGCAACTTCCAGCAGATCCACGACGACCACGTGGGCGCTACCTCGGAACGGTTGTGGCGCTAGCCTTCCCGGCGCAGCGCTGAACGCGCGGATTCGGTGCCGCGCGCGTTGGGTCGGGCTCGGACACGCGGGCTCGCGCCGTAGGGACGCACCAGGAGGCCCCGGGAGCGGCGGGTATAGATCAGCCGAGCGAGTAGGCGAAGCCGCTCACGTCACGCAGAGTGGCCCCGAACACCTCGGGCATCGCGGCGCCGAACAGCAGGTCACCGCCGTGACAGGTGCCGGCCACCACGCGCCCCACCGCGGGCACCCCGGCGCGCACCAGTCTGCGGTAGTACTGCAAGCCTTCGTCGCGAAGCGGATCGAGCTCGTTGACCGAAATAACATGTGGGGGAAGGCCACTGAGCTCAGCGTCGGTGGCCGCCGCTGCCCAACACGTCGCGTCGTCGGCGTACGCACCGTCCGGGTCGTAGAGCGAGCCGAGCAGCGCCGCCTGCTCACGGCTGATGAAGTAACCGTCGTTCTCCTCCAGCGACGGCAGGTCCTCGCACGCGTCGAGCCAGCGGTTCGAGATGAACGGGCACTGGGCGTAGAAGCCCGCGACCTCGCCGATCCACCCCTCGCGGTTGGCCTTGTGCGCCAATGTCAATGTGAGGTTCCCGCCGCCGGATTCGCCTGAGACGATGAGGTGGCTCACCCCGAGTTCACGGCGGTGCGCCGCCACCCATCTGGCAGCGGAGGCGCAGTCGTTGAGTCCGGCCGGATAGGGGTGCGCACCCAATTTGGCGCTGGAGTTACGGAATTCGACGCCGACGACCACCAGCCCCGTCGCGGCGAGGTGCTCACGCAACCCCACATACGCGGCATCGGCGGCGGAAGCGATCGCCATGCCGCCGCCGTGCAGATGCACCACCGCGGGCAGCTCACCGTCAGCATTCGCCGGCCGGCTCACGAACAGCGTGACGGTGTTGCCGTCGACGCCGGTGCACTCGGTCGTGGTGGTCGTGACGCCGTCGGGGCGCCCGAGGTCCTCGGCGATCGAGTCGAAGATCGCGCCGATGGCCTGCTCGCTCATCGCGGCGAACGCGTGCCGCTCTTCCGCCGGTGAATCGGGGGTCAGCCCGCTCGACGGAAAGTGGCCGTCCAGGCCGAAGCGGCGGAAGACCTCCACCATCCGGGGATCGGCACGTGGGTCGGTGCCCAGCGTGGCGTCAGGGTCGGCGAGGCGTCCGTGCGGCATGAAGGTGACGGTAGCGCCGTCCGCGGGCGGTGAGAGCGCTTTCGCCAGCCGCGAACGCGCGCCGAATGACGGCCTGGGGCGGCGCGTCGGCGTACAGACCCGCGCGCTCGCGGAACTTGGGGGCTCGCCGAGCTTGGGTCGCTCGCGGAACGTGGGGGCTCGCCGAACTTGGGGTCAGGGTTTGGTGGCGGCGTGCAGGGCGACGATGCCGCCGGTCAGGTTGCGCCACCGCACGTCCGTCCAACCCGCCGCCTCGATGCGACGGGCCAGCTGCTCCTGATCCGGCCAGGCCCGGATCGACTCGGCCAGGTACACATAGGCCTCCGGGTTCGACGACACGGTGCGCGCGATACGCGGCAGCGCCTGCATCAGGTACTCCTTGTACACCGTGGCGAACAGTCCGTTGGTCGGCGTGGAGAACTCACACACCACCAGCCGCCCGCCGGGGCGGGTCACCCGCGCCATCTCCCGCAGCCCGGCCTCGTGGTCGACGACGTTGCGCAACCCGAAGCTGATCGTCACCGCGTCGAACACCTCGTCGGCGAACGGCAGCCGGGTCGCGTCGCCCGCCACCTTGGGCACCGCCCGGGCCTGGCCGGCGGCGAGCATGCCCACCGAGAAGTCCGCCGCCACACACCAGGCACCGGAGCCGGCCAGCTCCACGGTCGACACCGCCGTCCCAGCGGCCAGGTCGAGCACCTTGTCCCCCGGGCCGATTCGCAGCGCCTCGCGCGTCGCCCGCCGCCAGAATCGGTCCTGGCCCACCGAGAGGACGGTGTTGGTCAGGTCGTAGCGCCGCGCGACGCCGTCGAACATCGAGGCGACCTCACGGGGATCCTTGTCCAGCGACGCGCGGTTCACAAGGGCGAACGTATCAGCACCTGTCATTCACCTGTGCACCTCGCAGACCGGGAATGCGACCGCCCCGAACGCGCATTGCAACCGGACATGAGTGGAAAAGTCTGGTTCATCACGGGAACATCGCGCGGCTTCGGCCGCGAATGGGCGATCGCGGCGCTCGAACGCGGCGACAAGGTGGCCGCCACCGCGCGCGACGTCGCCACGCTCGACGACCTCGCCGCCGAACACGGCGACGCGCTCTTGCCCATCCAGCTCGACGTCACCGACCGCGACGCCGACTTCGCGGCGGTCAAGGCCGCCCACGATCACTTCGGGCGCCTGGACATCGTGGTCAACAACGCCGGCTACGGACAGTTCGGGTTCGTCGAGGAACTCTCCGAGGACGAGGCCCGGGCCCAGATCGAGACCAACGTGTTCGGGGCGCTGTGGATCACCCAGGCCGCGCTGCCCTACCTGCGCGCCCAGCGCAGCGGCCACATCCTGCAGGTGTCGTCGATCGGCGGGATCACCGCGTTCCCCAACGTGGGCATCTACCACGCGTCGAAGTGGGCACTGGAGGGCTTCTCGCAGGCATTGGCTCAGGAGGTGGCCGAGTTCGGCGTGCACGTCACGCTCATCGAGCCGGGCGGATTCGCCACCGACTGGGCCGGTCCGTCGGCCAAACGCGCCACCCCGCTGCCCGACTACGCCGAGGCGCACGAGCGCTCCGAGCAGTGGCGGGCCTCGCGCTCGGCACGCCCGGGTGACCCGAAAGCATCAGCGGCCGCCGTGCTCGAGGTCGTCGACGCCGCCGAACCGCCGCTACGCGTGTTCTTCGGGGAGCTGCCGCTTCAGCTGGCCCGAGCCGACTACGAGAACCGGTTGGCGACCTGGGAGAAGTGGCAGCCCGTGGCGGAGCTCGCCCAGGGCTGAGCTCAGGCGGCCTTGGCGCTGCGCGCGCCCATCACCTCGAGGTAGTGCTCGAGGAGTTGGTCACACACCGCCGGCCAGGTCCGGCCGAGCACACTGCGCCGCGCGGCCACCGAGTACCGGGGCCGCTCACTGAGCAGATGATCCACGG
The DNA here is from genome assembly GCF_017312405.1 of Mycobacterium sp. PO1. Classification (GTDB taxonomy): domain Bacteria; phylum Actinomycetota; class Actinomycetes; order Mycobacteriales; family Mycobacteriaceae; genus Mycobacterium. The sequence continues at coordinate 128,288 of NZ_BLTG01000018.1, forward strand.
CCTGCGGCAGGTTCGACTCGAAACCGCTGACCGGCAACAACATTCCCGTGTGCATGGGGGTGACGAGGTCGCGGGGGCCACCGGCGTCCGGGGCGATCACCGGCAGTCCGGAGGCCATCGCCTCCTGCACCGCCTGGCAGAACGTCTCGTGCTCACCGGGATGGACGAAGACGTCCATGCTGGCGTAGGCGGTCGCGAGCTCGGCGCCGTAGAGCGCACCGGTGAACACCGCCGAGGGCATCAGCGTCTGCAGCTTGGTCCGGTCCACACCGTCGCCGACGACGACCACCTGGACGTCGTCACGGCCGGCCAGCCCCGCCAGGCGCTCCACATGCTTCTCGGGGGCGAGGCGCCCGACGAACCCGACGACCGGTCGGCCGTCAGGCGACCAGTGCCGGTGCAACTGCTCGTCGCGGGCCGACGGCGCGAAGCCGGTGATGTCGACACCGCGGCCCCACTTGTGGACCCGGGGGATGCGGTGGGCGGCCAGGTTCTCCATCGCCGACGTGGACGGGGCCAGCGTGCGGTCGGCCTTGCTGTGCAGGCGCCGGGTCCACGCCCAGGAGGCCCGCGACAGCATGCCGATGCCGTAGCTCTCGGCGAATCCGGCCACATCGGTCTGGAACACCGCGACGGTCGGGATGCCGAGATAGCGAGCGGCATGCACCCCGCCCCACCCGAGCAGCGCCGGCGACGCGAGGTGCACGACGTCGGGTTCGAAACCGCGCAGCACACCGACCATGCGCGGCCGGGGCACGCCCAGCGGCAGCGACGTGACCTTGGGGAACATCTTCGACGGCACCCGGTGCACCCGCACCCCGTCGTGCACCCGGTCGGCGGCGGGTTCGCCGCGCGGGGTGTCCGGGGCGATGACGAGGACCTCGTGGCCGGTGCGGCGCAGATGCTCGATCACCCGAAGCACGGAATTGGTGACACCGTTGACGTTCGGGAGGAACGATTCCGCGACGATGGCAACGCGCACACCCGAACGGTGACATCGCCACCTGTCCCAGAGGTTGCCGACAGGGGTATGTCACACGAATTGCCGACCATTCTGTTCTTCGCGCAGCAACGTCGTGGGTCCGCCCGGGCGGATACCCTCACTTCATGCGCACTTCCACCGCAGCGCTGCTGGTCAGCCTCGTCGGACTGCTGGGCGCCGTCGGATGCAGCAGAGAACTCCCCGGTGTCGCGCGGCCCGACCTCACCCCGACACCGCTCTCGGTCACCGAGGACGGGACAGGCATCATGGCCGGATTCGACGACGCGCCCGCCCACATCGAGATCTTCACCGAACCGCAGTGCACCCACTGCCGCGACCTGCAATTGGATTTCGGTGACCAGCTCGCCTACCACATCACCGTCGGTGACCTGCAGGTCACCTACCGGCCGTTGACGTTCCTCGACGACGGAGGCGACGGCTATTCAGCCACGGTCGCCAACGCGATGTTCGCGGCCGCCGGTCCCTTCGGCCCGTCCGGCGACAGCGGCCGTTCCCCGGCCGACGGCACCCAGTTTCAGCGTTTCGTCGAGGAGCTCTACCTCAACCAGGACCCCGGTGGCGCCCCCTTCAGCGGCGACGAACTGCGCGAGATGGCGGTATCAGCCGGCGTGCCCGAAGCCGTGGCCGACCAGCTGGCGCGTGACCGGTCCGCGGTCGACATCGCCGAGATGAACGACACCAACTTCGTCTACCTCGTCGACGTCGACCCGGTGCAGACCGGCACCCCGACCGTCTACGACCTGGAAAGCCAGGAGAAGGTCGACATCCACGCCGAGGACTGGCTCGCCGAACTCGTGCACTCCTGAGTCACACGGTGCTCGCGCGCCGGTCGAGCCGGCGTTCCACCAGCGTCGTCACACCCAGCGCGGCGCCGGCGACGAGCCAGCCGACCACCGCGATCGAGCCGGCGGGAATGATCGCCAGCGCGGCGTTGCGGTCGCGGACCCGGACCAGGTCGGGGTCGTTGACGTCGTACTCGACGTAGATCCGCATCCCGTCGTCGAGCTTCGAGGGGTACAGCACCCCCAGTTCCGGCCGGTAGGTGATGCGGTCAGGGGTGACGAACTCGATCGTCGAGCGGCGATCGCCGGCGTCGAGCACGGTGGCCTCGGCCACCCCCATGTTGCGTTCGATCTGGCGGTCGTTGCGCCAGGCACCCAGCACCAGCAGCACCGACTGCAGCGTCACCAGGCACGCCGCCACCACGATTCCGATGCGGATGCGCCGCAGCATGCGCCCGGCCCGGGTCTCCCCCGGTTCGCCGTGCAGGTGCGGGCGCACCACCTCCCACACCGGCCGCAGCCGCTCGAGCAGCTGTTTCACAGACTCGCCTTGATCGCGGCGTGCAGGGCGCGCAGCGAGGACCTGTCGGCCTTCACCTCCAGCACCCGCATGCCGTCCTGCGGCTCGTCGAGCGCGCCGGCCAACTCGCCGATCTCGATCTGGCGGCTGTCGACGTGGTAGGCGCGGCACAGCGCGCCGACGTCGACGTCGTGCGGGGTGCCGAAGATCCGCGACGAGACGTCGGAGAACCGCGGGTCACCCTGTTCGAGCAGCTCGAAGATGCCGCCGCCGTTGTCGTTGGACACCACGATGGTCAGGGCGCGCGGCGTGGGTTCGGTCGGCCCGATCAGCAGGCCCGAGCTGTCGTGCACGAAGGTCAGGTCACCGAGCAGCGCGACCGTGCGGCCACCGTGGGCCGCCTCGTAGGCCAGCGCCGCGCCGATCGCCGTGGACACGGTGCCGTCGATGCCCGCCACCCCACGGTTGGAGCGCACCCGCACCTCCGGCGTCGTCAACCCGACCAACGCGAGGTCGCGAACCGGGTTTGAGGCCCCCAACACCAGCTGATCGCCGGGGCGCACCGCGCCGGCCACCGCCGCCGCGACATGCAGGCCGGTCGTCAAGGGATGCTCGGCCAACTGTCCGCGAACCGCGTCGACGGCGTGGCGGTTGACCTCCGCGCAGCGGCGCAGCCAGTCCGGCGACGGTTCCCCCGAGGTGACGGCACGGGTGCCGGTGGCCTGCGAGTTCCCGGACACGTCCGGCCACCGGGGTCCGGTGGTCAGCGCGAACACCGGAACCGAGGGATCGGCCAGCAGCGCCGACACCGGCCGGTGCAGGGTCGGCCGGCCGGCCATGATGACCTGCTTGGGGCGCAGCAGCCGCAGCGCCAGCGGGTGCAGCGGGTTCTGCGCGCGCGGGGCTGTGGGCTCGGCGACGGTGGGCAGGTGAGCCAGGTTCGGGTGGGCGCCCGCGCCGTGGCCCGCGATGACGACGGTGTCGGGGCCGAGGTCGATGTCGAGCGGCTGGTCGAAGCTGACCGGCGGGGTGTAGGTCCACGGGCGGCCGTGCGGACGGCCGTCGGGGGCATAGGGCCCGTCCGGGCTGGCGTCGGGCACCAGCGGTTCGCGCAGCGGGATGTCGAACTGCACCGGCCCGGCGTTGGCGGTGCGGGAGCCGGTGGCGGCCACCAGCACCCGGCAGGTCGCCGAGCGCCACTGTGCGTTGAGGGACTCCATGTCCTCGGCGTGCTCGGCCAGGCCCAGGCTGATGTTGGCGCGCACCTGGTTGCCGAAGTAGCCGAGCTGCTCGAAGGTCTGGTTGGCGCCGGTGCCGAGCAGTTCGTAGGGCCGGTTGGCGCTGAGCACGACCAGCGGAACCCGTGCGTAGTTGGCCTCCACGACCGCCGGGCCCAGGTTGGCCACCGCGGTACCCGAGGTCATCGCCACACACACCGGGGCCTGGTTCGCCCCGCCGCCCTGGGCCAGGCCGATGGCGAGGAAGCCCGCCGTGCGTTCGTCGATGCGCACGTGCAACCGCAGGCGTCCGGCGCGGTCGGCGTCGTGCAGCGCGAAGGCCAGCGGCGCGTTGCGCGACCCGGGGCACAACACGACGTCGCGGACGCCGCCGCGGATCAGTTCGTCGACGACTACGCGGGCCTGTGTCGTCGAGGGGTTCACCCCTACAGGGTATCGGCGAAGAATTCGAGGATCGCGGTGTTGACGACCTGGGGCTTCTCGATGAACCCGAGGTGGCCGGCGTCGGGGATCTCGAGGAATCTGCCGTTGGGCAGCGCGTTGGCGACCTCCCGCCCCAGGTGGGCGGGCAGCACGATGTCGTCGGCGAACCCGATCACCAGCGCCGGGGTCGTGACGTTCTGGTAGACGGGCAGCCGGCTGCTCTGCGGGGCGATCGACAGCTGGGTGTGTATCCCCGGCGTGGGCTTCTGCGGCCACATCGTGAACATGTCGATCCAGTCCCGCACCGTATTGTCGTCGTTCAGCGTCTTCGGCGAAAAGCTCTCCAGCAGGCGCAGTTTGGCCTCGTACTCGACGGGCAGCTGCACGCCGGAGCGGGCCATCGCCAGCTCGCCGGACCAGAAGAACTCGCGGGCGCGGTCGTGGCGGCCCCGGGTGGCCATCAGTACCGCCGAGTGGACCAGTTCCGGGCGGGCCACCATCAGCTCCTGGGCGATGTAGGAGCCCATCGACACCCCAACCAGACGCACCGGCGCCAGCCCGAGTTGCTCGATCAGTGCGACGGTGTCGGCGACCATCGTCTCGGTGGTGAACCCATCGGCGTTCTCGGTGGCGCCGATGCCGCGGTTGTCGAACGTCACACACCGGTAACCCGCGCGGGTGAACACCGGTACCTGGTGCAGATGCCAGGTTCGCCCGGCCCCGCCGCGGCCTGCGATGAACAGGACCGCCGGGCCGGAGCCGCGGTCGTCATAGGCCAAATTCACGCCGTCGACGCTACGTCGATCCCCGTTGAGACTGCATCCAGGGTGGAAAAGTGCGAGAAAAGTGCGCGCTCACCGCAGTATCAACGATCAGCGACGCGCTCAGGCCAGTCTCGGCGATCAGCGACGCGCTCAGCCCAGACTCGGCGATCAGCGGCGGGCCCGGCGCACGCGGGCCAGTGCCGCATCCCACAGCAGCCCGGTCGAGGCCGCCAGCGCGGCGGGGGTCGCCAACTGGCGGCCCATCATCGCGGTGGCGGTCGCCTTGGTGGCCGCCGAGGCCTTCGACATGTGCCCGGAATCGAACGGCGGCTTTGGGTCGTACTCCATCGACAGCTGGATGGCCTTGGCCTTCGCCTCACCACCGATCCGCCCGGCCAGCCACAGCCCCAGGTCGATGCCGGCCGACACCCCGGCCGCGGTGACGATCCGCTCGCCGGCATCGACAATGCGCTCATCCCCCACCGGCTCCACGCCGAACGTGCGCAGCACCGGCAGCGCCGCCCAGTGCGACGTCGCCCGTTTACCCTCGAGCAGCCCGGCCGCGGCCAGGATCACCGAGCCCGAGCACACCGATGTCGTCCACTGCGTGCTCTGGTGCACCCGGCGCACCCAGTCGAGGACCTTCTCGTCGCGGGCGTGCTGCAGCGTCGAGAAACCGCCCGGCACCAGCACGAGATCCGGGGCGGGTGTTTCGTCGAACGAGTGGGTGGCCCCGACCACCAACACGCCGGAATCGGCGGTGACCGGCCCGGGTTCGTGCCAGACGAACCGGACGTCGGCATCGGGAAGGTAGTGCAGGCTCTCGTAGGGTCCGATGAAGTCCAGGGCGGTGAATCCGGGGTAGAGCATGATCGCGATCTGCATGGGTTCTCCTTATCAGGCGAATGTCTTGCGGTACTGGTCAGGGGACACACCGAGGCGGCGAACGAAGTTGCGCCGCAACGTCTCCGCGGAGCCGAACCCGCACCGGGTGGCGATGACGGTGACCGGGTCGTCGGTCTCACAGAGTTGCCGGCGCGCCGCCTCGGTGCGGATCCGCTCGACGTAGGCGCCGGGCGCCTCACCGACCTCGTCGGTGAAGACGCGCGTGAAGTGGCGCGGGCTCATGGCTGCCCGCCGGGCGAGCTCGGAGACACTGTGCGTGCCACCGGGTTCGGCGTCGATGGCGTCCTGGACGTCGCGGATGGGGCGGCGCCGGGCCCGCGGCATCCACACCGGCGCCGCGAACTGGGTCTGCCCGCCGGGGCGGCGCAGGGGTAGCACCAGATAGCGGGCCACCGTCTGGGCGGCCTCGGTGCCGTGATCGTCCTCGACGAGCGCCAACGCCAGGTCGATGCCCGCGGTGACGCCCGCAGCGGTCCAGACCTTCGACGAGCTGCGCACGAAGATCGGATCGGGATCGACGGTGACGGCGGGGAATTCGGCCGCCAGCTGGGCGGCGAACGCCCAGTGCGTGGTCGCCACGCACCCGTCGAGCAGCCCGGCCTCGGCGGCCAGCACAGCCCCGGTGCAGACGCTGACCACCCGGCGGGCCTTCGCGGACACCGCCGTGATCCAGTCGATCAGCTCGGCGTCACCGCGGGCCGACTCGGTGCCCGCGCCACCGGGCAGCACCACGGTGTCGACCGGCTCGCCCGGGTCGGGTAGCGGATCGGCCACCAGGGTCAGGCCGGTTCCGGTGGCCACCGGTGCGCCGCCGACGGACACGATGCGCACGTCGTAACCCGTGCCCGCGGTGCGGGCGTCGTAACCCGTGCCCACGGTGCGGGCGTCGTAATCCGTGCCCGCGGCGCGGGCGTCGGCGTACAGCGAGGCCCCGGTGAACACCTCGAACGGACCCACCAGATCCAGCGCCTGCACGCCGGGGAACCCGACGAGGAGCACCGTGCGCGGCATGACCTCAGTGTTGGCCACCTTCGTCGTGGCGTCCAGGCCATGCACCCCACAGATCAGGACAGCATTGGCCAGCAGGCGCGGATCCGGTCGATCCACCACCGGACACGCTCGGGCGCCGCTGCCAGCGCGGTGACCCGCGCCGGGTCGGGGGCCACGGCCGCCGCGGGCAATTCGCCGTCGACCGGCACGACGGCCTCGACGACGTCGTCGACGAACAGTCCTCCGGTGCCGAGCCCGCAGGCGTGGGGCAACGACGGCAGACACCCCGCGGCGACCAGACCGATGCCGATGCCCACCGCCGAGTCCAGGGCGCTGGACACCACGATCGGGATGTCGATCTGCTCGGCGACGGCCAGCATGGCCCGCACCCCGCCCAGCGGGGCCACCTTGAGCACCGCGACATCGGCGGCGCGGCTGCGCACCACGTGCAGCGGATCCTCGGCCTTGCGGATGCTCTCGTCGGCGGCCACCGGCACCTGCACGCGGCGGCGGACCTCGGCGAGTTCGGGCACCGTCGCACACGGCTGTTCGAGGTACTCCAGGGGACCGTCCGCGGTCAGCGCCCGCGCGGCGGTCACCGCGTCGTCGACGCTCCAACCGCCGTTGGCGTCCACTCGCACGGTCGGCACCAGCGACCGCACCGCGTTGACCCGGGCAACGTCGTCGGCCAGCGACTGACCGGGTTCGGCGACCTTCACCTTCGCGGTGCGCGCACCGGGAAACCGGGCGAGCACGTCGGCCACCGCGTCGGCGGGCACCGCCGGCACCGTGGCGTTGATCGGGATGCGGGCGTGCCGCACCGACGGCAGCGGCCGATAGGCGGCGTCGATGGCGGCGGCCAGCCAGTGCGCCGCCTCGGGTGGGCCGTACTCGGGGAATGCCCCGAACTCGCCCCAACCCGCCGGGCCGTCGATCAGCGCGATCTCGCGGGTGGTGATCCCGCGGAACCGCACCCGCATGGGCAGAGAGACGACGTGCAGCCGGTCCAGCACATCCGACAGCTCGGGACGGGTCACCCGGCGCCCGCCAGCACGGCCTCGGCGGCGCGGCGGCCGCTGACCAGGGCCCCCTGGATCGAGGCGGTGTCGCGGTGATCGCCGCACACCCACAGCCCGTCCTGGACGCGGACGGGGCGGCGCACCGACAGCGGAGGCGACTGCGCCGGCAGCGCGTGCGGGATCTCGTGGCGGATGAGCAGCTCCCAGCCCGACGCGTCGGCGCCGAGGATCGCCGCCGCGTGCCGCCGGGTCACGGCTTCATCGGGGGCGGAGCCGTCGGGCGCCGCCAGGGCCGACGCGGCGATCAGGTGGCGACCGGGCGGCGCGTAGGTCGGTGCGGCAGCGCTGATGACGGCGGTGTTGAGCACCGGCCCCGGGTTCGCGGGGCGGCCGTCCACCCACAGCATCGCCGGCCCGGTCTGCGGCTGGTCGGTGGCCCACCAATCGGTCACCACGCCGTGCATGTCCGGTTCGGGCAGCCCGGCGAGCCCGGCCGCGGTGACGGGATCGGCGGCGACGACCACCTGTGCGGCCCGCACCGTGTCCGAGCCGTCGGAGACGACGAACCGACCGCTGTCGCGACGGATCTCGACGGCCTTGCGGTGCAGCGTGATCCGGTCTCGCAGCGGGCGGGCGAGTTCGGCGGGCAGCGCGGCCATGCCGCCGGCGGGCAGAGACGGCACCCCGAGGACGAACATGCGGGCCAGCAGCAGCGCGAACGCATTCGACGTGACACCGGTGTCGTCCAGCAGCACCCCGGCGAGGAACCGGTCGATCACGCGGCGGAGTTCACCGCGCACGCCGGCGGCGTCGAGCGCTTCGCGCAGGGTGGCGTCGGTGTTACCCGACTTCAGCACGCCGGGACGCAGCGCGGGCGCCACCCACCGCGCCGCCGCCAACACATCTCTGGGGCCGAGCCCGCCGCGGGCCAGCATCGCCGGCACCTTCTGCGGCAGCCGCAGCGGATGCACCCACACGGTCGAGCCGCGCTCACGGCGGACCGCCACGCCGGCGCCGAAGGGCTGCAGCCGCAGCGCGTCGACGTCCACGGCGCGCCCCAGCTCCGGATAGGCGGGGTTGAGCACCTGAAAGCCGCGGTCGCAGCGGAACCCGTCGACGACGTCCGTGCGGACCCGGCCGCCGATGCCGTCGGAGGCTTCCCACACGTGCACGTCACGTCCGGCCGCGGTCAGCACACCCGCGCACCGCAGGCCGGCCAGCCCGGCGCCGATCACCAGCACATCCATGTCGTCAACACTCATCGCAGCTCATGGTTACCCGTCGGCTCCACTATGACAGCCGCGCGGCGGTGACCAACTCGTGACGGGCTGATCCCCATCCGGTGCTGCGCCGGCCCCGAATCACAGGTGACATCGTGTCCGGGCGTGGGTAGCCCCTGCGAAGAGGAGGTCCTGTGTTCCAGAAAATCACCAAGGTCGTCGGGCAGGTCGCCGAGTCCGCGCTGTCCATCGCCGGCATCCGCACCGTGGAGGAACCGCACTACATCAAGCGCAGCCTGACCGAGGCGGTCGAGATCCGTGAGTACGGCCCGCGCATCGCCGCCGAGACCACCGTCAGCGGAGAGAAGCAGGGCGCGCTGAACACCGGCTTCCGCCGGCTCGCCGGTTACATCTTCGGCGGTAACCACCGCGAGGCGGAGATCGCGATGACCGCGCCGGTCGGGCAGGCCCGGTCCGGCGGCGACGACATCGCGATGACCGCTCCGGTGGCCCAGACCGGCAGCGCCGAGCAGGGCTGGACCGTGCGGTTCTTCATGCCGTCGAAGTGGTCGATGGAAACGCTGCCCACGCCCGATGACGACACCGTGCGACTCGTCCAGGTGCCCGCCGAGACGGTCGCCGTGCTGCGGTTCACCGGCGACCGCAGCGCTCAGGCCGTCGCCGCGCGGACCGAGGAGCTGATGAACACGTTGCGCGACAACGGGATAGAACCCGCCGGCGAGCCGACGTCATGGTTCTATGATCCGCCGTGGACGCTGCCGTTCCTTCGGCGCAACGAGGTCACCGTCGCGATCTGAGTGTCACACCGTGGCGCGGTCGCGGCCCTCCCAGTGCGGCTTGCGCAGCTCCTTCTTCAGCACCTTGCCGGTGGGGTTGCGCGGCAGCTCGTCGCGGATGTCGACCGACTTCGGGCACTTGTAGCCCGCCAGCCGTTCCCGCGCGAAGGCGATGAGCTCGGACTCGGAGACCTCGCCCTCGATCACCACGACGGCCTTGACGACCTCGCCCCATTTGTCGTCGGGCACGCCGATGACCGCGACGTCGACCACCGCGTCGTGCTCGGCCAGCACCCGCTCCACCTCCAGCGAGTAGATGTTCTCGCCGCCGGAGATGATCATGTCCTTGAGCCGGTCCTCGACGAAGATGTAGCCGCCGTCGTCGACGCGGCCGATGTCGCCGGTGCGGAACCAGCCGTCCGGCGTGATCGCTTCAGCGGTGGCCTCCGGCCGGTTGTGGTATCCCTTCATCAACTGCGTTGTGCGGAACCACAATTCACCCTGCTCGCCGGTCGGCACGTCCTCCAGGGTGTCCGGGTCGACGACCCGCACCTCGGCGTTGGGCACCAGGGTTCCGGCGCTGGTCAACCGCTCGGGGTGGTCCTCGGCGCGATGCGCGTCGGGCAGCAGCTGGCTGATCACCCCGCACACCTCGGTCAGACCGTAGGCCTGGACGAAGTCGGTGTCGGGCCACGCGTCCAGTGCCTGGCGCAGCAGCGGCAGCGGCATCGGCGAGGCGCCGTAGCCGTAGGTCTTGAGCGCGCCGAAGAGCTTGACCGCGTCCTCGCCCGTCTCCAGGACCTTGGCCAGCACGGCCGGGACGAGGAACGTGCGGTTGGCGCCTTTGAGAATGGCCCCGGCCAGCGCTGCGCCGTCGACGTCGCGGGTCATGACGCTGGGAATGCCGTCGTAGATACCGAATTGGACATAGGACATGCCGCCGACGTGGAACAGCGGCATCGACACCATGTTCTTGTCGCCCTCGTCGAATTCGAAGCCCTGGTGGGCGTTGACGGTGTGGGCGATGATGTTGGCCTGGGTGAGCTCCACGCCCTTGGGCCGGCCGGTGGTGCCCGACGAGTACATGATGATGCACACGTCGCCGGGATCGACGTCGGCGCTCCGATCGACCGGCGACGCGGCGGCCAGCATGGCCTCGTATTCGTCACCGTCTCCGCCGTCCGGGGTGACGGTGACGACGTGCTCGATGTGGGTGAGCCGGTCGCGGATCTTGTCGATCGCCGGCGCGAACTCCGCCCCGACGACGAGCAGCTTCGCGTCGGAGTCGTTGAGGACGAAGTCGAGCTCGTCAGCGGCCAGCCGGAAGTTGATGACCGCGTTGGCCGCGCCCAGAGACGCAGCGGCATAGGTCAGCTCGACGCACGCCGGGTGGTTCTTGTCGAGGAACGCGACGACGTCGCCGCGGCCGATGCCACGCTCGGTGAGCGCCCCGGCCAGCCGCCGGATGCGGTCGTTCCACTGCGACCAGGTCCACGACCGGTCGAGATAATCCATCGCCTCGGCGTCGGGCTTGATCTCGGCCCACTGCGCGACGCGTTCATCCAGAAAACGGGGTTCGGGCAGGTTCATGTCAGAAGCGTGCCACGCGGTCGGCTGCCGCTGACAGGTTTCGCCCAATCCCATTCAAGTGATTCACAGGTTCAATGGCTCCCTTGCAAAATGTAGATGTCATCGACTGTTTACCACGGTACATGTGAATGGTGATTCCGTGCTCTACGGAACGTCGGCGCGCGAAGGGGCCACGTATTGCGACGAAACCTCCGTCGTCAGGCATCGCCGCCGGCCGCCAAGTCCGCGATGTCACCGCAGACGGCGCGAGATGTCGACGTGCAGGCAGCACGATGTTAATGAGTGTTCTCAAACGTGATACACGTGAGCTGTCGTCCCCGACATACCGATTGACCTACTCGTATCGGCCTTTGACGCGTACATCCATCGGCTCGGAGACGTCATGAAGTTGTAAGTGATTCGGCGCTCCCGGCTTCGGCGACAAGCTAGGCTCGAGAGCATGCCGCCGGCCCAGAAGCGTCCTCGCGACCGGAAGGCGCAGATCGCCCGCGCGGCCTCCGACGCGTTCAGCACCTCCGGCTTTCATGCGGTGAGCATGGAGCAGATCGCGGCACGCGTCGGTGTCTCGGCTGCGGCGTTGTACCGCCACGCCCCAAGCAAATACGATCTGTTCCGCGACGCGATTCTCGGGTTGAGCGGACAACTCGTCACCGCCACCGACTTCGCCGACGCCGCAACGGACGTCGATCCCACCAGCCTCCGGCGCCAGCTGCTCGATGCTCTCATCGACACCTCTCTGGCCAACCGCGCATTCAGCGGACCCTACCGTTGGGAGGGGCGCTACCTGCGCGCGCAGGACCGGGCGGTGCTGGCGGCACAGGTCAAGCTCGTGCACCGCCGGCTGCACCGTCCGTTGATGCAGATGCGCCCCGATCTGACCTCGTTGCAGCGGTGGACGTTGTCGTCGGCGGCGTTGAGCGTGATCGGCTCGATCGCCGACCACCACGCCACACTGAGCACCCGCCAGATTCGGGCGCTGCTGTCGACCTTGGCGTCGGACATACTCGACGCCGAACTGCCCACCGCGCCGCTCCCGTCGACGACGCAGCAGTCTTCCCCCACGCAGCTCCCCACGGACACCGGTCCCGCGATGAAGTACGAGTCACTGCTGAAGGAGTCGTTGAAGCTGTTCCACAAGAACGGATATCACGACACCACCATCGCCGATATCGCTGCGGCCGCGGGCATGCCCGCGTCGGGCATCTACCGCTATTTCGCCGGAAAGGCGGACATCCTGTCCGCCGCCTTCCGCCGCGCCGCCGACCGGGTGTCGGCCGACCTCTCCGAAGCGCTCGCCGCGGAGACGGATCCGGGCCTGGTGCTGGACAGGCTAGTCGACGCCTACATCGCCAGGTCTTTTGCGAGTCCGGAACTGGCCTATCTGTACTACACCGAGAAGGGCAACCTGCCTGCCGACGACGCCAGGATTCTGCACAACATCCAGCGCGCGACCGTGGAGCGGTGGGCGCAGTTGGTCACCGACGTCCGGCCGGCGACGCAGCTGGCCGAGGCCCGCTTCATCGTGCACGCCACCTTCACGTTGGTCGTCGACCTGGGCCGGTTGGCCGACTACGACGATTCCGCCGAAACTCGAACGCTGGTGCGGACGCTCGTGCGTGTCACACTGCTGGGCGCTGACACGTGCCGCCGCCGCGGTCCCCTATCTGTCGACGGTTTGTCGGCCTGACATCCTCACGCGCCGTCACACACACCCGAATCCCGGATGGCGGTGCCGTACACGTTTGCCGTCGCGACGTTGGCATTGATCTGCCCGGACGGCAACCGGCGAGTGATCTTGTCGCTGATCTGGGTGAACTGAAACCACAACCGGTAGATCGAATCTCCGTGGAACAGTGGTGAATACTGGCTCTGATCGGGATAGTTGGTGATGAACAGCGTGTGGGCCCGGGGGTCCAGGAACGCCGCAGACCGGTCGAGGTTGGCCGCGACGGTCGCCGCAGCGGTCTGCACTCCCGGCGCCCCCCAGTCGTCGTCGCGGTCGCCGAGGAAGCCCTGGAAGCCGAAGACCCCGTCCATCAGCGGACCGTACTGGGCGTTGAACCATTGGCATGCGTCACGTTCGGCGGCAATCTGTTCCGGGGTGACCCTGACCTGCCACAGGTTGTACGGAAACGGCGTGTAGTCCGGAGTCCAGTCCGACGGATAGGGCTCGAACACCGGCAGCGACGGCGTGCCGGCTCCGCTGTCGGGCTGCGCGGTCGCCGCCGGTGCGGCTACCAGCGCGACGACTGCCACGGCGAGACTCTTGGCGACGAATCGCCCGAGTGTCACGGCGTTCCGCCGAACTCGGGACGCAGGACACCGGCGAGCGCGGCGAGCGGAATCCGCGCCTGCACCGTCCCTCCGTCCATCGACCACTGCATCACCCCCGGCGTGAAGTCGGTGGGTGAGTCTCGTCCGACCGGATAGTCCGGCATGTAGATCATCAGCTCGTCGGGGGTCAGAGCCCAGGCCTTGTAACCTCCCGAGTACACCGTGTCGGGCGTCCAGCGTTCTGCGACGAACGGGTAGCTGCCCGGCTGATGCGGCGGCGGGGCCGCGTCGAGGGCCGCAACGATGTACGGGTGCGCGAGAGGCGGAATTGCGGTCAGTGGATCGACCCCGGGTTTCACGAGGTCGGCGAGGTGAAGCCTCGCGCCGCGGGCCATGTCGAAGGTGAAGGTCCGGTAGGCGTTGTTGAAGTCGGGGCCGTCGGCGTGGTAGGTCTCGCGGTAGACCAGCGACAGCGCGTCCCCATGCCGGAACACCTGATAGTTACCCTCGCCGAAGCTGTCGGCGGCCATGCGTTGCCCGACGGTGCGCCAATTGCCGACCAACGTGGCCAGATAGTCGCGCAGCACCGGACCCGCAGCCGGGTCGTCGATCAGTTCGGTGGGAATCGCGACCTTGATGTCACGCACCGCGTTTCGGTCGGACTGGACTGTCGTGTGACAGTACTGGCCGTTCCAGGCGCCGCCGAGTTCTTCGCAGAACGAGGTCGCCGATGCCGAAGCCGTCGGCGCCGGGCCCAGTGCCGTGGCGACCACGACGAATGCCGCTGCCAGTCCAGCGTTGCGCATGACGCGTTGCCCGCCTTTCAGGGAAGCTCGACCTGGCTTGCGCGCCAGCGGCCGTCGACGTGGTCCATCGTCATCTTGATTCTGCTGCGGTCGATACGCGGGTCGGGCACGCTGGCGTTCTGGACCGATTGGTCGACGAACAACAACACCACGACCTGGTTCTCGGACGCCGACTGCACCGCCGACTCGAGCACCACCCCGCGGGCGGACGCCTCGTTGTCGATCAGCAGCTGACGCAACTGGGTGCTGGACTTGGTGTACATGTCCTTGAACTCACCGGTCGACCCGTCGAGCACCTGCGCGAAGTTCTCGTCGACATTGGTGGAGTCGATGCTGGTGAGCACCTGCGCGTAGGACACCGCAGCGGTCTGAGCCTGCGCCGCAGCCTGTTCCAGTTGCCGGTCCTGCCACAGCTGCCAGCCGAGATATCCCGACGTCGCGAACCCAGCCACCACCAGGGCGGCCAATGCGCCGACCAGAAACCGGCGTCGCCGACCTGGGGTCGCGGGCCCGGCGTCGTCGCTGTCGCCGTCTCCCGCGGTGTCCGGCTCCGCCGCGGCGTCGTCGGTCAGCCCTTCAGTCGCGGCGCCGTCCGAGGTGGCGGTGTCGTCTCCGGCCGTGTCGGCCTTCTGGTCGTCGAGATCTTCGCCGGTGGTCGACGGCATGGAGGCTCCTTCGTGGTGAGGTCGGGGTTCAGCGCGGGGGCTCGATCGGCAGAGTCGGGCCACCGTACGGAGTGGGAATGGTGTAGCGCCCCTTGGGGGTCGGGTCGGTCGTGCGGCCGAGGTCGGCGCCCGGCGGCGGGCCCGCGGTGTCGTCGCCTGCGGGTCGCGGCGCGTTCTTGGCGCCGCGCACGAGCACGCCGGGATGATCGTCGCGGCAGTACGTGTACATGAACGGCTCCGGATAGTCCGCCGACGACGGGGGCCGGCGCGGGGTGCCGTACTCGCAGGCGTAGCGCGGATAGATGTCGCCGGTGGCCCAGAATCCGTTGTCGTGCATCGTGCTTCCGATCGCATCCAGCAGCGAGGTGCGGTACTCGGGGAACAGCGAGTTCAGCGCCGGGACCCGTAGGTACAGCAGCTGCGACGTGCTGGCCAGGCTGCCCAGCAGCTGCACCATCGTGTCGGAGTTGTCGGTGAACAGATTGTCCACGGAGTTCAGCGACCGCGGTGCGCGGTCGGTCAGCCGGCGGTACCCGTCCTGCATCGAGGCCACCCCGCTCAGAGTTTCCCTCAGATTGTCCGACGCGACCTCGATGCCGGCATTCTTGTCGGCGGCCAGCTGCAACGAAACCCGGCTGGTCCGCAGCATGCTCGAGGTCTCCGGCAGCACCGAATCCAGCGTCGAGAGAAGGAAGGAGCCCCCGTCGATGATGTCGGCGAGCTTCTGCGGACCGGCTTCGGACATGCTCAGCTCGCGCCTGATGACCTCGAGCTTGCCGACATCGGTCTGGGCGAGGGCGCCGTCGGCGTGTGCCAGCAGCGTGGCCAGGGTCACCGGGACCTCCGCCCGGCCGAGTCCGATCACGCTTCCGTCCCTCAGATAGGGGCCGGCGGCCGACGCCGCGGCGAAGTTGATGTACTGCTCACCGGCCGGCGAGAGTCCCGAGACCTGGACGTCACTGGCCTCAGGGATCTTGACCGCGGCGTCGAGCGTGATGTGAGCATCCACCCCGGCCGGGGTGATCTCCAGACTCTGCACCCGCCCGACCGGAACACCGCGCAACGTGACGTCCTGGTTCGGCAGCAACCCGCCGGATTCGGGCAGCTGCACCACGACCCGGTAACTCGCGGCGAACGGATTGACCCGCAGCGCGCCGAGGAGCAGGTACGCGCTCGCCACCACGAGCGTCAGCACCAGTGCGGCGGCGGACAACCACGCCCGCCGGCGATGACCCCATCGCACCACCCCGACGACAGTGTTGGCTGCTCCGTTGATCATCGAGGCGGCTCCGGTGCGACGGTGACGATCTGCCCCGGTTCGGTCGGGCTGGGCGCCACCGGAACCTGCGGCACGGCGGGGCCCTTGCCGACGATCCGTTCCTGCAACCGCAGCAGCGTGAACTTCAGCGATCCGACCAGCTGGTGCCAGTTGTACCGCTTCGGTCCGTGCAGACCTTCGTCGCCGGCGAAACCGATATCCGGGATCGAGCCGAGGACCAACCGGTCGATGCTCACCCTGGTCGAAATGGCATTGCTGGGCATCGATTTGACGAACGGCGGCATCAACCGGTTGAGGGAGTAGAGGGTGGCATCGGGGGCCAGCACCACGTCGTTCCACGCCGCGGCGATCGTGTTGGCGTCCGCGATCACACTGCGACCGCTGGTGTCGTCACCGGCGACGGACGGGAACTTCTGCAGCTGCCCACCGACGTCACCGAGTTGAGTCACCAGATCGGCGATCTGGTCGGTCTGGTCGGCCAGCGTGTCGGTGGCCGGTCCGGCTTCGGACATCAGTTCCCCGAGCACCTCGTTCTTGGTTTCGATCTGGGCGGCGAGGTTCGTCGTCTCGGTCAACGCCGTGGAGATCTGCTCGGAGCGGGCGTTGAGCCTGCCCAGGGTGTGGTTGGTCTTGCTGATCAGGTCACCGAACGCCTGCCCCTGGTCACCGGTGGCCCGCCCCAGGCCGTTGATGATGTTGGTGAAGTTGCGCACCGCGCCACCGTTCACCAGGATTGCCGCCGAGCTCAGCACCGACTCGACAGTTGCCGCAGCAGTCGTCGCTTCCAGGGGGATCACGTCGCCGTCACCGAGCAGCCGGGCGCCCGGCACCACCGGCGTGGGCGGCTTGATCGACACGAACACGTCGCCCAGCGGGGTCGCCGAGCGCAGCTCGGCGGTGCTGCCCTCGGGCAGCTGCACGCCGTCCATGATCCGCAGCGTGGTCACCGCCGTGTAGTTGCGGGCCTGCATCGATTCGAGCTGTCCGACGTCGGCACCCGCCAGCTTGACCTTGGCGTGTGCGGGCAGGTTCAGCGCGTTGGCGAACACCGCGGTCAGCGTGTAGCCGTCCGCGTCGACTCCGGGTGCGGGCAGCGGGAGGCTGGCCAGACCTTCGGTGGCGCAGCCGCTGACGGTGACTGTTGCGACGGCCGCCGCGAGCCAGGTCTTCCGGATACGGCGACCGCGCATCACTTCTGCCCCATCGCGGCCAGCCCGTCGAGCACGTACGACAGCCCGAAGTCGGGCCCGAAGTCCTGCAACGTGCCGGTGCTGCAACCCAACTGGCGCAGTCCCATCATGTTGCACATCTCCTTGACGGTCTGCGTGTCGAACAACACCTTGTCGGTGAGGACGTGCACCCGCACCGCACCGTTCTTCTTGTCGATGATGTTGTAGAGGTTGTCCAGCGTCATCGGCGCCACGTCGAGGAACTCCATCAGGTCACGCTGGTGGTCCACCGTCGTCGTCACGGCGACATCGCCGTTGGCGACGATCTGTCTGACCTCGTCGCGGTGGGTGTCGAGCACTTCACCGACCTGGTTGATGACGTCCTCGAGCTTGCGGCCGGTGGCGCCGGTGCCGAAGTCCTCGTCGGCGAGGACCTGGCTGAGTTGACGCACGGAGCTCCCGAATTCGTCGAGGGTGGCCTCGTTGGCGGCCGCGGCCTCGAACAGGGAGCTGACGTTGCCGATGATGGTGGTGAGTTGGTCGCGGGTCACGTCACCGCGATCGGCGCTGAGCCGCAACGCCTCCGACAGCTCACCGAGCGCGTCCTTCATCTGCTGGCCGTTGCCGTCCACGACGGCCGCGCTGGCGTCGACGACGTCGGCGAGGGGGCCGTTGCCTCTGCCGTCGCCCTCCAGCGACATCGACAGCTTGTCCAGCACGTCGAGCACGCGGGCGAACTCGACCGGGGTCTTGGTGCGGTCCAGTCCGATGGTGGCGTGATCCGCCAGCGTCGGCCCGTCCTGATAGGGCGGGGTCAGCTCGATCTGCCGGTCGGTCAGGATCGAGTTGGAGATCGTCACGGCCTGGACGTCGGCGGGTATCTTGACGTCGCGGTCGACGGTGAAGTCGACCTCGACGTAGCCGCCCATCGGCCGGATCTCGGTGACTGTGCCCACCGGCATGCCCAGTACCGCAACGGTGTTGTCGACGTAGAGGCCCGCGGCGCTGTCGAACTGTGCGGTCACCGTGATCGTGTCCATCCGCTCCGCCAGGTACGACCACCCGATTCCGGCAGCCACCAAGGCGGCGATCAGCACGGTGCCGGTCAGTGCAGCGAGTCTGGTTCTGCGGCTGGTCATTTGCAGTCCTGGAAGTACTGGATCATGTCGAACTGTTTGGCGCGGCCGCTGATCGCGCACATCCACGAATCCACCAGCAGACCGTTGGTGACGTTCAGGTCGACGGCGTTGCCGTTTCCGGTGGCGTTGGCGAGCCCGCGCAGCGCGGGCGGGCCCGCCTGCAACGTGCTGCGCAGCAGATCGTCGTGCTCGCTGAGCATTCCGGAGAGTTCCCGCAGGTCGATGAGCAGCTGCTCCAGTTCGGGGCGGTTGTCCACCGCCACGGTGCTCAGCGTCTCCACGAGGTTGGTCAGCGCTGCCATCATCGCGTGGAAGCTCGCCCGGCGCGCCACGAACTCGCCCAGCAGCGCGTTGCCCTGGTTGACCAGGCTGCCGATCGTGGACTGTTGTCGGCGCAGGGTCGTGCTCACCATCTCGGTGGTCTCAAGCAGCTGGCCCAACTGATCTCGCCGTTCGGCGATGATCGTCGACAGCGTGTGCGTGTTCGCCAGCGCCTGCGGTACCACCGGTGGCAGTGTTTCGAGTTGCTTACCCAGGATCGCCAGGGATTGGGCGAACCTGTCCGAGTCGACCTGCTCATAGGTCCGGGTCACGTCGGCGAGCGCTTCCTGCAGATCGTAGGGAACCTCGGTGTGACGCAGGTCGAAGGTGTCGTCCGGCAACGTCCCCGCGCCGTCGGGTTCCAGCGACAGATATCGCGATCCGAGGATGGTGGTCACCTTGATGACGGCCCGGGACTCCCGGCCGAAGACGATGTCGTCGCGGACTTTGAGCCCGGCCTCGACATGATCTCCGGCCAGCGTCATGCTGGTCACCTCACCGACCGGGATTCCTGCCACCACGATGGGATTGCCCACCTGAAGTGCGGCGGCCTGCAGGAACTTCGCCGCGTAGTGCCGGTAACCGATGTTGGCCAACTGCACCATGAGCATGGCGCCGACCACGACGGCCACCACCGCGATCGCTCCCACGCCGAGCAGCGTCTTGTTGCGCTCCTCGAGCGGCTTCTTCCGGCGTCTGGTCGATGCTTCAGCCATTGGCCAGGTTCCTGCATCGGGGGCTGTAGGTGGCGTCGTTGCCGGGCGTGGCCGCGTCGACGACGATCGGGACCACGTCGTTGAGGCCGGGGAAGAAGCCGGTGGCGTTCAGATCGCAGGCGTACGCGTTGGCGTACGCCCCTTCGTTGGTGATGCGGGCGAATCCCTTGAGCAGCAGCGGCAGATTGGCTCCGGTGAAGGCCAGCTGCGGTTCGATGCTGACCATGTGCCGGGTGAATCCCGGCTCGCGGGTGACCAGTTCGGTGAGGTCGGGCTCCACCTCGTCGCTGATCGTCGACAGTTGGCTCATCACCCGCGAGATGGTGCCCATCGAGTCGACCAGCTCGGGTCGGCGCGCCTCGAAGCTGGACACCACGCCGCGGGTGGTGGTGATCACCTGGTCGAGATCGTCGTTGTGCCGGGCGAGATTGCCGACCACCGAGTTGAGGTCGGTGATGACCGCGCCGAGTTCCTCGTCGCGTCCGGCGAAGGCGTCGGTGAGCTGTGAGGTCTGATCGACCAGCGCCGTGATCGACGCGTTGTCCCCCTGCAGGGACTGGATCACTCCCTGGGTCAGGTCGTCGGCGGCGTTCGGGTCCAGCAGGCTGAACAGCGGCTCGTAACCGTTGAGGAGCGCACCGACGTCGAACGACGGGTCGGTGCGTTCGACGGGAATGACACTGCCCGCCGGCAACGGTCCCGGGTCGCCGACGCTGCCCAGCGACAGCCCGAGGTACCGCTGTCCGACGATGTTCTGGTACGTCACCGACGCGACCGTCGTGCCGAGCACCTGCTGGTCGCTCTGCACCACGAAATCGACCCTGGCGTGCTTGCCGTCGAGTTCGATGCCCTCGACGCGTCCCACCCGCACCCCGGCCATCCGGACGTCGTCGCCTTCGCGCAGACCGAAGACGTCGGTGAACACTGCGGCGTACGGGACCGTCCGACCGGCGACGTCACGCCGCAGTGTCGCGTACACCAGCCACGTCACCGTCACCGCCACCGCCATGAACAACGACAGCCCGATTGCGGCGCCCCGGATCTTCACCGATTCCCCCCTCTCGAGTTCGAATCCGCCAGGGACACCGTGGCACCGCGCGCGACGGGGCCGAGCAGCAGTTGGGTGGCCGTGGTGGCCGGCTGACCGGTGATCACTGCGAGCTGGTTGCGTTCCTGTTGACTGCCAACGGGTCCCACATTGCCGCCGTAGAAATTTCCGCCGGAGAAATTGCCGCCGTAGGAGTTGCCGCCGTAGGAGGCCGGCGCGGCCTCGGCGGGCAGGACCGGCCCGCCGGGGGCAGCCGGGACGGCCGGGCCGGTCGGGCCGGTCGGTGGCGCGGGCGCAGGTGGGGGCGGATCACCGGGTTTCGGCGCGACCGGCGCCACCGGAGACAAGATCTGCGGGGGCTGGGGATCGGGCACCAGCGCGGGGTTGGCCGTGTCGGGCACCGGCGCCGACGGCGGCATCCACGACGGCAGCGGCGGATTCGGGTCGGCCAGACTCGGGTTGTGGTCGACCAGTGGCGGTCCGACCGCCACCAGATTGCCGTTCTCACCGACCACCGTTCCGCTGGGCGGGGCCAGATCCGGAGGGGGCTGATAGTTCTGGGGCAGAAGCACATCCGGCAGCTCCGGACGCGTCGGCACCAGCGGCGCGGTGTAACAGCTCGGCCCCTTCAGCCCGGCGTACTGCGGGCAGTCGGCCCGCGTGTAGCTGTAGGTCGGGGTGAACGACAGGTTCACCCGCATGTTCGCCGTGTCCTGTTCGGGAATCCACACTTCGTCGAAGAACTTGTCGGACAACCCGTTGAGCTTGACGAAGGCGGGCACCCAGTGGGGCGAGATCTCGGCCAGCGATCCCAGTACCGGGGTCAGATCCGAGCTGATCTCGACCAGCTTGTCGGTGTGGTTGTTCAGCGCGGTGTCGGTGGTGCCGAGCGTGTGCAGTCCACCGCTGATCAGCGAATCCAGTTGGCTGCGTTGCCGGACCAGTGTGCGCATCGGCTCCACCGCCACGTGCAGCGCGTCGATCAACTCGGGGGCGGTCTGCTGCAGTCCCCGGGTGGCGTCGATGAGCGCCGAGACCGTCGTCGGGCCCGGGTCGCTCGCCACGATGGAGTCGATCTCGTCGACCAGCCTGCTGAGCTGAGCACCACTGGTCAGCAGCTCGGTGCGGCGATCCTCGGTGGCGGCGTTGACGGCGGCCAAGACGCCGATGGTCTTGTCCTCGCGGCCACGGCCGGTGGCCGCCAGGATGTCGCGCAGCTTGCTGATCGTCGTCTGGAACAGCACGGTGGGCAGCTCGGTGTCCTCGGGGATGTGCGCGCCTTCACTGATCGGCGGGCCGTGCCCCTGGTCGACCAGCTGCACCGACGACACCGCGAAGACGTTGCTCGGCACCACTCGTGCGGTGACGGTCGCGGGAACCGACTTGGCGTAGTGCGGATCCAGATCGATGTGCACGTAGTTCGGCTCGCCGTGCGCGGCGGGGGTGACGTCCTGCACGGCACCGACGAGTACGCCGTGGTACTTCACGTCAGAGCGTTGCGGCAGCCCGTCACCGACGTTGACCAGGTCGGCCACCACCCGCACGTAGGGGTCCAGCCGACCGGTGGCCTTCACCAGCAGCGTCGCCGTCACCACCGCGGCTACCGCCACCAACGCGAGGCCGGCCGCCAGCAGCTGCCGGTCGGAGGGTCCGCGGCCGTCCGTTTCGAACGAATTGCCCATTCAGCCCCCGAACCTCGCGCCGGAGTCGACCGACCACAGCGCCATGGTCAGCAGCATGTTGACCATGATCACCACGGTGATGCTGGCGCGCATCGCGTGGCCGGCAGCCACCCCCACCCCGACCGGACCGCCGCTGGCGTAGAAACCGTAGTAGCACTGGACCGTCGAGGCGATCCACACGAACACGATGGTCTTGATGATCGAGTACACGATGTCCTGCCCGGACAGCATCAGCGTGAAGTAGTGCAGATAGGAGCCGGTCGAACCGCCGGAGATGATCGTGACGACGACCTGGGTGGTCAGGTAGCTCACCGCCAGACAGGCGACGTACAGGGGGACCGCGGCCACGGTCGCGGCCATCAGGCGGGTGGTCACCAGATACGGAATGGGCCGGATCCCCAGCGAATCCAGGGCGTCGATCTCCTCGGCGATCCGCATCGAACCGAGCTGCGCGGTGAAGCGGCAACCGGCCTGCGTGGCGAACGCCAGCGACGCCGCGATCGGCGCGAGCTCACGGGTGTTGACCAACGACGAGATGATGCCGGTCGCCGGCCCCAACCCGAGCAGATCGAGAAAGTTGTAGCCCTCGATCCCCACCAGCGCGCCGACAGTGATACCCAGCACGATCGCCACGCCCGCCGTGCCCCCGCCCACCACCAACGAGCCGTTGCCCCAAGCGATGTCGGAGAGGAGACGGACGAACTCCTTGCGGTAGTGGGTGAACGCGACGGGGATGCCGGCGATCGCGCGGCCGAAGAAGACCAGCATGTGGCCGAGCCGCACGATGGGTCCGGTGGTGCGCTGGTAGAGCTTTCGCGCCGGAGCGAACAGGGCCGGGGTGAACTGGGATGCGGTCATCGGTCTACAGCCCCACCCGCGGGAACATCATGATGTAGAGCTGGCTGATCGCGACGTTGACCACCATCAGCACCAGGATCGATTCGACCACCGCGGCGTTGACCGAGTTCGCCACCCCGGTCGGACCACCCTTCGTCGACATTCCTTTCTGACAGGACACCACGGCGACGATGGCCCCGAACACGACCGCCTTGACCAGCGCCACGATCATGTCCCCCGTCGTGGCGAAGGCGGCGAAGGTGGCGACGAAGCTGCCCGGCGCGCCGTTCTGGAAGTACACGTTGAACAGGTAGCTCGCCAGGAAGCCGACGAAGCAGACGACGCCGGTGAGGGCGACACCGACCATGACCGCGGCCGCGAACCGGGGGACGACGAGTCGGCGCACCACCGACACCCCCATCACTTCCATGGCGTCGGTTTCCTCGCGCATCTTGCGCGAGCCGAGATCGGCGGTGATCGCCGAGCCCACGGCGGCGGCCATCAGGATCGCCGCCGTCAGCGACGCCGCCTGCCGGATCACCGCCAGCCCGCTCGCGGCACCGGCGAGCGACGTGGCGCCGACCTGACCGGCCAGCAACGCGAACTGGATCGACAGCGTCACGCCGATCGGCAGCGCCACCAGGACGGTCGGCAGCACCGCGGTGCCCGCCATGAAAGCGCCCTGCCGGATGAATTCCTGCCATTGGAAGCGCCCGGTCAGCAGATCGATGATGAGATATTGGATCGTCCGCACTCCGAGGACGAACTGGTCCCCGACCGTCGTCAGCGACGCCAGCGGGTGCCGCGAGACGTAGCCACCGGCCCAGTCGGTGATCTCCTGCACGCCGGCGTCGGGTGCCGCCTCTCTCGAAGGTTGTCCAGAAGAACTCGCACTCTGTTGAATCGTCATTTACTTATTGCTGGGTGCATCGGCAGCATCGGCGATCTCTCTGGTTCCTGTTCGTGCAGGATATCGACGTTCAGTAGGTCTAAATGACGTGTGCGACAAAAACCCTTCTCACGTCCCCGCGCAACCTTCACCATCCGTCGGACATGAGTATGCACATTAACTTCTCGATGTGGCAAAGATTGCCAAAAATTCTCAGGCACGTCGTGTCGATTCCCGCCGACGCCGTTCGACGTGTTGACGTGGGCCCCCGGAACACCCCGGCGCGACACTGGTACGGGCCCCTTCCCGAAAACAGAAGGAGAGACACGATGACCCGCTACATGCTGATCCTGCGCTCGACTCCCGCGGCAGAGGAAGCGATGGCGAACGTCGACTTCGAGGACGTGATCGCGGCGATGGGCCGCTTCAACGAGGAGTTGATCAAGGCCGGCGTCCTGCTGGCCGGCGAGGGCCTGGCCGGCCCCGAGGACGGCTTCGTCGTCGACTTCGACTCCGAGACCCCGGTCGTCACCGATGGTCCGTACACCGAAGCCAAAGAGCTGTTCAACGGGTTCTGGGTGCTGGCGGTGTCGTCGATCGAGGAAGCCAAGCAGTGGGCGGTGAAGTGCCCGCTGGGCCCCGGTGCACGACTCGAGGTACGCCGCATCACCGAGACCGAGGAGTTCCCGCAGGACAACGAATGGGTGCAGAAAGAGCTGCGGTGGAAGAAAGAGGGCGTCTGGAAGTAGCGTGCCGACGATTTCGGCGTGGAAGTCGTCTCTGAGCGGCGATTTCCGCGCCGAAATCGCGGATTTGCGAGCACTCGATGACTCAAATTGGAACACGTTCTAGTCTGTAGGCCATGAGTGACTTGCTGCGCCATCCGTTGCACTCCGGCCACCTGACCGTCGGCGCGCTCAAGCGCCACAAGGACAAGCCGGTGCTGTTCCTCGGGGACACCACGATGACCGGCGGCGAACTGGCCGACCGCATCAGTCAGTACATCCAGGCCTTCGAAGCGCTCGGCGCCGGCACCGGTGCCGCGGTCGGGCTGCTCTCGCTCAACCGCCCCGAGGTGCTGATGATCATCGGTGCGGGACAGACTCAGGGGTATCGCCGCACGGCGCTGCATCCGCTTGGCTCCCTGGACGATCACGCCTACGTGCTGTCCGATGCCGAGGTGACGTCGCTGATCATCGATCCGCAGCCGATGTTCGTCGAACGCGCGCTGGGATTGATGCAGAAGGTGCCGTCGCTCAAGCAGGTGCTCACCATCGGCCCCGTCCCCCAGGAGCTCGCCGACAGCGGGGTGGCCGCGGTCGATCTGACAGCTGAGGCGGCGAAATACCCGGCCAAGCCGCTGGCGGCGGCCGATCTGGCGCCCGATCACATCGGCGGACTGACCTACACCGGCGGCACCACCGGAAAGCCCAAGGGCGTGATGGGGACGACGCAGTCGATCACGACGATGACCACCGTGCAGCTGGCCGAGTGGGAATGGCCGGAGAACCCACGGTTCTTGATGTGCACCCCGCTCTCGCATGCCGGGGCGGCGTTCTTCACCCCGGTCATCGTCAAGGGTGGCGAGCTGCGGGTGATGACCAAGTTCGATCCGGCCGAGGTGCTCAAGGTGATCGAGGAGCAGAAGATCACCGCGACGATGCTGGTGCCGTCGATGATCTATGCGCTGATGGATCATCCCGACTCTCACACCCGCGACCTGTCGTCGCTGGAGACGGTGTACTACGGCGCGTCGGCGATGAACCCGGTGCGGCTGAAGGAGGCGATCCGCCGGTTCGGGCCCATCTTCGCGCAGTACTACGGGCAGTCCGAGGCGCCGATGGTGATCACCTACCTGGCCAAGAAGGACCACGACGAGAAGCGGCTGACGTCCTGCGGGCGGCCCACGCTGTTCGCGCGGGTGGCGTTGCTCGGCGACGACGGCCAGCCGGTACCCCAGGGTGAGGTCGGCGAGATCTGCGTGTCAGGGCCGCTGCTGTCGGGCGGATACTGGAACCTGCCCGACGCGACGGCCGAGACCTTCAAAGACGGCTGGATGCACACCGGAGACCTGGCCCGCGAAGACGAGGACGGCTTCTACTACATCGTCGACCGCACCAAGGACATGATCGTCACCGGCGGGTTCAACGTCTTCCCCCGCGAGGTCGAAGACGTTGTGGCCGAGCATCCCTCGGTCGCCCAGGTGTGTGTGATCGGAACGCCCGACGAGAAGTGGGGTGAGGCGGTGACCGCGGTGGTGGTCCTGCGTCCCGACGCCGCGTCCGACGAAGCCGCGGTGGCGACGATGACCGCCGAGATCCAGGCCGCGGTCAAGGAACGCAAAGGCCCGGTCCAGTCGCCCAAGCAGGTGGTCGTCGTCGATTCGGTGCCGATCACGGCGCTGGGCAAGCCGGACAAGAAGGCCGTGCGGAAGCAGTTCTGGGAAGGCACGGGACGTTCGGTCGGCTGAGCCGACAATTCAGCAGGAGTCGGCTGAGCCGAAGATTCAACAGGAGTCGGCTGAGCTAGCAGCCGCTCGCCAGGCCGGCCAGGATCCCGTCGAGCAGCGCGCCCGCGGTGCGGGCCGCCTGCTCGACGTCGCCGGCCGCGATGTGGTCGAGCAACAGGCCGTGATCGACGATCTCCACGGGCTTCTCGTGGGTGGTGGCGACGCTGGCGGTGATGGCCTCCATCAGCCCGCGGTAGAGCTCGAGCAGCATCGCGTTGTGTGAGCTCGCGACCACGGCGAGGTGGAATTCGGCATCGGCGCGGGCGAATTCGTCGGTGTCGCCGGCCGCCATGCAGTCGTCGCGGCGGAGCAACAATTCGCGCAGGACGGCGAGGTCGTCGTCGGTGCGGTGGGCCGCGGCCAGGCGCGCGGCCTCGACTTCCAGGCCGCGCCGTACCTGAAGGACGTCGCGCAGTTCGGCGCCGCAGAGCCGGCGCAGCGCACCCGACACCTCACTCGTGGCGCGGACATAGGTGCCGTCCCCCTGGCGCACCTCCAGCAGGCCGGCGTGCGCCAGGGCACGGACCGCCTCGCGGACGGTGTTGCGGCCCACCCCCAGAGTTTCGACCAGCACGGCCTCGTTGGGGATGCGCTCACCGACGGCCCACTCCCCGACGGCGACTGCATGGCGCAGCTGTTCGATGACCTGGTCGACCAACCCGGTGCGGCGCGCAGTGCTCAACGGCACAAAATACCCTTTCGTCCAATCATGGGATGTATGGCACTCTAGCAAGGTGAGCAGCCCGAAGCAGGACATCGACGCCAAGGCGGCCGACGCCGCTTCGCCGGCCTCAGATCGGGCCCCGACGATCGCAGGGGGCGTGCTGCTGGCGGTGGCGGTGATCCTGACCGCCTTGAATCTGCGCCCGGCCGTCACCAGCGTCGCACCGCTGCTCGGTGACATGCGCACCGACCTGGGGGTGACCGCTACGTGGGCGGGCCTTTTGACCACCCTGCCCGCGTTGTGCTTCGCGGCGGCCGGCCTGGCTGCGCCCTGGTTGTCGTCGCGGATCGGTCTGGGCCGCACGGTCTCTGCCGCGATGGTCGCGCTGACCGTCGGCCTCGCGGTCCGGGTCGTCGACGGCGCGCACCTCGTGATCGGCGCGACGCTGGTCGCGTGCGCAGGTATCGCCCTGGTCAACGTGCTGATTCCGGTCGTCATCAAGGGCTCCTTCCCCACCCGGGTCGGCCTGATGACGGGCATCTACACCGCCGCGCTGCAGGGCGGAGGGGCGCTGGGTTCGGCGGTCACTCCCGGCCTGGAGGAGCCCCTCGGTGGCTGGCGCAGCGCGCTGGCGGTCTGGGCGGTGGTCGCCTTCGTCGCGTTCGTGGTCTGGATGCCGGCCGCGCGTCGGCACCGCAGCGCCTGGACGCCGGTGGCCATTCCCCGCGGCGAACGCCGCTCTCTTCTCCGTAACCGGTTGGCCTGGACGGTCACCCTGTTCTTCGGCTGCCAGGCGTTCATGGCGTACATCGTGATGGGCTGGCTGCCCGAGGTGTTCATCGACAATGGCGTGGACAAGATGGACGCCGGGCTGCTGGTCGGGCTGACCTCGTTGATCGGGGTGCCGGTGGCGCTGGTGATCGCACCGCTGGCCGCGCGCCGCACCAGCCAGAGCGGCGCGATCGCCGGGCTCGGAGTGCTGGGCGTGGCCGGAGCGATCGGGCTGATGGTGGCGCCGGCCGCGCAGCCGGTGCTGTGGAGCGTGCTGATCGGCGCAGGCATGGGCGCATTCGCCATGGCGCTCACCGTCATCGCGCTGCGTGCCCGCACGCCGACCGACACTGCGCAGCTGTCCGGGATGGCGCAGGGACTCGGTTATCTGATCGCCGGGACCGGCCCGTTCCTGTTCGGGTTGCTGCACGACGTCTCCCACGGCTGGACGGTGCCGTGGCTGATGTTCCTGGCCGTCTACCTGGTGCAGATCGCGGCCGGGGTGCTGGCGGGGCGGCCGCGCTTCGTCTGAGGTGCCGCCGGGCAGAATGACGGGGTGACCGTGTCCCCCACCGACGTGCGCGAGACGGTGGCCGCGGTGTGGCGCATGGAGGCCGCCAAGATCGTCGCCACGTTGACGCGCGCGGTCGGTGAGGTCGGCCGGGCTGAAGACCTCGCCCAGGAAGCCCTCGTGGATGCCCTCGATCAGTGGCCCCGCACCGGGGTCCCCCGCAATCCGGGCGCCTGGCTGACGACGGTCGCCAAACGCAAGGCAGTCGACCAGTGGCGGCGTCAGGGCAACCTGGACGCCAAGTATGCGCTGCTGGCCCGTGAGTTGGCCGACCATGTCGACGAGGCGTGGGACCCCGACCGCATCGACGACGACGTACTGCGGCTGATGTTCATGGCGGCTCACCCCGTACTCACCCCGGAGAGCCGGGTGGCGCTGACCCTGCGGGTGGTCGGCGGACTGAGCACCGACGAGATCGCCAAGGCGTTCCTGGTCCCGAAAGCGACCATCGCCCAACGCATCGTCCGCGCCAAGAAGTCCCTGGCCGGGGTGGCATTCGAGGTACCGGACCGACCCGAATGGCCGCACCGGATGTCGACGGTGCTCAGCGTCATCTACCTGATCTTCAACGAGGGCTATGCGGCGTCCACGGGTCGGCACTGGTTCCGCGAGGAGCTGTGCGCGGAGGCGTTGCGCCTGGGTCGGGTACTGACTGCGCTGGCCCCCGACGAGGCCGAAGTGCACGGGCTCGTGGCACTGATGGAGTTCCAGTCCTCCCGGTTGCGCGCCCGGGTCGACGACGAGGGTGCGCCGATCCTCCTCGAGGACCAGGACCGGACGCGGTGGGACCGCGCACAGATACAACGCGGCGTGACCGCCCTGGGCGCCGCAGCACAAGCGCTGCACCGCCGCGGTTCTGGGTGGGGCCCCTATGCGTTGCAGGCGGCGCTGGCCGAAGGCCATGCCATCGCACCGAGCACCGCCGACACCGACTGGCACCGCATCGTGATGCTCTACGACGCGCTGTTGGGTCTGACGACCTCACCGGTCGTGGCGCTCAATCGCGCCGTGGCAGTGGCCATGGCCGACCCCGAGAACGGACCGCAGGCCGCGCTGGACATCGTCGATCACCTCGACGGACTCGACGGCTTGCACGCGCTCCCGGGTGTGCGGGCCGAACTGCTGCGACGCCTCGGTCGTCACGCCGAGGCGGCCGACGAGTTCGACCGCGCTGCGGCGCTGGCCGACAATGACCGGGAACGAGACGTCCTGATGGCCAAAGCCGCCCGCGCCAGGGTCGGCTAGGCGCCCGGCACCGCGGTGCGGGCGGCCACCGACGCGGCGCCGGACCGGTCGAACACGTCGATGACGACATCGGCGTCCTGGTAGCGGCCCAGGTGATGCAGACCTGCGGTGGCGGCGATGATCTCGTTGGCCCGGTCGCCCGACATCGGGTACTCCTCGACCCGATGGCGCCAGTGCGCGGCGACGACCGTGGCCGCCGCCGACAACCGCGGGACCTCGTGGTCCAGCACCGCGCGCAGGGTTTCCGGCTGCAGGTAGTAACACACTTCCGACAGCATCACGAGGTCGAAAGGCCCTGAAGGCCAAGGCTGATCGAGCGATCCGCGCATGAGCGTGACCCGGTCGCGCAGCCCCGCGGCGACCAGGCGCGCGTGGGTGGCGTCCAACGCCGCGACGCTGACGTCGGTGCTGACGACGTGATCACAACGCCCGGCCAGCTGCTCGGTCAGTACTCCGACCGAGCAGCCCGGTTCGAACGCGTTGCGGTACCGCTCATACGGCAGCATCGCGGTGGTGATCGCGTACTTGCGCCGCTCGTACCAGCGATGCTGCAGCTGCCACGGATCGGCCGCCTGCGCATACATGCGGTCGAAGAAGCTGTCGGGAAGCCGGGAACTCAGCGGAAGACCACCTCACCGACGGCCAGCAGCCGGTGCAGCACCGCGGGCGGCAGAACGGGGGGATCGTCAGGCGTCGGCGGCAGGAACTGGCTGCGGAAGCTCTGCGCCGCCAGCCGTTTCCGCTCGGTGGCCGCCGCATCCACCGGCGCGGTGGACATGCGCTGCCAGGGTACGGCGTCGTCGCCGGGTCGAGCCCAGTGCCACATCCACACCGGGTATTCCACCAGCACCGCCCCGGTGCGGCCGGCTGCCACGGCCGCCGCCCGGCCCACGGCCTCGTGGTCGGGATGACCGTCGCCGCGCCACGTTGCCGCGCACCAGGTGCCGGGCGGCTTCGCCGCCAGGATCTCGGTGAGCAGATCCGTCAGACGGTGCTCGTGCTCGGCGATCTCACCGTCGGACAGTCCCAGGCAGATCGGCGGGGCGACGCCCAGAACCCTTGCCGCCCGGTGCAGTTCGGCACGCCGGGTGCGCTCGAGCCGATAGCGCTGCAGAACAGACTGACTCGCGTACGCCGCGCCGCCGTCGCTGGCCGACACGATCTGCACCCGCACCCCGGCAGCGGCGAGTAGCGAGGCCGTCGCACCGAAGCCCAGCGTCTCGTCGTCGGGGTGTGCGCCGGCCACCACGATCTCCGGACAATCACTCAGGTCGAGGGGCGAGGCGTCCCACGCGGCGTTCAGCCACTGGTGCGTCGGCGTGCCCCCGCACGTCAACGGCCGGGCCGCGAGGCGCGCCGAGTTGCTCACGAACGCTGCGGTCACGCTGTCGCCCCTGCCAATTCGCCCAGTCGTGCGAGATCCCGCTCGGCGTGGCTCTGCCGCACGTAGATCGCCAGGTCGGCCACCCGAGCAGCGTGCCCGCCGTCCATCGACAGCGGTCCGGGACCCAGGGCACGTCCGGTCCGCGTGAGCGCTTCCTCCACGGCGGTCTCGGCGACGGCGCGGGCGCGGCGGGCCAGCAACTCGGCACGGCCCTTACGGTTCAACGGGTCCGCATCGAACTCGTCGGCCACCGATGTCAGCGTGGCGTCGGCGGCGGCCAGCGCGGCGTCCACCGCACCCAGGTGGGCCAGCGCGTGCGCGTCGGCACCGTCGGCACGCGCATACAGCGGCGCGGCGACGGCGCGGGCGCCGCCCACCCAGCAGGCCGCCACCCCGGCGGCCCCGTGCCAGAACCCCGGCCGGCTCAGGTACTCGCCCGGCCGCCCCACCTGCACCGCCGGCGTCGAGGTGAATTGCACGGAGCGGGTGTCGGATTCGGCCATCCCGGCGTTGCGCCACGTGCTGGGCAACGGCCGCACGCCGTGGGCGTGCAGGTCGACGGCGAACAGCGCACGCTCCCCGGACGGCAACCTCGCGGTCACCAACGCGTGAGTGCACAGCGCAGCGCCCGAACACCACACCTTGGTGCCGTCCAGCATGGCCGCAGCGCCGTGCTCGCGTGCCGACAGCACCGCGTTCCCGGACTCGGCGGCCCACACGCCCCACCACTGGCCGGGCTGCGGCGTCGGCCCGTCGAGCTCGGCCAGGATGGCCACGGCGTCGAGGTGGGCTTCGGCGAGCCGGCCGGCGGTCACGTCCGTCTCGGCCAGTTCGGCCAGCCGGCGCCAGCGGGTGGCGGTGGCACCCCCGCCGGGCAGCGGCAGATCCAGTGCACCCGACTTGATCCACTGCCTGACCACACCGGCATTCACGACGCGGCCCCTGACGCATTGTGGTCGGTACCCGAGCCCGACAGCGAGCGCAGATGCTGGGCGAAACCGCTGGGCGCGCGGCCCTCTCGGCGGTCCGAGGTCGCCACCGACAGCTGCGCGTCGCGGTCGATCCGCAACCCGGCGGCCTCGAATCGGCTGACGAGCTCGACGTCCTCGCCGGTGGCCAACGCCCGGAAACCACCCACCTGCCAGTACGCGTCGGCGCGAAAACCCATGTTGGCGCCGTGGACGTGATCGTGACCGGCCCCGCCGCCCCGATAGGCGCGCAGGTAACGGCGCGCCACCGTGGCGGGGAAGTTGCGCCACACGGGCACCCGGACCACACCCAGCACCATGTCGGCACCGCCGTGGCGCTGCACATCGGTCATGCGCAACAGCCAGTCCGCGTCGACGACACTGTCGGCGTCGGTGGTGGCGTACCAGGTCGCCTCCGGCGAGCTGCCGTCGTCATCCAGGGAGCGCGCGTAGTCGAACCCGGCGGCGCGAGCCGCACCGACATTGCCGGCGTCGACGGAGACGAAGTGCACGTCCAGCCCGTAGCGCGCAGCTAGGCGCTCGCTGCCGTCGTCGCAGGAATCCAGGACCACGACGATCGTCACCGGGGTGGGCGTGCACAGTGCGGCCGTGGTCAACGCACGCAGGCACTGGGGCAGATGCGCGATCTCGTTGTGCGCCGGCACCACGACCACGGTCTGCCGCAGAGCCGATTCAGGCGCTGTCATGGGGCTTATGTAGCCGCGCAGCGCATGTTTCACACCTGGCACGATGGAGGAGTGAGCGCCCGTGACTGACCATCGGCCCGAGACCTCGCCGCCGATCGAGGCGGTGCTGTTCGACTTCTCCGGCACGCTGTTCCGGCTCGAGGAGGACGACAGCTGGTTCGCCGGGATGGAGCTCGACAGCAGCCTCAGCCCGGCGCAGAGCCGCGAGGTCGACGGACACGTGCAGGCCGAGCTGATGCGCCGGCTCACCGCGCCCACCGGCCGGTCGGTGTCGATGACGCCCGAGGCGCTCGAGGCCTGGATCAACCGGGATCTCGCGCCGCACCTGCACCGGGAGGCGTATCTGCACGTGCTGCGCGAATCCGGGCTGGCCCATCACCACGCGGAGGCGCTCTATGCGCACGTGATCGACCCGTCCTGCTGGACGCCCTACCCGGATACCGCGCCCGCGCTGGCCGGACTGCGACGGCGCGGCGTCAAGACCGCCGTGGTGTCGAACATCGCCTTCGATCTGCGGCCGGCGTTCGACCCGCTGGACGGCGGCGTCGACGAGTTCGTGCTGTCATTCGAGGTCGGTGCCGTCAAACCGGACCCGGTGATCTTCCAGACCGCCCTCGACCGGCTCGGGGTCACCGCCGATCGTGCCCTGATGGTCGGTGACAGTGACGAAGCCGACGGCGGGGCCCGCGCGCTGGGGTGCCGCTTCGCGTTGGTCGACCCGCTGCCCACCCGGGAGCGGCGCGACGGGCTGATCGCCGCGCTGTGGGCCCACGGCCTGCAGGTGTGAGCGCGTAGGTTCTGCGGTATGGCCGACCCGAAGCCGCCGTGGTGGCTCAAACCGATGAACAAGGTGCTGATGGCCGCGACCCGGCTCGGCCTGATCACGGACGGGCCGATGGTGCTCACGGTCACCGGCCGCAAGTCCGGGCAACCACGGTCGACACCGATCACGCCGTTCGAGGTCGACGGACACCGCTACGTCGTCGGCGGCTTTCCCGGCGCGGACTGGGTGCGCAACGCCCAGGCCAACCCCGACGCCGTCCTCGTGCGCGGCAAGGTGCGTCAGCCGGTGCGCATGGTCGAGCTCAGCGCCGAGCAGGCCCGTCCGCTGCTGCGGCAGTTCCCGGTCCTGGTCCCCACCGGGGTCGGGTTCATGAAGAACGCCGGACTGGTGACCGGGCCGAACCCCGACGAGTTCGAGGCGCTGGCCGGGCGCTGCTCGGTGTTCCGCTTCGATAACGTTTGACCCCGTGACCGAGTCAGCGCACCCCATGAGCAACCCGTTCGACGCGGCCCGGTGGGAACCGGTCGCCGGTTTCGACGACCTGACCGACATCACCTACCACCGCCAGGTCGCCGACGGGACGCGACAGCCGACGGTGCGGGTGGCCTTCGACCGACCCGAGGTGCGTAACGCGTTTCGCCCGCACACCGTCGACGAGCTCTACCGGGTGCTCGACAACGCCCGGATGTCGTCCGACGTCGGGGTGGTGCTGCTGACCGGCAACGGGCCGTCCCCGAAGGACGGTGGCTGGGCGTTCTGCTCGGGTGGCGACCAACGCATCCGCGGCCGGTCGGGCTACCAGTACGCCTCCGGGGACACCGCCGAGACCGTGGACCCCGCGCGGGCCGGGCGGCTGCACATCCTGGAGGTCCAGCGCCTGATCCGGTTCATGCCCAAGCCGGTCATCTGCCTGGTGAACGGCTGGGCCGCCGGTGGGGGGCATTCGTTGCACGTGGTGTGCGACCTGACGCTGGCCTCGCGCGAGCATGCCCGGTTCAAACAGACCGACGCCGACGTGGGCAGCTTCGACGGCGGCTACGGCAGCGCCTACCTGGCCCGCCAGACGGGGCAGAAGTTCTCCCGGGAGATCTTCTTCCTGGGCCGCGCCTACACCGCCGAGCAGATGCACGCGATGGGCGCGGTGAACGAGGTGGTCGAGCACGCCGAGCTGGAAAACGTTGCGCTGCAGTGGGCGGCGGAGATCAACGGTAAGTCCCCACAGGCGATCCGGATGCTCAAGTACGCGTTCAACCTGCTCGACGACGGTCTGGTCGGCCAGCAGATGTTCGCCGGCGAGGCCACCCGGCTGGCCTACATGACCGACGAGGCGGTCGAGGGACGCGACGCGTTCCTGGAGAAGCGCGACCCCGACTGGACCCCGTTCCCCCGCTACTTCTGAGCGAATCCGGCGCGTTCGGCGACACCGAGCGTCGCCAAACGCGCCCGATTCACGAGAGGACGTGATGTGACGAGCAGAAACCCGCTGCGGCGGCTGGCCGAGCAGGTCGTGCTGACCGGTATGCGGCCACCGATCCTTCCGACGCTGCTGCAGTATCGGCCCAACCGCGAGGTCGTGGACCTGACCGGCAAGCGGGTGCTGATCACCGGCGCGTCGTCGGGCATCGGCGAGGCCGCCGCCGAGCAACTGGCCCGCCGCGGCGCGGTGGTCGTCGTGGTCGCGCGGCGCAGCGACCTCCTCGAGGGCGTCGTCGAGCGCATCCGCGCCGGCGGCGGCCAGGCCAGCGCGCACGTCTGCGACCTGGCCGACATGGCGGCCATCGACGGGCTCGTTGCCGAGGTCGAGGCCGAACTCGGCGGCATCGACATCCTGGTCAACAACGCCGGACGCTCCATTCGGCGCCCGCTGGCCGAGTCGCTGGAGCGCTGGCACGACGTCGAGCGCACGATCGCACTGAACTACTACGGGCCGCTGCGGTTGATCCGCGGCCTGTGCCCGGGGATGCGCGAACGCGGCGACGGGCACGTCATCAACGTCGCGACATGGGGCGTCAAAACCGAATCGCCGCCGCTGTTCGGGGTGTACAACGCCTCCAAGGCCGCGCTGTCGTCGGTCAGCCGCATCATCGAAACCGAGTGGGGCGACGACGGCGTGCATTCCACGACGCTGTACTACCCGCTGGTCAAAACCCCGATGATCGCCCCGACGCGGGCCTACGACGGACTGCCGGGGCTGTCAGCGGACGAAGCCGCCGGGTGGATCGTCACCGCCGCCCGGCACCGCCCCGTCAGCATCGCGCCCCGCGTCGCGGTCACCGCCGCCGCGGTCAACAGCGTGGCGCCGGCGGTCGTCGACACGCTGATGAAGCGGCAGCGCATGCAGCCCAAGAGCTGAGCGGCATGGGTATCACGACGCTCGCCGACGTGGTTCGCGTCCACGGCCGCGACCGGCCGGACGCGCCCGCGTTGATCGTCGGCGACCACACCATCACCTTCGGCGAGCTCGACCAGCGGTCCAGCCGGGTGGCACAGGCGTTGGCCGCGGCGGGCGTGGGGTCCGGTGACCGGGTCGCGTTCGTCGAGCGCAACGGCGCCGAGTTCTTCGACGTCGTGTTCGGGCTGGCCAAGCTCGGGGCCGTTGCGGTCCCGGTGAACTGGCGACTCGCCGCCCCCGAGATGCGCCAGATCATCGACGACGCGGGCGCGGCCCTGGTGATCGTCGGCGCCGACTTCGTCGGGCATCTGGAAGCCGTCGAAGACGGTCTGGAGGCCGGCGTCGTCGCGATCGGCGGGCACGACCGCTGGCCGTCCTTCGATTCGTGGGTGGCCGGCCACCCCGCCCGCGACCCCGGCGTGGTCACCGGGCCCGACGACCTGGTGTTCTTGATGTACACCTCCGGCACCACGGGCGCACCTAAAGGGGTGATGCTCGGCAACGCCAACTACCGCTGCAAATGCGCCGGGGTGGAGGGGCCGTGGCGGATGGACGCCGACGCGGTCACGCTGGCGGTGATGCCGCTGTTCCACATGGCCGGCTCGGGCTGGGCGCTGGCCGGGCTGTGGCACGGCGGCGCCGTCGTCGTGCTCCGCGACGTCGACCCCGCCGCGATCCTCGACTCGGTCGCGCGCCACGGCGTCACCAACCTGCTGCTGGTGCCGGCCGTCATCGCGTCGCTTCTCGAACGCGACGATCCGCCGCACACCAGCTTCGCCGACCTGCGGATCGTGGTCTACGGCGCCTCCCCGATCAGCGACGACGTGCTGCTGCGCGGCATCGACCGCTTCGGCAGCGTGTTCGCCCAGGTGTACGGCATGACCGAGACGACCGGGTCGGTCACCCAGCTCGACGGCGCCGACCACGTCGCCCACCTGCTGCGCTCGTGCGGCAAGCCCTACCCCTGGGTGCAGATCCGCATCGTGGCCCCCGACGGCAGCGACGTCGCCCCGGGCGCCGTGGGCGAGGTGTGGACCCGCTCCGCGCAGAACATGCTCGGCTACTGGAACAACCCCGACGCCACC
The DNA here is from genome assembly GCF_017312405.1 of Mycobacterium sp. PO1. Taxonomy (GTDB): domain Bacteria; phylum Actinomycetota; class Actinomycetes; order Mycobacteriales; family Mycobacteriaceae; genus Mycobacterium. Next base: position 165,445 of record NZ_BLTG01000018.1, read on the forward strand.
GCCGCCGCACTGCATCCCGACGGGTGGTTGCGCACCGGCGACGCCGGCTACCTCGCCGACGGCTACCTCTACCTGCACGACCGGCTCAAGGACATGATCGTCTCCGGTGGGGAGAACGTGTACCCCGCCGAGGTGGAGAACGTGTTGATGACCCACCCCGGGGTCGCCGATGCCGCCGTCATCGGGGTGCCCGACGAGCGGTGGGGCGAGGCGGTCAAGGCGGTGATCGTGGCCAGCCCCGGTGCCGAGCTGAGCGCCGAGGACGTCATCGCCTACGCCCGCACCCGCCTGGGTGGATTCAAGCTGCCCAAGAGCGTCGACTTCGTCGCGGCGCTGCCCCGCAACCCGAGCGGCAAGCTGCTCAAACGCGCGATCCGCGAGCCGTACTGGGCGGGAACCGACCGCCGGATCGGTTGACCCGCGCCGACCGTGATAGGAACGACGGCATGGAGATTCTGGCCAGCCGGGTGTTGCTCCGGCCGGCCGACTACCAGAAGTCCCTGACGTTCTACCGGGACGCGCTGGGCCTGGCGATCGCCCGCGAATACGGCGGAGGCACGGTGTTCCATGCCGGGCAGTCGCTGATCGAACTGGCCGGACACGGCAGCCCCGCCGCCGGGACGCCACCGTTCCCCGGCGCCCTGTGGTTACAGGTGCGCGACCTCGCCGCCACCCAGGACGAGCTGCGCGACCGCGGTGTCGACATCGCCCGGGAAGCCCGTCGCGAACCCTGGGGGCTGCACGAGATGCACGTCAGCGACCCCGACGGCGTGACGTTGATCTTCGTGCAGGTCCCCGACGATCACCCGCTGCGCCGCGACACCCGCGGCTGACCGTTCAGCGCGCAGGCGCTGCGAGGGGCCAGCCGGCTGCCGACAGCCGGGTGGCGACCCGATCGATCTCCTCGCCCGTCAGCTCCGTCTCGGTCACCACGTGAATGGCCGCCCGGATCTCCGGCACCGACGCCGTTTCAGCGTCCCCGTCGGATCCGCTGCCGCGCAACACCATCTGCGCGATCGCCACCACCTCGTCCTCGGCCAGCGAGCGGGTCAGCAACGCCAGCAGCGGGAAGTAGTCCTGCCGCGGGATGCCCTGCGGGTAGCCCTGAGCCAACAGGACCAGCACCCTGTCGATGACCTTCGAAGACATAGCGTGTTGATTCTGACCCGGACGCACGAATTCCGCCAGACCTCCACCGCGGCGAAAACCGTTGCGACGAGGCACTTCACGTCGCAGGAGTGAGGTGTTCACCCGCCCGCCACCCGGCGGCAGGACCGCATTGGCCCGGCCTCCGTCCAGCCGGTTCGACTACCATCGGCCGCTGCGGAACCACCGGGTTCTGCGACGACGACAGGAGGGCACCACCATCGCCATTCTGCGCCCCGTCGAGATCCGGTCAGGCGCCGCCGCCGCGGCGACGCTGAGCGTCGTCGACGACATCCTGTCCGGCGGTGCCGCGGTCCTGCCGGTGCCGGCCGACGACCCCGGCCAAAGCGCCGCGCTGACAACGGCGTTGCGCGCCGGCGACGAGATCGACGACGCCGTCGCGGTGGTGCTGTCCACGTCGGGGACCACCGGCACCCCCAAGGGCGCACAGCTGACGTCGTCGGCGTTGCACGCCAGCGCCACCGCCACCCACACCCGACTCGGCGGCGGCGGCCGCTGGCTACTCGCGCTGCCCGCCTACCACGTGGCCGGGTTCCAGGTGCTGGTCCGCAGCGTCATCGCGGGCACCGAACCGGTCGCCCTCGACCCGGCGTTCGACCCCGCCGAGCTGCCCGGCGCCGTCGCGGCGCTGGGTTCGGGCCGCCGATACGCCTCGCTGGTGGCGGCCCAACTGGACAAGGCAGTGCGCGACCGCCGGGCCGCCGAGGCGCTCGCCGACCTCGATGCGGTGCTGATCGGCGGCGGACCGATGCCCGCGACGGTCGGCGAACGCGCGGCCGCCGCCGGTGTCCGCGTCATCCGGACCTACGGCATGAGCGAGACCGCCGGCGGATGCGTCTACGACGGGGTCGCGCTGCCCGGTGTGCAGGTGCGGGTGGATCCGCAGGCCCGCATCTGGCTGGGCGGCGCGACCGTGGCGGCCGGCTACCGCAACCCGGTCACGCCGGACCCGTTCGCCGAACCGGGCTGGTTCCGCACCGACGACGTCGGCGCCGTCGACGCCGCCGGCGTGCTCACCGTCGCCGGCCGCAGCGATGACGCGATCAGCACCGGTGGTCTGACGGTGCTGCCCGGCCTCGTCGAGACCGCGGTGCTGAGCCATCCGGCGGTGGCCGAGTGCGCGGTGTTCGGCGTGCCCGACGAGCGGCTCGGGCAGCGCGTGGTGGCCGCCGTGGTGCTCGAACCCGGCGCGGCCGTGACGCTCGACGAGCTGCGCACCCATGCCGCGCAGACCCTGGACCGCACCGCCGCCCCGCGCGAACTGCACGTGCTGGACGCGCTGCCGCGGCGCGGCATCGGCAAGGTGGACCGCCGCGCGCTGCGCCGGCTGGCCGAGGGATGAAGGGCCCACAGATCACCCCGGCGGACGGATAATCGGGCGATGAGCAACGAGGTGACCACGGTCGACGAGCTGCGTGCCATCGTCGGGCACCCCGTGGAGGCGGTGGCCAAGAAGGTGACCGATCGGTTGTCGGGCGCGCACCGGCTGTGGCTGGCGCACTCGCCACTCGGGTTCGTCGCGACCACCGACGCGCAGGGCCGCGTCGACGTGTCCCCCAAAGGGGATCCGCCCGGCTTCGTGCACGTCCTCGACGACCTGACGATCGCCATCCCCGAGCGGCCGGGCAACAAGCGCGTCGACGGCTACCTCAACGTTCTGCAGCGCCCGCAGGTCGGGACGCTGTTCGTCATCCCCGGGCGCGGGGACACGCTGCGGATCAACGGCCGCGCCCGCATCCTGTCCGACGCCGACTACTTCGACGCGATGGTCGTGCAGGGCAAGCGCCCCATCCTGGCGCTGGAGATCGCCGTCGAGGAGGTGTTCTTCCACTGCGCGAAGGCGTTTCTGCGGTCGGACGCCTGGGATCCGCAGCGCTGGGACCCGACCGCGGTGCCCAGCGTCGCGCAGATGGCCAAGGCGATGCGCACCGACATGAGCCTCGAGGAGCTCGAGCGCTACTTCAGCGAGGAGAACATGCGCTCGATGTTGTATTGAGCGCCCGCGCTCGTGCTGTACTGAGCGCCCGCGCTCGTGCTGTATCGAACGCCCGACCGTTACCGATGTCTGACCTGCCGGCGGCGCGCACAGGCTGGTCAGAACCCTGCGAGGGCACCGGCGAACGCGCGTGAATGCGCAGAATCGGACGGCCTGTCGCGGGCGGACACGCGCGCTCGGCCAAGATGGTGGGGTGCGAATCGGTCGCAGAGAGGCGGTGGCGGTCAGTGCCGCCGTGGTGCTCGTCGTGGCAGCGTTCGTCGTGCCGCGTCTCGACCTGGGCATCGTCACCCCGCTGATCAACGCTTCCCCCCAACGTTTCCGCAGCTTCGCCGACACCGCGCCGATCTTCGGCTGGTGGAACGCGCACGTCGGGCCCGGCACCGTCCCGGCGATCGCCATCGGCGTCGCCGCGGTGTTGTGGGGCCCGACGCTGGCCCGGCGGCTGCCCTGGCGGGCGCTGCCGTGGGTGGCGTGGGCGACGTCCTGCGCATGGGCGTTCAGCCTGGCGATGATCGACGGCTGGCAGCGCGGCTTCGCCGGCCGCCTCGAAGCCCGCCACGAGTATCTGCGCCAGGTGCCGTCGGTCACCGACGTCGGCGAGGCGGTCCGCACGTTCGCCGACCGGATCATCGACTACCAACCGGACTCATGGATCACCCACGTCTCCGGGCACCCGCCGGGGGCGCTGCTGACCTTCGTGTGGCTCGACCGGATCGGGTTGAGCGGCGGCGCCTGGGCCGGGCTGCTGTGCCTGCTGGTCGGATCCAGCATCGCCGCGGCGATCGTCGTCACCGTCCGCGCACTGGCCGACGAGGACGCCGCACGCACGGCCGCCCCGTTCGTCGCGGTGGCACCGTCGGCGATCTGGATCGCGGTGTCCGCCGACGGGTACTTCGCCGGTGTCGCCGCGTGGGGGATCACGCTTCTGGCGCTGGCGGTGACCGCCCGGGTGCGGCTCCCGTGGCTGGCCGCGGTGGGTGCCGGGCTGCTGCTCAGCTGGGGCATCTTCCTCAACTACGGCCTGGGGCTGATCGCGCTGCCCGCCGTCGCCGTGCTCCTCAGCGCCGCAACCTGGCGGGCCGCCCTGACGGCGCTCGCGCCGGCAGTCCTGGCCGCGCTGGCCGTGGTCGGGGTGTTCGCGCTGGCGGGGTTCTGGTGGTTCGACGGGTATGTGCTGGTGCAGGAGCGTTACTGGCAGGGGATCGCGAACGACCGGCCGTTCCAGTACTGGGGGTGGGCCAACCTCGCCTCGACGGTGTGTGCGATCGGGTTGGGCAGCGTCGCCGCACTGGCCCGCGCGTTCGACCTCGCGGCGGTCAAACGTCGCTCCGGGCTGCACCTGCTGGTGCTCGCCGCGCTGTTGGCGATCCTGTTCGCCGACCTGTCGCGGCTGAGCAAGGCCGAGACCGAACGGATCTGGTTGCCGTTCACGGTGTGGCTGGTGGCGGCAACGGCACTGCTGCCCCGGCCGTCGCTACGGTTCTGGCTGGCGCTCAACGTCATCGGTGCGCTGGCCCTGAACCACTTCATCCTGACCAACTGGTAGCGGTCAGCGGGCCACCAGGCTGGCCACGACGCGCTGCCCGATGGGGTGGACGTCGGCCACCGCCAGACCCACCCGGGCGGCGAGCGCGGGGACGCAGTCGATTCCCACCGACGCCCAGCGGAACCAGGGGCCGATCGTCTCCTGCGATTCCAGGCGCACCCAGCTGACGTTGATTCCCGTTGTCGCCGAATCGAATTCGGCGATACATCGGCCGCCGCGGCGCAACAGCTCACCGGCGCGACGCAGAATCCGCTCCGGGTCACCGCCGAGGCCGACGTTGCCGTCGGCCAGCAGCACGGTCTGCCAGCGCCCGGTGCCGGGCAGCGGGTCGAAGACGTCGCGACGCAACGCCGGGGCGCCGCTGCGGCGGGCCAGGTCGATCGCGGTCGCCGACACGTCCACGCCCAGGGCGGGAACTCCCCGCTCGATCAGGTGGGCCACCAAGCGTCCAGGGCCGCAACCCAAATCGATGGTCGGCCCCTGACAGAGAGCGACGATGGCCTCGTCGAAGACGGTGTCGGCGCTGCGGCCACCCAGCCAGCTGCCGACCGGCAACCGGCCCACCCGGCCGTCGTCGTGGCGCACCCAGCACCGTTCCCCGCCGAGCGCGCGGTCGTAGAGCTGCCCGAACATCAGATCCCCGCCTCTTCGGTGACCCGGCGGAACAGCGACCCGGGTGAACAGGCCGCACGCACGGCGACGACGTCGTCGATGGTGTCCACATCGGTCAGTTCATCGACCAGTTCTACACCGAGCCCGCTGTGCTGCAGCGCTTTCAGGGTCAGCTCACCGGTGTCGGGTGCCGACATCGGCACGTCACGCAGGCATTCGGCGGCGGCGGCATCGGTGACGCCCAGTACCCACCAGCCGCCGTCGCGCGCCATGCCCAGCACCGCGTCGGCGTCGGCCAGACCCGTCGCACACCGACCCAGCAGTTCGGCGGTGACCTGCGGGGTATCCATCCCGATCTGCACCACCGGCAGCCCCGACGTCGCCGCCGCGGTATCGGCGTGAGCATTGGCCAACCGCGCCGCGAAGTCGGCTCCGCGCTGTTCGATGACGACGAAATCTGCCAGCCGAGAACGGATCTCATCGGCACGATGGGCCTGGTCCAGGTCGCCGGTGAACGCCACGACGCGCGCCGTCACCGGCGTCGCGGCGACCGCAGCCAAGGTGTCGAGCAGGGCCGCCGCGGCGATGTCGGCGGCTGTCGGGTCCCCCACCGAGGCGGCCAGCCTCGTCTTGGCCAGTCCGGCGACCGGCGCCTTGGCGACCACCAGAACGCTCGCTTCGATCACGAGATCACTTTCCAGAAGTCCCAGGCGGCGATGGCGCTGCCCTTCACCGAACCACTGACCTTCGAGGTCCCCCCCGTCCGCGCGCCGTACGCGACGTCACGTTCGGTCACCGTCCACCCGGCCTGCGCCGCCCGCACCAACAGCTCCAGCGGATAACCCGACCGGCGGTCGGTGACCCCGAGCGCCAGCAGCGCGTCGCGGCGGGACACCCGCATCGGCGCGATGTCGTGGACCGCCAGCCCGTGACGCGTCCGCAGCCGCCAGCACACCGCCGCGGTGCCCAGCCGGGCGTGCCACGGCCATTTCAGCCCGGGCACCGCCCGGCGCCGTCCGATCGCCATGTCCGCGCCGTCCTCGACGTCGTCGACCAGGGCGGGCAGCTCGCGGGGGTCCAGCGACCCGTCGGCGTCGAGCACCGCCACGATCGGCGTCGTCGCCGCGACCACGCCGGCGTGCACGGCCGCGCCGTATCCGGGCCTGCGCTCGGCGACCACCTCGGCGCCGTGGCTGCGGGCCACCTCGGCGGTTCCGTCTGTGCTGTTGTTGTCGACCACGAGTGCTCTGTACCCATCGGGGAGGTCCGCGAGCACTCCGGGAAGCGACGCCGCCTCGTTGAGGCAGGGCAGCACCACCGTGACAGGCCGGTCAGGCCGTTGAGACATAGCCACCTAACCTATTGCAGACCTCTTTCCACCGCGACCACCAACCGAGGTGCAAGCCTGACAATTCCGTAACAAAGGCGCTGGTCGCGGGGTTGGCGCGCTAGCCTCGGAGTGGTGACCCGAGTGCTGATCGCCGACGACGACGATGTCGTCCGCGATGTCGTCCGCCGCTACCTGGAACGGGACGGCCTCGACGTGTCGACCGCCCACGACGGCAACGAGGCGCTGCGTCTGCTGTGTTCGCAGCGCATCGACGTCGCGATCCTCGATGTGATGATGCCCGGCCCGGACGGCCTGTCGCTGTGCGGACGGCTGCGTGAAGGTGGGGCGTACAGCGTGCCGGTGATCCTGCTGACCGCGCTCGGCGAGGAGGACGACCGCATCGCCGGGCTGGAAGCCGGCGCCGACGACTACCTGACCAAACCGTTCTCGCCGCGCGAGCTGGCCCTGCGGGTGCGTTCGGTGCTGCGGCGCGCGCCTGCCTCGTCGAACGTGCTGCCCCGCGACATCACCGCCGGTGAGCTGGTGGTCTCCACCGCCTCGCGGGCCGTGACGGTACGGGGGCGGCGGATCAGCCTGACCAACCGGGAGTTCGACCTGCTGGTGTTCTTCCTCACCCACCCCGACGCCGTCTTCACCCGCGAGGACCTGCTCAAGCAGGTGTGGCGGTGGGACTTCGGGGACCTGTCGACCGTGACGGTGCACGTCAAGCGGCTGCGCTCCAAGCTGGGCGAACACCATCGGGTGCAGACGGTGTGGGGCCGCGGCTACATGTGGGCCGCCGACGGGCCGGCAACCGGACGGTGAGGATGGGCAGCGCTGACTTCTGGGAGATGGTCGGCTGGGCACTGGCCTGCTCGGTGCCGGTGGTGCTGATCGGCGGGGTCGTCATCCGGCTGGCCCGCACCTGGTCGCTGGCGGTGAGCATGGTCGCGCTGGTGCTGATCCCGGTGATCGCGACGTTCACCGGAGTGCTGGGCGCCAGCGGCTTCATGATCACCTCGACGTTCGAGAGCATCGCGGTGGTGCTCGTGATCGTGTCGATCGTGACGATCCCCGCCGCGGTGATGCTGGGCCGCTACCAGGCCAGACGCACCGTGTGGGAAGCCGAGATCCGCGACTCCGAGCGTTCGGCAGAGCATTCGCGGCGCCGTCTGGTGGCCTTCGTCAGCCACGATCTGCGCACTCCGCTGGCCGGCATCCGCGCGGTCTCGGAGGCGATCGCCGACGGCGTGGTGCCCGACGACGAGGTCAAGGTGCACGCCAAACACATCGAGCACGAATCGGTGCGCCTGTCGGAGATGGTCGACGACCTGTTCGAGATGTCGAAGATCAACGCCGGCGCGCTGACCCCGTCGTTCGACAAGGTGGCGCTCGACGAGGTGGTCGACGACGTGCTGGCCGCGCACCGCATCGCCGCCGAGCGTGCCGGCGTGGTGCTGCGTGCGAACCTGCCCGACCAGCCGGTGCGGGTGGTCGGCAGCGACCGGGCGCTGGTGCGGGTGCTGTCGAACCTGGTGGCCAACGCGATCGCGCACACGCCCGAGGGCGGCAGTGTGGAACTGGCGCTGGGCGCCGACGAGAACAGCGCCTGGGCCCGCGTCGACGACACCGGGGTCGGCATCGACGAAGCCGACCTGCCCCGCGTGTTCGACGTCGCCTACCGGGGATCCAACAGCCGGGTGCCGCGTGCGGATTCGTCGCTGCCCAGCGGTTCGGGGCTCGGGTTGGCGATCGCGGCCGGGCTGGTGCAAGCCCACCGCGGCACGCTGTCGGCGCACAACCTGCCCACCGGAGCCCGCTTCGAGGTCCGCCTGCCGCTGGCCGGCGACTGAGGTCCTGGTTCGCGAACGTGCATTCCTTGTAGCGGTCGGCGGCCGGGAGCTACAGGGAATGCACGTTCGCGGATCAGCCGGTCGGCAGCGGGGGAAGTCAGCCGGGGGTGCGTCAGCCGGGTAGGGAGTTGCTCAGCCGGTCGGCGGCGGCCAGATAGTCCTCGATGAACTCGCGCACCACCTCGCGGGCCGGTTTCACCTTGTTCATCAAGCCCACCCCCTGGCCGACAAAGTAGGTTGCCAGCGCCTGGGCGCCGTCATGCCCCTGGGCGGCCAGCACGTCGATGCGGCGGATCACCGGCTCGCACAGCATCGACTGCAGCGGAAGAGGAAGTGGCTGGTGCCCGCCGGAATGCGGCAGCCAGGCGTCCGTCCACTCGGAGACCAGCTGACGCGAGGGCTTGCCGGTGCGCCCGGCCGAGCGCACGGTGTCCCGCGACGATGCGGCCAGCATTTTGGCCACCGTGTGCGGTGCGGTCTCGGCTTCTTCGGTGGTCAGCCACACCGACCCGGTCCACGCGCCGGCCGCACCGATGGCCACCATCCCGGCCATCTGCCGACCGGTGACGATTCCGCCCGCGGCCAGCACCGGGACCGCGCCGTCGACGGCGTCGAGAACCTCCGGGACGACGACCAGCGTGCTGACCTCGCCGCAGTGCCCACCGGCCTCGGTGCCCTGCGCGACGATCAGGTCAACCCCCGCGGCGACCTGCTTGACGGCGTGCTCCTTGGCGCCGACCAGCGCCGCGACGGGGATACCGCGTTCCTTGCCCGCCTCGATCATGTAGTCCGGCGGCACCCCCAGCGCGTTGGCGATGAGCTTCACCGGATGGGTCAGCGCGACGTCGAGCAACTCGCGGCCGGTGTTCCCCGACAGCGACGCCCCTCCGAGTCGGCGCTCCGGCTCGGGTTCGATGTCGTGGCTGCGCAGCAGGTCGTCGACGAGGTCTCGGTAGGCCTGCGGGATCCGGCCGGCCAGGTCGGTGCCCGAGAGCTTCTCGCCCTTGCCCTCGAACTTCGCCGGAACGATCAGATCGACCCCGTAGGGCTTGTCGCCGACCGCCTCGTCGATCCACGTCAGCTCGCGATCGAGCTGCTCAGGGGTGTACGCCGTGGCACCCAGCACGCCGAACCCGCCGGCGTTGGTGACCGCGGCCACCACGTCGCGACAGTGGCTGAACGCGAAGAGCGGGAAGTCGATGCCGTACTGCTCACACAGCGCTTGAGAGGTCATGGGGATCAGTATTACTTGACAGCTGTCAACCAGGGTCGGGAACCCCCGAACACTCGGCCCGGGCAGCGGCGGCGCAGTTGCCGGGGCCAGGAAGGGCCACCTGGCTCATCTCCACTACGACGACATCTCCACTTCGACGCCTCGGTGTTCATCGGCCCGGTGCGCTGATGCCGTGGGTGGCCAGGAAACGCTCGACGGCGTTCACCATCTGCGGGCCGTCCGCCAGCGCCGGATCGTTGTGCCCGACACCGGACACCGTCAGGAACTCCTTCGGTTCCGGGGCCGCATCGTAGAGTTGCCGACTCAGTGACCAGGGCACGATGTCGTCCTCGTCTCCGGCGATGACGAGCAGCGGAGCCTGCAGGGCCGGGATCCGCTGCAGCGACGGGTAGCGGTCCATCAGCAGCTTGCCCACCGGGAGCCACGGATAGTGCGCACCGGCGACGTCGGTCAGCGACGTGAACGGCGAACGCAGGATCAGGGCGGCGGGTGGACGCTCGACGGCCAGCCCGACCGCGACCGCGGCGCCCAGCGACTCCCCGAAGTAGACGATGCGGTCGACCTCCGGCTGCGCGGTCAGCCAGTCGTGGGCGGCGCGGGCATCGGTGGCCAGACCCTCCTCGGTGGGCTTGCCCGGGTTGCCGCCGTAGCCGCGGTAGTCGACCAGCAGCACCGACAGGCCCATCCGGTGCAGACCCGCGGCCAGCGGTGCCCGCATCGCGCGGTCACCGCCGTTGCCGGGCAACACCAGAACCGCCGGACCACCGGTGCCGGGCAGATACCAAGCGCCCAGCTCGAGGCCGTCGGCGGTGCGCAGGACGACGTCCCGCGCGCCGGACAGCACCGTCGCCGCCGACGGCACCGGTCCGTCAGACGGGAAGTAGATCAGCCGTCGCTGCTGCGACCACAACAGCCCGAGCAGCCCCGACACCACCAGGATGACGATAGTGACGACGGCCGTCGCGCGACGGACGGCGCGCCCCTCACCGTCGTCGGCACGGGCCGCGCCCGCCCGGTGGCGAGAACGGCGTGTGAGACTCACCCCACCGAGCCCCGACGATCCTCCGCTCGATCGCCCGCAGCGACACCGGCCGACTCGTCATCGGAAGGCCCTCCGGCCCCGGGCTCAGCCGAATCGGCACCTGGACGCATGGACGCAGGCCGCCACCGCGGCGGCGCTGCGCGAAAAGCGGCGCCGAGCAGGGCTACCAGCGCGACAGCAATGCCGCCCACCATCAGGACAGGCGCGGAGGGCAGAAGACCTTCGAGCAGCATGTAGAAGCCGAAGAGCAGGAACAACGCGGCCGCGGTGAGTTGAATCAGCCTCTCGGGCAGGTGTTTCCCCGCCACGGCACCGACCAGGATGGCGAGCGCATCGGCGGCCACCATGCCGAGGGTGGAACCGATCCACACCCCCAACCAGTCGCGGTCGGCAGCCAAGGTGACCGTGGCCAGCATCGTCTTGTCGCCCAACTCAGCCAGCACGAAGGCCGAGGTCACGACGAAGAATGCCGGTGCGGTGGCCTTTTGTGCGCGGGAGGTTTCCTCGTCGGTGAGGCTGTCCCCGCGCAATGTCCACAGCCCGAAGAACACGAAGGCCAGGCCTGCCAGAATGCCGAGCAGATGCGTCGGCAACGCCGCTCCGAGATAGTGGCCGATCGCCACCGACAAGACGTGCACGGCGGTGGTGGCGGCGGTGATGGCCGCGAGTACCACCCACCAGCGGTATCGCAACGCGAACATCATGGCGACCAGTTGGGTCTTGTCACCGAGCTCGGCGATGAATATCACGCCGAAACTCAGCAGTAGCGCGGCTAGCACGAAGCGTCTCCTCGTATCGCTGGCTGCCACAGAAGAACGGGAATTCCTCCGACCGACAGCCCATTGGCTCATGCGGTCGAAGGTCTCGCCCACCGGCATCAGAACCGGTCCGAATCACCGGGCCGCAAGACGATCGGCGGCCAGTATGTCGATGAATCGATTGGGGGCTACTCCCCTTCGCTGCACCGACTATATGCGCCCGAACTCGGGCACGCAACCCTGCGAAGATCAATATGGTTCTGCGCCAATACTTTTGGCTCAGCTATCTGAAAGATTCGGCTGACCGAATCCGTTTTCGGGCAGGGTCCGAACGATCTGATACGCCCCGGCGACGAGGCGACGAGGCGACGAGGCGACGAGGCGACGAGGCGACGAGTTCATGGCACCCACAATTCATCAGGGTGACGGGCGGGACACGCGGCTGGTGGCGCCGCGGTCCAACGGGATTCGAACCGCTTCCGCGCCGGATCATCGCAGCCGGGGCTCGCCTCACCCTCGCAGCGGGGCGTCGGCGAACTCGCGCAACCCGGCACCCGGGTCAACAGCCGCCCGGAAGCCCAGCTGCTGCGCCGCTTTCGCCGGATCTGCGACGATGTGGCGGACGTCGCCGCTGCGGTACTGACCGGTGACGACCGGGCTGATGCCGCCGCGCGCGTCGCACAGGGCGGTCGCGACGTCGAGGATCGACACAGGCCTGCCCGAGCACACGTTGTAGGCGTCGAACCCGGCGGCGCCGGCCCCGGTAGCCTCGGCGGCCGCGACGTTGGCCGCGGCGATGTCGTCGACGTGGACGAAGTCGCGCACCTGGCCGCCGTCCTCGAAAACCTTTGGTGCGTCGCCTTTTTCCAGTGAAGACCGGAAGATGGCGGCCACCCCCGAGTACGGGGTGTCGCGTGGCATACCCGGCCCGTAGACGTTGTGGTAGCGCAGCGCGACGACCGACCCGCCCGTCGACTCCGCCCACGCCAGCGCGTAATGCTCCTGGGCGACCTTGCTGGCCGCATACAGGCTGCGCGGGCGCAGCGGGGCGTCCTCGTCGACCAGCACCCAGTCGACCGGCTCGTCGCCGACCGGGCAGCGGTGGTCGAACACCCCGGCATCGAGGTCGGCGCGCCGACGAGGCACCGGATCGACGATTCCGTGCTGCGGGCAGCCGTATCGGCCCTGCCCGTAGACCACCATCGACGACGCCAGCACCAGCCGTCTGCACCCCGCGGCGTACATCTCGGCCAGCAGCACCGTCGTCGCGAAGTCGTTGTGCGACCCGTAGGACGGTGCGTCGGCGGCGTTGACGCCGGCCCCCACCACGGCAGCCTGGTGACAGACGACGTCGACGCCGTGGAGCGCTTCGGCGACGGCATCCGCGTCGCGAACGTCGAGCAGCCGGACGTCCGGCGGAGGCTGGGCGCCGTCACCGTGGGCGGCGGGCAGCATCACGTCGACCCCGACGACCTCGTGTCCGGCGGCGGACAGTTGTGCGCCGATGCGGGTTCCGATGAAACCGGCCGCGCCGGTCAGCAACACCCTCACGGCAGATCGAACGGAAGCTCGACGCCCTGATGGGCAAGGCAGTGCTCGCAGTCCCGCTCGGCGGGCACACCGTCGATGGCCTCGTGCACCAGCTGCTTGAACGGCCCGAGGTTGCGTTCGAACTCGGCGAACACGTCCACCGCACGCACCCCCGTACCCGATTCGATGCCGGCGTCCAGATCGGTGACCAAAGCGATGGCCGCGTAACACATCTCGAGCTCTCGGGCCAGAACCGCCTCCGGGTAGCCGGTCATGTTGATCAGACGGAAACCCTGGTCGGCGAACCAGCGACTTTCCGCGCGGGTGGAGAACCGCGGCCCCTGGACCACCACCATCGCACCGCCGTCCACCACGTCGGGCAACCCGGTGACGGCACTGCGCAGCGTCGGGCAGTACGGGTCGGCGAACCCGACGTGGATGCCGCCGGAATCGAAGTACGTGTCCGACCGTCCCGAGGTGCGGTCGACCAGTTGATCCGGCACCACCATCGCGCCGGGACCGAGTGCGGGATCGAGACTGCCCACTGCGCACGGGCCGAAGATGCGTCGCACGCCCAGCGCGCGCAGCGCCCACATGTTGGCGCGGTACGGCACGGTGTGCGGCGAGAATTCGTGGCTGGAGCCGTGCCGCGGCAGGAACGCCACCTCGTGGTCCCCGACGGTGCCGACGGTGATCGGCGCGCTCGGCGGCCCGTAGGGGGTGTCGAGGCTGACGGCGCGGGCATCAGCACCGAAGAACGTGTAGAAACCGCTACCACCGATCACTCCCAGCATCCGCCCATTGTGGTTCATCGCCCACCGGCGGTGTGCAGGCGCCACGCATGACGGTGTTGTGACAGCAGCGCGCGACACTGGATTGCCCCGGCGATCGCTGAGAGGCTGCACGCGGCCCGTCTGTGCCCAACCGAGAGGTTTCCTCCTGCGTCCCCGCCCGCCTACCTGGCTCGCGCTGCTCGTCGGCGCGTGCGGCGTCCTCGCCGCACTCGTGCTGCCGGCGGCCCCTGTGTTCAGCGAGAGCGTCACGCTGTCCTGGCCGGCCGCCGGGCAGCCGGCACGTTCGACGACGGCCCTGGTGGTGCCCTACCGCCCGGCCGAGCTGACCGCCCAGATCCCCTGCTCGGCGCTCGCGGCGGGCGAACCGCGCACCGTGCTGGCGACCGGGCCCACCGACGACGGCATGACGGTCACCGCAGGCCCCGGCGGTGCGCTGCTGCGCGCCGACGACGTCGAACTGCCGATCGCGGGCGGACCGGGCCCGCAGTGCACCGCGGTGCTGCACGCCGGGCCGGCCGGCTGGGCGGTGACCGGCGGTGACGGCATCACGGTCCGCGCCGGCGGCCCCGTGCCGCAGGTGTTCGGCTTCCGCACCGAGCTGCCCACCGCGGGCGGGTTGAGCGTCACCGTGCGGGTCGGCACCCCGTTCGCGACGAGCCCGACCGCGGTCAAGCTGGTGCTGGTCGCGCTGCAGGTGGTTGCGGTGCTGACTGCGCTGTGGCTGCTCGGGTGCCGCCTGCGCAAACCGCGCCGGCCCCGGCCCGGCAGGCTCTGGTGGATCGACGCGGCCGTGGTGGGCGTGCTGGCCGGGTGGGCGGTGATCGGGCCGCTGGCGGTCGACGACGGCTGGGCGACGACGATCGCGCGCAACCTGGCCGCCACCGGGGAGGCCGGCAACTACTACCGGTGGTGGAACGCGCCGGAGGTGCCGTTCGCGTTGAGCCAGCAGCTGCTGGCTCCGCTCACCGAGATCAGCCTGGCTCCGCTGTGGCTGCGGCTGCCGAGCACGGCGCTCGCGGTGGCCACCTGGTTCGTGCTGACCCGGGGTGTGCTGGCCGCCGCGCTGCCCGGGGCGGCCCGCCTGCCGTGGGTGCGTGGCACCGCCGCGGTACTGCTGCTGGCGTCCTGGCTGCCGTTCAACCTCGGGGTCCGCCCGGAGAGCTACATCGCGCTCGGTCTGTGCGCGGTGCTGGCACTGGCGTGGCGGGCCCGCACCCGCGCCGGGGTCGCCGTCACCGTGCTGGTGGCCGCGGTCACCGTGCCGATCAGCCCGACCGCCGCGCTGCTCGCCGCGCCGCTGGCGGTGTTCGCGCCGAGGATGTGGTCGGTACTGCGCCGGGCCGCGGCGTCGCGCGCGGCGCTGAGCGCCGATGTGCTGCTGCTGTGCTGCGTGGCGGCGCTGAGCGTGACGCTGATCTTCGCCGACCAGACGTGGTCGGCGCTGGTGACAGCGACCGACTGGCACCGCGACTTCGGCCCGAACCTGCCCTGGTACTCCGAACCCGAACGCTGGGCCAACCTGCTCAGCGGCGACCAGCAGGGCAGCGCCGCCAAGCGGGTGGCTCCGCTGCTGGCGGTGGCGATGCTGCCCGTCGTGGCCGGCCTGGCGTGGTCGGGCCGCACGGTGGTGCAGCGCTCGGCGCGGCGGCTGGCTGTGGTGGTGCTGCTGCTCGCCGCCGCCTACGCGGTGGTGCCGTCGAAGTGGTCGTACCACCTGGGTGCCGCCGCCGGTGTGCTGGCGGCGTTCCTGACCGTCGCGGTGGTGCTGATCAGCCGACAGCCGCCGGGGCGGCGCGGCGCGCTGGCCGCCGTGGCGCTGCCGACCGCCGCGGCCGCGTGGGCGTTCACCGGGCCCAACGCGTGGTGGCAGTCCACGGTGTACGACGTGCCGTGGGCCTCCGGGCCCATCCGGCCCGCCGGGGTGCCGCTGGACAACCCGCTGGTGTGGCTGGCCGTCGCCGTTGTCGTGGCGCTGCTCGCCCGACGCCGGGCGCCCGCACTGATGATCCTCACCGCCGCGCTGACGTCGGTGGCGGTGCTGCTCGGATCCTTCGTCGCCGCGCCGTTGCGCCGCGCCGAGGGGTCTCTGGCGCTGGCCAATCTGCACCGGCTCACCGGCGAGCGGGTGTGCGGGCTCGCCGACGACGTCGAGGTGCTGCTCGACGGTGCGGTCCTCGACCCGCTCGACGGCCGCTCGCACGTTCCGGGCGGTTTCCCGCCCGCCGCGCCGCCCCCGGATGCGCCCGGCACGGCGAGCGCGTCCTACGTGTGGGGCACCTATCAGGACACCGACGACGACGCCGAGGCTGGCACCGATGGTGCTGCGACGGTACTGACCAGGTGGTTCACCCTGCCCCCGCTGACCGAGGGCCAAGGCCTGACGGTGTCGGTGGCCGGCCGCACCGACGACGGCAACGCGCTGGCCTTCGAATTCGGCGGCGCCGACGGTGCCGTCCTGGGCACCCGCGCCCCGGTGGACCGCCCGGCGCCCGGCGAGGATCCGGCCCACCCGCTGTGGCGGTCGATCGGGGTGGACGCCGAAGCGATCCCCGCCGGTGCGGACCGGGTGCGCATCGCCGCGCTCGACGACCGGACCGACGCGTGGGGCTGGCTGGCGTTCACCGGGCCGAGGCTGCGGTCGGCGGTCGCGCTCAACGACTTCCTGGCCGGACGCTCGCCGGTGCTGCTCAGCTGGCCGCAGGGCTTCCTGTTCCCGTGTATCCGGGACATCCCGCGGGTGGCCGCCGGGGTGGCGCAGACTCCGGGCGCCGTCATCGAATCACCGCGGCCGTTTTTCCTCGAAGACCGCGCCCAGGCCATCGGCGGTACCTTCGCCGGGCTGGCCCTCTACGGAGACCTGCGGGAGGTGTCCGGCAGGCTGCGCGGTCACCCCGACGTCGACTGGGGCACAGTGCTCGTCGCCGATCCGGCCACCTCGCGCGACGCCTACGACCTGACCACCACCCGCGACGTCCGATGGGGCTTTGACCGGCCGTGACAGACTGAGCCGCGTGGCCAGCATTGCCCAGTGGGTCGAAGGAGCACGTCCCCGCACGCTGCCGAACGCGATCGCCCCGGTGATCGCCGGAACCGGCGCCGCGGCCTGGCTGGAGGCCGCGTCGTGGTGGAAAGCTCTGCTGGCCATGCTGGTCGCGGTCGGCATGATCGTCGGCGTCAACTACGCCAACGACTACTCCGACGGTATCCGCGGGACCGACGACGTGCGGTCCGGCCCGCTGCGCCTGGTCGGCTCACGGCTCGCGGCGCCGCGGTCGGTACTGGTGGCCGCGGTCCTGGCACTGGCCGTGGGCGCCGTGGCCGGGGTGGCGCTGGCGTGGGTGTCGGCGCCGTGGCTGATCGCGGTCGGCGCGGTGTGCATCGCCGGCGCCTGGCTCTACACCGGCGGCTCCCGGCCCTACGGCTATCTGGGTTTCGGCGAGATCGCGGTGTTCGTCTTCTTCGGTCTGGTCGCGGTGCTGGGCACCCAGTACACACAGGCGCTGCGCGTCGACTGGGTCGGTGTGACGCTGGCAGTCGCCACCGGATGTCTGTCCTCGGCGGTGCTGGTGGCCAACAATCTGCGCGACATCCCCACCGACGCCCAGACCGGCAAGATCACGCTGGCGGTCCGGCTCGGGGACGCCCGCACCCGGCTGCTGTTCCAGGCGCTGATGGTGCTGCCCTTCGCGCTGACGCTGGTGCTGATGTTCGCCACCCCCTGGTGCGCGGCCGGGCTCGTCGCGCTGCCGCTGGCGGTGCGCGCGACCACACCGGTGCGGCGGGGATCGGGCGGCCGGGAGCTGATCCCGGTGCTGCGTGACACCGGGCTGACGATGCTGGTGTGGGCGGTCGCGGTGGCGATACCGCTCGCGCTGGCCTGACCCGACCGGGCGCCGCACGACGCTGCGCCCGGTTTGCGCCCCCGACCGGCGTGGTACTTAGCGCGGATGACCGCAGCGCCGCTCCCCCGCCCGCCCGGGGTGTCCGACGATGACGTCCGTGCTGCTCAGCGCACCGTCGCGGCGTTGAGCGCGGCGTTCTCCGCCAAGGTCGTGGGGCAGGAGCACCTGCGCGAATCGCTGTTGATCGGATTGCTCAGCGGCGGCCACATCCTCATCGAGAGCGTGCCCGGACTGGCGAAGACGACCGCCGCGCGGGTCATCGCCGACGCCATCGACGGCGAGTTCCGGCGCATCCAGTGCACTCCGGACCTGCTGCCCAGCGACATCGTCGGCACCCAGATCTATGACGCCGCGCGGGCGTCGTTCGTCACCCAGCTCGGACCGGTGCACGCCAACATCGTGCTGCTCGACGAAATCAACCGGTCCAGTGCCAAGACTCAGAGCGCCATGCTCGAGGCGATGGAGGAACGCCAGACCACGGTCGCGGGCACCGTCTACCCCATCCCGGAACCGTTTCTCGTCATCGCCACCCAGAACCCGGTCGACCAGGAGGGCACCTACCCGCTCTCGGAGGCACAGACCGACCGCTTCCTGCTCAAGGACATCGTCGGCTACCCGTCCCCGGAACAGGAGGTCGAGGTCCTCAGCCGCCGCGACGCCGGTCTCTACGACAAAGGACACCGCGCACGGCCGGTCGCCACCCTCGATGACGTCCGCCGGGTGCAGCGCGTCGTCGCCGACGTCTACCTCAGCCGCGAGCTGATGCTCTACGCCAGCCACCTCGTCGCGGTCACCCGGGAACCGGCCAAACACCTGCCCGCGCAGGTGGCGCGGCTGGTGGAGTACGGCGCCAGCCCGCGCGCCACCATCGCGCTGTGCACCGCGGCACGCGCGCTGGCACTGCTGTCCGGGCGCGCGCACGTGATTCCCGACGACATCGCCGACCTCGCCCATCGGGTACTGCAACACCGGCTCATCCTCGGCTTCGAGGCCGCCGGCGCCGGCCTCACTCCGGCCGTGGTGATCGACGCCGCGCTGGACGCGGTACGGGTGCCCTGATCGGCGGCCCCGGTGGGTAAGCACCTCAACGCGGTCAAGCGCCGCTTCGGCACCGACACCCGCGGCCTGCTCGACGGTGGCCGCTACGCACTGCTGCACACGCGCAGCATGGAATTCGACGAGCTGCGACCCTACGTGCCCGGTGACGATGTCCGCGACATCGACTGGAAGGCCTCAGCCCGGTCGGGTTCGGTGCTGATCAAGCGCTTCGTCACCGAGAAACACCACAAGATCCTGCTCGTCGCCGATGCCGGGCAGAACATGGCGGCGCTGGCCCCGGGGGGAGAACGCAAGAGCACGGTCGCGGGAAACGTGCTGGGCGCGATCGGGCTGATCGCCCTGGGCCGCAGCGATCAGCTCGCCATGGTCTACGGCGACGGCCGCGGCAGCCTCAACATCGGGCTCAGCCGGGGCGAGACCCAGGTCGAGCGCATCCTCACCCACTACCACGACCACGCTGTGGCTGCCCGCGGCCCCAGTGACATCTGCTGCCAACTGGATTATGTGGCAACGCATTACCGGCATCGGATGCTGGTCGTCGTGGTCTCTGACGAGCCCGAACCCGACACCCGCCTCGACGAGCTGACCGCCAGGCTGGTTTCCCGCCACGACGTGATGTGGGCGATGGTCGCCGACATGCCCGCGACCGCCGCCGGGGACCGCGGCGGCTTCGACATCGCCACCGGACGGCCCGTCCACGCGCTGGCCGCGGGCGACCGGCGGGTCATCGCCGCGTATCGCCGCGCCGAACAGGCTCGCGCGCAACGCCTCACCGAGTTCCTGACGGCACGATCCATCGCGCACGCCACGCTCACCGGCAGCGCGGATCTGCGCCGGGCGATCGTGGACATGACCGGGGTGTGGTCGCGTGCCGGATGACCTGCTGGAGTTCGTCAGCGGACCGCCCGGCTACTCGCCGGTGTGGTTGTGGCTGGGGCTGGCCCTGGTCCTTGCGGTGATCATCTGGTACGCCGTGGTTTTCGTGGCAACCCTGCCCTCGCACCGGCTGAGGGCCATCCCGGCCGTGCGGCACGTGCACGCCCGGGTGTTGCGGCACCGCTTCCTGCGCTCGGTGCGCCGGATCACCGACTCGCACCGGCGCGGCGAGCTGTCCGACCCGGAGGCCGGCGCCGCCCTTGCTCGCGCGCTTCGCAGCTTTCTGCACCAGGCCACCGGCCGGCGCGCCCAGTACATGCAGCTGCGCGCCGTCGCCGACGGTGAGCTGGCCGCGGCGGCACCGGTGCTCAGCGCGCTCGGTGACGCGCAGTTCAACCGCGCCTCGACCACCGATCTCGACCGACTCGGTAGGCAGACCGAAGAATTGATCCGCTCATGGCCCTGATGTGGTGGCCGGTCGCGATTCTCGGGGTGCTGTGCCTTCTCGGCACGGTCGCGCTGGCCGTCCTGATCCCGACGCGACGCTCCCCCGGCGACGGGCTGGCGCTGGCCAACACCAGCCGGTTGTCCCGGCTGCCCGAGTACCGCGCGGTGCTGGCCGCGCGGACCCGCTCCACGGCGATGGTCCTGGCGGTCCTGCTGGTGCTGTTCGGCGCCACGCTGGTGGCCAGCGCACGCCCCAGCACCACCACCGACCAGGACGCCGACTCGCGCGAGGACATCATGCTCTGCGTCGCCGAACCCGCGACCAGCGAGGCCACCGGCCGGTTCCTGAGCTACTTCGCGCGTCAGGCCGGCAACTACAGCGTCACCGGGATCGGTCTGACCTCCCCCAACCGCCGGGTGGTCCCGTTGACCCGTGACTACCAGTTCGCCGCCGAACAATTCGGCGACTACGCGCAGATCTCGCAGAACCCCTCGGCGCCACCTCCGGCGCAGCCGCTGAGCGCCCCCGTCGAGTACACCGACTACGCGCCGACGGTGGCTGATGTCCTCGCTCTGTGCCTCAACGGCTTTCCGGGATTCCCCGCCTCCGGCGACACCGACAGGTCGGTGCTCTACCTCGGACCGGGCGAACTGCGGGACCCGGGCGACGATCGTCCGTCGCTGTTCACCGACGCGCAGGTCGCCGACATGGCACGCGACGCCGGGGTACGCATCGACGCCCTCGCCACCGCCGGACGTCCGACCGGCGCACTGGCCGCCGCGGCCGAGCAGACCGGCGGGTTGTTCCTGCGGTACGACCCGGCCGCGGTCACCGGTCAACTCGACCAGATCCGCGCCGCGCAGCAAGCCCGCGGCACGGAGGAACAGCGCACGGATGCCCCGGTCGTCGTGCTGATCGCCGCGCTCATGCTGACCGCTCTGCTCGGGATTTCGTTGCTGGCGGTTCGGCGGTGACGTTCGACCCGGTGCTTCCCCCCGTCGCGCTGGCCGCGCTTGCGGCGGTGATCCTCGCGCTGCGCGCCGTGGTGCTGCGTCCGGCGACGCGGTCCGGCCGGTGGGGCGTGCTGCGCTGGGCCGCGACGACCGGCGCGCTGATGCTGGTGGTGCTGGCCGCAGCCCGCCCGGGGGTCGACGCCGCGGCCGAGCGCACCGCAGACCATGCCGGGGCGTCCGGGGCGAACGTGTTCTTCGTCGTCGACCTGTCAGCGGACTCCGCGATCGCGGACATCGGAGGGGCCACCCGGATGTCGGCCATCCGCGAGGACATCGATGCGTTGACGGCCGCGCACGAGGATGCCCGCTTCGGTGTCATCACCTTCACCTCGCGACCCGCGGTGGCCTGGCCGCTGTCCGGTGACGCCTGGAGCCTGCGACCCCTCGTCGACACCCTCTCCCCGGCGGCCGGCCCGGCCGCGGCCGCCGACCAGGCCAACGCGGCGGCGGCCGCCAATGTCCTGCGCTACCAGCTGATCGCCGCCCGCCAGCGCTATCCGCAGGCCGAGGAGTTGGTGTATTACTTCGGTTCCGGGGCAGCACAATCCACCTCGCCGCAGAGCAGGTTCGCCGCCGAAGCGGTCGACGGAGGCGCGGTGTTCGGCTACGACGGAGGCGACGGTGCCGCGCGGCTGCGGGCCATCTCCGACCAGCTCGGCGTGCCCTACGTCGACCGCGCCGCCGGGGACCCGGTGCGGGCCGCTGAGACCGGGTCGGCGGACGCCGCGACTCTCACCGAGTCGCGACCGCGCACCGAGTACTACTGGGTGCTGACATCGCTGGCCTCGGCGCTGCTGCTGATCGAGATCGGCTTGACGGTGCGGGATCTGCGCCGCACCCGGCTGAGCGACCGGGCGGGACGGTGACCGCGTGATGACACCCGCCCCGAAACCCGCCCGGCTGAGGCTGCGGCGGCGCCTGCTCGTCCTGTCGGCCGCGCCGGCGCTGATCATGCTGCTGGTCGCCGCGAAGCTCATCTCCGTGGTCGTGGCCGGCAACGCCGCGCAACGCCATTACGACTCCGGCGACATCGGCGCGCTCGACGACGATGTCGCCATCCTGCAGGTGTTCGACGTCATCGAACCCGCCAACGCTGCGTTCGCCGCGGGTGCGCTGGCCGTGCTCGACGACCGCCTCGAGGTCGCCGACGCCCAGTTCTCCGAGGCGCTGGCACGCACCGACCAACCGCACACCTGCCCCGCCCGCGTCAACCTCGTGCTGGTCCGGGAGCGCCGCGCGGACATCGACGCCTGGGAAGCGAGGCTCGACAGCGCCCGCACTCAGTACCTCAGCGCGCTGGAGGTGCTGGCCGACGCGCCCGCCGGGTGCTTCGCCGGAAACCAGGACGCCGACCCGCCACGGCGCGCGATCCGCGCGGAGACGGCCGCGCGGATCGAGGCCAAGCTGCGCAACCTCGGCACCGCCGCGCCGCCGCCACCGGTTTCCCCACCGCCGGCGGCGGCGGCGCTTCCCGCTGCGCCACCACCGGTGGCCGCGCCCGGCACCGACGATCCGGCCGAACCACGTCAACTCGATCCCACCGAAGGCGACCCGATGGAGGTGCTGCGCAGACTGCTGCGCGACGCCGCCGGTTAACTCGATGAACAGGCCCAGTACTCGACGATCCGCCCGTCTCGAACGCGCAGGATGTCGTTGCCGGCGAACAGCACCGGCCCACGTTCGCGGGCACCCGTGCCGATCCACCGGGCCGCGAGCATGTCGCCGTTGGCGAACGGATCGACGTCGACGTAGAACTCCAACTCGCGAAACATCGCGCGTGTCTCGTCCACCATCGACTGCAGTTCGGCCGGGCCGTGCACGTCGCGGGTCGGCCAGTGCCCCACGAAATCGTCGGAGACGAGTTCGGCGGCCACCGGCTCCCCGGCCCACAGTTCGTCGATCCAGCGTCGGTACAACTGGACGGCGCTGCGCTCGGCCGTCCCCCGCGTCATGACCTGTTGGCTGTCCATCACCGAGGGTTACCCACATCACATTTCCGGTATGCAGGTCACCGGCGGTCCGACCGCTGTCCGGCAACCGCATCGCTGTGGCAGGCGTCGTTACTGGTCGTCGGCCCGCACGCCCGACGGCGCTCAGCCGCGCGGCGTGACGTCACCCCCGGCGTCACCGCCGTCCCCAGCCCGATCGCCGGCACCGCCGTCCCCAGCCTGATCGACGGGGGTCTCACCCCTCAGCCGCGCGCGAAGCTGCTCACGGTCGCGGCGGCGGCGCTCGTCCACCGCGGCGATGCTGGCGGTGGCCCGTCGCCGCAACGGGGTGAACACCCACATGCCCAACGGGAGCGCGATGACGATCGCGAACAACAGGGCCACCACGACCGGGACGGCGACTCCGATCAGATACCCGAGACCCACGATCACCGCCGTGACGGCAGCCACCAGTGCCAGCCGCGCTGCGGCGTAGGTGAAAACGTCGATGAACAGGCGTGATCCAGGCTGTCGGTCAGACACGATCCGAGCCTACCGAGGACGCGTATATTGACAGGAAGGAGGTTTTTAGTGGCGTATCTACTCCTGATTCTCGTCCTGGCCGTACTGGTGTATGTCGGCTGGCGGATCACCCGGACGGCGGCGAACCGCCCGCGGACCCGGGTGATCGGACCTGACGACGATCCGGACTTTCTGCGGCGCATCAATCCGCGGGACGACCAACCCCGGTCCTGACGGAACGCGACCGCGCACAACGCGCGGCGGCCCTCAACCCGCCGTGTCGTGGGGGCGTCGAGCCCTCGGAAACCCTGCTCCTGGAAAGCCTTGTGCCACGGTCGCGGCCAAGTCCAGCAGGGCGTCGCGGGTGTCCGGCTTCAACCGGTCGAGGCTGATCTCGGCGCCCTCTTCGAGGTGCGCGTCGAAGGGCACCTGACGCACCGAGCGGCAGCGTCGGGTGAAGTGGTCCACCACCTTGTCCAGATCGACTTTCCCGCCGCGCCGGCCCGGCCGCCCGCGTACCCCGTTGACCACCGCGATCGCGTTGCGCACCAGATCTTCACGGCCGTGCGCGTCGAGCCAGTCCAGCGTCGCCGAGGCGCTGCGGGCCCCGTCGACCGACCCGGAACTGATCACCAGCAGCACGTCGGCGCGGTCGAGCACCGCCGTCATCGCCGAGTGCAGCATGCCGGTGCCGCAATCGGTGAGCACCAGACTGTAGAACCGCTCCAGGACCTCCAGCGTGTCGTGGTAGTCCTGGGAGCTGAATGCCTCCGACACCGCCGGGTCGCTCTCGGAGGCGAGGACCTCCAGTCGGCTGGGCCCCTGGGAGGTGTAGCGCCGCACGTCGCTGTAGGCGTGAATGCCCTCGGCGTCGCGCAGCAGGTGCCGGACCGTGGCCGGCGTCTGCAGCGGCACCTTCTGGTTGAGCGTCCCGCGGTCGGGGTTGGCATCCACCGCGATCACCCGGTCGCCCCGGGCCTCGGCGAACGTGGCGCCCAGCGATGCGGTGATCGTCGTCTTGCCCACCCCGCCCTTCTGCGACAGCACCGCGATCCGGTAGCAGTCGCGCAGCGGGGTCTGCGCCTGGGCCAGCAAGGTGTCGTGGCGAAGCACCTTGGGGCTCTCCCCGGGATCGATCAGCCGCCCGGACGCCACGTAGAGCCATTTCCGCCAGCCCGCCGACGGGCCCCGCTTGCCCTTGCCGAGCAGCGCCACGGTCGACAGGTCCAGAAACGGTGCCGGGTCCGCACCGGTCTCCGGCAGGTCAGGTGCCGGCGCGGACGGCGCAGGCACACCCTGCGGCGGGGTGGGGGCCGTCCACTCGGCGGGGACCGGAGCCATCGGATCGGTGAACCGTTGCTGGGCGCGGAACCCCCCGGACAGCTCGGAGCCCGACGGCCCAGACGCTGGAAACTCGGACACGCCCGGCCTCCTCGTGCGGTCGATCAGCCCACCCCGGCATAGGAGTGCAGACCGACGGTGACCAGATTGATGAAGAACAGGTTGAACACCATCGCGACGAAGCCGACGATGTTGATCCAGGCCGCCTTGCGGTCCCGCCATCCGGCTGTGGAACGCGCATGCAGGTAGGCCGCGTACACGACCCACGCGATGAACGAGACCGTCTCCTTGGGGTCCCAGCCCCAGTACCGCCCCCAGGCCTCCTCAGCCCAGATCGCGCCGAAGATCACGCCGAACCCGAACACCGGGAACGCGAAGATCGTTGTCCGGTAGGCGATCCGGTCCAGCGTCTGGGCATCCGGCAGCTTGGACACGATGCGGCCGGCGAGGTCGGTGCGTCCGGGCTGCCCCAGCCGGGACATCTTCACCAGGAACAGGATGCTGGCCACGCCCGCCACCAGGAACACCCCCGAACCCAGGCTGACCACCGAGACGTGGATCGGCAACCAGTACGACTGCAGCGCCGGCATCACCGGCGCCGCGTGCGAGTACAGCCAGCGACCCGACACCGTCAGCAGGATCAGCACCGGCACCAGCACGAACACCCACAGCGAGCGGTACTGCGGCCTGCGCAGCACCACCGCGGCCGCCACCAGACCGCAGAAGCAGGTCAGGTTGATGAACTCGTACATGTTGCCCCACGGCACCCGCGAGGTGGACAGGCCGCGCAGGACGATGCAGCCCAGCAGCAGCGCGATCCCGACGTAGACCAGGGCCACCCCGGACGTCCCGATCCGTTCGTCGAAGGGACGCCGCGGGGCGTCGGTCACGACACCAGGGGTGACGCTGTCCGGGGTGACCGCGCCGGACCCGGCGGTGACGAGTTCGCGGGACTCGGCGCGGCGGCTGCGGCTGTAGGCCAGTTCGACCGCCAACAACAGCAGCGCACCGACGAGGACCAGCACCGAAGACGTGAACGCCCAGTCGGAGTATCGGGCCAATCCGAGGTCGATGGTGGTGCTCATGAATGCTCTGCCTTCTTCTGTTGCCGTTCCGGACGCCGGGCCCGCTCCGCCGACTGCATGGTGGACAGCACACGCTCCGTCAGCCGCTCGAACTCGTCGCCCCAGCCGGAGTTGTCGGTCCGGGCCAGACCACCGAACTCGACGTTCACCGTACCTTCCGGGCCTGGCACCAGCCGCAACCAGACGCGTCGACGTCGCACGATGAGCGACACCAGTAGCCCGCCCATCATGGTCATCGCGAACACCAGCACCCAGATCTGGGCCGGATCGTGGGACACCTGCAGGTTCACGAACGGCGTCGCGCCGTCGAAGCGCACCACGGTCCCGTCGTCGAGGCGGGTGTCCTGACCTTCGCGCAGGTTGACCCGGGCCACCTTGGTCAGCCGACCCTGGTCGATCATCCGGGGATCTAGCGAGAACAGCGACTGGGGCCGGCCCGTGTCCAGCCCGGTGTCACCGCGGTAGATGTCCACGGCCACGGCCGGATCGTTCATCGCGGGAAAGCTGGAAGACAACAGCGTGCCGTCGAGCTGCTCGGTCGGTGCGAACAGGCCCTGGATGGCGATCTGGTTCTGCCGACGCTGCCACTCGTCGGAGTAGGTGCCGCCCGGCGGGTCGAACCGCATCGCCCCCGACGACAGCATCGTGATCTGATCCTCGGGGCGCCACTGCAGCGTCTGCGTGCGGGTCTGGCCGTCGGGGAACGTCACGGTGAACGTCGGCGCGTACCCGTGTCCCTGCAGATAGACGCGATCCCCGCCGACCCGGAGCGGCTCGTTGACCTTCAGCAGGTACGACTGCCAACCGCCGGAGGCGAGGTCGTCGCCGGCCTGGTACTCGATGTCGGCCTGATAGGACACGGCCTGCCCGGAATCCAGATAGGTGGCCTGGAAGTCGTTGACCCGCACGCACATCGGGTACAGCGACGTGCCGTCGACGGTGTTGCCCGCGCGGAACGAGTCGAACGCCGCCGGTGACGCCGAGCAGAACCCTGGCCCGCCGTCGGCGACGACGATGACGTTGCCCTCGTAGCTGAACATCTTGCCCGCGGCGATGGCGACCAGCAGACCCAGCAGCGAGAAGTGGAAGACGATGTTGCCGAACTCGCGCAGATACCCCTTCTCGGCGGAGATCTCTGTACCGGATGTCGCCGCCGGGGCGGCTCCGGTGCCGGATGTCGCCGCCGGGGCGGCTCCGGCCATTGAGCCCTCCCGGCGGGTGACCTTGCGCCAGCCCCGCAGCTCACCCTCGGCGGCCACGACCAGCGCCGGGATGTCGTCGGCATCGCCGGCGACCTCGCCGGTGTGGTGCTTGGGCAGCCTGCCCAGGTTGCGCGGTGCGGGCACCGGGGTGGCACGCAGGCTGCGGACGTGCTCGACCATCCGCGGGGTCAGGCATCCCACCAGCGAGATGAACAGCAGCACGTAGATGGCGGTGAACCAGAAGCTGGAGAACACGTCGAAGGCCTGCACCCGGTCCAGCCACGGTCCGAGCGCGGGGTGCTCGGCGATGTACTCGGCGACCTTGGCCTCGTTGAGGTTGCGTTGCGGCAGCAACGCCCCGGGAATGGCGGCCAGCGCCAACAGGAACAGCAGCACCAGCGCCGTGCCCATCGAGGTCAGGGTGCGCCAGGTGCTGCGCAGCAGCGCGACGGGGCGGGCCATCAGATCGGCAGCCTGACGTCGGAGACGAACGCGTCGCGCACCCAGGACACGAACTCGTTCCACAGGCCGCTCACCAGGGCGGCGCCGACCAGGATCAGCAGCACCCCGCCGAAGACCTGGATCGCGCGAGTGTGGCGGCGCAGCCAGCCCAGCCCGGACACCGCGCGCGCCGAACCGAAGGCCAGCAGCACGAACGGGATGCCCAGCCCCAGGCAGTAGGCCAGCACCAGCGCCACCCCGCGGGCGACGTTGCTGCCCTCGGTGGCCGAGGCCACCGCGATCACGCCGGTCAGCGTGGGGCCCAGGCACGGCGTCCAGCCCAGTGCGAACACCGCACCGAGCAGCGGCGCCCCGCCCAGTGTGGAGATCTGACGCGGCGCGAACCG
Organism: Mycobacterium sp. PO1; assembly: GCF_017312405.1. GTDB lineage: Bacteria > Actinomycetota > Actinomycetes > Mycobacteriales > Mycobacteriaceae > Mycobacterium. The sequence continues at coordinate 193,534 of NZ_BLTG01000018.1, forward strand.
GGTGTCGCGCTGCAGTGCGGGCACCAGCCCGATGAACACCAGACCCATGAAGATCGTGATCACACCGCCGATACGTTGCAGCAGAAGCTGATTGGTGATCAAGGTGGTCGTCATGCCGAGCACCGCGACGGTGCCGAGGACGAACACCGCGGTGAAGCCCGCCACGAACAGCGCCGCCGCCCCGGCCACCCGCAGCCGCGCTCCGCGCACCGCCACCCGGCTGTCGGCCGGCGCGGCGGCCGACCCGTCCACCCCGACCACCGCCGCGAGATAGGACAGGTAACCGGGCACCAGCGGAACCACGCACGGCGACGCGAACGACACCAGCCCGGCCAGCACACTGACCAGCGCGGCCAGCAGCAGCGGACCGCCCGTGGTCAGTTGGTCGAGCTGATCGGGGTTCACTGTTCGGCCGCCAGGCGTTCGACGACGGGCTGCAGGTCCTCAGCGAGCAGTTCCCGCAGGAACACCGCCGCGACCCGGTGCTGGCGGTCGAGCACCACGGTGGACGGGATCACCGTCGTGGGATAGCGCCCCCCGAACGCGATCATCGTGCGCATCGCCGGGTCGTAGATGGACGGAAACGTCACGCCGCGATCGACGACGAAGTCACGCGGCGCGTCGATGTTGTTGTCGCGCACGTCGATCCCGAGGAACGCGACGCCCTGGTCGCGGGTCGCCTCGTAGACCTGCTGCAGTTGCGAGATCTCGGTGCGGCAGGGGGCACACCACTGGCCCCACACGTTGATGACGACGACCTGGCCGGCGAAGTCGTCGAGCGAGATGGTGCGGTCGGTGTCCATCAGATCCGGTCCCGACAGTGGGCCGGGCCGGCCCCGATCCTCCGGCGGGTCGTAGAAGATGTCGGTCTGTCCGCCGGGGGCGACGAACTCGAACGTGCCACCTTGGGCGACCGCGTCGCTGCCGGTGGAGCAGCCGGTCAACGCGGCCACGGCCATCACCACAGCCACGCACGCCGTCACCAGCGTGCGCCCGCGGGGCGCCGGCGACCTCACTGCCCGGACAACTCCGCGTACCCCCACCCCACGCAGGCGTCGTCGTGGAAGTAGAACGACGTCACCGAGGCCAGGTTGCACATCCGTTTGGTCGGGAAGTGGTGCAGCGCAGCGCCGGTCATGGCCCGTCGCAGCGTCTCGACCGGCAGCTGGTGGCTGACACACACGGCCTCGTGCCCGGCGGCGTCGGCCCGGGCCCGCAGCACCGCGCGCGTCATCCGCGCGGCGATCTGACGGTAGGGTTCACCCCAGGACGGGGTCCGCGGGTTGCGCAGATGCCACCAGTTGCGGGGGTCGCGCAACGCTCCGTCGCCCGGCGAGACCTTCTGCCCCTGGAAGACGTTGGTGGACTCGATCAGTTCGTCATCGGTGCCGACCACCAGCCCGTGCCGCTGCGCGATCGGCGCCGCGGTCTCCTGGGCGCGTTCGAGCGGTGAGGCCACCACATGGGTGATGTCGCGGGCTGCCAGCCAGCCGGCGACGGCCTGCGCCTGGGCGCGACCCCGCTCGGAGAGGTGGTAGTCGGGCAGGCGGCCGTAGAGGATCTTGTCCGGGTTGTACACCTCGCCGTGGCGCATCACGTGCACCACTGTCTGTTCGGTCATGCCGGCTCCGTGGCCAGCGCCGCAGCGCGCGCGGCGCCCGGCAGCGCCGCGGCGATGTGGTCGAACGCGTCGTCGTCCAGCGCCGCCGACACGAACCACGCCTCGAAGGCGCTCGGCGGGGCGTACACACCGGCGTCGAGCAGGCCGTGGAAGAACGCCGGGAAGCGCCAGGTGTCGGTGGACCGCGCGGACGCGAAGTCGACGACCGGCTCGTCGGAGAAGAACACGCTGAACATGTTGCCTGCGCGCGAAATCCGGTGAGCGACACCGGCGGCGCTGAGCGCCTCGGTGATGAGTCCGGTGAGCCGGTCGGCGTTGGCGTCGAGCTTGGCGTACACGTCGGCGTCGGCGGCGCGCAGCGTGGCCAGCCCGGCGGCCATCGCCACCGGATTCCCGGACAGCGTGCCCGCCTGGTACACCGGGCCCAGTGGGGCCAGGCGCCCCATCACCTCGGCGCGGCCGCCGAACGCGGCCGCCGGCAGCCCGCCGCTCATCACCTTGCCGAACGTGAACAGATCGGCCTCGACCGGTTCCAGGCCGTACCACCCCGAGCGGCTGACCCGGAACCCGGTCATCACCTCGTCGACGACCAGCAGGGCCCCGTGCGCGGCGGTGATGCGGCGCAGCGCGTCGTTGAAGCCGGGCAGCGGCGGCACCGCGCCCATGTTGCCCGGGCTGGCCTCGGTGATCAGGCAGGCGATCTCGTCGCCGAACCGCTCGAAGACGTCCTCGACGGCGGCCACATTGTTGTAGGGCACCACGATGGTGTCGGCGGCTGCGGCGCCGGTCACCCCCGGCGAGGAGGGCAGCCCCAGGGTGGCCACCCCCGAGCCGGCGTCGGCCAGCAACGCGTCGCTGTGACCGTGGTAGCACCCGGCGAACTTCACGATCTTGGCCCGGCCGGTGTACCCGCGGGCCAGCCGGATCGCGCTCATCGTGGCTTCGGTGCCGGAGTTGACCAGCCTCAGCTTCTCGACCGGACCGACCCGGTCGACGATCTCGCGGGCCAGTTCGGACTCCGAGGGTGTCGGTGCGCCGAACGACAACCCGTCGACGGCGACCCGCTGCACCGCCTCGACGACGGCCGGGTGCGCGTGACCCAGGATCATCGGCCCCCACGAGCACACCAGGTCGACGTAGCGGTTGTCGTCGGCGTCGGTGAGCCAGCAGCCCTTGGCCGAGGTGATGAACCGGGGGGTGCCGCCCACCGAGGCGAAGGCCCGCACCGGCGAGTTCACCCCGCCCGGGATGACGTCACAGGCCTCGGCGAACAACTTGGCCGACATGTCGGTACTGCTCATGGCACCAGTGTCCCAGCCACCGCCAATTCGTCCACTACAGGGTGTAGTGGGTGTGCGCTCACACGGTCGGGGTGAGCGCGAAGACCGGGTGGTCGGCGTCGTCCGGCAGTTTGCGCCAGTACCCCTCGACCACCTTGCCGGCCAGTGGCCGGTAGGCGGCCAGGATGCGGCCGCGGTGTTCGACCGGGACCTCGTTGGCGACGTAGCGGGCGCCGTTGACCTCGACGTTCGGGTGGGCGCGGACATTCTTCACCCAGTCCGACTCGCCGCGCGTGGACACCAGATATCTGACCCCGTCGACCTCGGGGACGACGACGGGGATGCGCTGGGGGCCTCCGCTGCGGCGGGTGACCGTCAACGTCTGGGTGCCGCTCAACCCCGTCGCCATCGCGACCCGGTTGAACACCCGGGCCGTGAACCACGGCGGCTTGAGGTAGGCCACACCGAGGAGTTTGATGGATGGCATGCAACTGCCGCAATGGCTGGCGCGGTTCAATCGGCACGTCACGAACCCCATCCAGCGGATGTGGGCGGGGTGGGCGCCGACGATGGGCATCCTCACCCACGTCGGGCGGCGCTCCGGGCGGCCCTACCGCACCCCGCTGACGGTGTTCAGCACCCGGGACGGGGTGGCTGTGCTGCTGACCTACGGCCCGGACCGGGACTGGCTGAAGAACATCACCGCCGCCGGCGGGGGCACGATGCGCCGCCACGGCCGGAGCTTCCCGGTGACCGACCCTCACTGGTGGACGATC